>JBCNVB010000009.1:0-13868 GCA_039630415.1 bacterium | reverse complement strand
GCTTGGCTATAAATAGCAATGGTGAGATATTTGTAGCTGGAAATAGTATAGGATTACAGGATCAGAGTATAGTTTTGTTTAAATTAAACTCTCAAGGTCAGTTAGATACTTCATTTGGAAATAATGGATATTTGATATTGAATGATATAGCTGGAATAGGTGCAGAAGATGTAGCAAATGATATGATTATAGATCGATTTGGTAGGCTGTTTATAGTAGGTACAAGTAGAGTTTTTCCAGCTACTAACATTAGAGGTGCTTATTTTTCAAGTATTGCTCTTGGAGACTTTAGATTTTTTGCAGTAAGAATAGAATAGTGTTGCTATTATTTATCTGTTATGAAAGTTGCTTTGGTTACTGGTAATGTTAAAGGAATTGGTAGGGCGGTAACTTTGAAGTTACTTAACCTTGGATATATAGTTCCTGTTCACTATAATACTAGTCATTCTGAAGCTGTTGAATTTTCTGAGATTATAAAAAGGGATTTCAATATACAAGTTCCGGTGATTAAGGCGAATATTATGGACTCTGTGGAAGTGGATAATATGGTGAATTTGATTGTTGGTAAGTTTGGTTGGGTGGATATTTTGGTGAACAATGTTGGGGACTATTTATACAAAGATATAAGGCAGGTGAGTTTTGAGGAGTGGAAGTACATAATTGATTCTAATTTGAATAGTTGTTTTTTATTGACTCAAAGGATGTTGGGGTATATAAGGCGAAGGTTAATCTTTATAGGTTTTGCTGGTACTGATAAGGTTATGGCTTATCCTTTTACGACGGCGTATAATATAGCGAAAACGGGGGTTTTAATATATGCGAAAAGTTTAGCTAAGTTGTTGGCTAAAGAGGGGATTACGGTAAATGTTATAGGTGTTGGGGTTGCTGAGAATTCCATTACTAAACCGATTAGTGAAATACCGATGGGTAGGACAGCTAGATTAGATGAAATATGCTCTGTAGTAGAATTTCTGATTAATGCTGACTATATAACGGGTCAGTTGATAGAGGTTTCTGGTGGTTGGAAATTGTAATGTATTATTCTTCCTCTTGAGCCCTAGCTGATAAAACTACTTCAAATCTTCTATCGTAGAATTCAAATATTTGTTTAAACATTCTATCTGCTTCTGAAGGGGTTATGTTTCCTAGAAGTAAATCAACTAGTATTTCATCTTTTTCTGAGTTATTAAAAAACATCAAGGGAAAGTTGTTTATAAGGTTATTTATTTTGAGAAATATTTGATTATACTGAATTGCTTTATTTATGTAGGGGATGAAATCTTTGAAAGAGTTAACTGTTTTATCGATATTTACGATGAATTCTTTCACTAGAAAGGATGTTAGATAGGTAAAATCTGGTAATAAACAACTTGTTAGGCCCAAATATTCTGTAATGATGAATATTTTTTTATTCTTTAGGTGTTCTGGAAAGTTTTGTTCTTTGGTTGAGAAGGGTAGAACATATTTATTCCAATCTGATAGGATGATATTTTTTATGATCTGATTATTTGTCAGAAAGTTGATGATTAGGTTTTCTATGGAATATTCTTTATCGATGTGTTTAGAAAAGATTAGGTTTTGGTTGTCTGATAGAATTAGACTTTTTTTTGAGTAGCCTAGGGCTATGAAGGGTATGGTTGATATTGATTTAGTGTTGGGTATTTTAACTATCCATCCTCCTGTGTGATGGGGTTTGTAGTTTATAAAATTCCAGCTATTACCCCAAAAGTCATCCCCGATTATGAGGTAATGAGTTGTAAGTATTTTGTTGTTTGACAATTTTATGTAAAATTTGTCGTTATTGTAGAATATTTCGTTTATTGAATTTTGAAAAATTTTTATGTTTTTAGGTTTAGGGGAAAGGCTAAGTAGTATTTTTTTTAGTTTTTCGAGGGAAGTTGATACTATGATTTTTTTGTTATGGGAGAGTATTCTTTGATTATTGTAAAGGAAGAGGTGTATTTTGTTGAAAGAAGCTACATTTTTATCTGAGAGTTTTTTTAGTGGTATGGAGAGGTTTTTAAGAGTTGCTGCTGGCATAAATAGTTTAATATCCCTTATCATTGAAATTTCAGGTACTATATTTGCTATGTTTATGTTAAAGTGGGTGTTAAGAAGAAAAATTAGACTATTAGTTGCAAAGCTATTGCCTGTTATTACTACTTCGAAGTTCACATAATGTAGTTCAACAGTTTTTGTTTTGTTCCTTTGTTAGCTTACAGGTTTTGTAAAAAAAATGTTAACTTTTCCGGGTTGGTATTTAATTTTTGGGATTTTATGACATATATAAAGTGAACACGATAAGCAAGGAGGTGTAAAAGATGTCAATATTTGGATGGTTTGATCCTACACAAGGGTTGCCTTTGGCAACAGAAAGAGCATGGAGCCCATTTATAAACGGAGCAAGAGCATGGTCTATTAGTAATGAAAACAGAAGAGAGCTAGAAAACATCATGCTATCTGATATGCTCTCTGAAAAGAAGCACCAACAAGAAATGCAAAAAATGATCCTAGATACAAACAGAGCAATAAGAAAGATGCATGAAGAAAACAGAATGAACGCATTCAAAACTCAATCGCAAATAGCTCAACAATGGACAAAAGCTCTTGGTGGCGGCGGCGGTGGATAGATAAGTAGAATAACAAGAAAGTTAAAAAAGCAAAAGCGAAAGAGGGGCTTACTAAAGCCCCTCTTATATTTTTTATAGCTTTTATAGTAAAACTTTAAGAAAACTATTTTATCGCAGGAAAAAGTACCTGCCTACTCCTTATCTCGAAGGATTCAATACCATCTAAATACAAGTCAGATACATTAAAACTAGCTTTATCTAAAATTTTCTCTAAACCTAATTGATTAAGTGCCTGGTAACTCGAATAAGGTATAGCAGGATAAAGAAAAGTAAATATACCAACTAAACCTAAACATAGTTCGAACATCAAATCGTTTAACTTATCTTTTTGATTCTTCATTTCCCATGGTCTATTTTCTTCTATCTTTTTATTCAGATGGTTACTGAAATCTATTATAATATCCATAGCCTTAGAAAATTCAAAGTTTTCTACATATTTGTTGTATTCTTTCAAAACTTGTGAGTAAAGAGTTGGTATAAATTCCAGTGAAGATTTTTTATATACTTTACTTTCAAGATTTTTTTGTATTAAAGCTACAATTCTTGAAAGCAAGTTTCCTACATTATTAGCCAAATCTGAGTTGTAAATCTGAACATATCTTTCTACACTAATTGGTATATCTTCTCCAAAACTACCTTCTTTTAACAAGTAGTATCTCAGTCCCATGATCATATGTTCAGGGTTATTTGAGATGAATTCTCTTAGTTTGAATATATCTCCGCCTGTTGATTTAGATATTTTCTTATTTTCGGGAGTAGTAAGCCATCCGTGAACTATGAGTTTTTTTGGAGGTTCTAATCCTAATGCAAGCAGGATCGAAGGCCAAATTACCGCATGAAACCTTATAATGTCTTTCCCCATTATATGATAAACATTTTGCCAATATTCCTCTTCAAAATTATATGGATATCCTATGCCACTAATGTAGTTCGTCAAAGCATCTATCCAGACATATATCGTGTAGTTAGGGTCAAAAGGAACTTTTATTCCCCATTCTATGTTTTTTCTGCTAACTGAAATATCTTGAAGACCCATTTTGATAAAAGATAAAACTTCATTATATCGTGTTTTGGGAAAAATTGAATCTGGATTTTGCTCGTAATACTTAATAAGTTTTTCTTGAAAATCTGACAATTTGAAAAAATAATTATCTTCCTTAACAATTGTGAGTGGTTTTCTGCACTCTATGTTTGGACAAACTTTTTCATCTCCGAGTTTAGATGAGGGCCAAAAAGTTTCACAACTATTACAGTACCACCCCTCATAATAACTCTTGTAAATATATCCTTTTTCATAAAGTTTCTGAAATACAAACTGAGCAGTTTGAATATGGTAATCATCAGTAGTTCTAATGAATTTATCGTAGCTGATATTTAATTTTTGCCATATTTCCCTAAAGATACTTGCCATTTCGTCTACATACTGTTTTGTAGGTTTATTAAGTTTTTGTGCAGCTTCTTCAACTTTGACACTGTTTTCATCAGTTCCTGTTAAGTAGAAAACTGTTTTTCCTCTTTGTCTATAGTATCTTGCTAAGAAATCTGCTACTATAGTGGTATATGCTGTACCTACATGTGGATCCGAGTTTGGATAATATATAGGTGTTGTTATATACACTTTACTCATGTTCCATATATGAAGTCACTAATTTTTTTGATATCTTCATTACTAGCTTCTATAAAGTTAATTCCTATCATAACTCCGAAGCTTTTAGTTTGTTGCCATACTATTCTGGCTTTGATATATCCTGTCTGATCAGGCCCTAATATAGCTTTAATAAGTACGATATCATCAGCATCTAGCTCAAAATCACTAATAATTCTCATTCCTGTTATAGATAAATCCACTGCATATGTGTAGAATCTTTTGGTTTCTTTTTCTGTGCGAAGCTCAACAAGGAAAGGTTTTTTTACTCTAACTGCTTTTCTTTCCTCAAACGGTGCAAAATTCATAAGAAAATTATTGATTATTTCGTAATTTTCTTGACTAAGTTTGGCTAGATCTAGTCCTGCAGCAAACAATCCTGAACCTCTAACTAGCTCTTTACACCAAGCTATTCTTGCTTCTGTGGATACAGGTTCTTTGGAAGTATAAAAATCAATCTTAACATTATCTGCTAATTTTAAAGGTATGTCGAGTATTATTTTCATTCCGTGCCTTGATACGTCTACTACACTTACCCACTTTTCTATCACAAGATCATTATCATAATAAATTACTACCTTTACTAACCTAGCTGGATTTAGAACTCTTCTTTCTTCTTTTCTTTTTTCTTTGAATTTAAAGTCTGCTGATGGGGGTTTAACCTCTTCTGTTATATCCTCTTGTTTGTACTCGTTATCTTCGTACTCGTTATCTTGGTAATCGTTATCTTGGTAATTCATTTTTTAACCCTCCTGTGATAGGATTAGCACATATTCGTTAAAGTCTCTAATAAATAAATCTACTGACATTCTAACAAGATCTAATAATTTTGATTTTCTATATCTAACTGAACTACTTGAGATAATGGCTAAATTTCTGATTATATTCTGAACATTGAAAAATACGATTTCACCTGCTTGGTTTACTAGAACATAGTTTATCTGTAACTCAACCGTGGGAACCAAATTATTGCCATCTTTTTCATAATAGTAGTATTTTTTTAATACTGGTACTATTGCACCATCTATATCTTTTTCTTTTAAGTATCTAACTATGGTTGGTATTTCAAGCTTATCTATTCTAAAATTATTGTCGATCACTATACTCTTAAAACCTTTTTCCGAAAAGTAAGAATTCAATACTTTCTGAACATTTTCTATATCCTCAGAGTAAGTACTGTAATTATTATCTTCAATTTCTTTGACTTCATTTATTGCATTAACTATCAATACAGTTTTTATAGCATTTATTTTATTCAGCATAAGAGAGTTTAGTTTTTGTGGAGGATTTTCAAGCTGTTTTTCAGATGGTTTTTCTATCGGCTTTTCTACTTGCTTTTCTTCCGGCTTCTCCACAGTGATCGATACATCCCTATAGAAAGTTATTAATTTTCTTGTTAGGTTAACTTCATAGTCTATTTTGAAGAGATTACTCAAATCGTATATATCTACAAAAACTGATGTTCCTTTTATTATCGGATTAGTATTAACTTCTCTTGTTATTCCTTTTATTCTTATCTTCCATGCTGAGTTGGAATAGACAAATGTGAATAATACTAAACCTAAAATGACTGAAATGATTATTTTAGTTAGTAATTTGAATTTGAGTGAATTGTTTTTCATAGTTACCTCCTGTTTTTTCGAAATTCATCGAATATTTCTTTTTTATTGCTTGATCTAAGATTTCAAGTAAAAGGTTTTTATTCTTGTCTGAAATGTCAGTTTCAACGTTTTTATATCCAAACTCTGCTAGTTCGTAAGCTGCTAAAGTTTTACATTCGCCCTTTGTAAAAGGCACTATTAAACCCCTAAAACCAAATAGAGGTGACAAGTACTTAATTACATTTAGAACCATAACACAAACTGTCAAAACATATCCACCATGTTTACGCTTAAGAAACTGGTTTTTAAGTATATTCCAAACGCTGTCATAATCTCCAAGAACTATGTAGTAATCCAGTCCTAGTTGATCAGCTCTAGCCTTGATTTTTGATAAGAAACAGGACTGACATACATCATATTTAGCAGTACATTTGGTAGAAAATCTACCATCTGGGCACTTAAACGGCTTTTGACAATAACTTATAGTAATAAAACCCTGACCCTTACTAAAATAATCTATAAGCTTTTCTTTACCTATATCCGCATATGAATCTATCTTTGAGTTCCCGTTCATTAATTTTTTGAATAATTCCCAAACCAGTAAAGGTAAAACATTCACAAAAAGATTATAAAGTATTCTCAAGGGATTCTTGTAAAACAGGTACCATAGGTATTTAAATGTTGGTTTTCGTAAATAGTATTTGGTCATTATGAGAAAGTTCGGGTTTTTTATCTTGTAGTATTCCGGGAACTTTTGAGCAAATTTTTTGAAAACTTGTATTTCCATTTTTTAAGTTTCTATCTTTTCCTTGATTTCTTGTATTTTTTTGAAAATTTCAGCTTTTTGAAGTTCTTGAATTATTGGTTCTAGATTTCCTTCTAGGATGTATTCTAAGTTTTGAATAGTTAGGTTTACTCTGTGATCCGTCACTCTATTTTGGGGGAAATTATAGGTTCTGATTTTTTCACTTCTGTCACCTGTTTTTACTTGTTGTCTTCTCTGTTTTTGAATTTCTTCTTCCTGTTTTTCTTTTTGTAGTTGTACTATTTTAGCTCGTAGTATTTTGAGAGCTTTAAGTTTATTTTGATGAAGACTTCTTTCGTCTGCACAGGTTACCACTATTCCTGTTGGTAAATGTCTTAATCTTACTGCACATTCGTTTTTATTTACATTTTGGCCTCCTGGCCCTCCAGCTTTAAAAGTTTCCATCTCTATCTCATCATCTCTTATTACTACCTCTTTTTCTTCAATTTCTGGTAGGACAATTACGGTAGCTGTAGATGTGTGAATTCTCCCACTTGCCTCTGTTATTGGAACTCTTTGTACCCTATGGGTTCCACTTTCATACTTAAAAATTTTATAAGCATTTTTACCACTAACTAAAAATGAAATTTCCTTTATTCCACCTAGATCAGTGTAGTTAGTACTTAGAATTTCTATTTTAAATTTCATTTTATCTGCGAATTTTTGGTACATTCTAAACAAATCTGCTGCGAATAAGGCTGCTTCTTCTCCTCCTGTACCTGCTCTAATCTCTACTATTACATTTCTACTATCCTCTTCCTCTTCTTCTACAACCAAATTCCATAGTTGATTCTCTATCTCTTTCATCTCTGTGGAAAGTTTTTCTATTTCCTCTTGATAAAATTTTCTCATTTCTTGATCTTTCTCTGTTTTTATAAGTTCCTCTGCATCTTGGATATCTTGAATTTTTCTTCTATACTTTTCGAAAAGATCAACATATTCTTGAGCGGCATTCTTCTCTTTTATAAGCTTTATATAATTTTCGCTGGTAAAGTCATCTATTTGATTTATTTTTTCTTCGAGTTTTTCTAAAGAATTTTTTCTGGTTTGATATATTTTTAGAAGAATCTCATTCATACTTTCCTAATCATGATTATGGACGTTCCGAGCATTAAAAACATTACACTTTTATACGATAGGTATCTACGCTCTAATTCAATATTTTCTTCTATTTTCAAATATTCCTTCTTCTCATAGATCAATGAAACAATTTGGCTAATTATTGAATGATCTACTGGTAGATCAATCTTATCATAAGTATCCGACTCTAAACTATCTATAAAATATGATAAGCCTAAAAATACTGATAAAGTCTCTCTATTTATGTAGATAATATTCTCAGCTTTAAGATTATAAAAATTACCATCGAGATCAACTACAAATACAAGTTTATAAATATCTTGTATTGCTGGTATAAAGGACAAATTAACCATCTTTCTACAAAAAAAACTTATGTTTTGAATAATGTTAACTACTATCTGCAAAGATTCGTGTTTTGACAACTCCAAAACCAATATGGGATAGTTTATAAGTGTATTGTCTAGCAATCCTTGATCATACTTTTTGATTAATTCTTTGGTGTAGTTAAGAATGTATATATATTCTGGTATTGTCAAACTAGATATGGAAGAGAATACTTTAGGAGCTGTGAAGAGATTCATCTTCCAGTACTAAACTGTAATAATCAAACTTTCCTATTCTTATAATTAGGGGATGGCTGTACTTTATTGTTTTTGAGGATACTCTATTGCCGTTAATATATATTCCTCCTTGTGCTAGAAGCCTTTTGGCTTCAGATTTACTTTCTACTATACCCACGCTGTATAATAATTCTACTAAGTTTAGGTTGTTTTCTTGGTCTATTATGTAACGGGGGATTTTGAACTGTGGTATTTCGGAAGGTAACTCTCTTTTAGAATAAACGTTTATAAATTCCTCATATGCTTTTTGTGATTTTTCTTCCCCATGATATATGCTTACTATTTCCCTTGCTAAGATTAGCTTACTATCCCTAGGATTTGGATTTAGGTCAATAATCTTTTGAATCGTCTCTTGTGGAAGATTGGTACATAATTCAAAATATCTTCTAATTAGGTTATCTGGAATGGACATTATTTTAATGAACATATCATTTGGTTCATCATCTATTCCTATATAATTACCCAATGATTTGCTCATTTTATTAATACCGTCGGTACCTTCTAGAATTGGCATCATAACCGCTACTTCTGGCTCTTGATTGAAACTCTGTTGAATGTACCTGGTAACTATGAAATTAAATTTTTGATCTATTCCTCCTAATTCTACATCTGCTTGCAACTCTACACTATCGTAAGCTTGGAATAAAGGATAAAGTAGTTCATGCAGAGATATTGGCTCATTTGATCTATATCTGTTTTTAAAGTCTTCTCTTTCTAGCATTTGAGCTAGTGTATATTTAGAAGATAGTCTTACTATTTGTTCTGGTGTTAATTTTGATAACCAAGAGGAATTGTATACTATTTTTGTTTTTGATATATCAATTATTTTTCCCAATTGAGGAATGTAGGTTTTCAAATTTTCTTGGATTTCTTCTTTTGAAAGCATTGGTCTAGTTTTATTTCTACCCGAAGGATCCCCAATTAGGGCTGTAAAGTCTCCTAAAATCAGGTAAGTCTCATGACCCAAATCCTGGAATAATCTGAATTTCCTCAAAACTACAGCAAAACCTAAATGTATTGTATTTGCTGTAGGGTCTATTCCTAACTTTACTCTTAATCTACCCTTTCTATCTATCTTGCTCTTTAACTCTTCTACTTCTATCACTTCCTGAGTATTAGCTATTATTTTCTCTATCATTTCATTTTTCATAATAATACAATTTTCTTTGATCTAATGCTTTACCTTCTTATACCCTAAGTTTTATGGAGTGTAGGCTTTCAAGCAAGGTAAAATTATTTGAATGTAAAATATATAAACAGCATGCAAAAATTAGAGTATAAAAATCTGATAATTGATTTTGAAAATAATCAATTTTTAGTTTTAGACCAAAGATTATTACCCTTGGAAGAGAAATATGTAGAGTTAAAAACGGTGCATGATGTTTATTATGTTATAAAAGATATGGTAGTTAGAGGAGCTCCTTTAATTGGTATAGTAGCGCTTATTGGGGTCTATCTGGGTAATAATCTCGTTGAAGATATGAATTTATTAAGACAAGCAAGACCTACCGCAGTAAATATCTTTAATTACTTCAATCAGCTTCAAAATCTACTCTCAAAAAACAATACGGGTAGTTCTTCTGAGTACAAAAGCTTAATTAAAAAGTTCATATTGGATATAATACACTCTGAAGAAACCAAAAATCTAAATATCTCCAGGAATGGTTATGAGTTATTGTCGAAAATTTTAAGTAAAATATCTGAAACAAAAAGTGTAAATTTTCTGACGCACTGTAATACTGGATCCTTAGCTACAATTGGGTTAGGTACTGCACTGGGAATAATAAAGTACACTCATCAACAATTGTCAAAAGTAGGTGGTAAAGTATTTGTTTGGGTTGATGAGACTAGACCATATCTTCAAGGAAGTAGACTAACTGCATGGGAACTTGATAAAGAAGGTATAGAATTTAAGATAATAACCGACAACTCAGCTGCATATGTTATTTCAAAAGGATATGTGGATGTTGTATGTGTTGGAGCAGATAGAATAGCTCTAAATGGAGATACTGCAAATAAAATAGGAACACTAAATTTAGCTGTTTTGTGTAGACACTATCAAATTCCCTTTATTGTTGCAGCCCCCAGTAGCTCCATAGATTATAATTTACCTAATCTTGAAAACTTTGAACCAGAACAAAGGAATAAAGAAGAAGTAATAAAGTTCAAAAATAGTTATATAACAAGGGAAGAGTATGATGTTTATAATCCATCTTTCGATATAACACCAGCTAGTCTTATAGATTATATTGTTTTGGAGAACAGATGTTACTCAAAGCCTTTTATCTTTGAGAAGGGATTGGTGAGGTAGTGTTTAATAGTATGTATGAGGGGTCGTAGCTCAGCGGGAGAGCGTCTCGTTTGCACCGAGAAGGTCAGGGGTTCAAATCCCCTCGGCTCCACCTATCAGTCATTTAGCTCCAGCAGGTGCCGCTTTTGTGAAATCTATTAGGACCCTATCTTCTCCGAAAAATTGAGCAATTTTTGGAGCCATCCAGTCTCCAAATTTTTCTCCAACAAAAGATCCTATAATTGACCCCACAGCTGCTCCAACCGGGCCTGCTACTAGTGCTGTTACTCCTCCTGCTACACCTCCAATGAAGGATCCTATTGCTCCTCCTATAGTTGATCCTATTAAACCTCCTACCATTTCAATCCCAAAACTACTTACTGCCTGAACAACTTCGTGTAATTTTACTTTGCCATCTTCTAGTATTTTGGCAGCTTCTACTACTACCGAAACAATCTTATCTAAACTACTGATTAACTTATTCCCTACAATTTTCTTAATTTTACTTGCGCCATTAGTAAGAAAACTATCTATGAGATCAGCTATGTTTGAAATTGTATCTGCTGCTCTTGAAAGCACATCTCCTAAAGGACCTGCTAAAGCTTTAATTGTTGCTGATACGGATTTTATTATAATATCCTTCAGGGATTGAATAAATTTTGTTATAGCTTCTGATATTTTCGGAATAACTACTTCTCTAATGATTTTTTCTAGTTGTTCTCTTACTTTTTGCATATCAATCCTAGGTTTTTGACTTTTATTATCGCTAGCCTGGTTTGCTTGATTATTTTGGTTGGTTTGATTGGTTTGATTAGTCTCTTCATTTTCTTCTTTACCTGCTGCTTTTTCTAATTCTTTGATCAAGTCCCCACTAATAATCAAAAGCGGACGTGTTATCGTTGGTTTTTCATTATCAATAGCTGGGTTTTTAGGGATTGTACCAGGTTTGGAAGGAATTGCACTCGGAGATTTATGGATTCTTCCATGATAAATGTTACCAGGAAACCTACTAATTGGGTTATCAGACCCGTAAATATAAGTCATACACTCCCCCTCCCTTTTGGGGACATTCTTCTTAATCTTGCACCTATAAAATAGGCCGTGCTTTTCTTTTTTAAAAAGATTCTAACCAATTTTTTACATTTTTTTTTACATAGCGAAACTTACAAATTAACAAAAATGAAACAATAACTTACTTTATCTATTGCGGGATTTGTAGAGGTATGAAAATTTGTGATATAGAATAATCTAAAAAAAAGAATTCGGGAGGAAAAAATGATCAGTACCTCTAGTCTGATAGAGATATGCAAGCAAATTAGAAGGGACATAATAGAAAGTACTTATGCTGCCGGTTCTGGTCACCCAACTACTTGCCTATCAGCTGTTGAGTTAGTTGCAACGTTATTTTTCAAATACCTTGTTTTTGAACCTCAGAATTATCCTCAAATATATCATGACGAATTTATTCTTTCAAAAGGTCATGCTGCACCCCTTCTGTATTCAATCTACAAAAAAGTAGGTATAATCTACCATGATCTTTTAAGCTTGAGAAAACTGGGTAGCCCTCTTGAAGGACATCCCAGTGTTAAGCTACCGGGTATAAATTATGCAACTGGATCTCTGGGACAGGGATTGGCTATTGCGGTAGGCTCTGCATGGGCAAGAAAATATCATAATGTAAACTCTAAAGTATACGTACTTGTCGGAGATGGTGAATTTGCTGAAGGTAGTAACTACGAAGCTCTTAATCTGGCTACTAAATACAACCTCAATAATTTATGTCTTATCATCGATGTAAATAGATTAGGTCAAAGTGAGCCTACTCTTTTTGGTCATGACTTGTTACAGTACTCAAAGAGACTAGAAGCATTTGGTTGGGAATACCAAATAATAGATGGACACGATATTCAAGAGATAGAAAAAGCTTATCAAAAATTCAAACAAGGAACACAAAAACCATTTGCAATAGTAGCTAAAACGTACAAGGGTAAAGGAATATCTTTTCTGGAAGATAAAGAAAATTGGCATGGTAAACCTATCCAAGATCCCCAAGATTTACAAAAAGCTATACAAGAATTAGGTGTTGATATAAATCAAGAAATGCAAATAAAACCAAGCTACTCAAAATATCCCTATTCAAATGGTCTGTCTACGATAGAAGAAATCGAAATAGATATAGATCCAAAGCCTATGGCAACTAGGCAAGCTTTGCCAAAAGCACTAACACAAATAGCCAAAAAAATAAGCAATATAGTGGTTTTAGACGCAGACGTAAAAAACTCAACCTATACTGAATACTTTCAAAAGGAGTTTCCAGAGAGATTTATTCAGTGTCATATAGCTGAACAAGCAATGGTAGGGGCAGCTTTAGGATTAGCTAAAAACAAATTCATAGTGTATTTATCAACTTTTGGTGCTTTTCTAACTAGAGCTTTTGATTTCATAAGAATGATGGTTTATTCTCAACCACCTTTGGTAATATTTGTAGGTACTCATGCGGGAATATCAATAGGTGAAGATGGTCCTTCGCAGATGGCTCTAGAAGATATTGCAATGTTTAATTCACTAATAAAAAGTACTGTTTTATACCCTTCAGATTCAATTAGTGCACAGAAAATGCTACAGAAAGTAATAAAAGAACACTTGAAGGGCAATCTAGAAGGTATAGTTTACTTTAGAGCATCAAGACCATCAACTCCTAACATTTATCAACCAAATGAAGAATTCGAAATAGGAAAAGTTAAAGTTATAAAACAACATCCTGAAGATAAAGTAGCTGTTATTTCAGCTGGGGTAATAATTCATCAAGTACTAAAAGCTTATGAATTACTGGAAAAGGAAAACATTAACATAAGAGTAATAGATGCTCTAACAATAAAACCTATTGATCAAAAACATTTTATTGAAAGCCTTGGAAATGTAAAAAAGATATTAGTTTTTGAAGAACATAGCGAGTACGGAGGTATAGGTCAAGTAATAGCAAGTATTTTGTTAAAAAACAAATACAATGTCGATTATTTTGATAACATAGGTGTAAACAGTATACCTGGCAGTGCTTCTCCACAAGAGTTAATGAATCAACACGGATTAGATTATCTATCAATTTATAACAAGGTAAAAGAGATAATATGATGGATAATCCTTTAGTAATAACAGTAGCTCTAGTTGGTGCTGAAGTTACACCTTCTCAAAACCCA
>JBCNVB010000008.1:0-3777 GCA_039630415.1 bacterium | reverse complement strand
TACATACCTAATGACGAAATGCCTTACCTATATAAACTTTCCACTGCTTTAGTTATGCCTTCCTTGTTTGAGAGTGTCAGTTTACCTATTTGGGAAGCATTTTATTTAGGTGTGCCTGTTGTCTCTTCTAACGTGTGTGCGATTCCAGAACAAATAAGAGATGCAGGTTTAATATTTGATCCACATAATCCAGAAGACATAGCTGAAAAAATATATAGAATATGGACTGACTCAGATTTAAGAAGGGAACTAGCAGAAAGAGGTTATAATAGAATAAAGCAAATGACCATTGAAAATTATGCAAAGCAATGGAATAATATATTAAAAACATTATTATTGGATAGACAATTGAGATGAAACCAGAAACAAAAAAATTAAAAGTTTTGTCTTATAAACTCGTTGAAGATCAGAAACTTGATGAGTTTGGTCGCATAAAGCCAGAATTTAAATTTTCTTTAACATACCCAGAGTTCCGTATAAAAGACTCAAAATTCGTAGGCAAGCCGGAAGATAATTTTGAGACCAAGCTTTTTCTTCCAGAAGGAGAGGGAAGGAAACAAGAGGGAGGACTGAGGACAAAAGGATACTTTAAGTTTAGTTATAAACTGAAGAACGGAATCTGGCATATATGTGATTTGGATGGAAATCCAGTGAAACCTGCACCAGAGTGTATCCAGAGTCGAATATTAACCTACTTAGATAGACTACCAAACAAAGAGTATATTGATGAGCTACCACTTATATCCGTAATAACGGTTGTGCTAAATGTAGAAAGATATTTAGAAGAAACAATACAGAGCGTAATAAACCAAACATATCCGAATTTAGAGTACATAATTGTAGATGGTGGCTCAGTGGATGGAACTTTAGATATATTAAAGAAGTACGAGAATTACATAGATTACTGGATAAGTGAAAAAGATAGAGGTATATATGATGCTATGAATAAAGGAATTATGTTAAGTTTAGGTAAAGGTAGAATATTTTTAAATGCTGGAGACTATTTTGTAGGTAATATTTTCAACCCACCAATACAAATACCTTCATACATACCCGTCAAGTTTATTAGATTAGGTAAACTAACTTGTGCAAAACTAAAATCTCCAAGGCTTGGACTTCCTTACTGTCATCAAGGAATTTTGTTTGATAGAGATAACCAGTTTTTATATGATATAAGATTCAAATTTGCTGCGGATTATGTCTATTTCTTAGACAAATATAGTTTTAATCACGAAATAAAATATGTAAACGAAGATTCTTCTTATGTTTATTACGATAATTTCGGTTTTTCAGCTAGAAATTTTATTGAAAGAGACAAAGAAATAGCTTATATAATCTTTAATAGGTCAGGTTTATTCTATTTTTTAATTTTCACTTTTTTATCTTTAAACAAAGCTTTAGCTAAGATTGTAATACGTTTAGTTAAAAGTATAATAAAAAACACGCGTTGGGTAGGAAATTAGGGGAACGTATAAGAAATCTCTATGGCAGTGTATCTTTGGATACTTGTACATTTTATTGTAGCAGTATGTTTTCTAATCAGTGGTAGGAGTTTGTATTATGTTTTTTATCCCCTAGTCTTAGTTATTTCTATTAGTGTTTACCTACTAAAGCCAATTTCTTACGATTTAGCATTCTATTTAGCTTACTTTCTGAATCCTGAACCATTTTATGAACCACTTTTTTATTTCATCTCAAAATTACTTTCAGTATTTCAGAATGAATACACATCTTTTGTACTAATAATTATATTATCCATTTTGACATATTATTTAGCCTTACGTATTTTAAAAATTAGCTTTTTAAAATTTTTGTCGATTTTGCCATTATACATTAATAGTATGTTTTTTTTGCTTGGATCACAGAACGCTATTAGACAATTTTTAAGCACAACAATCTTGATCTTAGTATTATCTTTCTTGATTAAGGCACGTTTAAAATTAATGTATGTACGTAATCTCCTTCTTTTTTTCATTATCGGAATTTTAGCATCTTTGTTTCACTGGAGCAGTTTATTTTTTCTTTTGGTCGTATTTGTAATATTTATATCTTTAGAGACTATTAAAATAAAAATTTTTCATATTAGAATTGTCTACCTTACTAATTTAATGCTTGGATTAATAATCTCTTATGTTATTTATTATTACTATTCTGAGGTTGTTTTTGTCTATCTTGATACATCAATAGATTGGGGAGAAGAAAGAACACCTAATAATATAAAGGCTATTTCGATACTTTTCTATGTGTATGTTACACAATATCTTCTAAGGAAACAGAATGATTACATAATAAAATATATGTTAGATTTTAGAAAAACTTATTACTTTTTTACATTACCATCTGCTTTTGTATTAGGTGAAGGGTTTTCTAGAATGGTTTTCTTCTTGTATGCGATAGATATTTTCGTTATTTCACTAATTTTTTCTAAACGGGAAAGTTTATCACTAAGAGAAAGAACAGCTATATCTATATCATATATAATATACGGTATTAGCCCTAACACTCTAAACATATTAGGAACTGATTTATAAGAAAAGGAATGCTGAGGTTCATTAATGAGAAAACCTAAGGTTTCTGTAATAATGTCCTGCTACAACGAGAATAGTAATTTATTAAAATTGTCTGTAGAATCGATTATAAATCAAACTTTTGAGGATTTTGAATTTTTGATCGCTCTAGATAAACCTGATAATATGGAAGCCTTAGAAATTCTGGAGTATTATGCAAAGCTAGATTCTAGGGTTAAGCTGTTCGTCAATGAGTATAACTACGGAAGGTCAAGGTCAAGGAATCTACTTGTAGCTAAGTCTAATGGAACATATATAGCTATAATGGACGCAGACGATATTTCTCTTCCAAATAGATTGAAAGAAGAAATTGAAACTTTAGAAAAAAGAGATGTTGATGTTGTAGGAAGTTGGATAGCTGAATTCAATGACTATTTTGGAAAAAATGTATTTTCATATAGAAAAGTTCCAGAGCACCATAAGGATATAGTTAGATATGCTAAATTTAGGAGTCCGGTAAATCATGCGACTGCTCTATTTAAAAAAAATCTGTTTATATATGTTGAAGGATATGATGAATCTCTGCACCACGGAGAAGATTATCACTTATTTGTGAAAATGATAAAACATGGTGCAAGTTTTTATAATATACAAGATGTGCTATTGTTGTGTAGATTGAATGATTATTTTCGTAAAAGAAGAGGTTTAAAAATATTTAAGCAAGATTACTTACTTATGAAGAAGATATATAATTTGGGATTTTTGAATAGGATTGAATTTTTAGCTAATTTGGCTTTAAGGTTGAGCTACAGGATACTTCCTGATAATTTGTTTAAAAAAGCTTTCGATTTACAGAGAAGATTTTGAAAATGTAGAAGCAGAGTATGCTCAAATACACAATAATTAGTACTGGAATATCCTTAATTGTATGTGCCGTTATGTCAGTTCTTTTTAGAAAATTTGTTTCATTAGCAAAAGACCTGCCAGGCTCTGGTCCTCAGAAATTTCATAAGCTGCCTACGCCGAGGCTTGGTGGTGTGGGGGTGTGGGGGGCATGGGTGGTGGTGCTCTCCCTGAGCTCCCTTCAGGGACATGCTTACGCAAAGGAGATGGCTCTTCTGTTTCTTGCGTCGCTTCCTGTTTTCTTATCCGGGCTTATTGAAGATCTAACTGGAAGGCTAGGATGGAAGATTAGAACATTGCTTATGGGTGTGGGAGCTCTGCTGGCTGTGTTCCTCGCTGACGCAAGGGTGGTAAGAGTTGATGTTCC
>JBCNVB010000007.1:0-2212 GCA_039630415.1 bacterium | reverse complement strand
ATAGGTTCTACGTCATCATCCATCAACCAAAACCAATCGTAACCTTTTTCATAAGCTCTCTTTAGTCCCTCATGGAATCCCCCTGCGCCACCTGTGTTTTCATGCATGCGAATATAGTGAATTTCTATTGGTTCAGAATTAGTTTGGTTGGAGATAGAAAGTTCTATTTCCCAAGGTTCTGTTAGCACTGGGGGAGGTAATTGATTTATATATCCCTTTTCCAAGAGAAGTTCGGGTGTCCCATCTATTGAATGGTTATCAATTATGTATATAGCCTGAACGGGTCGGGTTTGTTTTCTTATAGCTTCAAGACACTCGAGCAATAGATGTTTTCTATTGTATGTTACAACTACTGCGCAAATGGTTTCATGTTTGTTCATTTTATCCTCTTTTAAAGTTTTATTATACTTTTTCACTCAGTTTTGTAATAACTTACATAGTTAGTGAATCTACTAATCTAGATCATATTTTCAAATTTCTATGCGAGGTCGTAGTACCTTTTTCCTTGACATACATTTTGGCTAAAGACCAGATAATATAATATCTTTTTTTATAGGATATAGTCTTCTGAATATTTAGCGACATTTGTAATCTTTTTTCTCTTATGGAAATGGAAATTCAACTTAGGCATACTTCATTTTGCACTAGACTCAGAGAATTATGTATCTATTTCCTTTATTTCTAGAACATCTAAGAGATTGCTTCTTAGTCTTATAATGGCGGGATTGCTTTCGGGATAAAATATAGAATTTTTGTTGTAGAACGTATGCCTGTAGAATTTGCGAGTTAGTATATTTTGAAACTCAATAAAGCTATTCAAATACGTCTTCTGTAAGTTTTCGTTGATTTTGAATTTAACCTTTCTCCCTTTATCGTAGAAACTTAAAAATTCCCTGATATTCTCTTTCATTTCAACAGCAGTGATTATACCTTTAAGCACATATACTAAATTGGTGTATATAGTCGTTGTTATTAGATTTGATAAGACTAAATAAGCATATTTTCCACGAAAGTACTTTCCGGCTATATAGAATATGTGTTTAGTATTATATCTGTAAGATATTTTCAACTTCTGCCTATCAGAATGAGTATTCTTTTTCATGTGATATGCTATGATATCCGGAGAGTAGCAGTGGTTTAAACCTCTGCTCAAGATTCTGATGGTGTACTCTAGCTCATGTGCCCATACAAATATATTTTCGTCATAATATCCTGCCTCTTTTATAGTGTCTTTTGATATTAGTACAGCGCATCCCCAAAATGACAAAAGTCCCGTTGGATAGGATTTGGTATACTCTTCCATGGTGTATGGATTTATAACTTTCATTGAGAGGAGATTTATACTATACTTTCTTACTCTGTTTACGAGCTTTGTTAATGTATTTCCTTCAATATAAGCGTCATCATCTAAGACTAAGAAATAGTCACCTTGGCCTATTTTGAACCCCTCGTTCCATCCAGCTATACCTACGTTTTTTTCTAGCCTTATAATTTTCACTTTTGGATACTTTTGCTTTATCAGCTCGTAAGTTCCGTCTGTAGATGCATTGTCTACAACAATTATTTCATACATATCGCTCGGATAGTGAAGATGGTTTGTAATTTTATCAAGAGTGATGTCAACTTCCCTTACTCTGTTATGTGCTAATATATTTACAGTCACGAATGGGAGATCTTTTGTGAGATTATTATACATCATTTTATTTTTATCTCAGAAAATTTATTTTCAAAACTACCGGCTAGTTCGTGGAGTTTTTCATATGAGCTATGAATACGTATTGTATGAGACAGATTGATTTTTATTATTCTTAATACTATATTTGATACTTTTGCCATGTTTTATTCTATTACATTTCCTACTATTTTTTTAAATCTTACAGATCTTCTATTTTAAATCATATTATTCAGGAATCATATTCTATAAATCTATTATATCTTGTTCTAACATTCTTTTTTTATATAACTCTCTATTCTTCACTTTTCTATAGAATTCACCTATACTTACGAATTGAATGGCTGGAATTTTCAGTCTTGCAATTCGTTGTTTGAAGGTTTCCCACTTTGATCTTTTTTTGATCTTTTTATTGGAGACCAACTTTCATCCCTTTGGAAATCATTAAAACCTTCTATTATTTTGTAAATTTCAGATATATTTCTGATTTTATCTTCCCTGAGTAAGATTTCATACTGGTTTAGTATATCAGTTTGATCT
>JBCNVB010000006.1:0-4253 GCA_039630415.1 bacterium | reverse complement strand
TATGGAATAGAGTGGATCTGCAACAATCAAAAATACAAAGAGCTGTCCGAAAACGCAAGAAACAAAGTCTTAAAACATTTTGATTGTCTTGTCATTGCAAAAAAATACTTGGAATTATATGAATCAATCCTCAACAAGTATAAACACAGAAGATAAGACCTGGTAGTAAGTTGATTCCTTTAGTAAGCTGATATCACTCTATCATAAGTACTTCTCTAAAGAAAGAAAACACTAGATTCCAAAATCAGTTGCAATAATATTTCCTAGAACGATGACGAAAGAATTATGAAAGTCGCAGAATATAATTTAATTTCTGATTTATATGAAAGTGAATATGATTATGTTTTTACACATTTTGAATTTGCTTGAGTATGGGCAACATAGCAAAAAGTATGGAAACAACATGATTTTAATATGATAGATTGGGCCATATATAAAAAATCCTTCATGACTAAGACATACCATTTAATAAATTAAGCAATATTTATTTTGAAGATATCTTCTCTGGTAAACTTGACACTTGGGATTATCAACTTGACTTAGTAATTTTCAAAAATTATACACTTCCCATAGTTCCAAAATTATCTCTTTTTAGAAAATTATGGTTTTGATCGGAAGTAAAGTGTACGAAGAATGAAGATTTCCACAGAACAAGAATAGATAGAAATGAAATAAAATGAAATAAAACTTTCCTTGAAACACCCCAGATATATTTTAAATTTTTTAAATACATTTCCAGAGAAATTTAGAATATATTTCCAGAAACAGTGATTATGAATAAATTTTGTTCAATTTAATTAGATAAATAAAATACCCTCTTTAGCAAAATGTTGAGAAAAATAGAAAATCCTGATATGGAGGTAAAGATGAATGGTTAAGAAACTACTGAAAAGATTTATTTATGATTTACCGAAAATAGACCAATAGACCAACAAAACTTGATTAACTTTGAACAGATCAAAATTTTACAGGGCTTACTCCTAGAAACATCTCTTGCAAACAAATATGATAATGTGAAATCTCTTGATGAAGTTGAATTCAGTGTTTTTTCGCAATTTGGTCAAGATGGTATTATAGCTTTTTTAACGAATAAACTAAACGATTATATTGATAACAAATATTTTATAGAAATAGGGGTCGAAAATTATTATGAATCGAACACAAGATACTTACTCATGACTAAAAACTGGAGCGGTTTAGTAATAGATGCTGATGCAAGTTATGTGAAACAAATTACAAATAGCTATTATTATTGGAAATATGACTTAAAAGCTGTCTGCTCGTTTGTGTCAAGGGAAAATATTTCTGAAATCCTTGTTAATAACCTCCCTAAAGGAGTAAATAGAGTAGGTCTACTAAGTATTGATATAGATGGAAACGATTTTTACATTCTTGACTCCATCCCTATTAAGTCTGACATACTTATAATAGAATATAACTCACTATTTGGCTTTGATAGAGCTGTGGTTATACCATATGACCCTCATTTTAGAAGATATCAAGTAAATCACACTGGTGCTTATTTTGGTGCCTCATTGAAAGCCATAGTAATGAAAGCAGAAGAGAAAGGATATTACTTTCTTGGAACAACATCAGCTGGGAATGATGCTATATTTATCGATAAGCGATACGCCGATATATTCAGTAGCATAACTCCTAAAGCTTCTCCTCTCAAAATTAAGTTTCCTTCAATTAAGTATAGTGGAAGAATGTATACTATAAACGAAGCAATAGAAGAAATAAAAGATCTTCCTGTGTTAGATTTACAAACTGGTCAGATTATTAAAATCGCGGAGTTGTATGGGTTATAGTAATGTTTAGCCAAAATAAAGTTATTAAGAAAAATGAATAAGACAGCACTTATTGTGGAGTTATAGGTCAAAACCGAAGCTACTTGATACATTTTACTTCTGAGCAAAGGATATGAGGTGTGGAGAACCTCAGAGATATTGGAAATTGAGATATTACAAATTTGAAGAAGAATATCCGCAGAAATCCTACATTGTAACAGCAGGATCTACTCAAGCTTATTAAAAATAGATAATGCAGAAATCTATAAAACCTCTTTGCATACACAAAATACTTTTGCATTTTTTTGGGAAATAGCATAGTTTTATCTATCAATACAAAAGAGTTATTTGATGATATTTACATTAAAACAAATTCAAGAATTAGTAGAAAAAGTTGGAAATGAGAAAGCTACAAAGATATTTATGAATTATTTCTACTCTATTAGGGATCATTTAGATTCATCAGATGTTTCATTTATTTACGATGACGATTATTTTAGAATGATCAGTAATCATCCCGTAGCTCTAAAAATTGGAGATATTGTAAAAATAAATATATACCAATATCCAAGCTATGAATATTTAAAGAATATTGTAACAGGGAAAAAGTTTTATCAATCGGATGTGGTTTAGGAGATGTGGAATTGGCTTTAGCCCTGCAGGGGGCAATTGTTACTGGTATTGATAACTCAGAAATTGCCCTAAACATCGCTAATGATAAATCAAAAAAGCTTAAGCTCTCAAATTGTTCTTTTATAAATGTTGATGTAAGTTCATTTTCTGATGATCATTTTGACTTTGTGCTGATGAATGATGTAACGGAACATCTTTCAGATAGGGAATTGGATGTTATATTCACACAAATAAGAAGAATATTAAAATATATGGGTCAGGTCGTAATTCATACACCTAATGGCATGAATTTAATCTTAAAAACCGATAAGTCGATTTTTCATAGCCTTTATGAGATTTACCGAAAGGTACGTGGTAGGGAACATTTTCACTTAAGCCCTGTGGAATTATACCAGATGCAAGTTCACATTAATGTAAAAAGTTATAGGCAATTAAGAAAGTTCCTACAGAGATATGGTATAACTAAAACTAAAGTGATTTATGACATATCACACAAGATCAGTTTTTTAACCAAATTCTATTCGGCTGACATGTTGGTTATTGGTTATTTATATGAAAAATAAAAGCTTTTTCATAGGATACTCTCTCAACCCATCTGCTGGTGATATTGAGAGATATACATTTATGATATTAAATCATCTTAAGAGGAGGTGTTACGATATTACTGTATATACCCTTGATGAGAATGACAGTAGCAAACAGTATTTTAAAAATTCACCTTTTTCGGATTAAACTTATTGATAGTTCATTGTTACATAAAAGAATATATAGAGCTTTGATAAAAGCAAGCCTTAATCCAGATAAGATCATATGTTTACATTTATTTTTGACACCGATTGTGGAGGAAATTTGTTCAAGATTCAAGAAAAGATATGTGCTTATAGCTCATAGAGTCCTGTGGAAGGTTTGGTAAATATCTAAGTTCTCTAAATAACTTACGATAAAGTAATATCCATGAGTTCATTTACATCACAGCAAATAAGAAAAGATGGATGCAATGGAGAAGCAAGATATGCACTTCCTGTTATTGATATAAAAACTTTGGATAAGAACCCACTTATGATTCTAAAAACAAAGACATAGCTCTCCTAACAGTTGGTAGATTGTCAGCAAAAGAGGAATACAAAGGACATAACAAAGCGAAGTATATGTTCGATGAAGAAAACTTAGAGCATCTGTTAGAGAGCTATAATTTCATGAACGTTAAGTTAGTGAACTTTGAGCATGAAATTGACATAGAGGAGGGAAAATTCAAAACAATTTACTGTATAGGTTAAAAAACATAGTAAAACTGAATGTTGGAATAACATATTTGAAAAACAAAAAACCTTTACCAAAAATAATATGAAGGTATCCAAACTACTATATGTTCAATAAACCTACTTTAAATACATCTAATCAAAATATTTCAGGAGAATATGAGAAAAGCGGTGACAAGATAATAGGTAAAAGAAAAGTAAAAATGTTTCCTTTATCTAGCTAAGCTCTACTGCGGAGCCATATCCAAAGACTATACCATTTGCTACTATCACAGGTACTCCTTTATCCTGAAGACCTCCTCGCAAATCTCTGCATTTTTTGTAAGTACAATAGATAAGCTCAAAGTTTAGTCTCTTGAATCTGTAAAAGAGCGCGGAAGAGTCCAGTGAATATCCAAGCGTGTCTGCAAAGATTTGTTTGAGCATTTTGCATGAGTAATTAAAGTTTAGTTTTATTATTACTGCATCTTGACAAACATAGGACACTTATTTTAAATTATTAGGTTAAACCGGAATTGGGAAGTTTTCAGATGCGGACATGAAGACGATAGATATCACGGTTGCTAAAAAC
>JBCNVB010000005.1:0-2513 GCA_039630415.1 bacterium | reverse complement strand
TAATTCTGAACCAATAGAAATTCACTATATTCGCATGCATGAAAACACAGGTGGCGCAGGGGGATTCCATGAGGGACTAAAGAGAGCTTATGAAAAAGGTTACGATTGGTTTTGGTTGATGGATGATGACGTAGAACCTATCACAGAAGCATTAGATATCCAGCTCAAATACGAAGATATATCCCTGTGCATCCATCCTTCTAAGAAATATACTGATGGAGAACTATATGTCTGGGAAGGATACATTGATGAGGGCTCTGGTCATTGTTTCCACAAAAAAGAAGAGGAATTTAGAAAGGAAAAAAATTGGACGTGTGTCAACACTGGATGCTTTGAAGGAATGCTTATACACAGAAAAGTAGTTTCCAAAATAGGATTTCCACTCAAAGAACTGTTTACATATAGTGATGATACATACTACGGATACTTAGCATCAAAGGTCACCCAGAACATCTACATAAGTGAAATATGCTTTATTAAAAAAATTAAGCCTTCACAAGAAAGATTATTTCTTCCCAATTATATATACCTATACTCAAGAAATTATTTGGGGTATGTAGCTCGTAAGATAACTAAAAATAAGAAAATATACTATGTAATGACCTTTAGTATAATTCTGAATCTGATAATAAAATTTCTTATTAGATCAAGATACGATTCTATCTTCTGGCTATTATTAGGATACATACATGGACTAAATGAAAATTGGTCCTTCTATAAATCATATTTTTCAAAGAAAACTGTTCAAAGAGGACAATTTTGAATTTTTGATATTTCTTCATACTCAGTAATAATATTTGAAGTTAGGTAACGTGTTTGAAGATTAATAGTATGAACATGTTTGTGATAAACTATGTTATAAAGACCTTGGAATAAAATAGATGATAAACTTACATTTAAATTCAAATCACATGCTAAAGGTTTTAGGTAATAAGAGACCAGAGTCCCATCTTTAGGTATGCATGGTCTTAGCACCATAAGAAGCTTTGAGAAACTATTTGAGAAACTAAATGAGTAATCTAATAATGGATCTAAAATTGCAAAATGACGAATACTACATACAAAATTTAAAATCTCAAAATTTATCAGCAACAACCATTTCTGTTCTTCTTCCAATTTATAAAGAACCCATAGAGTATATAAAGCAATCTATAGATAGCATTCTAAACCAGAGCTTTCAGGATTTTAGGTTATTACTATTAGTTGACACGGGATGTGACTCACCAGAATTTGATACCATACACAGAGAAGTAATAGAGTACTACAAAAATGAGTCAAAGCTTTTAATATTAATCAACAATAAAAATTTGGGTTTATCAAAGAATCTAAATAATGGCTTGAAATTCGCTAACAGTAAATATATAGCAAGGATGGATGCTGATGACATTGCCATCAGAGAGAGGTTCGAAAAACAACTAGAATTTATGGAAGAAAGACAAGAAGTCAGTTTATGTGGTAGTAGATGCAATCTTATTAACAGCAAAGGCGAAATTATAGGTCAATCAAAAAGCATCAACGAAAAAGAGTTGGTTATAAGAATGCTCTGTGGTATAAATCCAGTCCCTCATCCTACATTTTTTGCCAGAAAAGATGTATACACTCTTTTGAACGGATACAGAGAAATACCAGCTGCTGAAGATTACGACTTTTTGGCTAGAATGCTATTAAGTAAGCATAAGATTCATATGATAGATGATATTTTGATAAACTACAGAATATCCGCCGGGAGGTCAAGAATTTCAACTCAAAGAAGATATATTCAACTTAAGATATCTGAAATAATAGCTGCAAACTTAAGGAAATGTAAAGAAATTGAAATAGAAGATGTAAATAAGGTTTTAAATTCAAAGCAAAATTATCTATTTTCATTACTAGATAGATTGTCTTTAGAATTGGATGATTTATTCCAACGAAAATATAAGCGATTATATAATAAGGTAAAATGGCCAATATTTTTAATCTCTCCTTATTTCCTTTCTACAACTATTAAAAGAGCATTGTACTACTATAGGTGCAAAATTTCACATAAAAATCTTCTGTTAAAATATCTTTCACATGGAACTGAGAAATCATGTTTATGTACAGCCGAGAAATAATAATGACGTGTTTAGATATAGTCCTTTTCTAAATTTCTTTGGTTTGAACTTTTTGAACCTTTTTGTGTATCTAATCAATCTCGTTTGTTACCTTTGCCATAATTTGATATTATTAAATCTAAGCTTCTTATATGGGCTCCTTTTAGATGCACTAATAATTTACAAAGTTAGGAGAATACCTCCAATTCTTATTTTTTATTCATTAGTAATCCTAACCGATTTCTATCTATCTCTAAATTTATTTTTTGGGTTACAGTTAGCAGAAGAACGCTTTTTGAAATACTACCATCTAGACAATATACTTAGATTTGTTATAATAACAAATATATTTAAAATATCTTTTTTGGTATTTTATAGTCCACCAGACAACTATACACCAGTAAGACAGAAGGTAAGAAAGATAGAAAGTCAGCCAAT
>JBCNVB010000004.1:0-58936 GCA_039630415.1 bacterium | reverse complement strand
CAATGGGTATAATTGGCTTGGTGAGAACGTATATAATCCCTTTGATGTATTACTCTATCTTCAAAAAAGAGACTTTAGAAACTACTGGTTCGAAACAGGTACCCCTTCTTTCTTAATTAAAGTACTTCAACAAAAACAGTTTTATATACCTACCCTCGAAAGAATAATATCCTCTGAGGATTTACTAAGTGCTTTTGATATCGAATTTATTGAACCAGAAGCTCTGATGTTTCAAACCGGCTATCTAACTATCAAAGATACTTTTACAAAAAATCAACGAACTTTTTTTATTCTTTCTTACCCCAACTTTGAAGTTAAACTTTCTCTCAACTCTAGGATAGCATCATTATTTGTTAACTCCACTTCACTTAAACAAAGGCTTACTTTTGAGCTGATAAACATTTTTGATAATTCAGAGTTAGAAAAACTACCAGAATTTTTGAACAATCTCTTTGCAAAGATTCCTTTTCAATGGTACACTCATACAAGTCAATATGAAGCTTTTTACTGTACAGTATTTTATGTTTTCTTGGTAGCTACCGGACTTAATGTCATTGCAGAGGATACTTCTTCTACCGGAAGTATCGATTTAACAGTTCTTTATCAAAATACCGTATATATTTTCGAATTCAAAGTTGATAAAGGACAACCTATTGAGCAAATCTTAACCAAGCAGTATTTTAACAAATACCTACACTATGAGAAAATTTTTGCAATTGGAATAGTGGTTGATTCTTCTTCTAAGTCCATAAAGCATTTCCAAATTCAAAAAATTAAGTAATATGATTTTTTTGAAGGAATCAAAATAACGTAAACCTAATTTATCTTTGTGAATAAAAAGCTTCCTATTGGTATCAGCTCTTTTGAAGAAATTAGAACCAGCAATTACTATTATGTAGATAAAACTCATTTTATCAAAAAACTGGTAGACCAGGGGAAGTATTATTTTCTTTCCAGACCACGAAGATTTGGTAAGTCCCTATTCTTGGATACTATCAGATGTGCTTTCGAAGGTAGAAAAGAACTTTTCCAAGGGTTGTTTTTGGAGGACAATTGGAACTGGAGCCAAACTTTCCCTGTAATTAGATTGTCCTTTGACGAAGGCATCATAAAAAAACCTCAAGAGTTACTTTCATACATTTTCTCTTACTTCAATCAATACTCCCGTATGTATGAAATAGAACTTCATGAAGAACTCTTTTTTAGACGATTCAAGGAACTTGTAGAAAAGGTATATCTTAAATTCAATAAACAGGTAATATTATTAGTTGACGAATATGATAAACCCATACTAGATAACATTGAAAATCTAGATAGCGCCAAAGAAATTAGAGAAATTCTCAAAGGTCTTTATCAAACTATAAAATCGCTTGACAAGTATCTCAAATTTGTATTTATCACGGGTATATCAAAATTTGCTAAAGTTTCTCTTTTTAGTGGACTTAATCAACTAAATGATATCTCCCTTGACAGAGAGTACTCAACTATCTGTGGATACACTGAAAATGAATTGATAAACACTTTTGGTCACTTGATAGACAATAATCAACTAGAGTCAATAAAACAATGGTATAACGGTTATAGCTGGCTAGGGGAGAATGTTTATAATCCTTTTGATGTACTACTTTATCTTCAGAAAAAGGATTTCAGAAACTATTGGTTTGAAACTGGTACTCCTTCTTTCCTTATTAAAATCCTACAGCAAAAACAATATTACATCCCTCAACTAGAGAGGATAGTCTCATCTGAAGAGCTACTTAATGCTTTTGATATAGAATCGATAGAACCAGAAGCTTTACTTTTCCAAACAGGTTATCTAACTATCAAAGATACTTTTGTAAAAAATCAGCGAACTTTCTTTGTACTTTCATATCCCAACTTTGAGGTTAAGTTATCTTTCAATTCCAGAATAGCATCATTATTAGTCAACTCCACTTCTCTTGAACAAAAATTTACTCTTCAGTTGATGGATATTTTTGATAACTTAGAGTTGGAAAAATTACCAGAATTTCTTAACAATCTTTTCACGCAGATTCCCTTCCAATGGTATATTCATACAAGTCAATATGAAGCTTTTTATTGCACAGTTTTTTATGTTTTTATGGTTGCTACTGGGCTTAATGTAACAGCTGAAGATATCTCATCTACTGGAAGTATTGATTTAACTGTTGTTCATCAAAATATTGCCTACGTTTTTGAACTCAAAGTAGATAAAGGACAACCTATTGAACAGATACTAACTAAACAGTACTTCAATAAATACCTAAATTATGAGAAAATATTTGCGATTGGAATAGTAGTTGATTCCTCTTCCAAATCCGTTAAACACTTCCGAATCCAAAAAATCAAATAATCTACGATTTAAACTACCTATAGACATGAAATTTAAATTCTTCTTCGACACGTTTAAAGTCAAAATGTATAATAGATTAGCTTATCAATTTAAGGTTTAAATTCCTCTCTGGCACATTTAAACGAATTCGCAGCTAATCGATATACTCATCAATTCCGGAGTTTAAATCCCTCTTTGGCACATTTAAACCCGTGTGTAGTTTTTTTCATATCAAGGGTTCGTGATATATATTTCTACAAATTTTGCGTCAAACCTCCAGCTAGGATTTTTTACCCCCATAACATATTCTATTAGTGTGAATAAAAAGCTTCCGATTGGTGTTAGCTCTTTTGAAAAAATCAGATCTGATAATTATTACTACGTTGATAAAACTCATTTTATTAAAAAACTAGTAGATCAGGGTAGTTATTATTTTTTATCTCGCCCTCGTAGGTTTGGCAAATCTTTATTTCTTGACACCATTAAATACGCTTTTGAAGGGAAAAGAGAACTTTTCAAAGGGTTATTTTTAGAACATAACTGGGACTGGAGTCAAACCTTCCCCGTTATCAGATTTTCTTTTGACGAAGGTATCATCAAAAAACCATATGAATTACTCTCTTACATATTCTCATATCTCAATCAATACTCCCGTATGTATAACATAGAACTTCACGAAGAGCTCTTTTTTAGACGGTTAAAGAACTCGTTGAAAAAATTTACCTGAAGTTCAATAAACAAGTAGTTTTACTTATAGATGAGTATGACAAACCTATACTTGATAACATTGAAACTCCAGATATTGCCAAAGAAATCAGAGAAATTCTCAAAGGACTTTACCAAACTATCAAATCTCTCGACAAATATCTCAAATTTGTCTTTATCACAGGCATCTCCAAATTTGCCAAAGTCTCTCTCTTTAGTGGACTTAACCAACTCAGAGACATATCACTTTCGAAAGACTACGCAACTATTTGTGGATATACTCAACAAGAATTATCATCCACTTTTGGTCATCTGATAACCTCTCAGGAGGAAATGCAAAAAATCCAAGAGTGGTATAATGGTTACTATTGGAATGGAGAGCTCGTTTACAATCCATTTGATATACTTCTCTATCTTCAAGAACGTCAATTCTTACCCTATTGGTTTGAAACTGGTACTCCCTCTTTTCTAATAAAAGTCCTCCAACAAAAACAGTTTTATATCCCACAGTTAGAAAAAACCTTTTCTTCCGATAAACTACTAGAATCTTTTGATATTGAATTTATTGAACCTGAAGCTCTGCTTTTCCAAACAGGTTACCTGACGATTAAAGATCAGTTTGTAAAAAACAATCGAACCAGATATGTTCTATCATATCCCAATCTAGAAGTCAAAATCTCTCTTAATGATACTTTATCTTCCTTTTTTGCAGGTTCCACATCCACCAAAGAGAAGATTTCCATGCAACTTGAGGCTATTTTTGATAATAGTGATTTAGATCTTCTGCCCGGTTTTCTCAACAATTTATTTGCACAAATTCCTTTTCAGTGGTATACAAGAACTTCTCAATATGAAGCTTTTTACTGTAGTGTATTTTATGTTTTTCTAGTAGCAACAGGACTTAACGTTATAGCTGAAGATATCTCTTCTACAGGTAATATCGATTTAACCGTTTTACATCAAAACACTGCTTACATATTTGAGTTCAAAGTTGATAAAGGGCAACCAATTGAACAAATATTAGCTAGGCAGTATTTTAACAAATACTTACATTATGAGAAAATCTTCGCAATTGGAATAGTAATTGACTCTTCTTCTAAATCTCTAAAACAATTCCAAGTAAAACAAATTAAGTAAATTGCTTTAGCCAAAAGCTTTCCATTTTGGAAATTCAAAAGACCTTATTTTTTATGCTCATAATAGTATTTTTTACCTTCTTCAGTTATTTCCCATATTCCTCTGGGAGAGTTTGAAGAAAGTAAACCCTCTTGTACCATTTTTTTCTTGCCCATCTAGCAAAATTTCTCCATCTCATTTCTCCTTTACCTACTTTACCTAGATCCTTTTCTGATAGATCTTTTTTTACCTTAACAAACACTCTGGAAAGTATCTCTTCAACCTCTGCTCTACCTCCTAACTCTATTAAACTTTCAAGTATCGGAAGGTAGTAAAATTTTAATGGTTTGGGCTTATCTGATAGTAAGTCTACATAACCAGTATTCTTCTGATCTTTCAAATGACTAAAAACTTCCCATCTTTCAGATAAACCCATTACTTGTTTTTTTAAAGATATAAGATCATGCAGATAATCATGAAGTTGCTTTATTTTGGCCAGGCTTTTTTCTTTTGAACTTAATCCTATGGTTTGGTAAAAAACTCATAAATTGATTAAAGTTTATCTGTTTTACTAGTTGTTCTTCAAAATCCATTGTTACGCACTAGTTTCTAAGTAGTATCCTGCTAGGCATTATTCCTTTTTTATATCCCTTACTATTGATCATATAGTATTGTTTTCCTCACTATTTTTCCTTCTTCATCTGTCAAATTGTATAGCTTGAATACTAGATCATCTATCTGATTTTCTAAGTCTTGAGTATTATACATATGATTGCTTTGCTTAAGTTTGGTTATTTTTGAAGCTAGCTCTTGTATGTCAGTACTTAAAATTTTATTTTCCTCTCTAATTTCAGGTATTGGTATTCTTTCCACATATTGTTTTATCCAGCGATTAGAAACATCAGATAAAGAATAACAAATTTTTGTTAAATAGAAGAATGACACTATGGAATTAAGAACAGCAAGAAGAAATAAAATCTTATCACCTGTTAGTATATAACAGGTTTGAAGAGTATAAAACTTTTGCGAATCATAGCTAAATGAAGGTCTCCTTGTCATTTCTTGCCAAATTATTTTTTCTTTTTCAAATTCCTGATAGTAAGCTATATTGTCCTGTGTCTCAAACCATTTATTACTTGTCTTTTTTCTTGCATTAAATCCTAACATTGGATATTTTTTACCAGACTGTTCCAGCAATCTAATATCAAAATTATCCAGAAAATATTTTTTTATAGATGGATAATTTTCTATATCTAGTTTCAGAGAAGGAAATGTTCCAATCAACCACAACCCTTTCCATTCATAATAATATCTTTGTATATCTCTTCCTCTCAAGACCGGTTTTATTATCTTTTCAGTTCTTTCTCTTTCCTCTTTTGTCAAGCAGTTTTCCAAAATTTTTTCTCTAGTCTCGGTGTCTATTATAAAAGCCTCGTTAAAACCTGTCAACACACCTCTATATATTCTTACATTCCAATCTTTGAGTGGTTTACCAATTTTTTCGATTTTTTCTTTTATTGCTAAAATTTTTCTATCTTCTAGAACTAGTATATCGGTTAACATATCTTTTTGCTTCATACTATTTTGATTTTCGTAGATGTATTTAATAGCGTGTTTGTGATCTTTTAAGTTTGATGGGACATTAACAAAATAAAATTCATGATTCTCTTGATATTTTTTGTTTTTCAAAATAACTATACAGGTATCTACTGATTGTTCAAAAACAGGATATCCACCGAAATCTATGATTTTTAGTATACTTTTTTCTTTCAACTTTTTTCTTAGATTTTTTCCATAAGAAGCTCTCATCCATTTGTTAGAAGATATAAAAGCCAAGATACCACCATCTTCTAGAAGGTTTATTCCTTTTTCAAAAAAGTAGACATATAAATCCGCTTTGGAATCAAAAACTTCGTATCCTTGTTGTTTTAGAATATTCTTAACATCTTTAATTTTTTCTTGCCTTACATATTGGGGGATTACCTATTACTATATCGAATTTTCTGTCGATACCAAACATCCAAAAGTGATCGAACCAATCAGCTGCTTCTTGATGTTGTGAAAAAATGTCAAATTCTACAATCCTTTTGATTTCTTCACTTCCTATCTTTTTCTTTTCTAAAAGATGTCTCATTTTCTCACGTATTTTTTGGGCTTTTTCCTGTAACCTCTTTTTCTGGGTTCTTGTTTTAACAGAAAAATGCTTCTTATATATCAGTTTTAGCTCTTTTTCAAGCTTTTTTATTTCTTGTGTGAAAAGCTGTAAATTAATCTCGCTTTCCAGTTTTATAAGAGTATTTGCAGCAACAAATTTGGTCTCTAAATGAGGCAAAGGCCTTATACCAAAATTAGGCTTCGTAAAATCAACCTTCTGATCTACTAATAAACTTAAAAAGAATCTCAACTTGCATATCTGAATCGCTATGGGTTGTATATCAACACCATATAGACAGTTTTGAATAATATACAATTTCCTTGAATAATCGGGATAATTCAAAAGCTCATCAAAATCCTTTTCTATTTCTTTTATAGATTCATTTATATCAATTTCTTCACCTAATTCGGAGACTACTTTTATATCTTCTCTAGCTCTATCTAGTTGTATATCAAGCCATAGGCTGTTATCTGGATCAACTCTATTGAGGATATGAACTAATTTATGAAGCATACCAACTGGAAAAGCCCCAGAACCAACTGCAGGATCTAATACTTTCAAGTTATCTATCGCTTTTACTATACTTTTCCTTTCCTCAAGTGACAAATCTAAATCATCATCACTATATGAAAGCAATTTGATTAACTTTAACTCCTCTATCCTCGTTTTATCTTTTAAGTACTCTAGAAGTGATTCATCAACCATAAAGTCAACTATTTCCTTGGGGGTGTAGTATGAACCCGTAGATTTTCTTGCTGTAGTGCTAGTTTCTGGATTATAACAAGCCAATAAATTTTCGAAAACATTACCTAAAAGCTCCGGATCAAGTGAAACCTCTACATCTATCGGTGAAGATTCATCAACAGTAAAGTTATAGTCCTTAAAAGTATTGATTAAACCTCTAACCTTTTGTATTTTACTTTCTCCGTAGAAATCCGATAGATCTTCATTTCTATAATCACTGAAAAATACGAAATCAGGTAGTACAGCCCTTTTCTTTTCATTACGGCTAAATCCATCAATATATTCATTATCATCATCCAAACATAAAAACAGACCACCATTAATAAACGGAACAGATTTAAAAATATCAATGAAATCCTCTGTAGAAATTAGAAGTTTGTCCTGGTATCTATACAGATTTTTTACACCAAAATGATTTCGATTTATGAGAAAATCACCATTTTCTGCAAATCTTCTTTCACTTACTTCCGTATTAAGAGTGGCAAAAAATAAATTCTGCAAAATAACATTGTAATAATTGCTATCTTTAGCAAAATTCTTAACAACCGTGCTAAGAAAATCAGGATCAAAAATGCTTTCAGGAACTAATCCTTTTTCCTTTAAAAACCATATAAAAATTAACCTCGTAATAAGCCTAATTAAATTTTCCTCAATTTTACCACCAGGGAAGCGTATAATACCTTGTTTATGGAGTTTAAGCATCCAAGCATACCAATTCCTAACTTCTGTGAAAAACTCTTTCGTAAGAGGATAAACAGAAAAAGCTTCCTTTATCTCATCTAAACTATCAAAATTACATTTTATCATGTTTTCACAAAATGTTCTATTCGGTTTATCAGGAGAGACAAAATAAGTATGTCTTTTGTAATAGCTATACTGCCTTCTTAAATATAATGGAACTGAGTAAATAAAAGAAAACCTGAACATTTTTTGGTCGTTGTAGAAGAAAAATAGTCCAGCATCACTCTGAAATCTTACCAGCATTCTTTTAGCTAACTCATACTGTCTCTTTTTACTAGTTCTCTCATTCAAATCAGGAATCTTTATTGCAAATACGCGAATATCTTGATAACCTAACTTACGCCTACCAACCACCAATATTTCTTCTGGTCGTGTAAACTTATCAGAATCAAGATAGTATATTTCTTCCTTTTCCTTAAATTTCTTGCAAGAGATAAAAGATTTGAGATTACTAATAGAAAAGTTACTTGCAAGATTTTGAACTATTTCAACTATTTCTCTCTGATTCATAAGCAGGAGTGGATAAATTTTCTATTGCTACTATAACCTCTTCTTCATACTCCTTTTGTAACTTCATAGTTCTTTCTAGGAAATCAAACCCCAAAGTTTCAGATATCTCTGGTAATAGATCTTTTAATTTTTCTGGCTGGTTGCTAATAATACGTCCCCAAGAAATTATTTTGTTTAAAACATATTCCGAGATGGTTCCATACTCTCTAATGTCTTCAATAATCCTTTTTATAAACTCCCTATACTTCTGTGACTGTTGAAAATCTTTTGAAAAAGGAAATTGGTCCCATTTGATAAGAATAGTTTGCAATACATTTAAAGCACTACTACGAGCATTATGACTTAAGATTAAATGATACTTATTTAAAGTCATCTGATAATATTTCCAAAAATCTTTACTCATTTTAAGGGAAGGAGTATCATAGTCACATTTTATTTTATCGAAAACATCTTCAAAGGAAACTGTTGAAGGACTAGCACGGTCATAATCTATATAGCGAATAAAAATATCTTTATTCCTTTTTACAAAAACTACCAGCTCATTTTTTTCACCAAGTTTAGAAACTTTCACTCTTGGAGGAAAATCTGATATTTTATTAATTATCTCAGGATACTGCGTTTTTATCCTATCGTACTCTTTTCTTACTTTGGTTAAAAAACTTTCTTCTTTTTCTTCTGGATAAGTATTCATTTTCTCGTAAAGTAGAGATGGTTTGGGTTCTTCATCAGGGTCTAGTATCTTAGAATCTTCCCCCAAAATTTTATGTATCATAAACATTTTGGTAGACGCTATTTCATGTGATCTAACTATATCAGCTCCCTTTTCCGTGGGAAAGAAATTGACAATGTATATCTTTGAATAAACTTTCTTTCCAATTCTATTTATTCTCCCTACCCTTTGTATAACTCTTACAGGATTCCATGGAATATCATAATTTATAACTACACCCGCTCTATTTAAATTGACACCCTCAGATAGTCTATCGGTAGCAACGAGAATATGGAAATCATCCTGTTGATTAGGATATTGCGCATCAAAGTTTTTGTATATCATTCTCATTTCGTTTTCACTCAGATTACCATAACCTTTTATAGTGTATTTACCAAAGTCGGAGTTAAGAAGACTGTTATACACGTACTCAGCTGTATCAATATACTCGGTAAAAACAACAATCTTGTATTTATGATCGATAAACTCTTTTATTTTCATTTTCAACTTTTCTATCTTGGGATCATTAGACATAAGATTAAGCTTTTCCATTTTTTCCTTAAGGTTTCTAAAAAGCTGTAGATCATTTTCAAGATCATCAATGAATTCCTTCTTCTTTACAAACTCATTTTTATTTAAATCGTATACCTTATGATATGAGGAAGAGCCATTATTAAGTTTTTCTAGTTCTTTTTGATACTCTATCAATTTTTCCTCAATCTCATCATATTCTAACGAACTAACTTGTTCTAGGAGTTTTTTATCCAAAATATATCTGTTTGTCTTTTTAACGAAATCTATAGCAATTTCATGGAATTTAATGAATCTCTGGATACTTGTATAAAAGGCGTTGAAACTACTTTCAAATCTTTTAACCAATAACCTTCTCATTAAGTTATACAGGTTTTTCTGATAGAGAAAAAGGAAATTATCATCTTCTTTGAATTGCTTAGTAATTTCTTCATCTTCGAGAGAAGAAGAAAGTAATCCTTTTTCATAAAGTATTGGTAGATAAGCTGCTCCTTTGAACTTACCCTTTTCCCAACCTACATCAAAAGATTCTATAACTTCATCATAAAATCTTGATTGATCAGGAGATAATTCAAAAAACTCTTTTATAGGATCTTCAACCTCAGGTAAATCAATATCTTGTTGATAATATCTCAAATCTAGCCTATTTCTTCTTATAACTACTGGTTCAAGAATATTTCTTATTTTTCTAGCTAACTCTTCGGATTTTCGTGTAACCTTTTTTATGTCAACTTTATTATCGCTAAAAATTCTTTGATACTTTTTCCTAGCACGCTCAGAATTTTCCTTGCTACTGCTATTATAGTAGTTTTTTATATATGCCAAATCCTTGAATAAATTTTCATACTCATCAAATTTTTGTTTCAAATTTTCATCGAAAACAATTGAAGATTTTTTCGGTATAGTAAATAGCTTTATAAGAGAAAAAATATCAGATGGTTTGTTATTAAAGGGGGTAGCAGATAGCAAGATCACAATTTTTCCTCTACAAATCTCACGCAAAAGATGATAACTTTCAGTATTTTCATTCCTGAATCTATGAGCTTCATCAACTATTACAATTTGAATATCAGGTCTACTTCTTACGTATTCTAGAGTTTCCTTAAGCTTACCTAAACTTCTGACATCCCATCCCCAAAGCTCAAAATCGTCTATATACTTTCTCCAACCTGAAGTTTTGTTTTCATCACCAATCAAATAAGGAGGACAAATAACTATGCCCTTCTTTGCTAGAACTTTTGCTACGAGACAAGCTATGATACTTTTCCCAAGACCAACAACATCAGCTATTAAAACCCCATTATGCATTTGACAACATAAAACAGCTTGCCTTACAGCATCTATCTGATAATTGTATATCTTGTAACCTTTTCTTTCCAAAAGATGAGTTATATCCTCATTTAACTCTATTCCTGATAAAGAATCTACATAGCTTTTTAAAACATATGCATATGCTTCAAAAGGTGATATTTTTCTGAAAAATGTCTGATTGTTAACTATGTCAACTATTTTTGTAATATCCTGTTCATCGAATTCAACCGCCTGATTCCAAAGATTATCAAAATATTCTTCAGCTTCTTTAAATCCATAATCTTTGATCTCTACATTAAATTCCTCTTGAGATTCTAAACCAGCTCTTGTCAAATTACTACTACCAGTGATAAATAAACATGGAATGAGATTAGAATCTGGCTCCCTTATTTTAAATAGATACAGCTTGGCATGATTCGGTTTTGGAGTCTTTTTAAGGACTATTTTTCTTTCTACTAGCAACCTTAGAAATAATTCAATTCGTTCATATACATCTTGTTTATCAAAATCTCTATGACGGAAAATTGTTTTAAGAGAATCAAATAGACTCTGCTTTATTCGAGTTTGATCAATACTATCGTACTTCTTTGATACTTCATATATACCGTGTATTCCTTTGTCAATATCAAGTCCTACAAGTATTTTGATTTGCCCTTCTTTAAGTTCATTACTAATTTCTTTCAAAGGTTTATAAATTTCAGGTATAGCTGAGAAGTAGAAAAATCCAACAAGAATCTTAATTTCTGAAGAAAGAGGTATAAGAGATCTTAATCTTTTTTCTAGGGTTATTTCTTCACCGTCTTGTTTTTGATTTGTAATAAAAGTACCCACAAAGATACTACATATTCATTTTAGCCTACAGAGATTTTTAGTAGCAAGATAAGCGTAGCAAGGTAGTCTAAGTATAGCTATTAAAATTTAAATACTAGTCCTCCGTTAATACCTTGTAGTTTGATAGCTATTTTACTACCTATTTCTTCTCTAGCTTTAATATCTGCGTATTTGTATCCTATTTCTGCAGACAGTTGTTCTGTAATTTTTATGGTAGTGCCTATTTCGTATTCAAACTGTCCTATTCTGTTACCTGCTCCCCCAACTACACCACCATTTATTTTGATGTAGCCTGATACATTATCACTGAACATGTATCTACCGTCAATTCCTATAAATCCTGAAGCTCCTCTTCGTCTATATCTGTCAACCCCACTTATACTTTGTCCTCTATATCCCCAATCAATAGCAATATTGTTAAATCTTAACCCTACCAAGGCAGCTAGATAACCTTTTTGATATTTTTTACCTATGTAGTAGCCATATCCTATCTCGAATGTATTTATCTTAATTGTAGTTGATAGTTCGGTTCCTTGAGGCAAGTATGTTATTCCTGGGGTAGTATCACTAGGTTGAGATTTTTGATTCCATACAAAAGCCACATCAGAAGTTAAGTTTACACGGGATTCTCGAGTATCTGCGAAATAGCATATGTTTGCAAAAGAGTTTTCGTTTATTTCTTTTCTTGCCTCTATTTGTATGGAAGTTCTAGTTCCTCCAAAACCATATACATTTTTTAGATCAAAAGTATTTGGAAATGAAAAGCTAGTACCTCTTGTTGTGCTATAACTTGCATTAGGATTAAAGGAAGTAGTTCCTGTGAGTTGAGAAGCCCACCCCTTTATTCTAATTTCAAAACCTCTATAAAACGGTGGTTCTTTAGGCTCATATATACCCCCTTGGTAAGACAAAGCAATGTTAGTAACCATCATGAAAACCATTATAATTATACTAACTATCATTGTTACTGATCTAATCTTCATTTATTTCACCTCTCTTTTTGTGGTTATTATATTTGTTAAAATCTTCCTGATACACCAAAAACCATACCTTCATATCTATATTTCATGTATTTTCCCAAATCATCATTAAATTTTGTGTTGTTGTATTTATATCCAATTGTTACTCCCCAGTTGGATGTTATACCATATTCTATGTCTAGTTGATACTCTATAAAACTTATTCTTTCCCCGCCCATGGATATGCTTAACCCTTTGAGGTTATAGTTAGTTCTGAAGTTATCAGACAGTAGGAAACTTCCTCCTAAGCCTAAGAACATGAAAGGTGTATCAAAATCAACACCTGCACCTACGTTACTTCCACAAAAAGTACCTTTCATGTTATTAAGTCTAAAACCAGTAGTACCATAAAATTCATACCTTTCTTCCCTTGTTAGATATTGTCTGTAGAAAATATCTATACTAGAATATCTTACGCTGCTGGATACAGTAGTTCCAGAACTTATTGAAACATCGTTAGGTGTAGCAGGTAGGGTTATATCTCTTGTCAAGGTCCTAACTGCTCTATGTGAGGTAAAGAACATAGAAAATCCAACACTATTTATATTTGAAAGGTTGTAATTGAAATCTATAAGTATGGATCCCTTATATCTCGCGAATCCCAAATCATCCTGCAAACTAGTAGTAAATGAATTAGAAGAAGCAAATAATTCTCCTGTTAACTTAGTATTCCATAAACTTATGTTAAACGAATACTTATTGTTTCTAATATTAACGGTATTATACCTAAAGTAATCTTGGGCAAATATAGGAGTAATAGTGCACATTATTATAAAAATTGCTAATATAAATCTAACCATTTCTCGCATTTTTCCTACCTCCATCCCCATTTTTTTATAGTATAAAGGGATTTTTATAAAACTATTTTATAAAACTTTCAAACATCCTTCTGAATAAAAATAAATAACTCATAGTGAAAAGCCAACCGATAGAAAAGGTAAAACAAGCAAAATAAATAAAAAACATTATTATGTCTCAGATACTAATCGGTGTAATAAATTTTGGAAGTAATTCAAACAAATTTCTGGTTTCTATCTATGCTAATAAAACCCTTAAATATGTAAAAAAATACTCAATTGTCCATAAAATAAATGAAGAATTAAAACTAGAAAAGTACGAAGAGAAGTTGTCATTAATGATAGACTGTCTATATGAAATTCTAAAGTCCAAAAGAAAAAAACAAACACTAATAAGAGCAGTAGGTACTGAGTTTTATAGATCATCAAATCAAAAAGATTACATCATAGAAATAAACGAAAAGTATCTACAAAAGTTGAAAGATTTTACTAATCAACAAATTAAGTTCGAAATCCTAAATCAAGAAGAAGAATCAATTCTTACAGCTAAAGCATTAGAAATGTATATTCCTGAATATACTCTCATAGATATGGGTGGAGGTAGTACACAAATAACAACCAAAATAAACCAAAAATATCACAAATTTTTGTATAAATTTGGATGCCTATCTAAATATATAAATCTCAATGAAGTAGACGATTTTATATCATTTTATAAACTGCTGCAAACTAAAACTGATCTAATTCTTACCGGCGGAAGCTTTATATCTACATTACTAGCAATTAGAAAAATTAAAAATCCAAGAAAGCAAATATATCAAATTAAAACTCAAGAGTTAATAAAATTTTACAGAAAAATACAACCCCTAAAAGATGAAGATATAGCACTAATCTACCCTATTTTGAGAGAAAGAGAGAAAAGTGTAAAGACAGCCCTTTGGTTTATAAATAGTTTACTTTCTAAGCTAGAAACACAATCATTAAAGATATCCCTTCTTACACTCTTAGAAGGACTAACGTTGCAAACTATAGAACTAAATAAATTAGAGCTAAAAAAATACAACATAGCAAAACATTTCAATGAGTACTCAACCTAAGCTGCAAAAAATATACGAAAGCGTTCAATACAGAGAATTAATAAATAGAATAAGATTTCTAATATATGCTACAGCAACTTTCGTAATTCTAACTAACATAGTAGCCCCAGGAGTTAACTTAGAAGTCTGGCGACAATTTATAACAAATCAAGGTACAATATTCACATTTTTCGGTATTTTTACAGGTGGAGCACTATATAACTTCTCAATAATATCATTAGGAATAATACCCTACATAGATGCTGCAATCATAATGCAACTACTAATAGCAAGTATACCTCAACTCAAAAGCTTACAAAAAGATTACGGAGAAGAAGGAAGAAAAAAAATAAACTTTTACACTAAATGGCTCGCAATCGCAATAGCAACTTTGCAATCTTTTTTTGCAGTATCAGCGATTAATAAAGCTAATCCCGCAGTATTTGCAAACAATACCTTCATAGGCCTACTAACAGTAGTAGTATCCCTTATAGCAGGCAGCGTATTCATAATGTGGCTAGCAGATCAAATAAACGAAAAAGGAATAGGTAATGGTAGCTCAGTAATAATATTTATCTCAATCCTATTTAGATTACCATCCTACATTCTAGAAACATTCAATATCGGTCAAAGCCCCATAAATATTATAATTATAGCAGCAGTTCAGATATTTTTCTTCCTACTCTTTATAGCAGTAGTATCCTTCTTGTCCCTATCAATAAGGAAAATACCAATAATGTTAACACAGAGAATAATAGCTGGTAACAAACTAGTTCAGCAAAAAAGCACTTTCTTACCTCTACCTCTTATATCAGCTGGAGTACTGCCTATAATATTCGCAGTAGCTCTACTATACTTCCCCATAACAATCCTTCAATCTTTCGGAGTTAACCAAGAGACTTTTTCAACTAACCCTGTTTTAAAATTCCTGTATCAAACCATAGTACCACCAAATTTAGTAATACCTACAGAGCTTAATCCAGAAATACTAAAAACCTTCCTAAATACTCTAGGATGGAATATATGGCACTCAATAGTTTATGCATCACTGATTATACTATTCTCATACTTTTATACATTCATAGTAATTAACGTTGATGACTTAACAGACTATCTTAACAAGTCAGGAGCAGTAATAAGAGGAATCAAACCTGGTCAATCAACTAAAAACTTCCTGGAAAATACACTATATAGATTAGCCTTCATCGGAGGATTAGCACTATCCATGATAACTATTCTACCACCTTACATAATGTATTTCGTAAATTTTGTAGTTTCAAAAATAACAGGTATACAAGAACTATCACTAGGTGGTTTAGTAGGACTTTACATAAGTGGAAGCTCAATGCTAATAATAGTAGGAGTAGTGCTCGATATTCTAAAACAAATGAATGCATATTTAATAGCAGTAAACCCCAGAGAAGTCTTCAGAGTAAAAAAATAAAAATAACTCAACCTATAAATGAAATCTACAAAAGCTAAATTCACATTGATAACACTTCAATTACTAATAATCCTCATAATTCTCTCCCTAAAATCTTACTCCGAAAATTATCCAATTTCAACTTACAACCCCAAAAATTACGTAATACAATCATTCCAAGACTATAATACATACATACAAATTAAACTATATTCGAATCAGAAAAACTATGAACTATACATCTTCCCCCTATACCCAAAAGAAAATAAAAACATAGATAATTACTTGAAAACTTTGGATATATTCTTCAAATTCATAGAATCCCAAAAACAACAGTCATTTAAAACAATATACATGTTTGAACCTAAGAAAATATATATAAGATGATATCTGTCTCATTGATTGGTCTAACATGTATACTTGTACTTCTAATTCTATTGGCAATGAAAATAGTAAACAAGATAAACATTAGTACAAAAGAAAAAACAGAAGATATAATTAAGTTTCTATATAAACAATCAGAAGATAATCAAAAGACTAATCTTGAAACTATATTCCTGTTTTCCAAAATATCACCCAAAAAATTAATTAATATCATCCAGAATCTGTTTAGAGAAAAAATAATAGAATATGACCAAGAAAATATAACCCTAACCTCCAAGGGTAAATATATAGCAGGTCAAATAATTCAAAAACATAGAAATATAGAAAAATACTTATTCGAAAATACATCCACAGTAGTAGAAGAAATCCATAAAATAGCAGAAAAAGAAGAACATAAGGAATTCAACAAAGAAGATAATACCTATGACTGTGTTGATCCACATGGAGATATTATAGTAGGAGAAAAACCAATATGCTATACTCTATCATCAATACAAACTAATCTAATTTATAAAATAATTCACATAGAAGATGAACCAGAAGAGATATATAAAAAAATAGTAGATCTTGATCTAGCACCATTTGACTACATCAAAACATTGCAAATATCTTCAGAATACATCAAAATTTTAACAAACAAAGGACAAATAATTAAACTAGATCCAATACTATTCTCAAATATATACGTATGCCAAGAACAAGACGCAGAAATACAAAAATTTTTTGAGGAAATAGAACAAAATATATCAAATATAACAACCCTGGATAAACTAAAAATAAATGAAAAAGCTAAAATAATAGGAATATCATTCTATATCAGAGGAGAACAAAAAAGAAGATTACTAGAACTAGGAATATCAAGAAACTCTATAATACAGCCAGTATACAACAATATGTTAGGAGATGACCCCAGAGTGTATAAAATAAGAAATACACTCTTAGCACTACGAAAAGAACAATCAAAAAAAATATATGTCCAAAAAATATAATCATGAAAAAACCTGGACCCGAATGTGAAAACTGCCAAATACTTAGAAGGATAAGAAAATACACGAAAATAGACTACACTATGGCTCTAGTAGGAAACCCAAACGTAGGAAAATCCACCCTTTTCAACTTTTTAACAGGTATGAACGTAAGAGTAGGCAACTGGGCTGGCAAAACCGTATCCAAAATAGAAGGATTCTTCGAATTTAAAATACAAGACCAAAAATATACCATCAAAATAATAGACCTACCAGGTGTATATTCCATCCTCTCCTTCACACCAGAAGAAGAAGTAACTAGAAACTTCCTCCTACTCGGATCATACGACATAGCAATCATAATCCTAGATGCAACTAACCTACACAAAAACCTTATCCTAGTATATCAGGTTTTCGAAATAACATCAAAAGTAATACTAGCACTTAATCTAATTGACGAAGCTAAAAGAAAGGGAATAAACATAGATATCCCAAAGCTTGAACAAAAGCTAAACGTACCAATAATACCAATCATAGCTTCCACCGGATATAATGTAGAAACCCTAATAAACCAGTCAATCCAAATTATACAAAACAAAAAGAAAGTAGAACCCATAAAATATCAATTCCCAGATAAACTCCAACAGATAATAGACGAACTACAAAATGATATACTAACTTACTATCCAGAACTAAAAAACTACCCAGCCCTGAGATGGATAGTCCTTAGAATCCTTGAAGGCGATAAATTCATAATAGAACTCCTAAAAAAGAAAGCTATAAAAGTAAAAACATGAAAAAAATAAAAACATGAAATTCGAAGACATTATCCAAAAAGCAGAAAAATATAGAGTTCAATACAATAACACATTTAGAGATAAAATAATCGAACATATGTATCAGGAAATAGATAACATCTTAAACCAAGTGGTAGAATATAAAAAAAATGAAGATACCTTAAGCAAAATAGAAAAATACATTGATACCTTTCTTACCTCAAAAGTAGGAGGAATAATTGCACTAATTACATTACTTAGCATAGCTCTTTGGATAACACTATACCTTGCAGGATACATTTCTTCTCTACTAACTTCAGTATTCTCCTATATAGAAACATTATTGTTGAAATTTCTAACTTTAATTGGGTTACCTAAATTGTTAATAAGCTTTTTGATAGAAGGAGTTTATAAATCAGCAGCATTAGTAATAGCAGTTATGCTACCACCAATGACAATATTTTTTCCACTATTCACTTTTTTGGAAGATCTAGGTCTACTTCCACGCATAGCCTTGAACATGGACAGAATTTTTAAATCCGTTGGAGTACAAGGTAATCAAGCATTAACTATGATCGTAGGATTTGGATGTAATGCAGCAGGTATTGTTTCAACCAGAATAATAAAATCCCCCAAAGAAAGATTAATCGCAATCCTTACAAATAATTTTATGCCATGTAACGGTAGATGGCCTCTACTCATAACCCTATCAACTCTATTCATAGCACCAACCTTAGCTACAACACAATCACCACTAATAGTATCCCTACTAGCTTCATTATGCCTCGTTCTAGCTGTAGGAATAGGTCTCATGTTTACATTAGTTCTTTCACTGGGATTTTCCAAGTTCCTTAAATCCTTCGGAAGTTTCTATATTTTAGAAATACCTCCATTTAGAAAACCTAATCTAATCAGAATAATATATACTTCCATAGTCGATAGAACCTTATTCGTTCTATACAGGGCAGTTTACATGTCAATACCCGCAGGAATTTTTGTTTGGATTATTAACTACTTCAACGTTTCCAAAACAATAGTGGAATATTTAGATGGTTTTGGGAAATTATTTGGATTAGACGGAGTTATAATCTTATCTTACATAATAGCTCTGCCAGCTAACGAAGTAGTAATACCCGCAATGCTGATGCTTTATACACAAGCAAAAAATTTAGTAGAGATTGACGAACTTTCCACAATATACGAAATACTAAAAGTTTATGGAGGATGGGATTGGAAAACCGCTATAAGCGTTATGCTATTTTCCATACTTCATAATCCTTGTACTACAACTATATTGACAATCTATAGAGAAACAGGTAGTACAAAGTGGACTCTGGTCGCTACCCTACTGCCCCTGGCTATCGCTTTTAGTACACTTTTTGTTATCAATAATACCTTTTTTAAGATACTATGATTTTTTCTAAATTCTTATTACTTCTTTCTTAACTTTTTCTATTTTATCCTTGCATTGTTCGTATATATGTAGAGCTTTTTGTATTTTTTCTTTATGACTACTTTTATATTCTCTTTCTTGTGGCTGGATTATACAAGTATCGACCAACTCAAAAGATATTTCTGGCTCCAAAGTTTGAAGATTAAACTTAGCCTTCGTGGTTTTTAGATAGTTTCGGTCATCTCTTTCAGGAAAATCAGTTCTATAATGAGCTCCCCTACTCTCTTTCCTTTCCAAAGCACCCTTTATTATCGCAAGAGCCAATATCATCATATCTTTTAATTGTTTGATATATGATATCGAAACAATAGAATATGCCCCATCAAATGAATAAGCATTAATGTTTCTATATTTCTCTAAACACTCTTTGACAAATTTATATGCATATTCCAAACCCTCTTTATTTCTTATCACTGTAACTTTCTCCGACATTACAGTTCTAAATTCTTCAGCAAGGTTATATGGATTTATATCCCCCTTCATATTTTTGATACTTTCAATTTCCTCAATAGCATAGGATAAGGCTTCCTTTATGGAATTTTCTGAAACTATAGGATCTGAGTTTTTAGTATAAGTATCGATTATATTAGGCATTATATAGCCTGCATACAGACAAGAAAGTAGAGAATTAGCACCCAACCTATTTGCTCCATGATATTCATAATCTTGCTCACCAATCGCAAATAATCCAGGTATGCTTGTCATTTGATTATAGTCTACCCAAAGCCCTCCCATAGAATAATGTACAGCAGGGAATATTTTCATAGGATTAGTATAAGGATCTACTCCAGAGAATTTTTCATATATTTCTAAAACTCCTCCTAGTTTCGCTTTAACATAGTCCTTACCTTTTTGCTTAACCAAATCGGTAATATCCAGATATACCATTGGTTCTCCTTCAGCAGTATGATACCCCAGTTCGTAAACAGCTCTATATATAGCTCTGCTTGCTATATCTCTGGGCACAAGGTTACCATATCCTGGGTACCATTCTTCAAGGAAGTATCTTTTTCTACCTTCCGAATCATAAGCCCAAACTCTACCACCTTCACCCCTGACACTTTCAGAAATCAGCCTATTTTTATCTTTACCTTTCATAGCAGTTGGATGAACTTGTATAAACTCCGGATTAGCCCAAAACGCTCCCTGCTGATAAGCTATACTTCCAGCAGAACCAGTGTTTATTATACTATTGGTGTTATGCTTGAATATATATCCTAGTCCTCCTGTAGCGAGAATAACCGCTTGAGCAGTATATGCTTTGATCTCACCTGTATACAAGTTCATAGCAATTATTCCCTTACAAACACCCTTGTCTATGATTAGCCTAAGTAGTTGAAAAGGTTCATATTTTTGAACTAATCCATCAACTTCAAGTTTTCTAACTTGCTCATCTAGAGCATATAACAATTGCTGACCAGTAGTTGCACCTGCAAAAGCAGTTCTATGAAAAAGAGTACCTCCAAACCTTCTAAAATCTATATTTCCCTCAGGTGTTCTATTAAAAGGTACTCCCATTCGATCAAACAGATAGATTATTTTAGGAGCAAGCTCAGTCATTCCTAGTACTGGAGGTTGATTTGCAAGAAAATCTCCACCGTATATAGTTTCATAAAAATGCAAAAATGGGCTATCTCCCTCTCCTTTCGCATTGATAGCAGCATTTATACCACCTTGAGCACACACACTATGAGATCTTTTAACAGGAACGATTGAAAATAACCTTATTTTATATCCCCTTTCCCCCAATCTTAGAGTTGCCATTAAACCAGCAAGCCCACCACCTACAACTATAACCTCCTTCATCTATATTTCCCCCAATCCACTCTACTGTCAATTACTCTACTTTTTATCTCTCGCTTTCTTATATCCCCTAGGTATGATGAAATAATTCTCATTATAATCTATAAAATCAATCTTTTCTACTCTATCCTCCACTTTATCAGGAGTTTTCAGATTAACCACTACATAACCCTGAAGTAACATATCCTTTATATCACTAAAATATGGAAACAAAAGTGCAGCTAATAAAGTACCTACATAATGGGATCTATCTATATTCCTAAGATGATTTGACATTATATTTTTATATTCATCCAAATACTTTTCAGGGAACATATCACCTATGCTTATCATAATCATCCTAGCTATCTCAATTAAATTATCACCCTCTTTTATTACAGGTTTTAGTTCTATAGATCTAAAATTCTCACCCTTGAACCTATAATATGAATTCTTGATTATACATGAAATTCTTGATATCTGCATAAAAGCTTCATTAGTATAAAAGTCAGATAAAGGAGTTTTCTCAACATAGTACTCTCCAACCAAAGGATCAAGATATATATCTATAACCTGGTTATCATGAAAATGAGTAATTATAATACTTTTTGTTTCAGTTTCAACATCTTCAAATTCCATTCTTGATTTTTTGTCACTAGCATATATTTCATAAACTACCAACAATCTTTTATCTTGAAAAAATAAACCCCTTTTGTACAAGACTTTTTTAGGATAGGCAAATGTAGCAACTATAACTAAACTTATCAATAAAGCTATAAATTTTTTCATAATCCTCATCTACTTATTCTAAAAGTTATTGTCTTTGAATCATTCTCGGCTGGTAAAAATCTTATGGTATAGTTTCCAGAGGAAACTGAAGAAAGATAATCATTTATAACTGCTTTAATTCGTGAATAGATAGAAGAATTCTTGTAGTTTATTCTAATCTTTACATCCGAAGAACCACTAGCTATTATAAGCTTATCTATTAAATCCATACAGTCTTCGAAGTTATCATTTTTAACCACATTACTCGAACTTACACTGGAGAACAAAATTTGAGTATAAAAAGAGACAGTATAGGCTACTTGCGTTTTTGAAACACTTGCTCCCATCGATAATAAACGAGATTCTATATCGTCTACTTTATTTGTATCTTGGCTTGTATAAGTATTTTCTTGTAAAACCTTCAACCTATACACAGCTAATCCTGATATAGCATTACTAATACCATCAACTAAAACAACTCCATCCTTCACCTTGATAACTCCAGGAGGCAAATCAATGTCTATAGGAATTTTATCCTCAATCTGAACAACTAATTTATTATCCGTAATAAATATCCTAGAGTGAACATCTTTATTAGCAACCAGATATCTATTAACAGTTGCTTGCCCTTTCGCTATCGGCATAAAATTAGATTTCTTTGCATGTATAGCATGGTAATACCAATTATAATTTAAATCCCCCTGACTAACTAAAAACACATCTACATTAATAGGTACCTGTTCTTCTAAATCATAGTTCAACGGAACCTGGAAAATCAAATAAATTCCATCAAAAGTAAAAGTACTTTTATTAACTCTACCATAAGATATACCAATATTACTCATAATTATTCTACCATATTGTTCTAAAAAAGCACACATAAAATCAATACATACAGGTATTTTAAGATTAGGTGTTTTAAGTTGGGTTACAGTGGAGAACCAGTCATAGTTGTACTTAAATACAGGGACATTTCTACCTATTTTCTGTACAAAATCGGTCGTTAGAATATGTCTTTTTGAAATGTTCTCCAGTCCATTTATAAATGTAGTTCCCTTAGGTAAATTAACCATATGATTTTCATATACTTTAACAAACTCATACTGACCAAGTACAATGTTTTCCTGAGCAAACTGCATAGGATTAGTACTCTGGGCTGATGGAACCTGAGTTGATGGAACTTGCGTTGATGGAACCTGCATTGATGGAACCTGCATTGATGGAACCTGAGTCGTAGAAGGAACTTGGGTAGTATACGATGAAGGTATTTTACTGAGTATAGTATTCTTATTTTGCTCTATGTCTTTAATAAATTTATCAGCCGCCTTAGAAAGAGCCTTACCCATAGGACTATTTAGGAAAGTATATGAATCTATATCAACATATCCCCAGTTTGTCCAAGCCCATGCACCAACATCACTCACTGTTTCAGAAGCACTGTAACTATTATTGAAAATAATAGCACCATCACTTACACTCCTCATATCAACTTGAAAAGATATACTAGCAGTTGCACTCCTAACCCTTACACCCCCAGGAACAGGCGCAGGAAGATGCACATATGAATACGTTACATTACTTTCAGTAATAACACCCCCAACTAACACATTCATACCTTTCGATTTTGCCTTATCTAATGCTAAAGGTAAGTTATCATAGGTATAGGCAGACTCAAAAGTACAATAAAAAGGACTAACCGAACTTAACTTACCAGAAATAAATTTAGCTATTGGACTTCCAGCATAACTACCAGTAGCATCACTAAAAACTATCAACATACAATTAACTCTATTTTGTCCGATTGCAAACAAACAAATAGCAAACATTATTAGGCTAACCACCATTACCGCTATTAGATTAACCATTTTTAACACTTTACTCCCCCCTTGTATCGACTATATCGATTATATACTTACCTAATTTTCCTTCTTCTTAGTAATACTAAGCTTAGATATAATTTCATCCAGATCTATCCAAAACCTGTATCCACAAATGATACAAGAGTATTCTCTGGTATGTTCGTAGAAAAACATTATTTCCAGATCAGTAGATTCAACTACGACTCCGCCACATCGCGGACATTTTAAATCCCTCTCTATAATTTCAAACTCTTTTTCGAAATTCATAACCCTTAGATTATTTTCTTACCATCCAAATTAGCATATTCTTCATTCATCTCATCAATCCATTGTTCTATCATTTTCACCTGCTCTTCTTTTAGGTTCTTAAACCTTCCTTGGATTTTGAAATAATCTTGCAGAGGTTTTCGTTTTTCCTTTTTAAGATAAGCTTTACTTGGTGCGCTAATTTTGAAAACTCCATTTTCTATTTCGAAAAGTGGGTAAATACCTGTTTGTACTGCTAGTTTAGCTGACTCAACACTTTTTTCAGTTGGTAATAACCATCCTGGAGTACATGGAGAAAATATTTGAATATACCTAAATCCTTTTATATTCTTGGCCTTAAGAATCTTATCATATAGATCAGTTACAAAAGCTATGCTAGCGGTTGCTATATAGGGGACTTTGTGAGCTGCCATTATTAGGGGTACATTTTTCTTATTTTCTTTTTTTCCAGTAGGTGTGGTACCAGTAAATGTACCCAGGGGAGTTGCTCCTGATCTATGCCCACCAGTATTCATATAAGCTTCATTATCATAGCATATGTATAGTATATCCTCGTTTCTTTCTGCTGCACCACTAACAGTTGCTAGACCTATGTCAAAAGTTCCTCCATCGCCAGCCCAAACCATAACTACCGAATCTTTACCCATAACTCTAAGAGCTCTAACCATCCCAGAAGCAGCAGCTGCTGCAGCAGCAAATGGCGTATTTAACAAAGGTACTGTTACAGAAGAATTCGGGAAAGGTGACTGAATAACACTACTACATGAAGCAGGTACTACCATATAAACATCCTTACCAACAGCCTTTAGTACATTTCTTAAACCTATCGTTAGTCCACACCCGGGACAACTTCCATTTCCCGCTAAAAGATACTCTTCATACGGTAATTGCTTTATAGAAGTCATCTCTTACACCTCCTCAAAATAAGCCTCCACAGCAGATAAATCCAACCCTACCCACCTCACTTTTTCAACTTTTCTCTTACCCTGCATCATCTCATGTAACTCTAGATATATATTTTCAAAATCCTCTATTTTGATATCTTTTCCTCCTAAACCACCTATATAAGCCTGAATAATTGGTCTATTTTCTAGCTCATAAAGAGCAAACTTAACCTCAGTAGCTATCATTCCAGCTAATCCAGGAGACATATTTCTGTCAAGTACACCTATGCATTTTAATCTGCTAGCTATTCTTGAAAGCCTCTTTACAGGAAATGGCCTAATACTTCTTAGTCTAATTACTCCAGCTTTTATGTTATATTTTTGTCTTACATTCATAGCTGCCTGTTTAGCATCACCCGAAGAAGCCCCCATAACAATAATAGCTACTTCAGCATCATCAAGCATGTACTCTTGTATTGTTCCTCCATAAGTTCTACCCGTTAGCTCATACCACTCTCTATCAACTTGATCAACCAAGTCCTCAGCTTCCTCTATAGTTCTGAATATATCGTATCTAAACTCCATATAAAGATTAGAACTAACAGCATTTCCATGAGTAAATGGGTTTTCTGTATTCAGTGCATAAGGCTTAGGAGTATTTTTGGGTATAAAACTATCTATGATACTTTGATCAGGTATGGATATAGGCATAGTAGTATGACTCATAATAAAACCATCCAAACCAACAATCACGGGTATTAGGGTTTTATCAGCTATTCTATATGCCTGTATTATTGTATCAAAAACTTCTTGGTTATCTTCTGGAAAAAGCACAATCCATCCCCATTCCCTGGGTAACATTATATCAGTATGTTCATTTCCGAGTATCCAGGGTGCTCCCATAGCTCTGCTAGCAATAGCCATAACAACGGGTAATCTACTACCAGCTACCCAGTATACCATCTCAGCCATATACAGTAAACCTTGTGAAGCAGTAGCTGTAAAAGCTCTAGCACCAACAGCAGCAGCGCCCATAGCCACAGCCATAGCACTATGCTCAGATTCAACCCTTATTATTTCGATCGGTAGATTTTCAGTTTCTACATACTTGGTTAGATACTCCATAATACTCGTTTGAGGACTTATAGGATAAGCCCCAACTACATCTACTCTAGCACATTTTACAGCTAGAGCAACCGCTTCATTAGCAGTAACAACCTTTAAGTTTTTTAGATTAGATCCAGTCTTTTTTTCCTCTATTATACTCATACCAACCTCCTAATCTTCCACCATCTCTATTGCATTAACAGGGCATTCATTAGCACATACCCCACAACCTTTACAATATTCATAATCTATTCCAACAGAATTATCCTCAAACCTAAATATTGTATTTTCCGGACAAAAAGACCAACATATGACACATTTTATACACTTATCATGGTTAACTACAGGTTTAGAAGTTCTCCACAGTCCTGTTTTACCAACCGCACCCTTGTTAGCTTTTGATTTAGGTATAAGTACTTTCATGTTCTCCTCCTTTTTATCCAACTAATTGTTTCATTACAACCTGATAAGTTTCTTCATAAGCTCTCATGCAAGCTTCTGCATTTTTCTTACCTATTTCTCCTTTCCAAGTTTCTTGTATTACGTCTATTATAGTTTGTATTTTTACGATAGAGGTTGCTTTAGAAAGAGCTCCGAGGATAGAAGTATTTACAACTGGCCATCCTGAGATAATTAGATTCAAATCGAGACATATTCTAGTTGCGTCAACTATAAATAAATTGCCATCAAAATGTAAACCCTCAGGGATTTTATCCGTATTTATTATGACAAATCCTCCTTTTTTTAGTCCTTCTATGATATTTGTCATCTGGAGTATTTTTTTGTCGAGAACAACGACAATGTCAGGTTGATAGATTTGCTGATGTACATTAACAGGTTTATCATCTATCCTTGCATATGCATTAAGAATAGCACCTCTTCTTTCAGCACCAAACGAAGGATAAGCCAATCCATATTTTCCTTCAATAAAGGCAGCCTGAACTAGTAAATTAGCAGCAGTAACAGCACCTTGTCCCCCTCTTCCCAAAAATTTAATCTCTATCATTACATTTCACCCTCAATTGTAATTTATACAATAATTAAGAACTATCCTTTATTGAGAAATCTAAATAACCAAGAAAAATTGATAGTTTTTTCAAACATTAATTTTTTCAAGGATAAGATTAACAATAGAAAGTGCTCCTCCTTGTTTACCCATTCTTACCCTACCTTCATTACTCAATTGTAAGTAGAGTTGTTTGTTTTGTTTTAGCTCCAAAGTTTTTTGTATAAACTGATATGAATTAGAAACCAGAATAAGGGAGTTGCCAAGAAGCTTTCTTTGTCTCCTTCTATACCAATTTTTTTGATCAAGGGAGATAACTGGTATTCCAAAGCCAGCAGCCTGTTCATTAACACTACCTCCAAATCCCCAAACTACAAAACATTCCTTTAATAGGTACGCTAGATATCTTGAATCAACTACAAAAATAGCATCTTTATAACCTACTATAGCACTTATCTGATCAATCGGATAAAAATTTGGCACGACGATAAAGAATAAAAAACCTTTTTGCACTCCAACCTCTATTGAAGGTAATAATAATTTTAAGTTATTTAAAGCTTGGTCCTCTCTACCAGGAAAGATTAAGATAGAATTACTTTTATTTAGTGCACTTCTGATCTCCTCAGGAGGTTCATAATAGGGAATATCTAATACAGGATTACCAACGAAAAATAGGTTCTTTATTCTTTTTTCAAACTTTTGATAAGTTTCTTGATCCCTTACAAAATTCGCAATAGTTTTGTTCATCAGAAAAATCTCGAAAAAATTAAAATTTTCAGTTCTAATAGATTTAGCAGTAGCAACAAAAAAGGTTTTATCTATTTTGTTAGACAAATATAGTAAACTCAAAGGGTAAATATCACCAACAGCTACAAAATAATAATTTTCATCTAGACTATTGAGAAATTTTATTTGCTTAAGTATGTGCTTAATTAACCCACTTTTGATATCTAGCAACATATTCTTAAGATTGAAAATTCCACTAATACCCCTACTAGGAAAAACTTTAATTGGACCTACTCTTTTAATACCATTATCTTCAAAAATCTTACCTTCAGTAACCAAAGGGAAAGTCAATATTCTATTTTTGAAGCTACTAGGGAAACTATTGATAATGTAATAAGCTATCGTATCCTCTCCATAACCGTTAGAAAGGAATAGTATATACATAGATTCATACACCAGAATTACTTTTCAATATATTGTAAACTCTAAGCATTTCTTGATTAGCGATTTTCCTAGCCTGCTGGTAGTCTGAGTTTTCAATATCATCTAACTTTTGCTCTAAGTACGAGGTAAATTCAACACTTAAGAAAGATGAATAAAGTCCAAATAAAAACTCTACAACCTTTTTTCCTAGTTCAGTAATGTGTATGGATCCCTTTTTAATTTCTATGTATTTCCTATTTTTGAGAGTTTCTATTGTTGAAGAATACGTAGATGGTCTTCCAATACCTACCTCCTCCATTTTCTTTATTATACTGGATAATGTATACCTTGAAGGAGGTTTAGTATAATGCTCCTCTACCGAATAATCCAAAATCTTAATCTCCACCTTATCAGATTCTATAAATGGGTTTCTAAAAATATTCATTCTATCAAGATAGTCTGGCAAAATATTTAAGAAACCTTTTTCAATAACCTTTGCACTCTCATACAAAATATACATGCCCTGACCTACACTAATATTCACTTCTTGATAAAGATACTTACAACTAGGAGACAAAGATGCTAAAAACCTTCTATATATAATCCCATAAACCTTGAACTCAAGCGGGGACAAGTATCTTTGCAAAGTTTGTAAATCATAAGTAGATGTTATTCTTATAGCCTCATGAGCATCGAAAGAAGATTTATTTTTCCGATTGTAAACAACTACTTCAGGCAAAATTTTCTTAGCAATAGAAATAGCATGATCACTAAGTCTTATACTATCCGTTCTATGATAGGTTATCAGTCCAACTTTCTTGCCTTGAATGTAAACACCTTCATATAGCTTTTGAGTTATCTTCATAGTTTGTGAATTATTTATACCCACTTTGGCCGCTTCCTGTTGCAAAGTAGAGGTTTTAAGAGGATCAGGAGGTATAATCTCCTTACTGTAAACCATAGGTTTTACTAAAAAAGTCTTATTTTTTAGCTTTTCTATACTATTTTTAATTTGATCCAGTTCATCTATAGTTTGCACAGTTAGAATTTGCTTATCTTTAAATAGATAAGCTTGTAAGATTTGTTTATTTGCTAAAATTTTGAACCTAATCGTGTAGTATTTTTGAGGTTTAAAGTTTTCTATTTGTTTTTCTCTATCGTAAATTAGCTTAAGTGTAGCTGTTTGTACCCTTCCAGCACTTAGTCCTTTAATTGTAAACTTTTTCCACAAAATAGGACTTATTTTGTAACCTATAATTCTATCAATAACTCTTCTAGCAATTTGACTCTCAACCATAGAATAATTGATACTTCCCAAATTTTCCAAAGCTTTTTTGATACCAAAATCAGTTATCTCATATATGTAAGCCCTTTTGAAATTTACAACACGATTATATTTTGATAGCTCATCATACAAATGAAAAGATATAGCTTCACCTTCTCTGTCTGGATCAGTAGCTAAAATTACATTTTTGTAGTTGTTAAGCATTTTACTTATACTTTCTATAATTCTTCTTTTTTTTGGTAGAAAAGTAAATGTTGCTTTTATTTGTCCATTTTGTACAGATAATCCAAAGTTATTTTTAGGGAGATCCTTTATATGCCCCATGGTAGCAACTATTTTAAAGTTTTTGATATTCATTTTTTTGAGGATAGAGGAGATAGTTTTTGCTTTTGAAGGGGATTCAAGTATAAATAGCAATTTTTATATAGCCCACGACCGGGATCGAACCGGTGACCTCATCCTTACCAAGGATGCGCTCTTCCACTGAGCTACGTGGGCATACTTCCCTAAAAACTTGCAGTAATCAACTGATAAAGTGGTAAGAAAACTGAAAGAACTATAAAACCTACTATTCCACCCATACCTACTATCATTATAGGCTCTATAAGCGAGGTAAGTGATGATAAAGTATACTCAACTTCAGTATCATAAAAATCCGCTATCTTATTAAGCATGGTATCAAGGTTACCCGTTTCCTCTCCTACAGCTATCATTTGTGTTACCATAGGAGGGAAAATACCTGTTTCTGTAAGAGGAGTTGACAAATTTTCACCTTCTCTTAACTTTGACCTTACATTGTCTATAGCACTAGATATAACCGCATTACCAGCAACTTGGGAAACTATTTCCAAAGAAGCCATTAAAGATACACCTGACGAAAGCAATGTACCAAGCGTTCTTGCAAATCTACTTATTGCAACTTTCTTACTCAAAAGCCCAAAAACAGGTATGTTTAGTTTTATCAAATCTATTTGCTTCCTTCCAGTTGGATTTTGATAGTATAAATTTAAACCAAAAATACTCACTATAAGAGCAATAATAACAGTAAATACTATTTCCGGTCTTCTTAATGCTTCTACAACAACTATTAATATTTGAGTCATTAGTGGTAGTTGAACTTCCATTTCTTTGAATAGGTTCACGAAGGTTGGAAGTATGTAGGTTACTAGAAATATGACTATACCTATTGCCAGGAAAAGTATTATAATTGGGTAAGTCATAGCAGATTGGACTTTCTTCTTGAGTTGAAAATCTTTTTCCATGAAGTTCGCCAATCTTTCAAGAACTTCGTCTAACATACCTCCTATCTCACCAGCTCTGACCATACTAATATAGAGGTCATTAAAAACACCCTTATGCTTAGCGAGAGCAGATGAAAGAGCCTTACCCGCTTCTACCTCCTTTTTTATATCACTAATAGCAGCTTTGAGTAATTTATCTTCAGTTTGTTCAGCTAATATATCAAGAGCTCTTACCAAGGATAATCCTGCATTTATCATCGTAGCAAATTGTCTTGAAAATATGGTTATAGCCTGCTGACTAACTTTGGGTTTAAAGATATTTGCTATCTTTGCTATAGGTGTAACTTCTGGTTTTTGTTGGACATAGATTATTTGAAATTTTTGACGTATCAACTGTGTTCTAGCTTCTTTTTCATTTTTTGCTACTATCTCACCCTGTTTCTCTTTACCTTCAGGGGTTTTTACCTTATACACATAAGTTGGCATATTTACCTCACACTCCTACCATATTTACCTTCTAACAATTAAACTCTTCAGCACTTTTTCTCTGTTCTCTATCATCCATTTAAACATTTCATCATCTTTTCTCTGCTCGTAAGCGTTTATTATAGTTTCAATTTTTTCCATTTCTGCCAATAGAACTTTTATTTTTCTTTCAGAAAGGTTGGGTTGATAAAGTTGCTTGTCTATTTCGGAAAGTATTTTATTTAGTTCAGGGTCGTTTTTTTGTTTGATTCTTTCTATGAGACCGGGATCTATTCTATAGATCTTACTTTTTATATATTCTTTTTGTTTTTTTAGATCATTTATTTTTGACTCATTAAATTGAGAAATTATCAGATACAAGTAGAATTGAGTTATTGAATCGACAAATTCTTTTTCGTTTTTGAACATCTCATTTATCATCTTTTTTTGGTTTTCATCATAGTTCAGAGACTTAAAAATATTAGATAGTGTCTGGTAATCTGTGATAATTTTCATTATATCTTGCTTTTCCAATTTTCTTTTTAGCTCGTATGCTAAGGTTTTATTATCCCTGAAGCTATATAGAAACTGCCATACTTTGATAAAATTTTGGACTTGTGATGTTTGAGTAGCATGGGTTACGGATGAGTATAATTTGATTGACTTTAAATTTTGTGTTGAAGTGTTTTTCATAGTATACTGTTGGTTAGCAAATATTTTTAGTAGTATAAGAAGGAGTATGCATCCAATTGTTAGGAGAAAGAATATATTTGGTTTGTTTTTCATAGTTTTACCTCTTATGCCATTGATGAGCCTTTCTTGCCTTATGCCTATTGTAGTGCTTTCTTTCAACTTCTCTTGGATCTCTTGTTAATAGATCAAATTTTCTGAGTATTTTTTTGTATTCTTCAGAGATTTGTGCTAAACATCTTGCTATACCCAGGCTAATTGATTCAGCTTGACCAGTAGTTCCTCCTCCCTTTACATAACAATCCGCTCTATATTTGTTAAGTAAACCTAAGACTTCAAGTGGCTTTCTTACTTTTATTTGATAAATTTCTCTCATTCTAAAGTATTGATCAAGAGGTTTACCATTTATAAGTATTTCTCCTTTTCCTGGTTTGAGATATACTCTAGCAGTACTTTCTTTTCTTCTACCTGTTGCGTAGTACATCTTTACACCTCCAGTTTTTGAGGGTTTTGTGCAGCGTGTTTGTGAGATTCATATCTATATATTTTCAACCTTTTGAGCATTATTTTTCTTTGTTTATTTTTGGGTAACATTTTAGATACAGCTAATCTCAATAGTTGTTCAGGTTTATTTTTTAACATGTATTCAGCAGTATATTCTCTTAAGTTACCTAGATGTCCAGAGTGACGGTAATACTTAGATTGTAACATTTTTTTACCCGTCAGTTTTATTTTTGAACAGTTTATTACAACAATATGATCTCCACCCGCATATGATGGACTATAGGTAACTTTATGCTTACCAATAAGTATGTATGCTATTCTACTTGCTAATCTACCAAGAGGCTTGTTAGTTGCATCTATCAGGTACCACTTTTGTTCTTGGTTTACAAACTCTTTCGTCTTTTTATCCATAGTTTTACTCTCCCATTTTAGTTATTAGATTGTCTACTGTATTTTTCCAGCTAAACCTTGTTGCTTTTTCTCTGAGTAGAATTCTATTAGTAACTAGTTTATCCTTCTTATAATAGAAGTTCAACATACATTTGTAAATATCCTCTACATTGTTAGGTTCAAACAAGAATTCATTATCGGGATATATTTCTTTGAAAACATTTATGTTAGAACATAAGATGTTTTTCCCACAACTAAGTGATTCAATAATAGGCAACCCAAAACCCTCATAAAAAGAAGGATATACAACAGCTAAAGAACCATTATATAGTTTTACCAAATCATCCGTACTTAAAGTTTTGATCCAAATAACTTCCTGGCAAGGAATAGATAATACCTTTCTAACATATGAATCTTGACTATCAAGGTTATTCGCAGTAATTACTAAGTAAATTTTTTGATCTAAAGTTTGATGCAATATTCTAAAAGCATAAATTAAGTTTTCTAGATTTTTTCTTCTCCATATTTTACCAAGAGGATAGAAAAAGTATCCATCATAAACGTCTATACCCCTACTCCTGAAAATTGAATCCACATAAGGTTTGTAGTCTTTCTCAGGTAAAATTCTAAATATCTCCTGATCTACTCCTAAATGTATCCAATCAACGTTCTTCAAACCTAATAAACTTTTAATATCATTAAAAGAGGAATGAGATATAGTAAAGATTTTCTTTAACCTATTCCAAATAATTCTTTTAAACAATAACTGTTGCTTTATATATTTTATTGTCTTACCAAAATAAAGTAATTCAAATGGTAGATCATACAAGAAGGCATATTGCTCAACATTTACAGGTAATAGTATGGGTTTAGGGTATAAAAACCTTAACTTAATATGTTTATATTTGTTAATAATCTGTTTTTTCAGTACATATACATCACTAAACAAAGTAACATAGCTTTTAACATTAACAAATATAATTTCTCCGATTGAATTGATTAGATTAAATAAATCAGATTTCTTATAATCTTTATTGAAAACAAAAAAATACTTCAACCTCGTAGATAGATCAGAATATGTAGCTAAACTCTTAAGTATGTTATAAAATACAACGTTGGGTCCCATTAAATTATTTCCTAATTCAATAGCAAAAAAAACTATTCCTATCACAAAAGTTTAACTATAACAACCATATGGTACTTATTGTACTAACTGAAACGATATACTCATCATAGGTATAAGAACAGCAACTGCTATAAAAAACACGAATATCGATATAAAAGAAATCAATAAGGGTTCTATTAAAACTATAACTCTATCCAAAAACATGTTGATATCAAACGTCAAATAATTAATGAGCTTATCAACTATATCAATGTTTCCTGTTTCTTCGTAACTACTTATAAAGTTGATTATAACTTTATTAAAATAGGGTTTATTTTTGAGAATACTCGATAGAGATTGACCTTCAGAAATTCTAGAGTATACATCGTAAAAATGTCTCCTTTGAACATTGGCTGGTAATACACTAAGAGAATGTTTTATAGCCTCTGACATACTTAATCCACTCTTTATACATAAAACAAAAGCATATAGAAAATTGTTGACTATAAATTTACTATACACTTTTGAAATAATCGGTAGTAAAAGCAATATGTCCTCAATTATGTAAAATATTCTTTCTCTACCTATTAATAAGTACATAAGAAAAAAAACAACAACAAAGATAGATACAAATACTAAGATATTCTTCAAACTAAGAGTATCGACAAGCTTTTTCAAAACCAAAGTAACCAAAGGTAAATTAGCTGCGAATTCAGCATACATATTAACAATTACGGGAAAAACAAAAACTAGAATCATATAGCTTATTATCAACGAAAAAATAACGATAAATATTGGATAAGTCACTGCGGAAACTATTTTTGTTAATACCCTATCCTTCGTTTGATAATATTCAAATAAATAGATACAAATATTATCAAGTTTTCCTGTATTCTCAGCTACCGCGATTAATTTTAAAGTAACCGGTTCAAAAATTTCCTTAAACGGAGCTATCGATTGATACAGAGAGTATCCTCGTCTTATATTTTCCGATAATACTTGGATTACGTTTTTCCAATAATTCGGTAAACTGTCTTTCATTATGTTAAGAGTTCTATACAAAGGTAACCCTGCCCTAAGTGCCACATTCAACATCAAGAAAAATCTAGCTTTTTCTCTGTTGCTTTTTAGCGGATTGAACATAAAAATTATCTTATCTGATCAGCAAAAAGGGTAAATACTTGCCCTCCATCAGAACTTCTAATTATCAATCCTCTTACATCTCTAAAAGTATCAAGTATATGATTATCAGTCAAAGCAGGAAAAGCAGTAGCATTGAAGATGAAAGATTTCGTTACTTTAGGTAAATTAGGATTAGATTGAGGATATGGCTTTAAATCACAGTTAGAAAAATCACAACCAACTACATACACATTATTCTGGATACTAGCTACATCAAAGAAAATAATATTTCTCAAATCTAAACCCAGTGAACTTATATTAACTTTTTGTGGGGGTTGATTAAAAGAGTAATTAGAACCTGTACCTTGACCTCTATAGATAACTCCCTCCTGAAGTTGATCATCATAACCCACTGCTATTATCGTATTATTATTAGCATTATCCTTTATTACACAACCACCATAAAAACTAACATTATTTTCTCTATGAAAAATGAAAACGTCATTGGGATCAATCCTTTGATCAAGGTTACTATCATTCCAGAAAATTATAATATTTCTTCCCACAGCTACAGCAGCACCAACATTTATAAAGATAAAGTCTGAAGAATACAGAGGGTAATTATTTGCACCTATGATCTGTGCAAATGTATCAATAAAATTAGAAGACCAATTATTTGTACTAGTAGTAAAAAAAGTCAACAAACCACTTGTCTCTGAAATATTTGAACCAACGATTAAAAAGCCTGTTTGACTAATACTTGCTGGAACAGTATCAAAAGCAATAAAATCTGAAGGTCTATTGGTTATGTTAATATTAAGACCATTCCGCCAATTAGTAAGATTTATACTCTCGTTAGTTCTAGAATAGAAAACTATATTTCTTCCTACGACTACACCAAGAGAATTATTAGTGTTATCATTAATAAATGCTACACTTCTAAAATCTTCATTGGGATTATTGAAATCAGCTTGCGTATAGTTTCCAGAAGTTGTCTTTGCAAATACTAAAGTATTACTAGCAGAACTCTCCAAATTACTATAAAAGCTTGGTGTTATAAATCTAGCTACAAAATTAGTTCCCCCTATCGTTTTATACTGATTACCAGCAAAACTAAAAGTAATTATGCTTGTGTTTGAAGAAATATCTACAATCTTTCCTACCCAGAATATGTCCCTAAAATTAGCATTAGTATTGCAAAATCTCCATCCTGAACCCCATATTATAACCTTTTTATTTTGTATAGCGTTACCAAAAGCAGTTGAATATTCAAAAGAAATAAAATTTTGTGTAATATTTAAGTTAACAAATTTAAATGGTTCAAAAGTATTGTTAAGATATCCAAAAGCTATTTCAGGTGGTTCAGGAGATAAAGTTTGCTTAAATGTAGATATACTCCAAACAGGTGGTTGACCAGATATAACAACACCGGGAACCAGTACAACCCCTGAAGTTTTCATTCCACAAGAAACTAAATATATACTGAAAATACATGCTACCATTAAAAAGACAAATAAAAATAGTTGAACCAAAGTTATTCACCTCCCTCAAGTTCCCTCTCTATCCTTCTTATTTCATTCATTATCACTTCAATAACATAGTTCTTACTTAAAATCAACGTATCTTGGTTTACTATTCTATTCTTTAAAAAAAAGACTTTACCTACATTTATTTCTTGCTTTATTTCTTCCAAGATAATGAAAACATCTTCACAAAGTATATAGTAAGGGAACTGCACTTCTTGAGAATTACTATTTAAAAGCTTGTCCACATAACTTATTAGCTTTTGCACCTTATTATAGTTTCTTGTACAAATATTATATCTTTGGAGTAAAGGATTTATAATACCCAATATATCTTTCAATTCTTCATAAGTGAAAAATTCATCAAAGTTATAGTAAAAAGATATCAATTGTTTTTGATTTATAACATCAACATATCTTCTAAGAGGGCTTGTTACATGAGTATACCTATCTAATCCTAGTATTTCATGCCTGTAATTTCCAACATCATACCTAGCATAGCTTAGCAAGTTGAGAACCCTATAGAACATAATTTTAGAGTCCCTATCTCTTAAGTCGTATATTCTACCTGCATATTTTTTTAGTTCATTTTTTAGCTCTGTCGGTATAGTAATCGTTCTAGATATGTAAGGGATTCCATCCTTATGAAGTATTTTGGCACAAACATAGTTTATGAAAATCATAAGTTCTTGTATAATAAACTTCATACCTCCAATATCCTGAAAATATATAGCTCCGTTATTTAACCTTTTCTTTAGCAAATTAAATGCAATTTTATACATGAATTCATTCTGTTTCAGAATTTTATTACCTTGAGAATAAGTGAAATTTTTTCTCACATTTACTATGGTTGGTTCAAAATAGTAATCTTTAATATCAAAATTTTTATCAACCTTTAGAATGAAAACCCAAGCAGGTCGATTTCTATTTTCTCTTAGGGAAAGCATTTCTATAAAATCTCTGGGAAGCATATAAAACTTAGAATCAATCGTATATATACTTTGGGGAAATTCTAAAGTTAATCTATCCAAATAAATATTCCATACTTCAGATAAATCAGCTATTGCTACATAAATTTCATATCCATTTTGGAGCTTAGCAAATCCTATAGCATCATCATTCTCTATAGTACCTTTTTCATCAAAAGTATAGAAATCAATTTGATTTATAAATTTCCTTGAGGTAATGCAGTACTCAAGATTATCCAGAATTAGCTTAATCCCGTAGCAATTAGTATTATGAACCTTTACTTCACTACAGAATTTTTCGTAAAAAGTTATACCTAATTTAAAAAAAAAATACATCAAATCTACTTTATCTATTGATTCTTGTAGACTTTGCTCATTTTCAAACCTCTCAATAGAAATAAAATCATCCTTTACTATTTTGAACGAGGATATTCTTTTAGTTAGCTCTTGATCATCTATTCCGAGTACACTTTTGTCTTTTATTACAAATGACTGCTTCTTAGGATCAGACAATATCCTATCAAGAAATTTGGATTTATTCAAAATTAAGTCAGAATTTAATTTTACGCGTTTATTTGTTTTAATTAGCAGTGGTCTAAGTAATTCAATATTTACCACTTTTCCTAGTAATTCTTCCTTTGATAGCTTATTTGTATTTGACAAATATATTAAGTAGGTATTCATACTTGTGTAGGAATTTCTACTTTGATAACATAGATATTCTTGATTTGGTAGTTAGTAGCTATTTCTGCAAATGATGCTACGAATATCTGACCAAAGTTTCTTTCAATTATTTTTCTGAAATGTCTTCTTACGGTTGGAGAAGTAATGATAATTGGCTGGTATCCATTATTAGTAGCAAATCTCATAAATTCTGCTACTGACATAAGTAAAGCTTGACTAACATTAGGATCCAGAACAGGGAATGTACCAAACTCATTTTTCTGTAGGCTACCAAGAATTAATTGCTCTAGATTGGGATCTAAAGCTGCAGCATATATAACCCCATCCTTGGATAACATATATGAAATAGAATTTGATAATCCAATTCTTACAAATTCTGTTAACTCAGCTATATCTCTAGTATATCTTACAGCATCACTCAAAGATTCTATGATCGTTACTAAGTCTCTCACAGGTACCTTTTCCTTTAATAGATTTTGTAAGACTCTTTGTAATTCTCCCAGACTTATCTGCTCAGGTATTACATCCTTTACTACCGCAGGGTGAGTTTTCTTGAGATTTTCTACCAGAATGCTGGTTTCTTGCCTACCCAAAATATCAGCTGCGTTATTTTTTATTATCTCGGTTATGTGTGAACTTATTACAGATACAGCATCAAATAACATACATCCCAGTCTTTCAGCTTGGGGTTTATCTTGAGGGTCTATCCAAACAGCTGGCATTCCAAAAGCTGGTTCTACTGTTAGATTACCATTTAGCTGTCTTACAACATTTTCTGGCCCTATTGCTAAGAACTTATTTATATATGCCTCTCCCTGACCAACTTTTACTCCCTTTATTTTTACAACGTATGAATTTGGCTTTAAATCCATATTATCGTTTATTAAGATTCCAGGTATAACTATTCCCATCTCTTTAGCTATACTTATTCTAACAGAGGGTATTCTTTCCATTAATTTTTTGCCCTGTTGTTCATCTACCAGCCCAAGCAGCATTCTTCCAAGCTCTAAAGAAATAGTTTCTACCGTGGTATAAACCATAGCACTTTCTGGTTTTCTTTGTTCCTCTTTCTTTTGTTCTTTCTTGGCTTCTTCTTTTACAATTTGTTGTTGAACCTCTTGTTGTTTAGCTTTCATGGATAAGATGAAGAATAATGCCGCAAATCCTAATAAAGGCAAAACTGGTAACCCCATTCCCATTAGAGATAATAATGCTAGAAAAGCTGCAGATCCTGCAGCTATTTGCAAAGCTCTAGGTTGACCAGTTAATTGGCTTATTACATCTTCACCTAGATTCGATTCAGAAGCTGCTCTAGATACTATTATACCCATTGCAGTAGATACTAAGAAAGAAGGTAATATAGATACCAAACCGTTTCCTATAGTAAGAATTGTATAAGTTTGAAGTATATCTACAATTCCACCTTCAAAGTAACTTCTAAAATAAGTGAATCCCATGAGTATTCCACCAATGATACTAATAGCAAGGATGATAATATTGGCTATTGTGTCACCCTTAACGAATTTACCGACACCGTCCATAGCTCCGTAAAAGTCTGTTTCTCTTTCTATTTCTTTTCTTCTCCTTCTTGCTTCTTCAGGTGTGATAAGACCTGCATGTAGTTCCCCGTCTATTGCCATTTGCTTACCAGGCATTGCGTCTAAGGTGAATCTTGCAGCAACCTGAGCAATTCTCTCTGCTCCCTGGGTTATCACAATAAACTGAACCACAACTATCATCAGGAACAAAACAAATCCTATGACCAGATTTCCACCTGCTACAAATTTAGCAAAAGTTGGGATTACATGACCTGCTCCAACAGGATCACCCGTTCGAGGATCTTTTATATGACCCTTTGCTAAAATAAGTCTAGTAGCAGCTATATTTAAACCTAACCTAAAAATGGTTTCAACAAGTACTAAGGTTGGGAATACAGCAAAGTCAAGAGGACTTTTTACATATACCGCCATCAAAATAACCAGAATAGAAACAATTATATCCGTTATCAATAGAGTGTCTACCAGCCAAGCCGGCAGTTCAACTATGATAAGTAAAACTGCCAATAGTATTGATACAGGTATAAACACATCTAAAGGAACTTTTTGTCCCCCTATGTTAATAGCTTGACCTGCCCCTAACATTTCTTACCTCCATTAAATTTTTTTATTTCCATAAGAATCATTATTATCATCGAACAAGTTTTTTCTTTTTTTTCATTTTGTATACGAAAGCCAGTACTTCCGCAGTAGCTTGATACAGTTCTACAGGTATATAATCACCTACCTTGCATTTAGAGTAAAGCATTTGGGCAAGTTCTACATTTTCTACAATAGGTATTTCAGATTTTTCAGCTATTTCTTTTATCAATTGGGCAAAATATCGTTCTCCTTTAGCTACTACTTGGGGAGCTTGCATTTGTCCATGTTCATATTTTAAAGCTACAGCGTAATGAACTGGGTTAGTAACTACAGCCGTAGCATCCTTGACTCCTCCAATTCCTCCCCCCATAGCCATTTGTCTTGCCATTTGCTTCCTTTTAGCCTTTACGTGTGGATCACCTTCTAACTCCTTGTATTCATCCTTTAATTCCTTAAATGACATTTTCATATCTTTCATAAAAAATTTTTTTTGCACAAAATAATCAAAAGCTGCGAGTAAAACAAATACACCTATAACCTGCCAAATCATTTTCTCTATGATTTTCTTAAACTCATTTAAAAAAGGTATAAAGTCCCACGTTCTTGGAAAGTCCATAAACAACTTTATATTTGACTTTATAAGCATATAAACCAGAATAGATATCGTACCTATTTTTAGTACATTTTTCAATAGTTCTACTAGAGATTTTTTGGAAAATATTCTTTTAAACCCATCTACTGGGTTTATTTTACTAAATTTTGGAGATAGAGGTTCAAAGGTAAATAGGAACCCGATTTGAGCTAAATTACCTATAATACCAGCCAATAAGGCTATCATAGCAATTGGTAAAACTGCTATTGCGAAAAGTATCAAAGACTTAATAAAAGCACCTGTTAGAAAGGCTATTAAATTATCACTATTTACAGCATTCCTGAAAAATTCTCCCAGGTATATATCTTTGCTGAATTCCACTACCTTAAGAGCAATTGTTTTTGAATAGGCTATCAAAACAGCAAAAGATCCAACCATTACTACAAACATTACAACGTCTTGACTTTTTAAAACTTGTCCCTTTTTTCTAGCTTCTTGCAGTTTATGCTCCGTCGGCTCTTCAGTTTTATCAGAATCATCACCCATCTTGTTACACCTCCTCTTAATTATTTTTACCAAAATTCTGGTAATTTCCTAGGTATTTATAAATACGATAAAACTACCTAGACATTTCAACAAAAATATTTTACTTTTTTTTAACATGTTTATATGACTTATATCTTACATTCCCTGATCCAATTCAATACCATTATAGAGGATTTTTCTTTCATCTTAACTTCCGGCATTATGTCTATAACTATATCACTACTTGATAAAGGAGATAAAAATTCTATGAATTGTACAAAATCTTGTTTATCCAGATATTGCGAATGTTGGTATTTTTTTCTCCTTGGCTGGATATATGGAACTTAGGAATTCTACCCTTCCATGTATTAATCAGCTCATACAAGTCAAATTCTGAAAAGTTTAATAAATGATGATAGTAATCAAAAACTACTGGAATTTTAATTTGCTTGGATATTTCCAAAACATCCCTAACCGAATATAACTTATCATCATTTTCAATTGTTAATCTTTTCTTTATACCTGGATATTTTTCAATCGTACTTATAAATCTTTCAATAGCCTTTTGCTTATTTTCATATACTCCACCAACATGGATTATTATTATGGAATTTAAATCTGTTTCCAAAGTGTCAAGAATGAAAGTATGATACTCCAACTCCCTAATAGACTGTTCTACTACTTTTTGATTGGGTGAGTTATGGAATGAAATTACTACCTATTCTAAATACATCAAATCCAATTTTATGAGAGTATTCTAGCAATAGTTTTAGATCTATTAAATTTTTGGTAAAAGTTTTAAGGACATTATCATAATTTAAGCTTTCCAGCCTTAATTTTCTGTTCGTGTTTAGGGTATTATCCGATGTGGAACAAAAGAAACCTGTTCGGAGTATCATAAGTCTATAGTTCGTATTTAAGTATTTTTCTATGCAACTCCTCTAATTTGAGTTAATTTTAGAAAGGTAATCCAAAGAAATTATATAAAAAATAATAATGTTGACCAACTCTAAGCCCGGAGGTGCTCAGATATTTATGGATAACTACAGGATTATTCACATGGATAACCTCAGAAAATCCGGCTTTAACCCATTTGGGTATCCTCTCAAAAGAAGACCTAATACTACTGTAGATGAACTAAAGAGACTATACAAAGATCAAGAAAATTTACCGGGTGATAATTTTATAGTAGGAGGTAGAATACTGAATACCAGACACCATGGAAAAAGTATATTTGCTGATCTCCTTGGACAGCAAGAAAAAATACAGATATACTTAAAAAAAGATGAACTAAATGAAAAGTTTGACATATTCAAAGATAATATAGACAACGGCGACTGGATTATGGTGGAAGGATTTCTATTCAGGACAAAAACTGGTGAATTAACTATACATTTAAAAGACTATGATTTCTTAGCAAAGTGTTTACTTGAATTACCTGAAAAATGGCATGGCTTAAAAAATCCAGAAATAAGATATAGACATAGATACGTTGACCTTTTTGTAAATCCTCAAGTAAAGAAGAATTTTATACTCAGGAACAAAATAATAAAGTTCTTCAGAAATTATTTGGATAGTCTAGGTTTTATGGAAGTAGAAACTCCAATGCTAAACATAATACCTACAGGAGCTTTAGCTAGACCGTTTAAAACCTTTCATAATGCTCTAGGTACAGAGATGTTCCTGAGAGTAGCTCCCGAACTATATTTGAAGAGATTAATCGTCGGTAACTTTGAAAAGGTATATGAAATAGGTAAAGTATTTAGGAATGAAGGAATATCAACTAAACATAATCCGGAGTTTACAATATTGGAACTTTATCAAGCATATGCAGATCTGTCAGATATGATAAACCTAACAGAAGATATAATAAGCAAATTAGTCTACCACATCCACAATACATTTGAAATAGAATATCAAGGTACAAAAATAAACTTCTCAAAACCTTTCAAAAAAGTATCTTTCCCCGAAGAGTTATACAAAAAAGGTGTAGACATAGAGAAAATAAGGTCAGACAAAGATTATTTGGAAAAAATATGCAAAGAATTACACATTACAAACCAAGTAGTTAGTCATGTAATAGATAAGGCTTTTGATGAATTAGTTAAAAAAGAACTAGTAAATCCAACTTTTGTTTTGGATTATCCTGTTGAAATTTCTCCCCTGGCTATATCTAAACCAGATAACCCAATGTACGTGGAAAGATTCGAATTATTCGTAGCTAACTTTGAGATAGCCAATGCATTTAGTGAACTGAATGATCCATATGAACAAGAAAGAAGATTCATACAACAAAAAGCTCTCAAAGAAAAAGGAGAAGAAGAAGCTCACGAATATGATGAAGATTATCTAACAGCTCTAAAATATGGCTTACCACCTACAGGAGGGCTTGGTTTTGGTATAGATAGAATAGTAATGATCCTTACCAATCAAATCTCTATAAGGGAAATAATCTTATTCCCAGCTATGCTACCTAAACATGAGGAATTATAAGTCCCTCTAATGATAAAAGATCCCAAAAAATTTACATTGAGAATCTTATCAGGTTTATTTTTGGGATTGGTATTCCTATTTTCAGTTTTCCAGTATAAGCCTCTCTTCTACTTTATCGTAATAATTTTTCAAATCTTGTCTATATTTGAATTAAAAAAAATGTTTAAAGAATACGTTGATACTTTGTTGTGGATAGCTATTACAGCGTGGTTGGACATATTAGTAATAACACACCTTAAAGATTATCCTTTGATTTCCAATTTGTCCTACCTAAACCTACAGATTCTTTTTCCATATGTTATGGGAATAATTTTCATTGCTGTTATTATTATGATCAAGAATATTTTGATCTCATCAAGTTATACAAATAAACAGATTTTAGATAGAATTGTTTTCGAATTTTTTCTGTATTTCTATTTTATTTCCTCATTAGCTTTATCTATCATACTTTTCCAGATAAAAAATGGTTTACTATTCCTCTTGGTAGTTGTTAGTAATTATTTTCACGATATTTTTGCTTACTTTACTGGAAAAATCATTGGTAAAAAAGAGTTCTTTACAAATATAAGTCCCAATAAAACCTTAGAAGGCTACATAGGTGGAGTTTTGGGAGGTATAATTTCAGGAATACTTGTAGCACAGTATTTACACATATATGAATTAGGTAACTACAAAATATTACTCATGATTGCTTGCATTTCTTTACTTTGTCCTTTTGGAGATCTTTTTGAGTCGTTAATAAAGAGAGTATCGAATGTTAAAGAATCGGGTAAAATTATACTTGGTCATGGAGGAGTTCTCGATAGACTGGATAGCCTCATTTTCTCTATCTTCATTTCCACTTTCATTTATTTCATTGTCTAGCAAACTATCCCGCTTAGTTCAATATTCAATAAGAATAAAGGGTTTTAGAAGAGTATGTCTAATTCTATATGGAAGTGCAGTAAATTCTTTTGAATAGCTCACTAAGTATAAAGAAAGGAGAATTACCATGAAGAAAATAAATAATCTGAATTGGTTAATAGGTGGTCCACAAGGTAGTGGAGTAGATTCCTCAGCAATCACATTCGCAAGAACCTGTAGCTCAATAGGATTATATGTATACGGGAAAAGAGAATATCATTCAAATATAAAAGGTGCTCATAGCTACTACCCAGTATGCATATCAGATACACCTATACGTTCACACTCAGATAACATAGATATCTTAGCAACCTTTGAAAAAGAAACACTTCTACTACATAAAGATAACGTGGTCCCGAATGGAGTTATCATTTACGACAAGGAAATAAATTTCGAAATAGATAACAACAAATTTCTCCTAGTTCCCGTACCGTTTAATCAAATAATAAAAGAAGCTGCTATTAAGTATCAAAGAGAAAAAGATTTTTCTAAACTACAAATAATGAGAAACGTTATAACTGTTGCTGCTTCATTAGCAATACTTAATCTTGATTTAGAGTATCTAAAGAGAACTTTAGAAACAATCTTTGTAGGACGAAGAGCCAAATTATTGGATATAAATCTCTTTGCAGCTCAACTAGCATATGAATACATAAAAAATAATGAGTACGATAAGAAATCCATTTATGAGCTAAAACCAATAGACAACAAACAAGAACTAGTTCTTACTTCAGGAACAACAGCAACAGCCATAGGTAAAATAGCAGGAGGTTGTAGATTTCAAACATACTATCCAATAACTCCTGCAAGTGATGAAAGTGAATATCTAGAAGCACATCCTGAATACGGAGTTTTGGTTGTGCAAACCGAAGATGAGATAGCAGCAGTATGTATGGCAATCGGAGCGGCACTAACAGGCGTTAGAAGTGCTACCTCTACTTCAGGTCCTGGATTTAGCTTAATGGCAGAAGCTCAAGGTTGGGCAGGTATTAACGAAGTACCCGTTGTGATATTTAACTACCAACGAGGAGGACCTTCAACCGGGCTACCAACAAGACATGAACAAGGAGACCTTGAATTTAGTATGCATGCAGGACACTCAGAATTCCCAAGAATTGTAATAAGCCCAGGTGATATAGAAGAAAGCTTTTATTTGGCTGCAGAATCCTTTAACCTAGCAGAAAAATACCAACTACCCGTCGTATTTCTATCAGACAAATCAATAGCTAACAGCATACAAACAGTACCTAAATTCGATATATCCAAAATCAAAATAGATAGGGGTAAACTACTATCAGATCAAGAATTAGAACAAATCATACAGAAAGAGGGTAAATACAAAAGATTTAAGTTTGTGGAAGACGGAATATCTCCAAGAATAGTTTTAGGGCAAGGAGCTTTCTGGAATACCGGTGATGAACACGATGAACTAGGGCACATATGTGAAGAATCTAACAACAGAACTCAAATGTTCGATAAAAGAATGAGAAAAATCAACAAAATATTAGAAGAATTACCAGATAACCTAAAATACAAACTTTATGGTCCAGAAGACGCAGAGTACACTATAGTAGGCTGGGGTTCTGTTAAAGGACCAGTACTAGATTCATTACAAGAGATAAACAAATACTATAAAACCAACTTCTTACAAATAATACTTCTTAAACCATTTCCAGCTAAAGAAATACTACCTATTCTTAAAAAAGCTAAAATGCTCATATCAATAGAATCCAATTACTCTGGTCAGTTAGCAAATCTGATAAGAAAAGAAACGGGAATACTTATAAACAAAAGAATACTCAAATGGAATGGAAGAGCTTTTTCTAGAGAAGAAGTATTTAAGTCAGTTATAGATGCAATAAATCTCGACCAAGAAAGAATAGTGTGTATAGCTGGAATATAGAAAAGGAGTGATATTATGGCATATAAGATAGGAGATCTGAAAACAGAATACCAAAGTGATTGGTGTCCAGGTTGTGGTGATTTTGGTATACTCAATGCTCTTATGTCAGCATTAGTAGACTTACAATTAGATCTAAAAAAAGTTGTAATAGTATCAGGGATAGGGTGTTCAGGTAAAACTCCTCACTTTATAAACACCGCAGGGATTCATACTCTACATGGAAGAGATATACCTTTTGCAACAGGTATAAAACTATCAAATCCAGAACTAACTGTGATAGTGGTTGGCGGAGATGGAAATACATATGGAATAGGTGCAGGTCACTTTCTCAATGCAGGTAGAAGAAACGTAGACTTGACTTGTCTCGTATTCAATAATGGTGTATATGGTCTAACAAAAGGTCAAGCTTCACCAACTCTTAAACTTGGAATGAAAACCAAATCTTTACCTTTACCAAACATAAATGATTCTATTAATCCATTGATAGTTGCAATAGCTTGCGGATATACATTTATAGCAAGATCCTATGCTTATGATGTAAAACATTTGAAAGAAATTATTAAGAAAGCAATAATGCATAGAGGTCTTAGTCTAGTAGATATTTTACAACCATGTCCAAGCTATAATGACATACATACCAAAGAATACTTTGAAGAAGTAATAAATAACTCCAAAAGAATATATAAATTAGAAGAAAGCGGATATGATGGAGAAGTAAAAGATCCTTCTGATCAACAGGAAATTCAACAAAAACTAATACAAGCAATTCTAAAAGCCCAAGAATGGGGAGAAAAAATACCAATAGGAGTATTTTACAAAATAAATCTTCCAACCTATGAAGACAGAATAACGCAAAGATACAACAAATCCCTAAATCCCGCGAAGGATATCTTTTTTGATGGTTCAAAACCAACAACAGATATATCTCAACTATTACAAGAAATCGAAGTAAAAAAATACACAAGGGGGTAATATTCATGAAAGCCGATATACTAAATCAAAACAAAACAGAGTATATAATCCTAAGAATGCTATCGCAAGAACCCAAAACATACTGGGATATACTACTAGAATCATTTGATACAGCAAAAAATACTATTGATTCGATTAAAAATCTGATGAAAAACAATCTAATAAGCTATAATCAGAATAAGTTTTATCTGACTGATAAAGGAACTGAACTAGTACAAAACCTACTTAAACTAAAGTATACAAGTGTTAGATGTGCAAATTGTAATGGTAAAGGATTAGAGATAAAGATATTTTCAAAACTTCTGAAAGACTTTTCAGAAAAAATAGTAGATAGACCCAAAGCAATACCAGAATATGATCAAGGAGTAGTCAATTTAGACACCGTCATAAGTAGAATAACTTTTATGTATTACAAGGGCGACTTGGAAAATAAAGACATAGTTCTAATAGGTGACGATGATTTAACCTCAATAGCTCTAGGAATGGCCAAATTACCAAAGAGAGTTCTAGTATTGGAAGCAGACACAAGAATAGTGGATTATATAAATCAAAAATGCAAAGATCTTAGCTTGTCTAATGTTGAAGCAGTATGCTATAACGTTGAGTGGAAGGTAGATAAAAATTTAAGAAATAGCTTTGATGTTTTCTTGACAGATCCTGTTGAAACTATACAAGGTATTAGTCTTTTCATTTCCAGAGGTTCTTCGATGCTGAAGGAAAATGGAGTTGCTTACTTTGGTTTAACACATTTAGAAGCTTCATATAAGAAGTGGTATAAAATACATAAAAATCTTTATGAGATGAATTTCGTTATTACCGATATACTAGATAAGTTCCAACTTTATGAGTTGAACCCGGATGATATAGTTTCCAAAGGTTACAGGGTTTTCACTGAGTTAGGTTTGAATTTAGCTAAGCCAGATAAACCTTGGTATAACTCAGCTTTTCACAGACTAGAACTAGTAGACAAACCAAATCCTTTATTTGATCCAGATAGGGAGTACAAATTAGAAAGAGATCTATATTACGATGAAGAAGCTTACGTTACCCTCTACTAAAACAAACAATAAACTGGATTTCATATTAATTAAGAGAAATAGCTATACCGGATTCTGGAATATGAAAATAGATGGATATATATTTGAAAACTTTGAAAAATTGGTTTCAAATCCAGATGAATCAGTAATAGGCAGATTCTACACATTTTCAAACCATACCATTACCCTAGGATATTTTCAAAAAATGATTCCAGAAGAAATAAAGAAAGAATTTAACAAGTGGTTTTTTGTAAGAAGAATAACTGGTGGGAAAGCAGTGTTTCACTACCCTAAAAAGGATCTAACTTTTTGTATGGTTTCTTCCCTGAACATTCTAGATAAGCTAAATGTTAACTATAGAACTAATCTTATCGAATCAATACACTCTTTTATTAGCGATTTACTATGGGACTCAATATCTCCCCTAATAACAACACTTAAAGATGCACAAAAACAAGATATACAAATAAACAAAAGTCAAAAAAAATATATTAATTTCGATTGTTTTGAGAATATTTATAGTTTTGAAAAAACCTATAATAACCAAAAAGTTATTGGAACAGCGATAAAAATCTCTAACACAAAATTTATAATTCAATCCAATATAAAAATGAACTATTTGTTTTCAAAAATTGATGAAGAACTATTGTCTAGTATAGAAAACAATTTTATACTAAAAATCACTACTCTAAATTCTGAATGTAGATATATTCCATCTACACTCTTTGATCTTATACCATTAAAGGTCATGTAATATCTGCTCATATAGAAACTATGAAAATTGATAGAATAATCATATTTTACAATTCCATAAACGTTGATTTTTCTGTTGTAAAATCTTTTTATGGAAAGATAAAGAGCAAATATAAGTGTCTCATACCTATCGATATAACAAGTAGAAGAGAAATATCTATCTTTAAAGATAGTGTTGGTAAGATTGATGAAACTGATGACATTTTGCTAATAAATCTTGGCGGAGATGGTAGTTTATTTTCCTCACTTTCCATTACAGCAGAGTTCATGAAAAAATCTAATATATATACCATTTCATTCAACTTTGGTAACAAAGGCTTTTATTGCTTTTACCCTAAGCATCTTATAGATCAATTCTTAAATGATGAAATTGACTTATTAGAAATGGTAATAACAGATTATCAAAATGATAATCTTGTAGAAGGATTTTTCTGGTTAGTTAATGATAATCACTATTTTGTAGGGGATGTAGTTATAAAGCCTTACATTCATTATAAGACAATAAAGCTATCCTATTCTGTCAATTCAGTTAATCTAGAGGAATTATGTGACGGGATAATAGTCTTTACTACTTTTGGTTCTACAGGTTATTTCTTATCCATAAATGGAATATACATAGATACAAAGTTCGAGGATTTAATAGGTATATCTTTCATTGCTCCTCATTCATTAAAATACAGACCACAACTAATTAAGGACCAAAATATATTGGTAACAAATAAAGATAAGAAAAATGCTATTGTTTTAACAGATGGTCAAGATAAACTTATTCTTGAACCTCAACAATCTATTAGCATAAAAAAGTCAGATAGTAAATTTACCCTCATAGGCAATAAAAATATTTTACAAAGATGGATAGAAAAGTTTTATGAAAAATAAACTAGAAAATAAACTAGAAAATAAACCAGAAAATAAACCAGAAAAAAAAGTCAATCATATTAAAGAAGTTAAACTAATTCCTCTAAATACTCCTGTAAATTTTGACGATATTTGTAGCAACAATGATATCTTAATTCTAAACTATTCTTCTCCCAACACAAGAATGATCTTTAAGTTTATTGATCATTTTTTTTCACACTATGGCAAAGATATTGACTCTAGTAAATTAACCATAGCCTGTATAATTCCCCATAAAGTAAAGCATTATGAAGAATATTTAATTCATAACTTGCCATTTCCTATTTACCAAACAACAGACTTTTTTTCCTTACAAATATCAAAAAATTCGGTATTATCAAATAGAGAAAGTAATTTTAAAATATTTGATACAGATCCTTCCACCGGATACGATTTAGCCTATCTATTTTTGAAAAAGAATAACGAAATGGTTTTTCATATCCATAACCAAATAGGACCAGAAGTAACAAATACAGTACCGAATAAGTACACCTATTTTAATATTCCTACCAATTTTTGCCATTTAGTTAAAGATATCAGGATAAAACCCTTTAGAAAAGGATACCTACTTGTTGGATTGAAAAATATTGGTATAGAGTCAAAAATTAGTATGTACCTTTTTGTAAACCAAACCCTAGAAAAACAGAAAAGCATAACAATTAATAGGTTTGTAAAATCATTAGATTTTCTTCCAATTAATCACAATGATATTTTGTTAGTGTTACTAACCATTGATAATAAGTTAGTTTTAAATAAGTATACATTTGATAAGAAAGAAATAGAAATTTTAGAAGAATTTGAGCTGAGTACCGTAAATGAAAAATTAACAGATTTAGATTTAAAAAAAATAAGAATCAATCATAAAAATATTGTCGTATGGGACCACAATACAATATATATACTTAAACATAACTTCCCTCAATATGTATCAACAAATGAGGAATTAAATATACTTTCATATAATGTAAGTGGTCAAAAATCAAGGTATACTCGTAAACCAACTGACGGTATATGGAAACAAACTATATGGGGTAACATAAACAACGTTCATCTAGAAAATAACTTCATCTATGTAGCAGACATAGAGTATTCTGTGGTAAGAAAAGTAGATTTAAAAACCGGTAAAAGTTATTCCCTATTATTCAGTTCCGATCAAAAAGAACGCGAAAAATTAAAAGGTAAAATATCCGAATGTATCTACACAGATGAAAGAACATTTATAATTGATTTATATTTCAAAAAAATTAGATACATTGACAACAGAACAAATATAGCAAAAACAATATTCTATGATGAAGAAATCAACCTTTTTACTCAGTTATTCTTTTTGGATTCTTTGAACTCAATTGTTTATAACACGTTTAACCAACTAAATTTCATTGACTTATATAGAATGGATATAAGGAGGGAAGTATGGTGGGAAGAAACTTGACACAGAAGTTAACAGAAAACGAACTAATTTTAATAGACCAATTCTTTAAAGCTTGCTGCTATTTAAGTGTAGGAATGATATATTTGAAAGATAATCCTCTTTTGAAAATTCCTCTTAAGCCAGAACATATAAAGGACAGGTTGTTAGGTCATTGGGGTGCAAGTCCAAGTATCAGTTTTGTTTATACTCATGCTAACAGAGTTGTTAAGAAATATGATATAGATTGTATGATAGTTGTTGGTCCTGGTCATGGCGCACCAGGTTACATAGCTCCACTATATCTCGAAGGAACTCTGTCTAAATATTATCCTCATTTCAGTCAAGATGAAGAAGGGTTAAGAAATCTATTCAAATCATTCTCATTTCCTGGTGGATTAGGAAGTCACTGTACCCCAGAATTACCAGGCACCATACAAGAAGGTGGAGAACTAGGTTACACTCTATCCCACTCCTTTGGAGCAATATTTGATAATCCTAACTTAATCGTAATTGCAATTGTAGGAGATGGAGAAGCAGAAACAGGTCCACTTGCTTCATCATGGCATTCAAACAAATTCGTAAATCCCGTTACTGATGGTGCAGTATTACCAATTCTCTCACTAAATGGCTATAAAATAAATAACCCTACAATTTTTGCCCGAATAGAAGACGAAGAGTTACTGAATTTGTTTAAAGGATATGGCTACGAACCAATACTTGTAGACTATAGTGAAGATATACACGAAAAAATGGCAAATACAATGGAGTACTGCATAGAAAAAATAAAAAATATTTGGGAAGAAGCAAGAAGCAAAAACAAACCATTCTATGCTAAATTCCCTATGATTATACTTAGAGTTCCAAAAGGTTGGACAGCTCCCCGCAAATTCAAAAATCACTTCATTGAAGGATACTGGAGAGCACATCAAGTACCTCTCCCAAACTGCAAAACTAATCCAGAAGAATTGGCTCTACTAGAAGAATGGCTTAGAAGCTATGAACCACATAAAATATTCGACAAACACGGAAAAATTAAACAAAATCTCCTAGAATTAATACCTACCAAAAAAATAGGAGAAAATATTTACTCAAATGGAGGAAAAGTAAGAAAACCCCTAAAATTACCAGAAATAAGGAAATATAGCATAGATATAGAATCCCCAGGTAAAGTAAAGTTTTCAAATACCTATAACTTAGGTATTTATTTAGCAGATGTAATAAAAGATAATCCTAATAATTTTAGAGTTTTTGGACCTGATGAAACAGCATCAAACAGACTTCAAAAAGTATTCCAGTATGGCAAAGTATGGATGTTAAAACAAAATCCAGAAGATGAAGATGAAGGATATTTAGATTCATTCGGAAGAACTATGGAAATTCTTTCTGAGCATACCGTTGAAGGATGGCTTGAAGGATATATACTAACAGGTAGACATGGTATATTAAGCACCTATGAAGGATTCGCTCCAATAATCTCATCCATGGTTAACCAATTCGGTAAATGGTTAGACATTTCTTCTGACGTACCCTGGAGAGAACCTATTAGTTCTCTTAACATTCTACTAACCTCTGTTGTATGGAGACAAGATCATAATGGATTTACTCATCAAGACCCAGGATTCATTAATTCAATAGTAGATAAATGGCCGCAAGTAGTTAGAGTTTATTTCCCCTGCGATTCAAACACTTTACTTACCTGTATACATTTTTGTCTCCAAACAACAAACAGAATTAATATTATCATATGTGATAAACAACAACATCCTCAGTACCTATCAATAGATCAAGCTTATAATCACTTTATTAAAGGATTAGGAATATTTGATTCATTTAGTGACCCAGAAGATCCAGATGTCGTTTTAGTTAGCTGTGGAGATATCCCCACTAAAGAAAATATGTTTGCTTATAAGATAATAAAAGAACTGCTTCCAGAAATTAAAATAAGGTTTGTTAACATAGTTAATCTACTCAGATTATCTCCCGAAAACGAGCATCCAGACGGATTAAAAGAGGATGATTTTATTGTGTATTTTACAGAAAATAAACCAATAATATTCAATTTCCATGGATATCCTTGGTTAATACATAGACTAACATATAAAAGGAAAAATCATAGTAACTTACATGTAAGAGGTTATAGGGAAAACAGAAAGATAGGTATAGATGCTCAACATTTAGTACCTTTCTTAAGAGGTAGAGGAGGAATTACAACGCCCTTACAATTAGCAATAATAAACCAAATAGATAGGTTTAGCATTGCAATTGACATAATAAAAAGAGTGCAAAAAGTAAAGCATAAAAGTGCCAAATACATAGATTTCCTCAAAAACATACAAATAGAGGCTCTCAAATTTGCCTATGAAAATGGAGTAGATAAACCAGAGTATGAGGACTTATCTAGTTTTAAACTACGGTAGTTCATCACTTAAAGCCGCACTTTATAAACAAGATATTTCTTTAATTGAAAAATATACTATATCAGATTTTAACATTTCTAATACTGAACAAATCCTGCAAAATCTACTTAGTAGAATAAATATTTTACCAGATGTTATTATTCATCGTGTAGTTCACGGTATGGACTATAAAAGTCCATTCTTAATAGATGAAAATGGATTAAATATTTTAAGATTCTTAGCTGAAATAAATCCGCTACATAATAAAATATCGCTAAAAGGTATTGAATTTCTAATGAAACGTTTTCCTGAAAAAACTCATTATGCAGTCTTTGATACTGACTTCCATTCAACTATTCCAGAATATGCTAGAGTATATGGAATTGATATTGATTTTTACAAACAAGGATTAAAAAAATATGGTTTCCACGGAATATCTTACTCCTATGTTTTGAGAAAAATGTGTGAACTTTTATCCAAGAATAGTCCAAATTTAATCATTCTTCATTTGGGCTCAGGATGCAGTATATGTGCTATAAAAGAGGGTAAAAGTATAGATACTTCAATGGGATTTTCTCCATTAGAAGGATTAATAATGCAAACCAGACCAGGAGATATTGATCCAGGCTTAGTTTTGTATCTATTAAAATCACACAAGATTAATGAAGAATATTTCTACTTCAATTCCGGCTTGGTTTCCTTAGCAAAAATAAACAACTTTAAAGAACTCGAAAAAAGATATTTATCTAATGAAGACCTTTCCATTTTAGCAATGGAAGCTTTCGTATATAGAATAGCAAAGTATATAGGCTCTTACTATATTCTCTTTGATAGCATTGATGGAATAGTGTTTACTGGAGGAATTGGAGAAAACAGTAGCTTAATAAGAAACATGGTATGTGAAAAAACAAAACCACTCGGAATAGAAATTGATCCGCAAAAAAATCAAAACAACGAAATTTTAATTTCAAGTAGTAAAAGTAAAATCCCTGTATATGTCATTAAAACAAATGAAGAAGAAGAAATGCTATTAAAGGTACTGAATATGAAAAACTAGTTTAGAGAAAATTGGAGTATTGCTTCTGAATAAATTCCACTTGAATCATTCTTCTTACCCGAAAAGGACAGATTGAATACAATTTTTTGTTTTTCATGAGCATCTTTAAACATTATTACACGATTAATATCTATATCTTTTACTTGTATTGAATATGTAGATTCCACTATTTGCTCTATTTTCACTTTTAATTTACTTAGGTCTCTATACTTGATTCGCCTTTTCCCTTCAGAATAATCAATTTCCACAATCCAGTGTTTGTTTTCTTTGTATTCTAAAGCAAGGACAAATAACAAAAATTTTCTATCAGAAATATGCACACCATCTGTAACATATACAAGGTTTATACTTTGAATTTTAAACAGGAAAGTAAAAATTGTATTCATAATTCTTGTGAAAATACTAACTAATTTATCCACAGTAACTATTCCAATAGTATTATCGATATTTCCTTTTTCATCCATTTTAAACGCATGGATTATATGGTTTTTCTTAGGATTGTGAAAAGTCACTAGGAAAGTATTATTATCTTGATTGTAAATTAGTTTTGATTGATACATACCTTCAAGCACTATGCATCCATCCTTACCAAAGGTTTTATCCAATTTTCCAGAACTATCTATTTTAACTAAAAACGTTCTATATCGACTTCGATCCTCAAGAGTAATAAACATTCCATCTGATACCATCTGCGTATCACTAACAAAGTCATATCTGAAAGGAATACTTGTATTATCAATTCCAGTGATACGAATTATTTTTCCCGTATTGCAACAAATTAACATTACATTGTTTAGCTTTTTTGATTTTAGTTTTTTAAATGTTCCCTTATACGAGTAGAAACGCAAAATATTAATAATGTATAACTGCTGCCCATTTAGGAATATTTTATATTCATTTTCTGATACTTCTTTTCTTTTATATTGATTGACCAAATTACCTAGTATCATAAATCCAGTTTTGTTAAAATTTTTATCAATATTTCCTTTTTGATCTATTTTTAGCAAATAATAGAATTCTTTACGATACTCATCGCTGGAAATAAAACCCAGAATGTATATATTCCCCCCTTGGTCTTGATCTATCCATAACAAATTATTCTGAAATTCAACATTATCATACTTTATGTTGTAATAATAAATTGGACGCTGAATAACAGATTGAGCAATCTGCATCGTTGGAAGAGTAAATATTCCTCTTTGGGCAAAATTAAAATCTACAGTAAAATCACTCTTTAAACGTATCAAGTGTTCTATACCATTCTTAGATATACCAACAAGATAACCATCATTCAATTTCATAATCTTTCTAACCTCAAAATCACGGTAAGTATTAAAAATATACTCAAAAGTATCTTTCGTGATTAACCTAAACTGTAAACCTCCGTTCAAATTAATTTTTGATACAAAATTATGTCTAAAGTTTTTTTTCTTTAAATACACTCCTGAAACCCAAATATCATGTTTATCAACTAAAAGCCTCTTAGGAATGTATATATCTTCCTGCATTTCTTTTGAATTATAGTATAGTAATTTCGATAATGGTATATCCCTTTTAATCTTATTCCTAATATCAAATAAAAGTACGTTGGAATATAATTCGCCATCATAGTACACATTATACAATAAGTAAATCAAGCCATTCAAATAAGTTATTTCTTGTACATCTATGTCAATACTTTCTTTATTTTTCAAGTTGTTATATTTTTTTATCTCATGAACTACAATTTGTTGTATACTACCGGATTCTTTACATATTTTTTCCACATACAAGTATGTTTGATTATAGTCAACATAGGTTAAAAATATGCTTTTGATTTGGTAATCTATGTAAAACCTAGAAAGCAAACATCTAGGTCTTTTTATATCAGCTACTTTTTTTGTGATTTTATTTACTAAATCCACACCCAGTATTTTTTCTTTCTTGTAATCTATAAAATAAATAATACTATCATTATCAAGATCAAAACTATTCGCGCTAAAAATACATTCGTATGGATACTCTATTGTCGTATCTATTTCTTCCGTGGTAACTTCATTCTTTTTAACATCACTAGATATCTTTAAAATCTTCAATAGCTTCTGCTCATCCGATAACTTCTTTCTAGTAATGAAAAAGAGATACACATCATCATTCTTGTCTACCACGACATCTTCTTTTCCAACTTTGTAATATTTTTGCTTTTTAAAATTCAGTCTAAGAACTCCTTGTTCATAGAAGTCCTTTACAAATTCTAAGTCCATTGTTAGTTTACACAAGATTACTTCCTTTACTAGTTTATCAAAATCATGTATGGTAATTAGAAAATATAAATAATCGTTTATTATGAGTATTTCAAGCTGATTATCAGATATGTTTATTTTGGTTCTAGACCTTATATTTTCTATAACTCGTTTAAATTTTTTTCCAAAGTCAACATCTAGTCGATTATTCCTATATCTTGCTATCGATTTCCCTTTTTTATTTATCAGATATAGGTAATCTTTATACCTATACATCAATGATATTTCTTCGTGAAAAGATGCAGAACATTCTTGTGGTTTAAAAGAATCTATGAAGAAAATCAAATCTGATTCTCTATCACCATTGATATCAGTTTCGTGTATTTGATATTTTATACTTTGAGAGTAAGTAAAATTGAACAGACTAAAAAAACTAATTGTGATTGTGTATAGTAAGAAATTTCTAATTATCGAGAGTAGTAGGGACACCACAGTTTAATAGTTTAGATTTAGTAGAAAATTTTAAGGGATAAGAGTTAAGGGTTGTAAAGCCTCGGTCGATTAGTACCGGTCACCTTCACCCATTTCTGAGCTTCCAGCTCCGGCCTATATACCGGGTATTCTACCCGGGACCTTACCCGCTTGGCGCGGTGGGAGACCTTATCTTGGGGTGTGCTTCCCGCTTAGATGCTTTCAGCGGTTATCACGTCCGCACTTGGCTACCCGGCGCGGCTAACGGCTTAACACCCGGTACACCAGCGGTGCGTTCGCTCCGGTCCTCACGTACTAGGAGCGACTCCCCTCAAGTCTCCTGCGGCAGCAGCAGATAGGGACCGAGCTGTCTCACGACGCTCTGAACCCAGCTCACGTACCGCTTTAACGGGCGAGCAGCCCGACCCTTGGGACCTTCTTCAGCCCCAGGATGCGATGAGCCGACATCGAGGTGCCGAACGGCGCCGTCGATATGAACTCTTGGCGCGCCACAAGCCTGTTCACCCTTTCTTATGTTTCCCTCTTAAACAGGCACCATCTCTTCATCCTCACCTGATGAGGAGCGCGGCGTTTTGACCTGGCTCACTCACCAGATCCTTCGGCAAACACGCCTCCAGTCGTTACAGGGCCAAAGGAGATTTTATACCTCATCGAGTCAACAAATAACCTCAATCACTGAAAAGAATTTCTTTAAATCTTTTATAACAATCACCGGAAAACCTTTCTTGTATTTTATAAGAACTTTTATAGAATATAATTCTTCTATTG
>JBCNVB010000031.1:0-2006 GCA_039630415.1 bacterium | reverse complement strand
TCTATTTTTTAGGTTATCTATAAGGTTTTGGAGTATTTTTGTGAGGTCCTGGGTTTCTATTTTTATGTTACCTTTGCTTAGTAGAAAAGAATGTGGGTTTGTGAAAATATACTCATCGGGGTTAAGATTAAACTTTATTATGGTACTATGTGGGGAGGACTCTTGCTGCCATTCCATAGAGGAGATGACCCTGACGGGATTCGAACCCGTGTCTCCGGCTTGAAGGGCCGATGTCCTAGTCCACTAGACGACAGGGCCTTCACTATAAAATTTTTGACATTTTTTTTAATACTCCTTCTGGTTTTGATTAATAATTTTTATTTTGGATCTGTTTACTGTTTCGGTGCACTATTGGTAGGAAGGTATGTTTATGGTATAGAAAACAGAACTATTGCTATAAGGGAAAATATGATTGCAAGTGTTTGAGTTATAGTGAGTTTTTCTTTTAGTATCAGAATACCGAGTAGGACAGAGATTACTGGGTAAAGGGCGGTCAGCACTGTAACGGTTGCAAGATTACCTTTTTCGTAGGCTTTTAGAAGAAAAAATGTTCCTAGTCCTCCTGTTAGTCCTGCTACTAAACCAGCTATAATGTATGATCTCAACTCCGGAATGAATGAATTTTTTAGGATTGTAGATATTGAGAAGAATATCAACACTGCTACTATTGCTACTCCTATTGATTGGAAGATGAAGGCTATCCGTGGATCCAGTTTAAAAGTTGCTACTTTCATAAAAAATCCAGAAATACCCCATAGTGTAAGGCTTATGATAGAGAATATTACCCACGCTTCTATCTTCACTGCAGTTATAAAATTTGTTATTGAAATATGCTTTCCTTTTCCTACATAAATATCTCATTTAAACTTAGAAATCTTACAATTTTATGTATTCTAGGAATTTTTGGACTGTTTGTTCTACGGTTAAATTATCTGAAATTATAAGGATGAAGTCTTTAGGTAAGTTATAGATGGTTGGCAGTGGAGCTATTTGTCTTTTTGAATCTTCTTCATCTCTTTGAATGATGGAGTGGAGTATTTGATTGAAATCTTGTGTTTTCCCTTGTTTTTCGTATTGTTTCATTCTTCTTTTTGCTCTTTCATGAGGTGAGGCATAGAGATAGAACTTATAATCTGCGTCTGGGAAGATTACTGTTCCGCAATCTCTGCCTGTGAATATAAAACCACATTCATGAGTTGTTTTTGTTATTCCTACTTTTCTTCTTATCCCACTATTTATTTTCTCTCTTATTTCTTTTACTTGTGATATCTTAGAGGTTTTAATGGCTATTTCTTCGGTATATAGGAAAGAATATTTTTCTTCATAATTTATATCTTTTTTGAAATCCTCAAATTGAATTAAGTCTGTAGGGTTCAATTTGTCTAAATTTTCATAGTTAATTGCTACTAATCTATACAGTAAACCTGTATCCAGAAAATAGAATGTTTTTTTTGAGATTGAATTTAGTGTTTGTGTAAGTTTTATACCTATTGTTGTTTTCCCTACTCCTGCGGGGCCATCTATAGTTATTATCATCTTTTTCTTCTTATAATTATTACTTGATTCGTTTTTTTTATATCTTTAAATATCATAACTTCGTTGTTATGGTATATTTTGCCGATGGGTATTCCTGGTGGTATGTGAAAATATCCCATAGTTACTACATGGCTATATATTTCTATATTGGACGTGCTGCTGATTGGATAGAAATATACCTTAGAAGACGTTTTGATAAATCCAAAAATTTCTTGGTTATTATATATTACCTTTGCAGGTATTTGAAAAGAATTGGAGTTTATATATCTTACCATTGATATTTTGGGAGCTACTTTTTCCACTATGCCTAGTAGATTGTATTCGTTTAGTACTGTATCTAACGGTTTAAGATCTTTTAATGTTGATATATAGAAATACTCATTTGAGTAGGATATTATATCTGATATTCCCAGTATTTCAACTGAGTGTAGATGATTTACTATTTGTGAATTGTAAAGAGGATTGCTTTG
>JBCNVB010000030.1:0-18180 GCA_039630415.1 bacterium | reverse complement strand
TCAATATCAAATATCCATTATTTCCAAATGAAGTATCTAACTGACCTTGAGAGTTTAATTTAAACAAAACTATACTCTGATCCTGTAATCCTATACTATTTCCAGCTACAAATATCTCACCATTGCTATTTATAGCCAAGCTAGTTGCTCTATCATCACTACCTGCCCCCAAAAACTCACCCGCTACAAAAACACCCGGCTGAATACTACTCTGAGCAAAATTAGTATCAATACTTCCATCCTGTCTTAACCTCAACACTATCATATCCTCCCTGCTATTACCCCTATCACCATAACCACATACATAAATCCTATCACTGTTATCAGTCATTATTCTTGCCGCCTCTTCTATTCCCACAGAACCTGCTAATCCATCCAACATAACTACACCATCCCCATCAAAACTACTATCAAAACCTAAACTACTACCACCATCTATAAACCTACTTACCAACAACTCATCCCCACTAAAACCAACTAAATATACCCTACCTTGCAAATCTACAAAAATACTACTACCTTTATCATTCTCATTAACCTTCCCAAAACTTACACTGTCTACTAAATTACCACTATAGTCTAGCTTTAGTATCAACGCGTCAGTTTGAAAGTTTTGAGAAACCTCTCCACCTACGTATATTCTATTACTAAAAACATAAATCGAATTTCCAACGTCATTTAATGAATTATTCGAAAAAACGAAATATCCATTCTGTCCAAAAGTATTATCAATACTACCATCCATCCTCATTTTTAAAACAACTAACTCCGAATCAGAAAGAGGCATCTGATTAAAAAATCTACTAATTGAGCCCTGTGCTGGTAGAATAAGCCCATAATTATCCTGTATTTGATTAACACCTCCAATTATGAAAATACTATCATCACATGGGAAAATATCACAATCTAAACCTACACCCCATTCAAAATCTTGATTAATCGAGTTCAGCACAAGATATCCATCATTATCAAAAGTGTTATCTATCGATCCATCACTATTAAACCTTATCACTATTAAATCATCACTACCAGGGGTAGCAGCAAATTCATAACAACCAACAATATATACTCTTCCTAGACTATCAAAAGATACAGCATATGCTTCCCCTGTATCCGGATTTGTACTTAGAAAACTTACCTCATCATCCTGATCATTGTTTTCATTAACATTATCTATATCCCTACCAATAGGACTTCCAAACGATTTGGAAACTCTTCCGTTTATAGAAGCATTTGGTCTAACTTCTCCTCCACATCTGGCATTACTCCCAAAAGTTTGACCTCCACTTGCCACATTAGGACAACTAAGCGAACCACTACCCCCACAACCATAAAACAAATACAAACTTATCACTATCAGTAAAACTAACAAAACTGGTACTAACATACTTATTCAATATACTCTCTAAATAATTCAATGTATTTTCTTTCCTTCCTTCTACCATAATTACTCTATTCTTACTACAAAAAGGTCTAACCCACTATAACCCATACTAGCACCAGTTATAAACATCCTACCAAAACGATCTATAATCATATGGTTTACAATATCTTCATCTTTTGCTCCTGCTATACTGTCCAATATCAAATATCCATTATTTCCAAACGAATTATCCAATTGACCCTGAGAATTTAGTTTGAATAACACAACAAACTGTTCTTGACTTTTTAGTGGGACAGCATTTCCAGCAACAAATATTTCACCATTACTGTTAATGGCCAAACCAGTTGCTCTACCATTAATATTCCCAGCCTGATAACCAAATGGGACAAAAACTCCTTCTTGAGCAAAACTGGTATCAATACTTCCATCCTGTCTTAATCTCAACACTATCATATTTTCCACACCCTTACTCTTTTCACAGTATCCACATACATAAATTTGATTACTATTATCAGTCATTATACGTGTTGCTTCTTCTCTACCTACAGATCCTGCTAAACCATCAAAAGTAGCTATACCATCTCCATCAAAGCTATTATCAAAATCCAAACTACTACCACTATCTATAAATCTACTTACTAACAACTCACCACCACTAAAACCACTCATATATATCCTATTTTGCAAATCTACAAAAATACTACTACCTTTATCATTCTTGTCAGCCTTTCCAAATTTTACACTATCTATTAAATTACCACTATAATCCAAACTTAGAACTAGTGCATCTGAAGATGAAGGTTTTGGATAAATTTCTCCAGATACATATACTCTGCTATTATACACATAAATTGAATTAGCAATATCTGGATAAGAATTATCCAGAACGAAGTATCCACCTTGACCGAAAGAAGTGTCAGGGTTACCATTCGGATCCATTTTCAAAACAACCAACTCATATATGCTTGTTTTTTCTGATAATTCATTAGCAGTTCCGACAATAAAAAAGCTATCGTCACATGGGAAAATATCACATCCTCCACTTCTCACCCACTTAAGTTTTTTATCAATCGAGTTTAATATAACAATACCCTGTGCACCCAAAGAGCTATCCAAAGATCCATCAGGATTTAGCCTAATAACAACCAGATTATCAGTACCCAAATCTTCTTTTCCTTTTCCTGCTTGATCGTTGTACCCTACTATATAAACTCTTTGCTGATTATCAGCAGCAATTCCTATTCCCTATTCTCTTGTAGAGTTTAGATCAATTATAAAGGTTGTATCGCTATGATCTTCCGATTCATCAACATTATCAATATCTCTATTTCTAGTATTTCCAAAAGATTTAGATACAATTCCTCTTATGGAAACACTAGGTCTTAACTGATCCCCACATCTAGCATTAAGTATAAGTGTTTGTTGACTATCAGATCTGACACAAGGTGGATTGGTAAATCCCGATCCCCCATTGCAAGCATAAAACAAACCCATACTTACTAAAATTAGTATCCATATTCCGAATAAAGATCTCATCTATCCCCCTAGCTCCTAATAGTCCCTTAATTATGATTTAGTATTTTTGTAAGATATACCCACCATTAAAAAACCCAGGGGGAAAGTAACTAAATTACCTAAAATACTCACTAATCCGATCGAACACAGAAAACCTATCAGTAGAAATTTTACAAAATTCATAAAATAAACCTTTAAACTTTTAGTAATAACAAGGCCAATATCTACAAACTTAAAATGCTTAATACCAGATCCACCAAAGTTATTAACAAAAACCAGCAAAACAGTGAAAATAAAAGGGAAAACAATAGAGAAAACTATACTAATAATCAAAAATCTAATTAAAAAAGAAAGCAAAGGATAAACCACAACTACTTTTGGCAAAAAACTACTTAACCAATAACTTAAACCCAAACTGAATAACCAAGAAGTACAAAACAAAAGAACACATATAAAAGACAAAATCATTGCCCACAATAAATACACCTTTTTATTCTCATCAAAATCATGAAGGAAAAACAAAAAATCATACAAATCAGATTTTAAGGATTCAAAAATATCCTTACTCACCATACGAGCATATCCATGCAAAAAAGGAGTAATTAATACACTAACCACAAAAATAGAAATAATGAAAAAAACTAATGTCAGTATATTTACATTTGTCAAACTATTCACAACTGCAAGGCAGTTAAACAGCGAAAAAATCACAAAAGAAATTAACATTACAATCATCATAATACAAACAGCAGTAATATACCAAACCAGTTTATATGTTCCTTTACTTCTATGAAAAAGTATAGAAAAAGCCTCATATAATTCAGGTAAAAACTTTTGTTTTTTAGAAAACTCAAGAATACTATCAAAAATTTTATCTAGTTCCATAGTTCTTTAACTCCCGAAACGCATATTTTGATAGCTATAGAAAGTAGCACAATTCCCATAATTCTGGAAACAGCATTTATTCCTGCATTTCCAAAGCGATTAATTATCTTATCTGCGAATATCATAAGGTAATAGGAAATAACAAGGCATATAATACAGGCAATAGGAATAGTAAGCTTCATGAGAATATCTTTTTCCTGAGAAGTAAAGATGATAATACTAGACATGGTTACAGGTCCTGTTAGAGCAGGAATAGACAAAGGAACAATCCAAACACCTTGTTCTTCCAACATTTGCTCCCTTATCTCTTCCCTTTCTTGAGGAGTCATTTTGGTTGGTTTTTCCGAAGCAAATAACATCTCCATAGCAAGTATAAATAATACAATACCTCCAGCAACCTTAAAAGCATTCAAATCTATACCCAAAAACTTTAACAAACTATCCCCAAAAATGAAAAAAATAATAACAATACCAATTGAAAACATAACCGCTTTTCTCGCTAACATCTTCTTAAACCTTCTAGATACACCAACTGTGATGGAAATAAATATCGGAATAATACCCACAGGGTCTATTATTACGAACATAGTTACCAAGTAATACGCTAACTTTTGAAAAAACTCAATCATAGTATAGTTAACTCCGCTAAAAACCAGTCTTTAGGGACTGATTCGTTATTATCCACCATAATTTCTCTTGCTCTTTTTACATTACTTTGGTAACACCATACACCCGCTATCCCATAACTATCCTCAAAAACTATGCATCTATTCTTTTCGTAACTCTTCACTTTCTTATCTATTAGGAATTTTTTCAATTTCTGACGCTTCCCTTTCAAACCAAAGGGTAAAAAGTAATCACCTTCCCTTCTTGACCTTATCCTTAAATACTCACAAAAAGGAATAACAAAATAGTTAGGATTATCCCTTATTTTCCGCTTGATATCCTCATCAAAAAAACTAGATATCTCACTAAAATCTCTAATCTTCTTCAAAATTTTAACCCTTACCCTAAGGTCATTCAAATCATAAATCTCTTCTCTGCTTCGTTTGCTTATGATAACTTCCTTTATCCTGTATGGGAAATATTCCAAAACAAACTGTTTGTCATCAACCTTATGCAAATTCCAACCTTTAGATATGGTTACAGTTTGATTTCTTAAAACACTTTCCACTACAGAAAGTTTTATAGGTTTATTAATTATTCGCTTGATCATAAAAAATAATGATTCCACCATAAAAAAATTACCGCAGTAATTATCCTTAAATCTGATCCTAAAGCTCCTTTGACCCATATTTTGTACTTCAATACCCTCCAGTAAACTCTTTACATACTGATCACAAAAGTTGAAAATGTTTTCAAATAAATCGATAGGTTCATAATTCTCAATCAAGTCAACTACAAAACGAGAAGCCTTAGTATTAACCAAATTTCTAAGATACCTAAAATCTTGATTGGTATAGTCCAATATATACTCAACCTGATTATCGTCAAGGTTTGAAAGTATTAGCTTTTTAGGTATAAAAACTAAAGGCCTAATTACAGGAATACTTCCCCATACCATAATTGGTCTCAGATTAAAAAAATTGATATAATGTCTTTTTTTGATCAGATTAATTAAGAAAGAGGATATCAGATCATCCAAGTTATGGGCTGTAACTAGCTTATTATATCCATTTCTCCTAGCTACTTCCTTGGCTAATGTATATCTAATCAATCTACCAGCTTCCTCTATACTCCTCTTTAACTTTTTTGAAATTTCTAAAATATTTTTTTTAAAACTATACAAATCTAGTTTCAAAAGTTCACAATACTTTCCTATCAATTCCTTTTCTTTATATGAATCTTCTCGAATACAATGATCTAGGTGAAAAACCGATAAAGAAAAATCATACTTAGTTTTCAAATGGTTAAGAACAAAAAGAAGAAAAGTACTATCAGGACCTCCAGAGCACATTAAAAGTAATCTATCACCAGACTGTATAAGACTATACTTCTCTATAGTGCTCTGAATTCTACTAAGTAATATGCTATCTATTTTCAAACCTAACTTCTCTGAAAACTAGGAACTTACTTCCGATGGACTGGAAACAATATATTTTACCTTTACATTCTTACAAACTTCATCTTTCAACTTTCTTATCATTACAAATTGAGATAGCCTATAATTCATTTCCTCTTGTCCCAGCTTTAATTGAGACAGTTCAAAAACATATCTTTGAGTTTGAATATCGTTCTTGAGATAGTACTCTAAATCAACGTTGTCAATTGAAATGTTATACTTCCTTATCAGATTATTTATGATTATCATTCTCTTTATGTTTTCCTTTGAAATGTTTTCAATATTTTTTTCGAATTCTTCATTTGATAAATTGGACGATTTCAGATAATCTTCCAGCGTCCTTCCCTGATTATTTAAAATTTTAATTATATTTGATTTCTGAAACTCTTTCTCTCTTTTTAATAAAGTTTCTGGAATCTCAAAATCAACTTTTTCCTTAATGGAGAGTATATATCTGGAAAATATCAGATCTTTTTGAGTTAACTCTTTATCCTGCTCTACCGACCTTCTTATATCCTTTCTCAAATCTTCTATTGATTTATAGTTAACTAATTTAGCAAGTTCCTCGTCATTTGGTAACCTCTTTTCGAGAACATTAGATACCTTTATTTTGACTTTGAGCTTTTTATCCTTGAATTGCTCTATATTAGATGGACCATCTATTTCAAATTCTTTCTGCTCCTCTTTCCTCATTCCTATTATGTTCTCGTATACCCCTGGTAATAGCATGTCCTTTATGGCCATTACCTGGTATACATTATTGTCTCCCCCAGCAAGCAGAGAATCTGTTGCTAGATCCCTTATTTCAAAGTATATATCCACTCTATCCCCATCTTTTATCTCCCTATCTATTTCCACAAAAGAAGCAAATTGCTCTCTTACCTGATCAAACCTTTTTTGTACCTCCTCATCTACATTGAAATCTACCTTATGCACTTCCACCTCTATATCCTCAGGTATATTTATAATCGGTTCTACCTCCAACGTCATAAAATATACGATCGATTGATAAGAGGCATTTTCAAGCTTTATATTGACAATTGATATAACATTTTGATTAAGAGACATCAAATAATCTTTAATAGACTTGTCAATAGCATTTTCTACCAGCTTTTGAAAGATATAATTCTGTCCAAGCCTATTTTCTATGACGTTAAAAGGAACTTTACCCTTTCTAAATCCCGGAGCAACAAAATCCTTCTGAATCTCTCTCATTAACTTCCCATACATTTCATCTATCTCTTCTTTGGTTATTTCTATTTTTACATCTTTCAATGTTTGAGTCCTATCTTTTTGTTCCAGGATGTTTGACATTTTGTACCCCCCAGTAATTTTTTTTATTTTATAACCATACTTTTAAGTACATTAGCTATTAATCCACCATAGTAATCAACCGTAAAATAATGATCAGTCAGTATATAGTACATAGCATAAACTATCGTAGAAAAAACAAAGATTCCAAGCATAAAGTTAACAGGAAAAGAGAGCATAAAAACGTTAGATTGAGGTGCAACTCTAGCAATTAACCCTAACCCAACCTGACCAACAAATATAGCCACCACAACCGCACCCACAACATGCAAACCAATATAAAAAAACTTCGTCGTTAAACCAATAATCTGATCAAAAAATTCCTTCCCTATCGAATACCCACCTGCTACAGGCAAAATATTAAACGAAAATTTTATAGCCTCCAGTATCAAATAAAATCCTCCACAGAGAATAAAAATAGTAAAAGCAAAGTAAAACATAAATCTAGAGCTTATGTTTACTGCACCAAGTTGTGGATCAAATGTAGAACCCGCTGATAACCCCAACTGCTGGTCCAGTATAGTCCCTCCACCCTGTATCGCATTCAAAATAAATATGCAAAAGTAACCCATAACCAAACCTATAAAAAATTCCTTTATGACATTAAAAACTATCCATCCCATGTCTAAAGATACTTCAGGCATAGGTAAAATGAAGAAAAGGAGTAATGAAATAGAACCTATTAGTCCAATTTTAGCAGGAGCATTTAGGTGTGGACTAGCAAAAAGTGGAGCCTGCAAAACCATCCCAGCTATACGCGCAAATATTAATAAATAAAAAACTAAAGCCTTTAACCCTATATTCTCCATACGCTCTTTGTTATTTTTTCTACTACACTATTCTATTTCCTGCAAAATCCTTTATACCTAGAAAATCTCGCACAAACTCTAAATAATCCTCAAACCTAAAATCAAATGGTGATATCTTAACCCCCTTTATTTTATTACAATAAGCCGCAAAAATACAATCCAAAACATTCGCTCCAAAAGATCTATTGCTCAAACATATACCCATACTAATAACACCCCTAACACCAACAGACTTCATATCCTCAATATCTTCCAAAGTAACAGTATTCGTCACAACTAACTTCCCCTTAAGTAATCTCAAAACTTTTCTAATATAGTGAAAATCACCTACTATAACATCAAAATCATAGTTACTCACAATATCGCAAATCTTTAAATCCTCTCTGTTTTGTTTACTACCGACAGGATAAATAAACTCAAAAGGCAAATTCAAAACATCCTTAAGCAAAACATAAGCAATACTTTCCAAATCTTCAACACTTTCTAAAACTTTATTAACCCCTAAACTAAAAACTAAATCACCAATTAAAAACCTAATTTTATTTTGAATTAAAACTCTCAAAATTTCAAACCTATCCAAACAACTAACTAAAAAAACTCTATCAGTATAACTAATAACCCCATCGTCGATTAACTTCTGAACCACCATTTTTTCAAGTATTCTTTTCGTTATACTCCCATCAACTATAGGTACCTTAGTTGACTTAGAGTACACCTTGTATGCATCTTTAACGAAAAAAAACTTATCCCCTAAAAACAAAACCAGATCGATTCCACCAAAACCAATAGAATCCACACTTCCATCTTGCAAACTCTCTACCAGTTTTGCAAAAACTAAAAAATCCCCATTTACCCCAAATCTACAAACATTTACCCTTACCTTAGAAACCTCAAAACTTATACTTTTGTTTCTTGCAGAACTCCCCAAACTAATACTTACACAGTTCAATTCCATAAAAATAGTTTTCTACATTTAGCAAAATCAAACCTTGACTAAAAAGAAAAACCCAAAAGAAAGAGGATAGAAAATTTCGGAAGATAATTATTTTTTTGTAGAGCCAAAATAAAATATAGCAAATGCTGATAGAAAAGGCATTTGATGCAGCACACACGAATAAAATAAAAATCATAAAAAACATGATAGAAAAAAAACTCATAGATATAAACCACCAAAACGAGCTAGGTAACACACTCCTACACATAGCCTGCTACAAAGGATATAAAAAACTAGCAGAAATTCTCCTCAAAAACAATGCATCAGTAAACATACAAAACAACATGGGCTATACACCCCTACACGATGCATGCTACAACGAACACTACGATATAGTCAAACTACTTTTGCAATACAAACCAGACCTGAACAAACAAGATAAATACGGCAATACCCCACTCCACTACGCAGTCCTCAAAAACCATCTACAAATAGTAGAAACCCTACTTAAACAAGGTGCAAACCCCAATATACCCAATTCCCAAAACCTTACACCACTATCACTAGCCAAACAATTTAACTATTCCGAATTGGTAAAACTAATACAATCCTACACTCAACAAAACCAAAGAAAACAAAACTAAAGGAGGGTATAAAAATGCAAAAAACAAATGAAGAACTAATTAATTTAATCAAAAATAGAAGATCAATAACCTTCTTCGATCCAAACAAAGAAGTATCTTTAGAAACTCTAAAGCAAGTAGTGGAACTAGCAGCTACAGCACCGTCTGGCTATAATCTCCAACCCTGGAAAATCATAATCGTTAAAGACAAACAAACAAAATCAAAACTAAAAGAAATATGCTATGATCAGCAAAAAGTAGAAGATGCCTCCGCAAACATAATAATCCTTGCAAATACAAAAGGAGGCATAGAAAACGTAGATAAAGTACTAGATAGCTGGATACAACTATCCTATATAACCTCAGATCAAAAAGAACAAATAAAACAAAGTATAATAAACTCATGGAGTGATCAAGAAAGAGCAAAAAGAAAAGCCATAAGAGACGCAGCAATGTTTGCAATGAATCTCATGATATGCGCAAGAATATTCGACCTAGAAACACACCCAATGGAAGGATTCAACGCTGAAAAACTCAAAGAATTTTTCCAAATCCCCGATCACCTCATCCCCATAATGATCATAGCCATAGGATACCACGACAAATCCAAACAACTCCTACCTAGAGCCTACAGATTCTCTTTCGAAGAAATAGCAACCGTAATATAACCCAAATACAAATAAAACACAAACCAAGGAGGAAAAAACCATGAAAGTAGCCATAATCTCAACCGAAATGGTACCATTTTCAAAAGTAGGAGGGTTAGCTGACGTTATAGGTTCACTACCCTTAAGTTTACAAAAATACTTACCTATAACAGTTGTCACCCCATACTACGGTCAATTAACACATAACTTCTACAAAAAATTCACCGATTCAAATCTAACCCCCACACTAGTCAAAACTATCCAAATCCTTAACTACAACGTAGACATTTACTCAACCAAAATCCAAGATGTAAACATTCTTTTGGTATACAACAAAGAACTCTTCGAAAGAGAAGGAATATATCTAGACAAACAGGGTAAACCCTATCCAGACGAAGCAATCAGATATTATGTTTTCTCAAAAGCAGCAATAGAAATGGTGCAAGATCATGATATAGTCCACTGTAACGATTGGCATACCTCTTTCGCAGTAGTAACCGCTAAGCTCAAAAATTTAAAAACAATCTTCACAATTCATAACATGGCTTATCAAGGCATATTCGAAAAACACCAATTTGAATTTATTCAAGATAACAAAGAAAAAGAAATTCTATTTTCCGAAGGGGATTACTACGGTAAAATAAATCTAATGAAGGCTTCAATACAATTAGCAGACATAATCTCCACAGTCAGCCCAACCTATGCATACGAAATCCAAAATTTCAGCCAATTCGGAATGGGTTTGGAAAATATTCTCAAACAAAACTCCCATAAGTTAATAGGAATTCTCAATGGTATAGATTACGATCTATGGAATCCCGAAAAAGATAAAAATCTCTACCAAAACTACTCCAAAAATAATCTACATGAAGGTAAAAATCTAAACAAAACTAAATTACTCGAAGAACTGAAGCTCAAAAATGCAAATATACTGTTCGGAATAGTAGCAAGATTGGATTATCAAAAGGGTTTTGACATACTATCTCAAGCAATAGAAAGTCTGGAACCCTCAACATTCAATCTAGTAGTCCTAGGAACAGGTAATCCAGAAATCCAAAATAACATCCTTCAACTAGCTCAAAAATATCCTGACTACATAAGTGTAACCATATCTTTTGACGAGTCATTAGCAAGGAAAATATATGCTTCATCAGACTTTTTCATAATCCCCTCACGTTTCGAACCATGTGGACTATCACAAATGATATCCTACAGATACGGAACAATACCCATAGCAACCAAAACCGGAGGACTCAAAGATAGTATAATAGACATATTTGAAAATCCAACTCACGGAACAGGAATACTGATAGATCAAGCAGATCCTCAACAACTAGCACAAGCTCTCAAAAAAGCAATCCAACTACCAAAAGAAAAACTATACCAAATAAGAGAAAGAATAGTAGAGTTGGATTACAGCTGGAATAGAAGCGCACAAGAATACCTTAAGATGTATAGGAGCGTAGCAGTTGAGATATAAAATAGGGCTTTTAGATTCGATATTTATAGTTGTGGGTTCAATGATAGGGTCGGGGATATTCCTCGTCCCTTCAATCGTAGCAACTAAAATCCCCGACGGGATGACCGTAACTCTCATATGGATAATAGCAGGTATTATAACAACCCTCGGAGCAATAAACTACGCAGAGTTAGCCTCAATGTTTCCCCAACAAGGTGGACAGTATGCCTATCTTAGAGAAACGTATGGAAAATCAATAGGGTTTCTTTTCGTATGGACAAGTTTTTTTGTTATACAAGCGGGTACCATAGCCGCAGTAGCTATTGCTACAGCCAAGTACCTAGGCACCTTCCTACCCCTAATATCCGAACAAAATATCCTACTTGATCTGAAAATCATCAAAATCAACACAGCACAAATAGTAGCAATTCTCTCAATAATCATACTTACTTATATCAATATTCTGGGTTTAAAGGCAGGTACAATCGTACAAAACATATTCACTATTTCTAAAGTCTTAGTTATACTTGTCCTACTTATTGCAGGTTTTGCATATGAAAAAGGTAGTTTTGTTAATCTCACATCTTCCAAAGTTGAGTTTGATAACATTAATTTGATGCTTATGGTATTTGCTTGGAGTTTGTCGAAAGTTTTCTTTGCGTATGACGCGTGGTATTATCTAACCTACATATCCCACGAAATAAGGAATCCTCACAAAACAATACCATTGGCAATGGTAATCGGAACAGCCATAACCACCCTGATATACGTCCTAACAACAGCATGCTACTTTTATGTCTTAGGTGTAAGTCAAGTAGCAAACTCACCAGATAATAAGGTCGCTGAACAAACAGCTAAAATTCTTTTCCCTCTATTTGGCGTATACTTCATCTCAATGGGTATAATTATATCTACCGTCGGATGCAATAATGGATTAATCTTAACTAGTTCTAGACTAATTTATGCCTTAGCAGTAGATAGGCTATTTTTCTCAATTTTCTCAAGAGAGCATCCTATATACCAAACTCCCCATACAGCTCTGATATTTCAGGCTATTTGGATATCAATTCTAATCCTGCTGGGAAACTACAGTTCACTGCTAACCTATGTAACCTTTGCTTCCATAGGTTTTAATTTTCTAACTGTTCTGGCAGTAATGGTTTTGAGAATTAGAAATCCCAATCAAGAAAGACCTTTCAAAACTTGGTTATATCCTTTCACTACTTTGGCTTATTTAATATCAACTTTCTTGTTCTTGTTCTATACTCTTATAAGTAATCCTATAGAAACGCTAATAGGTGTGGGTATTATGCTTAGTGGGTTGGTAGCTTATAAAATGTTCAGTTATTCGCCAAAGTCCTAAGCGAAAAATTTTTAACTTACCAATTCTTCTATTTTAAGAGCGAGTTCTATATCTTTATCAGTTACTTTACCTTCGGAGTGGGTAAATAGAGTTACTTGACATTTTTTATATCCTATAACCAGATCGGGATGATGGTTATACTTTTCAGCCAGATATGCAATAGCATTGAAAAATAGAACAACTTCTTTGAAATTGTTAAATACGAAGTTTTTCACTAACTTTTGATCTTCTAGAGCCCAACCTCTGGAATAAAGGTCACCTAGTTTGTCCATATCTATATCCTTCTTCCTCCTTCACTAAATACCTTCTTTAGTTTCATACAAATTATCTATACGTTTAAATTTCTTTCGTTTAAATTCCTCTTTGGCACATTTAAACCTGTGTTGCGTCAAACCTCCTGTGTGTAAAAACTTTCGTTTGTAAAAACTTTCGTTTGGAAAATTTTTTTGAAGGGATCAAAATTATGTAGACCTAATTTATCTTTGTGAATAGGAAGCTACCTATTGGTATCAGCTCTTTTGAAGAAATTAGAACTAGCAATTACTACTATGTTGACAAAACACATTTTATCAGAAAACTAGTAGACCAGGGGAAGTATTATTTTCTTTCCCGTCCACGTAGATTTGGTAAATCTCTTTTTTTGGATACTATCAAATGCGCTTTCGAAACGAAAAAAGAACTTTTTCAGAACCTTTTTTTAGAAAAAAATTGGGACTGGAACATATCCTTCCCCGTAATCAGAATTGACTTTTCCAAACGAGTATTCGATTCTAATGACCTTATCAACAAAATTCTTCAAAATCTAGATTTCTATTTTCAATTATTCCAACTACCAAAGCCAAATCATTACAACGACTACCAGTTCGCTTTTGAACAACTTATCATTCAAATCTACAATAAATACTCTAAGCAAGTAGTTTTACTGGTTGATGAGTATGATAAACCGATACTAGATAACATAGAAAATCCCCAACTAGCTTTGCACATCAGAGAAACCCTTAAAGCTTTCTATCAAACAATTAAACCACTTGACAAATATCTAAAATTTGTTTTCATAACAGGAATCTCAAAATTTGCAAAAGTTTCCCTCTTTAGTGGACTCAATCAACTAAATGACATATCTCTTGACAAGGAGTATTCTACTATCTGTGGATATACTCAAGATGAACTAACTAACACTTTCGGTCATTTAATTGATAATAAAGAGTTAGAGTTGATAAAGCAATGGTATAACGGTTATAGTTGGCTTGGTGAAAATGTTTACAACCCTTTTGATGTCTTGCTTTATCTTCAAAAGAGAGATTTTAGAAACTACTGGTTTGAAACGGGTACTCCTTCTTTTCTCATCAAAGTTCTTCAACAGAAACAATTTTATATACCAAAACTAGAAAAAACTTACTCAACTGAACAATTACTTTCTTTATTTGATATTGAAACTATTGTTCCTGAAGCTTTACTTTTTCAATCGGGATACTTAACTATCAAACAAGCGATAAAGTTCGAAGATATAACGGAATTCGAGCTATCCTATCCAAACAAGGAAGTAAAAATAGCTCTAAATACGCTTATTGCTAACCATTTTTATCACGATTCACATACATTAGTCAAAAATCTTAAAATGATTTTTCACAACTTGCAAATTGATCAACTACCAACTTTTCTCAATACGCTGTTTGCTCAAGTACCTTTTCAATGGTATACTCATATGAGTCAATATGAAGCTTTTTACTGTACAGTATTTTATGTTTTCTTGGTATCTACAGGACTTAATGTCATAGCAGAAGATACCTCTTCTACCGGCAGCATAGATTTGACGATTTTGCATCAAAATACAGCTTATGTTTTTGAGTTCAAAGTGGACAAAGGACAACCTATTGAGCAAATTCTATCTAAACAGTATTTCAACAAATACTTACATTACCAAAAAGTCTATGTAATTGGAATAGTAGTTGACTCTTCATCCAGAGGTGTTAAATTTTTTCAAATTAAGCAAATAAAATAAAACCCTCAGTCCCAATCGTGCTACTTATTATCACTCTTTTATCACTCTTTAACACACTCTGGCATGTTTAAACTTATCCACATAAACAGCTGTTAATTGTTATAAAAGTTCAAATTCTTCTTTGGCACATTTAAACTTGTACTGCGTCAAACCTCCTGTTTGTAAAAACTTTCGTTTGTAAAAACTTTCGTTTGGAAATTTTTTTGAAGGAAGCAAAATTATCCTAACCTAATTTATCTCTGTGAACAGGAAACTACCTATTGGGATCAGCTCTTTTGAAGAAATCAGAACTGGTAACTACTACTACGTTGATAAAACTTACTTTGTCAAAAAACTTACAGATCAAGGAAAATACTATTTTCTTTCCCGCCCTCGCAGATTCGGTAAATCTCTTTTTTTAGACACCATCAAATGTGCTTTCGAAGGGAAAAAAGAATTATTCCATGGGCTTTTTTTGGAACATAACTGGGATTGGGAATACCAATACCCTACTATCAGACTCTCTTTTGATACTTTCTTCGAAAACTCACTTGAACTCAAAAACTTCTTAAAGTCTCGTCAAAATTACTGGGCCTCTTTTTATCAAATAACTATCACATCACAACATGTAGGTGAACGTAACTTTGAATTATTCGAAAATCTATACAATAAAACAGGTAAACAAATAGTTCTTCTCGTAGACGAATATGATAAACCCATCTTAGACCACATAGAAAACCCTCAAATAGCAAAAGAAATAAGAGAAGTTCTCAAAGGTTTCTATCAAACAGTCAAATATCTCGATAAATATCTCAAGTTCGTTTTTATTACTGGCATCTCCAAATTCGCAAAAGTCTCTCTCTTTAGTGGACTCAACCAACTGAATGATATCTCTCTTGATAAAGAATTCTCTACCATTTGCGGATACACCGAAGACGAATTGATAAACACTTTTAGGCATCTAGTATACAGCAAAGAACTCGACTCAATAAGAGAATGGTATAATGGTTATAATTGGCTTGGTGAAAACGTTTATAACCCCTTTGATGTTTTGCTCTACCTTCAAAAAAGAGACTTTAGAAACTATTGGTTTGAAACAGGTACTCCCTCCTTTCTCATCAAAATCCTTCAACAAAAAGAATTCTATATTCCAAGACTGGAAAAAACCTACTCTACTGAGCAACTCCTTTCTCTGTTTGATATAGAAACCGTCCTACCCGAAGCTTTATTATTTCAATCTGGCTACCTAACCATCAAGCAAACAATCAAATTTGAGGATATAACAGAATTTGAACTATCTTATCCAAATAAAGAGGTAAGAATAGCCCTTAATACACTAATTGCCAACCATTTCTACTCCGATTCTCACCTGCTAGTGAAAAATCTTAAGATGATATTCTACAACTCACAACTTGATCAACTACCGGCATTTCTCAACACACTATTTGCTCAAATACCTTTCCAATGGTACACTCGAACTTGTCAGTATGAAGCTTTCTATTGTACTATATTTTACGTTTTTCTGGTAGCAACCGGACTTAATGTTATTGCTGAAGATACTTCTTCCACAGGTAATATTGATCTTACCATATTACATCAAAATACCGCTTACATATTCGAATTCAAAGTGGATAAAGGACAACCTATTGAACAAATCTTATCCAAACAGTACCCCAACAAATACTTACATTATCAAAATGTATTTGGAATCGGAATAGTTGTTGATTCTACTTCTAAAACAGTCAAATCTTTCCAGATGGTGCAATTAAAATAAATTCATTTGCCATACAAGGAATAAAAATAAGCTATGCATAATTTATCTTTATGAACAAAAAGCTTCCCATTGGTGTCAGCTCCTTTGAAAAAATCAGATCAGATAACTACTATTATGTTGATAAAACTCATTTTATCAGAAAACTAGCTGATCAAGGTAGCTATTATTTTTTATCCCGCCCTCGCAGATTCGGTAAATCTCTTTTTTTGGATACTATCAAATGTGCTTTTGAAGGAAAAAAAGAACTGTTCCAAGGACTGTTTTTGGAAAACAATTGGAACTGGAATCAAACCTTCCCCGTTATCAGACTTTTCTTCGACGAAGGCATCATTAAAAAACCACAAGAATTACTCTCTTACATATTCTCATATCTTAACCAATACTCCCTTATTTTCAACATACAACTTCACGAAGAACTCTTTTTTAGACGATTCAAAGAACTCATCGAAAAACTATACTTCAAATTTAACAAACAAGTAGTTTTATTGGTTGATGAATATGACAAACCCATACTTGACAACATCGAAAACCCAGACAATGCCAAAGAAATTAGGGAAATCCTCAAAGGGCTTTATCAAACTATAAAATCTCTTGACAAATATCTCAAATTTGTCTTTATCACCGGTATTTCCAAATTTGCCAAAGTCTCTCTCTTTAGCGGACTTAACCAACTAAATGACATCTCTCTTGATAAAGAGTACTCTACCATTTGTGGATACACCCAACACGAACTTATTCTTACCTTCGGACACCTTATATCTAATCAAGAGTTAGAACTTATCAAAGAATGGTATAATGGTTATAGTTGGCTCGGTGAAAATGTCTATAACCCCTTTGATGTCCTGCTTTACCTTCAAAAGAGAGACTTTAGAAACTATTGGTTCGAAACAGGTACTCCCTCCTTTCTCATCAAAATCCTTCAACAAAAACAATTCTACATCCCTCAACTCGAAAAAACCTATTCAACTGAACAACTCCTTTCCCTTTTCGACATAGAAACCATCCTACCCGAAGCACTACTCTTCCAATCTGGATATCTTACCATCAAACAAGTAATAAAGCAAAACGATATGACTGATTTTGAACTATCTTACCCAAATAAAGAAGTAAGAATAGCTCTTAACTCTCTTATCGCAAACCATTTCTATTCCCAATCTCACCTGCTTGTAAAAAAACTCAAAGACATTATCTATAGCTCAAATCTTCAGGATCTACCTGACTTTCTAAATACCCTATTTGCACAAGTACCTTTCCAATGGTACATCCATACATCACAATATGAAGCTTTCTATTGTACCGTATTTTATGTTTTTCTAGTAGCAACTGGACTTAATGTTATTGCCGAAGATACCTCCTCTACTGGTAATATCGATCTAACTGTTTTACATCAAAACACTGCTTACATATTTGAATTCAAAGTTGACAAAGGACAA
>JBCNVB010000003.1:0-116961 GCA_039630415.1 bacterium | reverse complement strand
TCAACAAAAACAGCATGCCCTCCAAACGGCTTAATAACAGGTACCCCTATTCTATCCAATAAATTACCCAAAAAACTAACCTGGTTTATCCTGTCATTCAAATAATCCTCATCCAAAACTTCCCTTAACCCCTGCGCAATTATCTCCATGTCTTTTCCAGACAATCCTCCATAAGAAGGAAACCCCTCAAAAAGTATAGCCAACTGCCTTATCTTGGGCAAAAACTTTTCATCATCAAAAGCAATAAACCCACCCATATGAGCAATTCCATCCTTCTTTGTACTCATATAAAAAATATCACAGTAATGAGTGTAAGAATGAATAATTTCCTTTATCGATTTATTAACTCCTCTGTATTTTTTATAAAGGATAGCATTTTCAGCAATCCTGCAACCATCAATAATAAAAGGTTTTCCATACTTTTTTGTTAACTCGTAAGCTTGTGCAACATTTTCTAAATCAACAGGCTGCCCCCCAAGAGCATTGTTTGTTATAGTCATAACAACATGACTAACATTTTCATTCTTCAAAAAACTTTCCAGTTTATCTAAATCTATATTACCCTTGAATAAAAAAGATTCATCACTATAGAATGGAGTCGGTATATTAACGGGAATTGATTCTTTATACTTATATATAGCAAACCCTGTATCGAAATGAGTATTACTTAGGACAATACTTCCCTTTGAACAGAATATTTCAGCGAGTATTTTTTCAGCTGCCCTACCTTGATGAACCGGTACTATAAATCTCTTATTGCAAAAATCTTTAGCACTTTGTAGAAACCTTTCAAAACTTCCGGCTCCTGCATAAGATTCATCAAAAAGCATCATCATAGACAACTGCAAGTCGCTGATTGTATTCGTCCCACTGTCCGTAAGTAAATCTACCGTTATATACTTTGAACTTATGTTAAAAACATTGTATCCCGCATTTTCTAATATTTTCTCTCTTTCTTCCAAAGATAAGAAATTTATCTTTTGGACTACTTTGTATTTATACAACTCAAAATTCTCCATATAACCTCCTTGAACAATTTTTAGTTTATATTTTACTTTCCTGCAAATAAGCTATGAGAAGGGTTAAAATTTCTTGGGATAAATATAGTAACTTTAGTTCCCTTATTAACCTTCGATTTAATACTTACTTCTCCTTTATGTGCCTCGACTATTTTTTTTACCAAAAACAAACCAACTCCAAGTCCATAAATTTTCCTATTTAATTCATTATCAGTTCTTACAAATAGATTAAAAATATTTTTTTGTATTTCCTTTGGCATTCCTCTACCATTATCAATTACTTCAAAATAAAATCCATCAAAATCTTCAAATGTTCTTATTACTATCTTATCTTTGCCGTATTTGATGGAATTCTCAATTAATTCAGAAATAACATATCTAATTTTTTCAAAATCTGCAATAACCTCAAAATCATTATTAACAATCTCTATTTCCAACCTTATATCCCTCGATTTTATCTTAGGTTCAAACTTATTAACAACCATATTAATTAAACTCTTAACAGAAAAAACGTCTCTTCTAATCATAACGTTATCAGAATAGAATTTAGAAACTTCGATTAATTCAGAAATAATTTCTTCAAGTCTATACGTTTCACTTAACATAGTCGCCATAATGCTTGATAAGCTACTTTCATTAGCAAATGACTTCATAACATATTGGATATACCCCTTTATAATAGTTAATGGAGTTTTAAGTTCGTGAGAAAGAGTATTAAGAATACTGGTTCTAAAAAATTCATACCTTACATAATTATCATTAACAAGTATAAAGAAAAGCTTATTTTTCTTTGAAATAACTACAAATTCTAAGTCTACTGATTTCCCGTGAATTTGTTCATTAATAACAATTTTTTTGAAATCAGTAATTTTATTAACATTCTTAGAATAATAATCTTTAAGTTTATGAACAACACTTGTGAAAAATTCAGGTGGCAAAACAACATCAGTAAAAGCACTTTTGTTATCGATTACTTTATTACCTTCAAAACATACATAAAATTTTCCTAAAATTTCGAAAAATTTTTCTATATTCTCCACATCAACTTTATTCCCTACCTGTTGATTACTATCCACCCATAAACATCCTTTCCTATACTATCAAATTAATGATCTTATTTTTAACAAAAATAATATTTTTAATTTGTTTGTTTTGGATATATTTAGAAATCTTTGGTTCATTAAGGATGTAATGAATGATAGTATCTTTATCGGCATCTATATCGATTTCTAGCTGTCCTCTCAATTTTCCATTTATTTGAATAGGAATAGTAATTTTGTTTTCAACTAAGTATTCATGCTTTATTTCAGGCCATTTATCTTTAAATACACTACCCTTTTTACCCCATAAATTCCACAATTCTTCAGCCAAATGAGGAGCAAAAGGAGATATAGCTTTTATTAAGATATCGATAACATCATCCTTATCCTGCTTACTTAAATTATTTACTATCTCAACATTTTCCTCAAGAAAGTTGAGTAGTTCCATCAAAGCAGCGATAGAAGTGTTAAAATGATATCTTTTACTTTCAAATTCCTCAGTTATCTTGCTTAGCATTCTATAAACTCTATTCAATATTTTCTTTCTATCCTCCTCTTGTAAAACACCTTCACTTTTTGATTCTATTAAATTTTTGACATATTTAAAAAACCGGTTAAGGAATCTATGAACTCCCTCTATTCCTTTGTCAGACCATTCTATATCTTTTTCAGGGGGAGCAACAAATAACTCAAAAACTCTTCCCGTATCAGCACCATATTTCTCTACGATCTCCTCAATCGAAACAATATTCCCAAGTGATTTGGACATTGCTTTGCCATCCTTACAAACCATCCCTTGATTAAGTAAATTTTTGAATGGCTCTTTAGTAGGAACTAAACCTAAATCATATAGAAAATGACTCAAGAACCGAGAATACAGTAAGTGCATAACAGCATGTTCAATCCCACCTATATACTGATCAACAGGCATCCAATAATCTAACTCATCCTTGTCAAAAGGTAAATCGTTCCTATATGGACTGGTATACCTCCAAAAATACCAACTTGAGCACATGAAAGTATCCATCGTATCAGTTTCCCTCTTTGCTTTTCCTCCACATTTAGGACATGTAGTATTAACAAATTCAGGACAATAAGAAAGAGGAGATTCTCCTTTTCCTGTTATCTCAACATTTTCAGGCAAAAGAACAGGAAGATCCTCATAAGGTACAGGCACAATACCACAAGAATCGCAGTATATTATCGGTATAGGAGCACCCCAATACCTCTGTCTTGAAATCAACCAATCCTTCAATTTATAATTAACTTCTTCATGTCCTAACCCTTTACTCTCAAGATATTTAACAACAAAAACCTTAAAATCGTTACAATCCATGCCATCGACTAATATTCCATCAATCGTTCCAACGTTAAACATCTTTCCTTTTTGTTCTTCATAAGCTTTGTTTTCTATCTCATATTCTGGCATTATAACGGGTATTATAGGTAAATTATACGTTTTTGCGAATTCATAGTCTCGTTGATCATGAGCAGGTACTGCCATAACAGCACCCGTTCCATAGTCCCCAAGCACGTAATTAGCAATCCAAATCGGTAACAAATTACCATTCAAAGGATTTTGACAATAAAAAGAAGTAAAAATTCCTGTTTTTTCTTTTGTTCTTTCAGTCGTTGTTAAAGAAGCAGTTTTTTCAAGATATTCAATTATTTCTTTATTGTTTGTTTTTTCTACTATTTTCTTTACTAAACTGTGTTCAGGAGCAATGCAAACAAAAGTAACCCCTGGCAGAGTATCAGGCCTGGTTGTAAAAATTTCTAAATATTCCTGAAAATCGGGAACCCAAAATTTAACTCTTGCTCCTAAACTTTTACCTATCCAATTTCTTTGCATCTGCTTAACATAATTACTCCAACCATCCAAATTTTCAAGTTCCTCCAATAAACTATCCGCATACTTTGTTATTCTAATAAACCATTGTTCCAGTTCTTTCTTTCCAACTTGATTATTACATCTCCAACATTTTCCATCAATAACCTGTTCATTAGCAAGGACAGTATTACAATGGAAGCACCAATTAACAAGTCCTTTTTTTCTGTAAGCCAATCCATTTTCGAACAATTTCAAAAACATCCACTGGGTAAATTTATAATATTGTTGGCTTGATGTGTTTATTTCTCTACTCCAATCATAAGATATTCCAAGCCTTTTCAATTGTTTTCTCATTGTGTTAATATTGTTTTCTGTCCAGACTTTAGGATGTATTTTATTTTTTATTGCAGCATTTTCAGCTGGTAATCCGAAAGCATCCCATCCTATCGGATGTAGAACATTATAACCTTTTAAAAAGTAGTATCTTGCAATAGCATCACCTATGCAATAATTCCTTGCATGGCCCATATGTAATTGTCCACTTGGATATGGAAACATTTCTAAAACATAGTATTTAGGTTTCGTTTTATCAAAGACAGCTTTATAAACTTGGTTTTCTTCCCAATATTTTTGCCATTTTTCCTCTATCTGTTGAAAATCAGCAATTTTCATGAGATCACCTTCTTATAATGGCTTATTATCTTTTCACAAACTTCAGGATTAACCAAATTACTAGTATCTCCTTTTATATTTCCATAAACAACTATGTCTCTTAATATTCTTCTCATTATTTTAAAATTTCTTGTTTTAGGTAAATCATCAACAAATATGACATCTTTAAGAGCAAAGGGTTTCCCAAGTGTTTCTATTACTTTATCAAATATTTTTTGCTTAATCGATGCGTCAGAAGCAACGACAAAAGCAAGAGGAGCCATACCTTTAACCTCATCAGGTATTCCAACAACAGCAGACTCTTTTACCCCTTCAACGTTATTAATAACTGTTTCATATTCAGCAGGTCCTATCCTCTTTCCTGCAATTTTTAAAGTATCATCAGCTCTACCTAAAATATAAAAGAATCCGTCATTATCAATATAAGCTAAATCCCCATGGTACCAAATATTTTCGAACTTTGACCAATAAGTTTCGATATACCTTTGATGATCATTCCAGAAAGTTGTAGCCATTCCAGGATTATGATTTGCAATACAAAGATATCCCACTTCTCCCTTAACTTTATTTGCATTTTCGTCAAGGACAACCGCATCCATCCCCAAAACAGGACTGTTAAAAGACAAAGGTTTAATAGGTTTAATAACAACGTTACCCAATATTCCTCCGCTAACCTCAGTTCCTCCCGAATAGTTTATTATAGGTTTTTTACTTTTGCAAATATTTTCAAAAGTCCAGTTCCAATGGTATTCATCCCAAACCTCACCAGTAGATCCAACCATCCTCAAACTTTCTAAATCCAGTTCATTTACTTTTGATTTGTTTGCAATTGATCTTATGTAGGAAGGAGATAATCCTACACACGTTACCTTATACTTATCTACAAGCTTCCAGATTATATCAACATCGGGATAATCTGGAGAACCATTGTAAATAAATATAGTTGACCTATTTATAAGGGCTCCATATATCAACCATGGTCCCATCATCCACCCTATATCCGTTATCCAGGTTATAATATCATCAGATTTAAGATCAAAGACATGAAACATATCTTGAGCAGCTTTGATAGGAAATCCTGAATGAAAGTGCAAAACACCCTTTGGTAAACCCGTTGTGCCAGATGTATATATTATCATTAACGGAAAAGAAGATTCAAAAATAGGTACCTTTATAAAAGGCGAGCATTTTTCAACCTCATCATAGCTATAAACTTCTACATCTTTCACTTTCTCAACATCTTTTCCAATGAAGAGTATTTTCTTAACAGAAGTGCCTTCGATTGCTTCCAACAGCGTTTTTTTCATATCTATTTTCTTGTTTCTTCTTTTGTTGAAGCAAAAAGAGATTACCATTTTAGCATCCGAAGCTTTAAGTCTAATATTGATAGCATCTTTTCCAAATCCAGAAAACAGAGGAACAACAATAGCACCAATACGAGCAAGAGCAAGGAAACAAACCACACTTTCCTTCGATAAAGGCATATAAAGAGCAACCCTATCGTTCAACCCAATACCAACATTCGTCAAAAAATTTGCCAATTTATTAACCTTCTTTTCCAGTTCTCCATACGTTAAAAAACTTTCATTAAGGTCTTCATCAACTTCAATGATAGCAATCTTTTCTGAATTAGCATCTAAACAATTAGAGGAGATATTGAGAAACCCACCAACAAACCATCTTGTATTTATCCCGTTTTTTTCAACAATTCTTTCAGGATATTTAAACCACTTAAAGTTAATATCTTTAAAAAACCTATTCCAAAACCATTCCTCATCTTTTATAGATTTTTCATATAACTGCTCATAAGTTAAATTTTCCTCAGTCATTATTTTGAAAAGATTGGAATTTTGGATAATTTCTTGCGTAGGAAAGTAAGCTATCTTTATGTTTTCAATATTTATTTCCATAAGAGTCAAAATCTTAGTTGGGTCATAGTATTTATATTCCGCCCTATACCTGGCGGTGTTGATTATCTTCCATTATTAAATCAAAAAATATTTTATAAAGATCAGCTTGGTATCGATTTTTCAATTCTTCTATTGTTCCATAAAATATGCTTCTACCTCTGTTTATAATCATAACTTTATCACATATTTGTTCAACTTCTGCTAAATTATGAGAAGTAAATAGTATAGTTTTTTTGTTTTTGAGATTTTTTACGATTTGTATTATTTCGTACTGTCCTATTGGGTCAAGCCCGCTTGTCAATTCATCGAGTATCAACAATTCTGGTTCAACGATAATCGCTTGTAATATACTAAACCTTTGAAGCATTCCTTTAGAATAGTTAGAAAGTGGATAATTTTTAAAATCCTTCAACTTTACCATTTCAAAATAATAGTCTATCTTTTGATCATCAATTTTCATGTCATATAAATCTATGTATATTTTCAAGAGTTTAATAGCGGGTATGTGTAGGGGGTAGTAAGGTATTTCAGGGGCATATCCTATGAGTTTTCTATTTTTATAAAATTTAACATCCAAACCATTAATAGTTATTTGTCCACTATCAACATTTATAAGATTAAGGATTGATTTTATAGTTGTAGTTTTCCCTGCACCATTAGGTCCAATTAGAGCGAATGATTCATTTTTATTAATCGTAAAAGTTAATCCGTTAAGTGCCTTTATAATTTGTTTACCTTTCCTGTATGTTTTATATATATCTTTTACTTCGAGCATTTCACAATATTTCTTCCCATTCTTCAGGTTTTATTATTTCTTCTTCAATAGGTTTAGGTTTTGCTGTTTCTAAATTTACATTTTTGTGAGAATAACTATCTCTTTGGTTATTTTCAACGATTAATTTACTTTTAAGGTATTCATAGATTTTGATCCATTCATTTTCATTTAATTCACTTAATTTCTTTTTAAGGTTCTTCTGCACAAGTTTTGATAGTTTATCGATATTCCAATTGAGTAAATTTAGTAATTCAATAACCTTTTGTTTATATGAAATTTTCTTATGCGAATCATCTTTATATTCTTCTATTTGGGTTAATTCGTAGTTGTCAAAATGATAGTTTTCTATAGACTTAAGTATTTTGATGGTTTTGTGTATAGCTTCTTTTTGACATAGATTATCGTTTTGGACGAATGATTCGATCGTGTTGTCATCTGCTTGTCGGACAAAGAGGAAAGATATTTCGGCATCGTTAGTTTTTATGGTGCATTCTACACAAGCTATTCCTTTAGGGTATGTATTATTATCAAAAGAAGAGGAGATAAATTTAGTTTTGATGATCATGTTGTAGTGTCGGGGTGCGCGGACTTGAACCGCGGACCTCGTGCTCCCAAGGCACGCGCTCTAACCAGTCTGAGCTACACCCCGCACCCAATTACCCTCCTCTTCCCTATTCTATTCTACAACCCCTTATCCAAAACCTCCACTATCTAATAAACATATCAATAAATCCATTATCATAATAAAAAAAAGTGTTGACACTCCAGCTCCTTTTAATACCCCTTCAGCAAATGAAAAAACAACATTGTCCTCTTACCTCTCTTACCATCTTTACCGACATTCACAATCGTTTGTTATTAAACATATCCTAGTACTATCAACAAACCTATGAAACTATAAGGCTTAGGTGTAAGGTTAGGGGTGTGCGGACTTGAACCGCAAAACTCAGACAAAGTCAGAAATAAACCCCCTCAACCTAAACTATTCAACCTAAACTATTCAACCTAAACTATCCCACTACTTATTATCCATGTCTTATTGCATCTTTTACAACATTGTATATTCCTGCTCCCAAAGTAGCTCCAGCTATAGCTCCCAAAGGTCCTCCTACTAAACCTCCCAAAACCGTTATACCACCTATTGCTACAGAGTCAATAAATCCATGAGCAAATCCTTTTATTCCTCCGAGAAAAGCAGCTTTCAAACCAGCCTTAGCACTACCCCACTCTCCTAAACCTACTTCCTTAGCTGCCTCATATGCATCACTATAGCTTTCTATAGACTTACCAATTCCAGTAAGAAATGGATAAAAAGATCCAAATATTGACCTACCTATACCCTTTAGTACTCCTTCCCCAAAAGAATCTGAAGGTGTTACTTCTACTTTGTCACCAGATATCTCTACGAGTTTTTCCCCTTTTGGCCCCTTAACCTTTATTCCTTCAAATCCAAGATAACTTCCGTATTTTACTTCTCTTACCATCTTTGTCCACCTCCTTAGGATTTTACACTATGTGTATTTCTATATGTTAATTTTCGTAAGAAATTAGTTGTAAAATTTTTGTAAATTTGACGATAATATAAAGCTTTGAAAGTTGCCTTGGATTTAAAAGCAAAAACTTAAGCAGAAATTTCAGGAAAAAATTCTAGAAAAGAAGAGACAGATATTTTATGGATTTGTATATAACAAAAGCAATCAAAGCTGACATAGGTACAGTAAGTAACCAAGTGGTTAAGATGGTGAAAAAGAGGCTCCACTTAACAGCAGTAATTTTCTTAGTTAATCCAACCCCCATAATAGAAGCCGCTATAACATAAGTAGTGCTTATAGGCATACCCAATTGCGAGGCGACAATTATGGTAGTAGCTGCAGAAGTTTCAGCAGAAAAACCATCTATCGGTCTTAGCTTGGTCAATTTCATTCCCATGGTTTTTATAACTCTCCAACCACCTACTAAAGTTCCGAGAAACATAAAGAAAGCAGCTGACAATTTTACCCATAGAGGAATTTGAAAAGTGTTAGTAACACCGGCTACGACCAATGCCATAGCTATAATACCCATAGTTTTTTGAGCGTCATTAGCACCGTGACTAAGAGCCATAAAAGAAGCAGAAAAAAGTTGTAATATTCTAAACGCTTTATTTGCATTCATAAGTTTCAAAAAGGAAGCAGCAAAATAGGATAACAGAGAAAATATCAATGCAGCAAAAATACCTACAAAAGGGGCAACTATCGATGGAATAAATACCTTGTTAAAAAGATTTTTATAGTTTATAACGTCAAAGGAGGCGTGTGAAATAGCTGCACCAATTATTCCGCCAATCAGTGCATGACTGCAACTAATAGGCAATCCAAGCAAAGAAGTTAATAAAGTCCAAAGAAATGCAGACAAAGCAGCAGCAAAAATAGCATATATATCAATAAACTTTGGGTCAACTAATCCTTTACCTATTGTAGTGGCAACTTCCACAGAGATTAGTGCTCCTATAAAGTTAAAAATAGCAGCCATTACTACCGCTGCAATAGGGGTTAATACTCTAGTTGAAACCACGGTAGCTATAGCATTCGCAGCATCATTTAAACCATTCGCAAAATCAAATAACCATGCCGCTATTACAACTAGAACCAAAATAACAAACAAACTTTCCATACGTTTATCAACAATGTGTTTATAGGTTCTTAAAGACGCTATTTTCTACAGTTACAGCTAATCTCTGCATTCTATCAATAGTTTCCTCTAGCTGGAAAAGTATGTCCTTGTTCTTAATCAATTCTGTTGGATCCAGACTGTTTTCAAAAAGCCAAATTATCCCCCTTCTATTTATAGAGTCTGCTTGTTTTTCTAACTGGTAGATTTGATTTACAACATCATGCATGTGATTTGATGGATTTTTCATCATTTCAATTATTTTCATAATTTTTTCAGAAATTTGTATCATAATGTCTATCATTTGATAGAAAAATTCTACTTTTTGCTTAGGTTTGTATAAATATTTTTTTTCTGCTGCTGATTTAGCATAATCTATGACTTCATCTAAATACACTATTATCCTATGTAGATCTTCTCTATCTAGAGGAGTTATGAACACTTCGTTCAGTCTTTTCCTATACTCTACTAGTATTTTATCAGCTTTGTTTTCTAACTCCACTATTTTTTCGTATTTTTCTTCAGTTGGATCATCAAATAAGTTAGCTATTTCTTTACATAATTCAACTAGAATTAGAGAACACTCATGCAAACGTGCATAAAAGTCCTCGCTGCCAGGAAATATGGATTTTATTATCTTTATATTTTTACCCATCATACTTATATTTTCTACATTTTGTTAATAAATCCTTTTTTGTTCTCATAGTGTTTTTATCTGACTTTTCTGGAATGCTTGAGTAACTCTTTGATTCTTCTCTGTGCTTCCCTTTGAATAATCTTTTGTCTTTTATCATGAACTGTTTTATGTCTAACCAAGGCTATTTCAACCTTTATCCATCTTCCTTTGGTATAGACTTTGGAAGGTATAATAGTTACCCCTTTTTCTTTTATTTTACCAACAAGCCTTTTTATTTGATTTTTTCTTAGGAGAAGTTTTCTAACCCTGAGAGGATTAAACTTTTCAAAAAAAGAAGTAGGAGAAACAGGGGAAATGTTTACATTAACTAAAAAAGCTTCACCATCTTTTATCCTCACAAAACCTTCATTTATAACAATATTCCCATTTCTTATTGCTTTAACTTCAGGTCCCAACAAAGATATACCAGCCTCTAATGATTCTATTACATTGTACTCTCTTATCTTCTTATTCGTCGCATATATTTTCGTCATATTCTGTAGATTTTAGATTTTGTTGCTAATTTAGAAGCAGTTTGTCTAGCCCATGAATCCACCTCTTCTAACACAGAAACACTCAAACTCAAATAGTTTGGTCCACTATAACTGCTAAGCGTATCCTCTACAATCCTAAAAATATCTAAGAATCCTACAACTCCTTTGCTAAAAAGATCAACAGCTACCTCATTAGAAGCATTCAGAATGGTCGGAAAAACTCCTCCCTTTGATAAGACAGAATAAGCGAATCTTATTGACTTAAAATGACCAGGAATTTCATAAAATTCCAATTTCTTTTCATACAAACCCGTTACAGAAAAACTCGAAAAATCATTTTCTACTCTTTGTGGATAAAATAAAGCATAATGAATAGGTATCTTCATATCCGGTTTAGCAACATGTGCAAAAACATTGTTATCTACAAAAACTACCAAAGAGTGTATATAACTTTGTGGATGAATGATAGCTTTTATTTTTTCAGGTTCAAAGCCGAATAAAAAGTGAGCTTCTATAATCTCTAGAGCTTTATTCATCAAAGTTGCACTATCTACCGTTATCTTATGCCCCATCTTCCATACAGGATGTTTAATAGCATCTTCTATTTTAACATTCCTAAGATCAGATATGTCCATTTTCCAAAATGGTCCTCCAGAAGCAGTAAGTATTATTTCTTTCACTTCTTCTTTATTTTTGTTTTGAAGTAGTTGGAAAAGGGCACTATGTTCGCTGTCAACAGGCACTATTTGGGATAGATACTGTTTAATCAGTGGTCCACCAACCACTATTGATTCCTTGTTAGCCAAAGCCACAAATTTTCCGTTTTCCAAAGCCTTTAAAGTTGGTTTTAAACCCACAAACCCTATCATTCCACTTACAACAACATCTATTTCCTCGTCAGATACCAGTTCTATTAAACCTTCCATTCCAGTAAGAACTTTTATTCCTAACTGAGAAGATATTTTTTGTGCGGTAACACTATCAAACACTGCAACGTATTTGGGTTTGTACTTGGTGATCTGTTGTATTATACTTTCAGGATTTCTTCCATAAGCAGCTATGGAATGTACTTTAAAGTGATCTGGGTATTTGGAAATAACTTCTATGGTTTGAATCCCTATTGATCCAGTAGACCCCAAAATACAAACTTTCTTCATTTTTAATAAATTGGGACTAACTAGGTATTAAGGTGTACTTGATTATATTTTTTGCGATAAGGAAGGCATTATATGCAGCTCCCCTAAGAAGATTATCTGAAACTGACCAGAATCCTAGCAATCTCTTACCAATCTTCCTTATCCTACCTATATGAACCTCTTTTGTATTGGAAACTGTGTATGGTTGTGGAACAACACCATGATCTATCCATACCTTCAAACTTCCATTCATAGAATATTCATAAAACAAGTTAATCATTTCTTCGTATTTAAAATCTTCTATCGTTCTTACAAAAACCGCTTGACTATGAGACCTTAAAACAGGTACTCTAACAGTGTATGGATATATATCAAACTTTGCTTCCAAAATTTTTCTCGTTTCAAAAATAATCTTCTTTTCCTCAGTACATACTATATTTTCCACGTTAGTTTCATCGAAATCCCCAATTACTGGGAATAGATTGTAAGCCATAGGATATGGTAAGTATTTGTGATAGTTATGATTATTTTTTATTTGATCTTTGAATTCTTCGAGAGCTTTTTTCCCAGCTCCTGACACAGATTGATAAGTACATACAAATACTTCTTCTATCCCATACTGGTCAAGTATTGGTTTTAAAGGTATCACCAGCTGTATAGTTGAACAATTTGGATTTGCTATTATTTTTTTGGATTTCCTATCTTTCCAATTTGTTACCATGTTGATTTCTGGAACTACTAATGGTACATCGTCAAATAATCTAAAATACGAGCTATTATCTATAACTGTGGTTTTATCGTATATTTTGGGAGCTATTTGAGCACTTATTTCAGAATCCACACATAGAAAAACTATTTCACTGGCTTCTAAATCAGAGTAATCTATACTGTCTTTTGAAGTTATTTCGTGAATTTGCCAGTCTGTATTTTCTTTTATAATTTTTCGTAATTCAGCTCCTACTAATCCATTTACTCCGACTATGCTTACTCTCATACTTTCCCCCGACTTATGATTTAGTTCTTCAATTATAAACACGTTCCCTGCATGCATCAAAACATAAGATCATCTCATCCCATTTAGTATCTTTGGCAAAAAGTGTTTGTTTATATTCTTTCAACTTCTGCTGATTTTCTCTTAGATCGAATTCAATATTTACACCATTTGCATTTGGATATTGTGGAATGTGAAACTCTTTAACAACGTATTCATCCAAAACCTGTATAACCTCCTGAGCTTTCTGTCTAATCTCAAAGTTGATTTCTTTATCTTCAACTATCAATTCCATAAAATGTTTAAGGTCTTTGAAATCAAAGTCAAACTTTTGAACTTTAACTAATTTGTCCTTCACTTTTGTTATATCGTTATCGCTGAATTTTAGTAAAGTAGAAGCAAAAGAATCCAATACTTTAGCTAATTTTGAAGCTTTACTTAAATCGACAGCCGACAAACTATTAATATTTTCGTAATATTTTTTAGCAGCATTAACAAAAGCAATAGCTACTTGTTTAGGTTTACCTCGAACACCTTTAAGTAAAGTAGTATAATCATATCCACCTAACCCATGGATTTTCTGACTAGCAACCATATACTTAGTTACGCTTCTTAGTTCATAACCTACTTCGGCCATAGCCATTAAACAAGCATCAAACGCTATTATGTTTAATTTTCTTCCCTTTTCCTTTACTACTTTTTCAAGAGCTTCCCGTAACTCATTGATTGTCATGTAGTCTTTTTGACCATGATCTACAACTACACCCTTCCAACCCATTCCATGACTGCTTATAATTAAAGCTATATTATCAGCCGGAAACTTATCAATTATCTCACTTAAAATCGAAGACATAAACTGTGGATCAGCAGTATTAACTTGACCTAAACTCTTTACTATCTGAGAATTAATTTTACCTTCCTGAGAGTCTTTTGTTATGTAAAAAACATTAGTCCCTTCATACAAATTTTGCCCTTTGTGATGTCCCAAATCTAACACAGAAACTATATGCATACTATCATTAGAACCAATTTTTTCCATCTCATCAACATCCGAGTAAACAAATTTAGCTAAGTCATTATCAGAAGCACCATAATGTATAACCAACCATTTCTTTTTAGGTAAATCTAGGTTTAGTGCTTGATTTATCATAAGTTTACGATATTTTTTCTATTAGTTCATCCCAGTTAGTGTCTTTTGCAATGAGAGTTTGTTTATACTGCTCAACAGGATCACCAAGCAATGATAAGTCTACACTAACACCATTTGCATTAGGAAACCAACTATTATGAAACTCAGCTATAACATACTCATCTATAGTCTCCATTACCTTAGAGGCCTTCTTTCTTACCTCCTCGCTTATTTCATTATCTTCTTGTATAAGCTTCATGAAATGCTTTAGATCTTTGAACCCTCTTCGAAAGCTTTGTACCATAGGTATCTTATCCTTTATTCTTTTAGCATCATTATAATCTAGAGTAGAGATTAAATCATCAAGATTTTCAGGCAAGTTAGGAAGCTTTAGCAAATCTTTAATTTCCTGCTTTAGTTTTTGTATATCCTGGGTTTGGGTTGAATTCTGTTGATTATTCGAGTTTTTAATTTGTTCAATAATAGTTGCTACTTTATAGTGATCAAATTTAGGTATGAGGGTTTTAGCAAAAGAATCCATAGCTTTGGCAAGATTATTAGCTTTTTCAAGATCAACTGCGGATATGGTTCTTATATCATTACTGTATTCCTTTGCTGCATGAACGATTAATTTAGCAAATTCTTCGGGTCCCATATTAATTTTGGCAAGATTAGCACTTTGTAAGTTTTTCATAGCCTTACTAAAGAGTACGCTATATTCATAACCATTTCCACCTTCTATTTCCTCACTTGCAACCATATATTTGGCAACATCTTTCAGTTCATAACCTACTTCAGCCATAGCCATTAAACAAGCATCAAACGCTACAACATCAATCTTTTTACCCGTACTTTTAACTACTTCTCCCAAAGCTTCCCTTAACTCATCTATATGCATGAATTTTGAACCAGCACTATCGTCAGTAACTATTCCCTTCCATCCAACACCGTGGTTACTTATTATCAAAGCAATATTATCCGCAGGAAATCTACGTATAATTTCCTTTATTAAAGTAGCCATAAATTTGGGATCAGAGGTATCAACTTGACGAAATTTCTTTATAACAGGAGAGTTAATGATATCTTTCTGATTATCTTGCTTAACGTAAAAAACTCTGGCACCTTCAAAAGGCATTCCAAACTGCTTACCCATATCCAAAAGTGAAACTATGTGGGTATTGTGGTCAGAACCTACTTTTTCCAGTTCATCCAAGTCTCTAAAGATGTATCTTGCAAGGTCATTATCTGACCCCCCATAGTGTATAACTAACCACTTCTTCTTCTTACCCTCTTCCTCAACTTTGGTTTGCTTTTCATAGTTATCACTAGTTGGAAAATACTCTATAGGATATGGTTTGTAAGATGGTGGTAAAGGATAAATAGGATCCGAAACTAAATCTATGAATGGATTAGTAGGATGCAACCAAAGCTTATTATAAATGCTTCCTATTATTTTGTTAATCATAAATTTTACCTCCTTTATTTGATTAATTTAGTTGTAATATAAAGTTTATGACTATACCTTTAAAAAAACCGATTTTTTGTAAAAAAAATGTTAAAGTATGACTATCCTTCCTGATAAATCAAAACCTCTAAAAACATCAGTAAAATCAAAAAACATAAATAAACAACTTGGATTACCATTAACTACAAAAATTACAGGTAACTTCTTTGCTATAGACAACATCCTCACACTTTTTCTATGAAGATTATACATTAAATTCCCCTTGAACCAACTATCATTTGATGAAACAACTATAAAATCAACTTGGTCAAAGCTAGTTATGTTATACAAATTCTTAAAACTCTCAAAACATATCATAGGTCTAAATGAAACATTGTTGCAAATAAAATTCTTCGATTTATCAACTCCCGGTGAGTAATCAATGTATGAAAAAACAATTATCCACTTGGAAAGGAATTTCGCAACCGACATAAAAAACCCAGGTGTAAATTCTATAAATGGAACCAAAAAAACCTTATGGTAAATCTGATAATCATTAATACCGCCATTCCATACCTGTTCCAGTTTAACGCTTAAAACACTGTTATAAACAACCTTATTAATGTAATCAACAGAGGAAGGATTAAAAAAAATCCAACTTCTGCTAAGAATTGCTAGATTCAATTCCTTTTTTTGATAAATCTCACTTAAAGCTTTTCTGATTTTAGATATACACGGACTATAGGAAGGATTGTTCAAATCAAATATACTGGCTTGATCTTTACTAATAGACCCCTCAGGTAGCAAAAACAAAAAATATGAGTCATATATTTGGTTAGCTACTTTTAGAGCTTCTTTTATCTTTTGAAAAGTTTGCTCCTCATTTCTTATCCTATAATCCGGTGGAGAGGCAATAACATCCGTAGAAATAGCAAATATAAATAACCTATTTTCCTTAAGCCTACCAATCAATTCATATAAACACCTATTAGCCTCTTTTTCATATACCCAAAACATCAGAAGATTAATAATGACAAAAAATAAAGAAAATATTACCCTAGACCTCCAACAATTCAACCCAAAAGCCATAAACATAACAATCAGAGCCATAATAACATTAACCCAAAAAGGACTAAAAAATATGGGATACAAAGCAAAAGTTCCACTTTGAGTGAAAAAGAACTGAACAAAACTTAGTCCCAAATCATCCATACTGTAAAAAATATATTGCCAAAAAGCAAAATAAAAAGCAAAAAATACACCAAATCCCAACTTGTTTCTTATTTTATCAAATAAGAGCCAAGGCAAGAAACTGAAGAAAAATAAAGCACCCAAAACCAAAACAGAACAAACCATAGCCAATAAAGCAAAACCCCAACCTACATAATCCTCTATAAACCACATCCAAAATAGACATATTAAAGCCAATATAACGCTAAACAAACCTAAATCCCTAAACCTAACTTGTTTTATTCTTAAAACCAGATTAACACTCGCAATTATAAATACTAACCCGTTCAATAAAAAATCCCAGTAAAATGTTATAAAAAAAGAAACAAAAAAAAGTGCCAGGTGGTAAATCACTTATGTTTGCTATGTCTTAGCTTCCACTACAGTTTTATTCGTAGGTTTTGGTTCTCTAGATGCTAAAGCCTCATTTATTCTCTTAACAAACGTCGTATGCGGAGCATTCTTCACTAGCTCTGGATTAGTATCAATCTCCTCAACTATTTTGCTAACAACTTGCTCAAAATACTCTAAAGTTTCAAGATTTTCAGTTTCAGTAGGTTCTATCATCAAACACTCTTCAACAATCAGTGGAAAATAAGTGGTCGGTGAATGAACATTATAATCTAACATTCTTTTCGCAATATCCATTGCTCTTATACCCTTAGACTTGTAATTTGAGGCAGACAAAACAAACTCATGAGCACAAAAAGGCTGATTAAATACATCAATAAAATACTTTTTGAGTTTATTCCTAAGATAGTTAGCATTAAGAACAGCAAATTCAGACACTTTACTAATTTGATTACCATAAGACATTATGTAAGCCAACGCTCTTATGAGTACCCCAAAATTACCCCAAAAATCCCTTATCATTCCAATACTATTAGGTAGATCAAAGTCCAGATAGTACTTACCATTTTTACGGTTAATGATAGGTATGGGTAGAAAGTCTTTAAGGAAACTTCTTACAGCGATAGGACCAGCACCTGGCCCACCACCACCATGAGGTGTCGAAAACGTCTTATGCAAATTTAAATGTACCATATCAAAACCCATATCCCCAGGCCTTAATTTCCCAACTATAGCATTAAAATTAGCTCCATCATAGTAGTTTAAAGCTCCACAACTCTTACATAACAAAGTTATCTCCTCTATTCTTTTCTCATATATTCCCAAAGTATTTGGATTAGTTATCATAAATACCGCTACATTAGAACTGAGCTTACTTTTAAGATCATCTATATCAACCTGTCCTTCAGAATTACTTTTTACAGTTATGACGTTAAACCCTGCCATTGAAGCGGAAGCAGGATTAGTTCCGTGTGCACTATCAGGAACTATTACTATCTCCCTTTTCTGACCCATACTTTCAAAGTATTTTTTAGCTATTAGCAAACAAGTATATTCTCCATGAGCACCAGCCGCAGGTAATAGTGATACATAGTCTAACCCAACTAAATATGCTATCTTTTTCTCTAATTCCTTTAGTACCTCTAATATGTGACTCACCTCATCTAGATAGGGATGGAGTTTGTAAAATTTAGTAGCTATATAATCGTTAACTTTCGGATTATACTTCATCGTACATGATCCCAAAGGATAAAAGCCAACATCTATCGCCCAATTTATTCTGCTCAAATTTGTAAAGTATCTAACAACTTCTAATTCAGAAAGATCTGGCAAATCTAGTTTTTCTCTTTTGATTTCGGTTTGATCTTCCTGACTAAAATCTATGTAGTTGGTCACTTTTTTATCACTCCTTTACCGACTCCCAAATTTTTACAAAATCCTGATAAACTTGATCAAACTCAGATATAGGAGATAAGCAGTATAAACATAAATACTCACCGTCACCTACTTCCCAGAAATATTTCAAACTTCTGTAATCACCATCTATCTGCGTAAAATTATACTCCAATACATAAAGCTTTCTATTTTTGTATTCACTCACTTTATTAGTACTTACTTTATACTTCTTCTCATACATATCCTCAAGATCTTTCAAGTTCTGTTGGATGTGTTTTCTTATATCGGTTGACTTCATGTATTCTATATATATTGTTCTGTTTTGGTTTCTGGAATCTAATAGCACTACCGTTTTGTGCTGATTATATAACTCAACTTTTATGTAATAGGAGGGGTATTCCAGGAAGAATTTTTCTATTTTTATCAAGTTTTGGGCCAGGGTAATAGTAGTGGATAAGAGTATCGTTAAGATTAAGATGGCTAATTTTTTAACATTTTTAGAGATGATTTTAGTTAGAATATTTTTTCTGCCTCCTCCAGCGCTTCCTTTATTATCTTTACTCCTTCATCAACTTCTTGCTTAGTTATTATGTATGAAGCTGTTATTCTTATTACAGATTGCCCACATGAAAGCATTAATAATCCTTTTTCATAAGCTCTTCTTATGACAAAATCTCTTATTTCCTTTGCTGGTTCCTTTGTTTTCTTATCCTTGACCAATTCAATTCCTATAAGCATACCTAATACTCTTACATCACCTACAAATCTTGAACTTTCTTTTAGTTCTTCAAGCTTTTCTTTGAAATAATCTCCTATCTTTCTTACATGCTCAAGTAAATTTTCTTCCTGGATTATCCTATAGGTTTCTATTAGCGATCTACAAGATAAAGCATTACCTCCAAAAGTGTTAGAATGCATTCCTTGTTCTTTGAAATCAAGTTCTGATCTGAAAATTGTTGCTCCCATAGGTAGTCCATTAGCTATTGCCTTAGCTAGAGAAATTATATCTGGCTCTACCTCAAAATAAGTACTAGCAAACATATAACCACTTTTTCCAAAACCCGTTTGAACCTCGTCAGCTATCATCAAAATCCCATACTTGTCTAAAATTGATTTCAAAACCTTAAAGGATTCCTTAGGAGGTACTACATATCCTCCCTCTCCTTGAACAGGTTCAAATATAAATGCAGCTACATCTTCCGGAGGTATAATGTGCTGAAAATATCTTTCCAATATTTTTATACAGTACATTTCACAACTAGGGTAGGTCATATTGTACCAGCATCTGTAACAATATGGATAGGGAATGGAAAAGGAGTTATTCAGATAAGATGTGTAGTTTTTTCTTTGTACCACTTTACTAGCAGTAACAGATAACGATCCTTGTGTTCTGCCATGAAAACCTCCTATAAAGCCCAAAACAAGATTTCTTTTTTGCGATATTCTAGCGATTTTGATAGCAGCTTCATTTGCTTCAGTTCCAGAGTTACAGAAAAAAACTTTCTTTTTCCATTTACCTGGTGCTATGTTTGTTAATATTTCTGCGGCTTGTTTTTGAACATCATAAACGAAATCTGGTCCGTTAAAGTATACGAATTTGTTGATTTGATCAATAATAGCGTTATTCCATTGAGGGTGGTTATGTCCTAGAATAACAACCATTCCGTTGGTCCAATCCATGAGAGTATTGCCGTCTTTATCTGTGAAGTATATTCCTTTGGCATGGATTGGACCGCCTGGTGTATCCCAACATTTGGTTGAAGTAGCTAATAATTCTTTTTCTTGATTAGCGAGTTCGGTTACATTTGGACCTGGGAGTTGGGATATTTTAATAGTCATTTGGGGTTGGGGTGGGTGAGGGGATTTGAACCCCCGACCCGTGGATCCACAGTCCACTGCTCTAACCGCTGAGCTACACCCACCTTATACTTTCCCCCACATTTACTTTGTCCCCCTAAAAAATTATCTGAACTTTGGTTAAGTTTTGTCTGTGTCCTCTTTTCTTTCTATATCTCTTTTTTGGAGTATATTTGAAATCCACTATCTTTGGCCCTTTAAAGTGCTCTAAAATCTTACCCTTAATTTTCATGTTCAAATATGGTCTACCTACCTTTAACTCTTTACCATCGTAAAATAGAAGAACTTTGTCGATCTCTATTTCACTATTTTCTTGTTGATCTATTTTTTCAGTTACAATTATTTCGTTATTCTGTACTTTGTATTGATGACCTTTTAGTTCAATAATTGCGAACATTTTCTTTCACTCCCTACTTTGAGCTTATTTTAATTTAATTATTTTCCCTTCTTTGAGAAGTAGTCCGTATTTCTTAAGATACTTAGCCGATACTCTGATTACCTTATTGCCTACTTTAACTTTTCTAAGGTTTACTTTCCATGTTCTTTTTGTATGTCTATTTGAGTGGCTTACTTTGTAACCCGTAGTTGTTTTTTTACCCGATAGCTGACAAACTCTAGACATTTTTATCTCCTCCTATTTATTTTAATACATTAAATTTTAGCTTTTACCTGGTGTTATCCCCATAGTTCTTATTTTTAGTTGCAAATCATGAGGTACTTCTGCATGTTCTATCGCTGTTTCTAAGCTTATCAATCCTTGTTTGTAAAGTTCTATTAGAGAGTAATCAAAAGTTTGCATACCGTCAGGAATAAACATATCTATTTCAGCTTTCATTTTTTTGAATTCCATTTGATCTAATAGTTCCTGCATCCTCGCATTCATCATCAGTATCTCTACTACAGGTACTCTACCTTTTTTATCTATTCTTGTAATTAATTTCTGACTAATTATAGCTATCAGGTTAGAAGATAAGTAACCTACAATTTCTCTATGTTGTGATTGGTCAAAAAACTGTAAGATTCTTACTATTGCCTGGACAGTGTTTGGAGAGTGTAGAGTTGTTAGGATCAAATGTCCAGTTTCAGCTAATTGTAGTATACTAGTAGCCGTAACACTATCCCTGGTTTCTCCCACCATTATTATGTCTGGTGTTTGCCTTACAACATTTTTTAATGCTTCTGCAAAACTATTAGTATCTATCCCTACCTCTCGTTGAGATATATATGATTTTTTGTCTTCTAATATGTACTCTACTGGATCTTCGATCGTTACTATATGTTTTTTGTAGTTTTGGTTTACATAATCTAACATTGCAGCTAGAGTGGTTGATTTACCCATACCTGTTGGTCCACAGACTATAATTAATCCTTTCTTGTACAAAACCAGTTTCTTCAAAATAGGAGGAAGATTAAGTTCTTCTATGGTAGGAACATTTGATATTATTCTCCTAACAACCATTGAGACATATCCCCTATTTTTGTAGAAATTGATCCTGAACCTATCAGCTACGTCAGATAATGAGTATATCATGTTAAGCTCTGGAGATACTTCAAAAGATTTCTTTTGAGAAACTGTTGTAATAGACGTTAGGATTTCTTCTGTGAATTCAGGTGTTAGTTCTTGAATTTTTATAGGGTATAGTTCCCCTTCTATTCTGAATACTGGTACTTGAAAAGGTTTTAAGTAAAGATCTGAAGCTTTGTTTTCTGTCATAGCTTTGAGAAGTTCATGGAATATTAGGAGATTTTTTGAAGACATTGTGTATATTAGCCGGTGAGGGGATTTGAACCCCTGACCTGGTGATTACAAATCACCTGCTCTGCCGCTGAGCTACACCGGCACAACTTATCTCTTTATCTTCTTCTACATCAAATACTACTTACCCTTCAAACAACGCTCCTATATTCCTTTTGAACGGCATATATCGACTTTTTCAAAGCTTCTATTATAAAATCTATTTCATCTTTAGTTATTATGAGTGGTGGAGCTATGTAGGTTCTATCCACCGAAGCCCTCGATAAGTATACCCCATTTTTTAATAACTCTTTTTCTATTCTTGAAGCTACCCAGAACTTAGAAGGGATTGTTTTTTTGGTTTTTTTATCATCCACGTATTCTATAGACCAATGTAAACCTATTCCTCTTACATCCCCAACAATATCAAACTCTCTCAACTCTTGCAATCTTTGTCCTAAATAGGTACCGACATTATTGGCATTTTCGTAAAGCTTTTCTCTTTGGATTATATTAATATTTTCAATAGCTGCGGTGCTTGAAACAGGATGCCCACCAAAAGTATAACCATGTACAAACATCCATTCCTTGAAAACTTCACTTATTTTTTGACTAACTGCTGTAGCCCCTAAAGGAGCATAACCACTTGTTATTCCTTTCCCAAATACAAACATATCAGGGATAACCCCCGTATGCTCATAAGCAAAAAACTTACCCGTTCTTCCAAATCCATTATTGACTTCGTCAAATATTAGGATAATATCATTTTTATCACATACTTCTCTTATTCTGCGGTAGTATTCTTTTATGTCTGGTGCATAAACTGATCCCAAAGCTGACATTACTGGTTCAACAATTACCGCAGCTATAGTTTTAGGTCCCTCTTTTTCTACCAACTTTTCAAAATCATCAGCACATCTTAAATTGCAAGAAGGATACTCTAAGGAGAAAGGACATCGATAGCAATATGGTACATCAAAGTGGATAAAACCAGGTAGTAGAGGTTCAAAGAAGTTTCTGTTTTGTCTTATTCCGGATACACTCAAAGCGCCATAAGTAACCCCGTGGTAAGAGTGCCATCTACCCACAATTTTATATTTTTGTGGGTTACCGGTTACGTAGTGGTACTGCCTTGAAAGTTTTATAGCTGTTTCTATAGCTTCACCTCCGCTGTTAGAAAAGAAGACAGAGTAAACCGGCAGGATAGAACACATTAAATCTGCTAATTCTAGTGCTTTTTCATGGTGGTATCCACCAAACAATGAAACGTAGTTTATTTTTTGCATTTGTTCATACATAGCTTGAATAATTTCTTCTCTTCCGTGACCTACGTTGACTACCCATAGAATAGACATTGCATCTATGTATTTATTACCGTCGATGTCCCATATATAAACTCCTTTACCTTTGGATATGATTCTTGGTCCATATTTTTCGATTTCTTTCCACATTGCGAAATGTGGAATAAGTCGTTTAGAAGCTATTTCGTAATATTTTTGTTTATCCATCTTTTCTACCTCCCGCAGTTATTATTGTTCCTATTTTTGATACAGTCATATCGAATCCCTCTCTTATAAAGCTATCTATTACTCTGCATAGAGAAGGTATTAGAGTGTCTATTTTAATGATTTCTTCGGGTAAAAAATCTTCCAGTACGTACTTTTGATAATTTTTGTCGGCTGGTTTAGATATACCTACTCTGAGTCTACAGAAATCTTTTCCTATGTGTTGGATGATAGATTTAACTCCATTGTGTCCTGCATCTCCTCCGTCAAATTTTAGCTTAAATTTTCCGATATCAAGGTCCATATCGTCATGGACAACCAATATTTTTTTACCTAGTTCTAAGTATTGAAGGTTAGGTGGCTTATAAAAGTTAATAATTTGCTTGACTGCGTTGCCAGATAGATTCATAAATGTCAGAGGCATAGCAATTATTACCTTTTTATCATGTAGATATAGAGTATAGATGATACTACTGAATTTATAATCATTTAGAGGTGTAGCGTCTAATTTTTGAATAAATTTTTCCACTATAATAAATCCCACGTTATGTCGGGTATTTTTATATTTTTTTCCTGGATTTCCAAGACCTATTATAAAAACGATATCATCCATCCCTGAGATTCATGCCACTCTTATCTATCAAATTTTTTATTTTCTCTCTCAATTGATAACTGAAAGAAGAAGAGTACTTTGAAAAGTAGTGTAAATCTTCATAGTAGTGATTATGATCAAATATATCTAGGCAAACACTAATAATATCTTCATCAAAATCATGCTTACATAAATCTGCGATGGTTTTCAATTCATCTTGGCTTAACTTTATTCCAAAGGTATATAAAAACTTTAAGATATCTTTTTTTTGCCTTGGATTAGAGTTAGATAGTAACTCAACCAAATATTCTGACAAACCTAATTGGTTAATAATCTGTCCTATTTCATTTGTTAAATTGTACTTATCAGAGAAGTTAATCATGAATTTGAAGAGCTCACCACATTGTCCTATAGTTTTGATCAATAAATATTTGATATTTTCGTCTTGATAATGTTCATATGAAAAACCCTTGTAATTCATTTTTTCAAGTAATGCTTTAGCCAAAAGTAAGAATATTATACAAGCAGCTATTAACTCAGCTTGCGTTTCTTTAACTTTATCTTTCATTATTTGTTTTATTAAATCCATAGTTCTAATGATCAAACTGTCATATAACTCGCAGAAAATTGATACGACTTTAGGCTGATTTTTATTGGTATAGTAGTCCATCGTTTCTGAAATGAGATTATCATAGTAGATTACTATATAAGCTTGATTATTAGGATCATTGATAATTTCCGAAATATTGTCGAAGATTTTGTTAATTATTTGTTGGTTACCTTTGTAGAGAGGTAGGATGGAAGTTATAATCGATATAACTCTGATTTTAATTGGTAAAGGTAAAGAATGATTAAAAGCATAGTCACTTAAGCTATCTATAAAACCGACAGATTTAAACTTTTCGAGATATCTGAGATAAGTTATCAAATTTTCATAGTCTTTTTCAACTTTGAGATACCTGAGAACATCAAGAACTATATCGTTTGATTCTAAAGTACTGGCAAGTATAACGACATTTCTTCTAATTAATGGATCATTAGAATAGACTTGACTAAAAACCTTTTTTTGTATATCTTTAAAGATGTTAAGAAAAGTTGTTTTTTGTCGTTGTTCTAGTTTATTGAATACGTTAATTATTTCTTGTATTGTTTTGAGGATGAGGTAGTTATCATTTTTGGAGAGTTGTTGTTTCCAGGTATCGATTAGTTTGTTGATTTGTATAATATCCATGGTATTATTCGGAGGGAGGGGGATTCGAACCCCCGGTGGAGTGATAACTCCACTGTGGTTTTCGAGACCACCGCCTTCGACCGCTCGGCCATCCCTCCCCTACCCAAATAACTTCATTTGTACATCCTCTACACCTATTTCTTTTAAAATACTCCTAAAATTATACTTACGAAGAAAATCAACAAAATCTTTGTTTTTATACCACTGCCTATCTATTTTCAGCTTCTCTAAAGACAGGTTTATTCTATCTGGAGAGTTTTTCAATTGTATTATTTGGCAGTTATGATTAAATATTTCCAATTGTTGGGAATCTAGGTGTTTAGGTATATCAGAAGGATTTTCGATTGATTTTATTATATTCAAAGCTTTTTTAGGTCCTATACCCTTTACTCCTTTAATATTATCAGCTTGATCTCCTACGAGTGCTTTATAATATATGTAAAGTGAACTATCAAATCCGTATTTTTTAGTGAAGTTAATCTTATCAAAAACCTCGATATCTGATATACCTTTTTTCATTAAAAGTACAGTAACATTGTCGTCTATTGCTTGTAGTAAATCACTATCACCAGTGATTATGTATATTTTGATTTCTTTTTTAAAGAGATTGGAGATGGTGTAGATTGTATCATCTGCTTCCATTCCTTCTATAGCGAGTATACTAATTTTAGAAGCTTTTGATAGTTCGTAAAATATTGGTATTTGTTGTTTAAACTTATCTGGTGTAGAGACACGATCAGACTTATATGTTTGTTGTATTTTATCCCTACCAGATCTTCCTTTATCAACACAGAAAGTTAGGTATTCCACTTTGTACTCTTTAGTTATTTTTATAAGTACTCTAGTTAATCCATAGATAGAGTTCAAGTTTAGATTATTATGGCTCAGTTCAGGAAGAGCATAAAACAGCCGGTAAAGAATACTAAAAGTATCCAACAGGAAAAGCATTACTTTATTTTGTATATTTCCTGTAAATTTCTGTATTTTTCATTGTAATCTAGTCCATATCCTACGAGGTAATCAGAGGGTTCTGTTAAGAAGTAGTAGAAATCGGGTTTCTTGTAAGCTCCTTTTTTACAGATAAGGGAAACAGTTTTTATTTGCTTACATCCTCTTATTCTCAAGTAGTTTTCTATAAAACTGATTTCATATCCTGTTCTTATTAAAACTGAGCAGAGCAAAACTGTTTTATCCTTAACGGGTAAAAATATATCTTTTTCGATTGCTAATTCTCTATTATTTGGGTTAACATTTTCTAGGAAGATATAATCAAATATAAGGCTATATTTTTCCAGTTTTTGTGCTAAATCAATTGAAAAGTGTATTCCTTCTCTTAATACAGTTACAAAATGCACATCTTCTTGGACTTGTTCGAGATATTCAGACACTTGATCCGCTATTTTTTGAATCGCTTGCTTTATTTGATCTTTTGAGAAAACTAATTGCATATTATAGAGCTTACTAGGATAATATTCTTTAAATTTTAGATCTTACCCTTTTAGTTTGCAGGAGCCAGTAAACAAAAGTTGAAGAATTTTAGTAAGCTCTTTTTAGAGAGTTCAAAAAATAGAAGGAGGTACTTATGAATAAAAATTCAATCAAATCTTACAAACAGCTACTAAAAATAAATCAACATCTGGCTTATTATGAATATACCCTTAGTTTGCTCTTTTGGGATGATAGAGTATGTATGAATCCCAAATCAGCTAAATATAGAGGTAAACAAATCTCCATACTAACTGAGTATATTCATAAAACTAGAACATCCAAAAAATACTCAAAACTAATAGAGTCAATAGATTTAGATGATTTTGAAAAGTTCTCTCCTGAATGGGTTAATTTCAAGTGGTGGAAATTTGAATATGAAAGAAATAAAAAAATTCCTCCGAAACTTTTAGCTAAGTTATATGAACTTATTCCGGTATCTATTCAAGCTTGGGAAAAAGCAAAGGAACAAAAAAAATACAAAATCTTTTCACCTTACTTATCCAAAATAATCGAATTAAACAAAGAAATGATTCAAAAATGGGGATATAAAGAAGAACCCTATGAAGCATTAACAATAGGTTATGAAATAGATATAACACCATCTCAAATAAATTCAATTTTTGAACCCTTACACAAAACTCTGAAGCAGTTAATAAGCAGAGGAAAGTATATACTACAAAGCCCAGTAGATTTGAAAAAAATCCCATTTGACCAGCAAAAACTCGAACATTTTTGCAAATACTTAGTTAAGAAGATAAGTGGGCTAGATATAAGGTTAGATACCACCTCTCACCCATTTGCAACTACAATCCTTCCATATGATGTAAGAATAACCACAAGATATAATAATCTAGAAGGAGCTATATTTGGTACTTTGCATGAACTAGGACATGCTCTGTATGATTACTACTTACCTCAAGAAGAGTACTTTGGCCAACCTATATCTTCCAGTATATCCCTTAGTATACATGAATCCCAATCTAGATTCTTTGAAAATGTAATAGGAAGAAGTCTAGCTTTCTGGGAACTTTTTTATCAGGATTTAAAACAATATGTACCTGATCTTCAAAATATACCTCTCGAAAAATTTGTACTCTCAGCTAACAAAATCTCTATGCAACCAATAAGAATTGAAGCAGATGAGTTCACATACAATCTACATATTATACTTAGATTTAACCTAGAAAGAAAGATATTCAACGAAGGTGTAAAAGTTGAGGAATTACCAGAGTTATGGAATACGATGTTTGAAGAATATTTTGGATATCGTCCCGCAAACGATAGCGTAGGAATTCTTCAAGATATACACTGGGCAGAATCATTGTTCGGATATTTTCCAACCTATACCCTCGGTAATATAATATCAGCACAAATTCTTAATACTATTCAAAAACATATCAATCTCTATGAAGAAGTTAAAAAAGGAAACTTCCAAATAATAATACAATTCCTCAAAGAAAATCTTTACTCTCTCGGTAAAAAATATACAACCTCCGAGGTAGTTAAAAAGATAACAAATGAAGAAATAAACTCCAATCACCTAATATCTTACCTGAATAGTAAAATTTCATTCATAGAACAAAACCTATCCATGATATAGACAAGTTAATGCATAGTAGTTACTTAATTGTAAATGCCAAAATCCTAACAGCATTATCTGATCGGCCGGTTGTATCAGAGCCTCAAATATTTTGTCTTGAGAATAAATGCGTTTTTGTACAAAATGGGATTATCAAGCAGATAGGTAATTATTCTGAATTAAAGCAAAATGTATCATCAAATACTCGAATAATAGATTTGAAGAATAGATTTTTGTTGCCAGGTTTTATAGACTGTCATACACATCCTCTGTTCGATGGTAAAAGAATAAATGACTTCATAGCAAGGATAGAAGGTAAGAGCTACCAAGAAATAGCTCTTAGTGGTGGAGGAATAAAATATACTGTTCAAAATACCATAAATTCTCCCCATCTTAAACAGCTCCTAGTATACAGGCTTAATCAAATCTACCAAAGTGGATCAGTCATAATAGAAGCAAAAAATGGTTACGCCATAGAAATAGAAAAAGAGATCGAACATCTCAAACTAATCATTGATGTTTCAAAATTCGTTAAGCCAATTATAATACCAACCTTTCTTGCACATATACCTCCAGACGATTTTGATGAATATCTAAATAAAATCAAAATGTACGCTCCTGAAATAAGAAAACTAACAAAATATTTTGATATTTTTTGTGATAAAACTGCATTCTCTGTAGATCAAACTATTCAAATAGTAAGATCTCTTACTTCCTACCACTTTGCTTTTAGATTTCACACTAATGAATTTCAAGATGATAGGCTTGTTGAGGGTCTATATGACATGTTTGGAAACAGTATAGAAGTAAAGAGTTTTGATCATCTATTAGTCTTAAGCGATTTTACGATTAAGTTTATGCGTTTAATGAAAAGTTTCGGCGTTATAATGCCGGGTACTTCTTGGTTCTTAGGTAAAAACTATAGTCTAGCAAGAAAACTAATAGAAAACCATATACCCATATGCTTAGCAACGGATTTTAATGCAGGGTCCTCCAATGTATATTCTATGTTGATGGTTTGTAATTTAGCATGTATTTATTTAAAATTAAAACCCGAAGAAGTGTTATGTTATATAACAACGAATCCGGCATTTATGCTAGATATCAAAGCTGGACAAATAAGACAGGATTTCTTAGCGTTATTCAATATACTCGATACAAGTGACTGGAGAGAATTTTGTTTTTGTCTGGATCATAACCTAATCAGCCCATTAATACTTCAACCATAATGTTTTCAAAATCGCCTAACAGTTCTCTTACACTAGATTTATATTTTGAAAACTCCAAGTAGCCAAAACTGTTGGCTATTGCGATAATCTGCTGATTCTTACCTTCCAAATAATTCTTTGAAATATTAGGTATCGAAAATAAAACTTGGTCTTTTAGTTTAAGGTTGATTTGTTTTATTTTTTTATTTAGTAAGTTGGAAGATATGTTAGTTATAGCATTTCCAAAATGGTCAAAGTAAATTATCTTGCCGATTATAGTTTTGTTTTTGACAAGCGGCTTTGGAATTTTATAGTATAAGGGCTTTACTTTTTGGCCTATGAATTCCCTAAGTAAATTGGAATTTGTTTTTATATCATGTAAGAGGATAGAAGCAATGGGGGCAAATATGTCTCTTCCATGGAATGTATTACTTATGCCCCTTATTCCCGCTTGGTAAAATATTCCTTTATTTTTTATGTTATTTTCTATTTTCCTTGAAGATATTTTGTAGGTATATACATGCTTGTGAGGATACAAAGCTCCCAAAATACCATTATTTCTACCAACTAAGTAGATATACTTTTGGTGGTATACATGAAGAGATACACATCCTTCAATGTTAGATCCTACTTCAGGATCAACTATTGCCAATATAATACTTCTATCAGGCATCAAATCTAACAAAGCCTTAATATTTATAATTGCTGCTACTACATTATGATTCGGTAAGTTGTGAGATATATCAATTATCGTTGGAAAGGGTATTTTTAGTAAATTACAGGAGTTGAGTATAACATTTTTCAAAGCGGATACAAAGTAATCTTCAAGCCCATAATCAGTTATTAAGTATATCATCCTCTGATCATTATCATCCGAAGTATGAAGAAAACTAGATAGAAAACTACAAAGAACGCAGGATATAGCATAGCAATCATATTGTAGTTAATTTGAAAAGTATACAATATGAAAGGAATACAAAAACAAATAAACGAGAAAAAATAAAGTATTGTATTGGAAAATTTTGCTATTTCTTTTTGTTTTTGAGTACTTATAGCTTCAGCAGTAATTAAATGAAACTCGCTGAATATATCTTCATGTACATCATTTATTTTCTTGTTCTTGTTTTTATACTTCAAAACTATTGGGTATAAAACAGTTTGTATTACCTCCATTGCTGATCTACTTTGTATATTTGATAATGTTTGCAAATCTTTTAAGAAGTTTTCATAGTATTCGGATTCTGCAAACTTTAACAAAACAGCAGCTAAGAATATATCTTTGGTTATTATGAAAGTGTTAACTAATGATTCAGCTTGCCTATGTTCGATTACTTTTTCAAATGCTTTTTCAGATATTTGATCTATGATGTTTTCAGCTTTGAGAGAATTAATTATTTTGAAGACATATCCTCGAGTAGATATTGGTAAAGAGCTTATTTTTTGCTCTAGTTCAGGACTTATTGAGTATGAAGTGCTTTTTGGTTTCAATTCCGCGGTTTTAGGTCTTGACTCTAAAGTTTTTGACTCTAAAGTTTTAGGTTCTACTTCAGCTGTTTTAGGTTTTGCTTCTGATGTGCTGGATTTTACCTCTGCTGTATTTGATTTCAAGTCTGATGGTTTAGTTTTTACGGGTTTTATTTCTATAATTATTTCTTGCACGTCCTGTATGTCTTCAATTTCCTGATCTATTGCCTGTTTTATTTCTTCGAATGAAGGTCTTACAGAGTAGTCCGTATAGCCTTTTATGTAGGTTCTTACTAAAATTTGACAAAGTTTTCCTTTCTTGAAGATTGAATTATAGAATGTAGAGAAATCTTGATATCTTTGGACATTTTTGATAAGACTATCTGGTAGAGCAGGTGGCCAACTATTTACTTCTTTGTCTATGCTAGAAACAATAGTTTCAAGATATTTATGATCATTTCTTACCAAGAAGTCTAGTGGTTTAATTCCCGTTAGAATAAAGAATACCAAATACAGTCCTGTCCATATATCTGATGATACTGTAAATTCACCACTATACTTTACTTCAGGAGGTAAAGGAAATATTCCTTCCTTTCCAATTACTAGTGGTTTCCATTCCCATTCTCTACGGTTGAGAAGTATTCCCGCTCCCTCCAAATCTAAAATATAAACTTCATCATTTTTAGATACTATAAAATTGTCAGGGTAAAGATCGCCGTGTATTATACCAACGTTGTTTATTGCGGTAAGAATTTTTATGGTTTTTTGATATATATGCCTTCTTTTGGGACTTAGAGGAGGCTCATTCTTTAAATAATCAAATATATCCTTTCCATCCAAAAGATTAAACAACAATATGAGGGCTTTATCGGTTGTTTTGAAGTTAAAGTAGTTCTTCAAATCTACACTTATGGATAGAGGTATCCCACGATATGTTATGTATTCCCTTACAGTAGGATCTATTTGATTACATACTCTTTTAAGAACGATGAATCTTCTAGGTATGGATTCAGTTTCATCATTTAGGGGTAAAACTTTTATAAGGTAGTTTTGGTAGAAATATATTCTACCTTGCCCCCCAAAAATGGGATTTTGCAAGCTTTCCAAATTTATTTGTATTTCACTTCCGTCATCAAACCTAAAGCTTATAGCCATGGAATTTTGTAGAGTTATCTTGTTTCACTAAGGATACTAACAAAACTTCTAATAACTTCAGAGATGTTACGATTTATTTCTCCGTTTACATGTCCTCTAAGAAAGAGCTTATAATTCCCTCCTTCTTTTTTTAGGAAGTCTAACATGTTAGCCAAATCAAGTCTTTTTACTTGCCTAAGACTTGCTACACTGGATATATCCATTAGTAACTTTTCATCGCAATCATTACCAAGGGATATTGTACATATAGTAACTCCCATGCTCTTTACTTTTAGAGCTTCATTTATTACATCACGTGGAGTTCTTATATTTTCTCTACCGTCTGTAAAAAGGAACAGAGTTATGTTTTTTTGATCTGGCAAACCTATATCGTTGTTGAATTCATATACTATCTTTGAGGTTTCAGCGAGAGCGTTAGCTATTGACGTACTTCCTCCAGCCATCTTTATTACTGGGTCAGTTAATTCATTAATAGCATCTTCTAGGGGATAATAAGGTAAATCATCTACAGTGGGAATAGATACACTGTCGGAAAAGTAAACCAAGCTTGCCCTAAAACTGTTACTCCTGCTACTATTTATTAGTCTTTCGAGGGTATCATATAAAATATTTACCAAGTGATCAGCTTTTCTTCTACCATCAAATGTATTAGTTTCATACATACTAGCAGAACCGTCTAGTAAGAATATAAGTAGTTCAACTTCTCCTAGTGAACCCCATTTCTCAGGTCTAATTACTACCATTTTCTACCTCCATAACTTTTACACCGTATTTTGTTTGAATTATGTCGATATTGAGTATCGAATTTATAGGCAGTGAAGGGTTTTTGCAAATTACAGCTACACTAGACCCACTACCACATAGTAAAATTTTGATATCTTTAATAAACGAACCTTCTTTTATTTTATTTCTAATTTCCTCCACTAGCTGTCCTATTGTAGGGTAAAGTTCAAAAACTGTTTGTTCGAAATCATTATGTAAAATAAACGTTAAGTAAGTTTGTAGTTGATTGATTCTGTTAAAATAAATAAACCTATATGTTTTAGGTCCGATATATACTTCTTTGTTTTTTATTGTTTTATCGTATGATTGGTAAGCTTGAGTAGTTGATGATTGAAAAGGAAAAGTTATTAGATAAATTTTGAGATCAGAAAGTTTAAAACTAGATAGATTTCTAGCGATGGGGATAGTTATATTTTGTTTTTCAAGAGTCAGTATAAAGGAATCAGGATAGAGGTAAAGCATAAAGATAGGAAGAATATCACTACCCAAACTTTTACATAATCTGATTGCTTGTTGTAGGTCTATTATTGATTGCTTATATAGGTAAAAAAGAATAGTAGCTACATTTGAGCTACCACCACCCAGCCCACCACCTATAGGTATTCTTTTTTCTAGTTCGATTTTTACAAAATATTTTTGATTAGTTTTTTGATTATTTAATTGGTTTATAAGGTCATATATCAGGTTAGAGGATTTAAGTGTAGGATCGTTCACATTAAGTTCTACTTGCCATATTGTATCCGGTATTAGGGTAACTTGAATTGTATCGTATAGGTTTATAAGATCAAAAATTGATGATATGTTATGGTAGTTATCCTTTCTTTTGTTTAGTATTTCTAAGACCCAATTAATTTTTGCGAAAGATTTTAGTGTTGTTGTTATTAATATATTCCTAGGTATTTCTGTATTTCCCATGGTGTTATTTCAGTTGAATACTCTTTCCATTCTTTTAGTTTAGCGTTTATGTAATTTGTATAGATATGTTCTCCAAGTGTTTCTTTAACAAGATTGTCTTTTTGCATTTCAACAATAGCTTCGCACAAGTTAGAAGGAAGACTTTCTATTTTGTATTTTTTCATTGTATTTTCATCTAGTTCGTAAACATTGATATCCACTGGTTTTGGTGGTTGATAGTTATTGACTATTCCATCTAGTCCAGAGTTGATGATTACAGCGAAAGCCAGGTAGGGGTTGCATGAAGGATCCGGACTTCTGAGTTCTATACGTGTTGAGTTTCCTCTTTTTGCAGGTATTCTAATTAGTGGGCTTCGGTTATGTTCTCCCCATGATATGTATACTGGAGCTTCGTAGCCAGGCACTAGTCTTTTGTATGAATTAACCAACGGATTAGTTACTGCTGTAAAACCTTTTACATGTTTAAATATTCCTCCTATGTAATTGAGCATCACCGTACTTATACCCATTTTACCTTCTGGATCATAAAAAGCATTCACTTCTCCTTTAAAGAGAGATTGATGCATATGTAACCCAGATCCATTTATTCCCTTTATTGGTTTGGGTAGAAAAGTTGCATGCAATTTGTGTTTTAAAGCGATTGTTTTGACTATTAATTTGAAAAGGAGTAATCTATCAGCTGTTGTTAAGGCGTCACTGTATTTAAAATCTATTTCGTGTTGAGATGGGGCTACTTCATGGTGCAGAGCCTCTACCTCAAATCCGAATTCTTCGAGTTTATTGAGTATATCAAGTTTTACTTGTTCTGCTGCATCTAGATGAAGCATATCGAAGTACCCACCGGAGTCAGTGTGTTCTAGTACAGGTGTTAGGCTATATCCATTTGAATCACTCATTGGGAAGAGGAAGAATTCAGCTTCTACTCCTACCATTGGAGTGTATCCCATTTTTTGGGCTTTTTCCATGACTTTTTGGAGGATATACCTAGGATCTCCTTCAAATCTTTTTCCATTTGGATAGTATACGTCACATATTACAAAAGCTTCATTATGTCCTTTAAGGTCTGCTACTATGAAGGTGTTAATATCTGGGACTAATTTCATGTCTGATTCTTCTATTCTGACGAATCCTTGTATTGAAGATCCATCGAAAAGTATTTCTCCTTCGAGCATTTTCTTTGTTTGAGATACTGGTATTTGTACACCCTTTGGTATTCCAAGTATATCAACAAACATCATTCTTATACTTCTTACATTTAGCTCTTTGACTATAGATATTATATCCTGTGATTTAAGCATTATATATCACTCCTTGTTTTGTTATTTGTTTTGTGTAGTTTGTTATTTACTTTTAGTTTATGATGAAACCTTCTTCTGTTTGTGATACATCCTTTTGGGATAGTTTTTCTAGCTCAATAACTACTTTTACTATGGATATGAATTGTTGGTTAGTTTCTTGGATGGTAGCTTTTACTTCGGTTTCGACTTCTGATTTCATTAGTGCACCATATTCGACTGAGAAGAGAGAAACTCCTTTAGATTTTATGTATTGGTCTACTTGGTTTTCAGAGTTTTTCCATTCGTCACTATTTACTTCGATCATAACAGCATCATAGTTTTTATACTTTTCTATTCCTTTTGCTGTGTAGTAGTAATTCATTTTAATGGACCCGCCGTCTTGTAGTTTCATTTCTGCGGGTGATATCCAGGTTTCTCCTATACTTACTGGTTTTTCTGGGAAAGTGGGGGTACTTACTGGGCTTTCCATCGTTGATGATAATATTTTTCCCTTTTTATCCATTATCATTTTCATAGTTTGGGAAGGTATTGCTATTTCCTGAGGGTTAGAATTTCTAAGGAAGGAGATTGGTTCGATTTGAACATCTAGTTCATAGCTTTGATTGGGTAGAACTTTAGACACTTTTTGTGAAAGTTTAAGTTTTATTTCATCAACTTCTTTTTCCTCTGTTTCACCTTCACGGTATATTTTGGTATTAGTTATGTACACATCGTAGAAATAATTTTGTCCTTCTTTCATTTTATATTCTAGGACTACTTGATTCATATTTCCCTCCTTTTGTTTTCTGGAACATTTGTATACCGCCTTCCAAGGGCGGTTTTGGGTCTAGCTGACGTTGCTTAGGTTACCCTTATATTTACTTTTTTAATTTCTTTATTATTTTCCACTTTCTTTACTCCTACTTTGTTTGTTTCTAGATTTATTTCGGATTCAAGATTTTTTTTGCTATTTTGTACAGTAGTTATTAATCTTTTTAGTTCTTCTTCGAAATGATCTAGAATTTTGAATGCGTATTTTTCCGCACCAGTTATTAACTCTTGAGCTTCTTCTTTTGCTTGTTTTTCTATTTCCTGAGCTCTTACATATGCCATTTTTACTATTTCCTCATTTTCTATTAAGTTGTTTTTTAGGTTATTTAATTCTCTTTCTTTGATTTCTAGTTCTTTTCTTAGCTTTATCAATTCTTCGGAAGGTGTATAGCTTTCCATTAATATTTGCCTTATTTTATTTATTATCGTTAGGTTTTCTTTGTGCTTTATTATAGACATTCCAAATATTTTGTTTTTTCGCATATTTGCTTCTAACTTATCTAGTAGTCTATATAGGTTTTCCATATTTTCATACCTCCGTGCAGTACTGTAGTAGGTTTTTGGTGAACTGAAAGTTATCGTACATTGATATAGAGAAGTTATCCCAAAATACACATGTTCCAAAGGCTATTATTTTACCCCTACTTGACACTTCTATAGCTATCGCTTTATTGTTTTGACCATCCTTGACTAGTTCTGTGTAAGAATATTTTGAATTCTTTTTCAATATAGATACACTTGCAGAACATGGCATAAGTATATTTTTTACGTTGTACTTTATTTTTTTATGAATACTACCCGTTAAAATTAGATACTTATCATTGTTGTGAATATTTTTTTCTTGAATTATCTCATCATGGTTTATTTGTATTCCTACCTTTGATAATACCTGGTTTGATATTTGGCTACTATTGTCTTCGTTGTTATAGTAAGTTAGAAATATTATTGTTTTTCCATTTCGATATAGTTCGAGTAGTTGTTGGATTTGATTTGAGGTAAAACTTTTTTCTGGATAGTTGAAAATGATTGTATTAAAGGTGTTTTGTTTACATATTTTTATGATATCGTTGAATCTAGTTGGTATTTCGAGGTTATAGTTTTCTTTTAGGTAGTTATACAGAGTAGAGAAGTAGTAATGGTCAAAAATGACGAATTCTCCTTTAGTATATGACCATACTATCCCCTTCTTCATTTCTTCCTTCCTTTGTTGATAATATTTGTTTTTTTTGGATGTATTGTAGTATTATGTACTCTAGGAGTCTTACAAACTTAGAGGTTATTAGTTCAAAATTTGCGAGTGGTCTTACGAGGATAGTTTTTATACCTAATCTATTTCCTGCTAGTATATCTGTGAAAATTTGGTCTCCGATTATTACTGTATTTTCTATTTTTGAGTTGAGAAGTTTTATTGCTTTTCTTAGAGGTCTAGTTGATGGCTTAGCAGCTATTGCTATGTATGGGATATCCAATTCTTGGGTTATTTTCTTAACTCTAAGAGGTAAAGCGTTAGAAACAACACATATTTTGAACCCATTTTTTTTAAGATTAATCAGGTAATCTATGATTTCTTTTGGTACATCTCTTTTATTCCAGGGGACAAGTGTATTGTCCAAATCTATTAATACAGTATCTATTTTCATACTCTTTAGTTTTTCGATTGGTATTTTAAGGATGCTTTCATATACAAGGGTTGGAGTTAAGTAATTTATGTTTTTTTTAATTATATTCTTTATTTTTTTCTTAACTATATCCAGGATTTTCATGTTTTTTCCTGCTCTTCTTTTCCTTTGAAATCTATTTCGTGCTTTATTACTGGGTTAGAGATTGTTGTATTATTTATCCAGTAGAAGAATATTTCTTTAGTTTGGCCTGGATTAAGGGAAGGGAATTTGAATACTTCTTGGTGTAGTAATTCTCCTGCAGGACTAGTTATTTTTATTTTGACAGTTATTTGTTCTATTTTTTCTTTGTAGGTATTTTTTACTTTTGCTGTGTATCTAAGTTCACCTCTGTTATTTCTGTCTTCATAGGCTGGCATTTCTTCTATTATTTTTATCGCGTCTTTTGGGATTTTGGGTTTTTCTCCTGCTTGTACTTTTTCACCTGCTTGTATTTTTTTGTCGTATACTTCCTTTTGAGTTTGATATACTTGCTGAGAAGCTTTATATAATTCCTCAGCTGTTTGTTTTAGTTTTGTTTTGCTGTAATAATCTACTATTCCGGTTTCTTTATTAAACTCAACTATACTATCGGTCAGATAGGATATTTCAAGTAAATCTATAAAGACTTTTTGGTTTTCAAATATAACATATCTTAGTGGTTTGTTATTGTAGTATACAAGGCTGGTAAAAGTTTGAGGGGGTATAATGTTATCCTTACTTATAACGTAATAGTTTCCTTGTTTATACATTTTTAGTCCTGTCATGTTTACAAAAACTTCTATTTCAACATATATTCTAGGAGCCTTGTATATGTATTGACCCTTATATTTTTTATTGTGTATGTATATGTGGAGTTCTTGAGAAAAGCAAATGCACATTAACAGGATAAGAAGTAGAGTTATTTTCTTTAATGTTTTAGAAAGAAACTTAAAAACCTTCATAACCGGATCCTCCCTATAGATAAATCCTATATACTATATTCTATCCCTCAAAACCAACAACCTTCTTTTTATTTCGGAACTGTAAAAGGGTAAGGAATAAAATTGTAGAATTCTTTTACTGTCTGGTAATTAGTTTTAAGAGAGGTGTATTGAAAGTGATAAAGAAGGTAAGTAGAAATTATAGAAGAAAAATTAGACATCAAAGACTAAGAAAAAAGGTAAAAGGTACCGAAACAAGACCTCGATGTAACATATTCAAAAGTAACAGGAATATATACCTTAGTGTTATAGATGACCAAAAAGGCATAACCTTAGCCTATGCCAATTCACTAGAAAAAGACATAAGGGAGAAGCTAAAAAATAAGCAAATTAAGTATAGTGACGCAGTAGTAGAAGTAGCCTCAAGATTAGCAGAAAGATGTAAAAAACTTAATATAAATAAGCTCGTATTTGATAGAGGTGGATACAAGTATCATGGAAATGTAAAGAAAATAGCTGACACTTTAAGAGAAAAAGGTATAGAGGTATAGGAGGTAAAGGTATGTTGGAGTCCCTAGAATCAGCAGAATACCAGAGTGTCTTAGTTTCCCTTAGAAGAGTTACGCGTGTAATGAAAGGAGGTAAAAGATTTAGATTTAGTGCTTTAGTAGTAGTAGGAGATGGTCAAGGTAACGTAGGTGTAGCTTTAGCAAAAGCTCCGGAAGCTCTATTAGCTATAAGAAAAGCAGAAAATAAAGCTAAAAAAAATATATTTAAAGTACCTATCGTCAATGATACTATTCCCCATGAAGTAATAGGGGAAAATACTACCTCAGTAGTTTTACTCAAACCTGCGGGTAAAGGAACAGGTATAATAGCTTCAATGCCGGTAAGAAGTATTCTAGAAAAAGCAGGTTATAAAAATGTACTAACCAAGTCTCTAGGTAGCAATAACCACATAAATTTGGTATGGGCTACCATTGATGCACTGAAAAAACTTAAAACAAGGGAAGAATATTTCAAAATCCTACACACCACTTATACAGAAGACGAGTACGAAAAATACCTACACAAGAAACCAGAAAAACCCTTAGAGAAAGTACAAGAAAAAGAAAAACTCCAAGAAAAATCTCAAGAAAAATCTCAAGAAAAACCTTTTGCATATAGAGAATTTCCTAGAGAAGCAAGAAAAGAAGAACAAAGGCAAGAAAGAAAACCAGAAAAAAAATCCTTTCAAAAACCTACCAAACCATTCAGAAAAGTAGGTGATAAGAATGATAAAGGTAAACAATCTTAAACCTTTTCCTAGAAGCAAACATAAAAGAAAAAGAGTAGGCAGAGGCTTAGGTAGTGGACATGGTGTAACGTCAACAAGAGGAACCAAGGGTCAAAAAGCCAGAAGTGGTGGAGCGAAACCACCTTGGTTCGAAGGCGGACAAAACCCTCTCTATCTTAGAATACCATCTAAAGGATTTACTAACATATTCAGAAAAGAGTATCATATAGTTAAACTCAAAGATCTAAACATATTTCCTCAAAACTCGGTGGTCAATCCACAAACTCTATTGGAAAATAATTTAATACCGGATCTAAAAAAAGAAATTAAAATATTGGGTAATGGAGAGCTCAATAAAACTCTAGAAATACATGCTCACAAAATAACTTCTAGAGCTTTGTCAAAAATCAAGAAAACTAACTCCAAGTTCGTAAAACTACCACCTCTAAAAAAGAAGTTTAGAAAAGTAAAAAAGCAAAAATCTAAACTATAAAACAGTGCAAAATATACAAAACATACCTCTTTCAAAACTAACCACCTATCAAATAGGTGGATATTGCTTAGGAGTTATTTGCACTCGAAGCCAGGAAGAGTATATATCAACCCTGCTTGAACTATCCACAAAGGCACCTTACAGAATCATAGGGAAAGGAAGCAATTTATTAATCAGTGATGAAAAATTGGATTTTTTCGTAGTTACAGGTAAGTATAGAGATGTTAAGATTTACAAGGAAGATGGAAAATTTATTGTTTTTGTAACTCCTTTTACAGAGCTACAGTTTTTTATAAAGACCCTAATTTGGAAAGGTATTTCTGGTTACGAGGAGTTAGCTGCTATACCCGCTACGGTTGGAGGAGCAGTTTTTAATAATGCAGGAACAAAAAATGTAGAGATATCTAAATACTTAAGGAAAGTAACAGTTTATAAAAGGAAAACGGGAGAAATAGTAAACATGTATGTAGATTCTTCCTTCTTTTGCTACAGGAACTCCCTGTTTAAAGAAGAAACTTTAAATGGAAATCCAATGGACATAATAGAACTAGTATTTGAGTTTCCCTTACATAATCTGATTAATCCCGAAAGTTTATATAGAAAGTACAAAGAGGTTTGGGAAAAAAGGCAACAGACTCAACCACTGAGTTTCAAGTCCTGTGGTAGTGTATTCAAAAACTTACCAAATTTAGCTGCTTGGCAAATAATAGACAGCTTAGGATATAGAGGTTTCAGAATTGGACAAGCTAAAGTATCAGAAAAACACTGTAACTTCATAATAAATCTCGGAAATGCAAAGTTCAGTCATGTCTATGAAATTATTCAGAGAATTAAAAATCATTCAAGAAATCAAAACATACTTTTGGAAGAGGAAGTAGAAATATGGAAATAAAGTATCAAGATATAGAAAACAAGATATTTGTTATTCCAGATAACTCCATTCCAATAACCTATTTGTCATTAGTATTTTTGATAGGTAACTATGCAGAAAATCCGTCAAATTTGGGAATAAACAACCTATGTTTTAGAGTTTTGACCCGATCAACAAAATCTATGTCATATGAAGCTTTTCAATACTATTTAGAAAAAAATTCAGTTTCAATAAGTTCTTCAGGTGGTAACTTTAGTAGTTCTATTTCCATTTCCTTCCCTTCATATAACTATAAACCTGCTATACAAATTCTCAAAGAAGTAGTATACAACTATGGTTTTAGAAAAAATGATATATTAGAAGCTAAAAGAGACCTAGTAAATTCTATAAAGTTATCTAGAGATGATATATGGACCTACCTTTATGAGAAATCAGATAAAGTTTTTTATAATTCTTTCCTTAGCTGGGATGTGAGAGGAAACTTCAAAACATTAAAAAACATATCAAGAAAAGACTTATTTAAGTGGTATGAAAATAAAGTTTTAGACAAAAAAGTAAAAAAAATAATGATTATAAGCGGTTATGTAACCAAAGATATGATAAACTTGGTCTATAAAAATTTTATTAGATTACTAAACGATAAAAATCTGTATAAGGAGCAGATGAACAATTTTGATATCATAAGAGTAAGAAAAAGAGAAAAATTGGGAAAAAAAGAAGTGGGAATATGTTTAGTATATGAGGCTCCAATATTATCAGAAAATTCTATAAGATTTAAAATTCTCAATGCTATTTTAAACTCAATGTCTGGAAGATTGTTTGTAAATATAAGGGAAAAGAAAGAGTTAGCGTATGCAGTAGGTTCTTCATACGAACCCATTCCCATAGGAAAAGGGAGCATAAAAATAATGATGTTAACATCAAAAGAAAAGAAAAAATTAGCGATACAAGCTCTCAAAGAAGAGATAAACAGAATAACTATAGAAGGGTTTAGAGAAGATGAAATAGAAGTAGCAAAAAATTATGTTATATCTTTGTTTTCGTCAGCTATGCAGAAAAGAAGTTTCAGAAGTGCCCTATTAGGAAAGATAAAATCCTACGATATTGATGACAACTACATTTATAAGCATGTAGAAATAATTAAAAATACAACACTACAAGATGTTAACAACCTAGCAAGCTGCTTCAAAACTAAGGAATCAATTCTAGTAGTGGATTAGGAGGTATAGTATGAAGTCAGAACTTATATGGATAGAAGGTTTGAGATTTATAGGCATATCAGAATCTAATCATGCAATAGTTTTAGATACAAAAAAGGAAGTAGGTGGGTTTGAATCCGCACCCTCCCCTATGGAATTATTAGCAATATCACTAATGGGATGTACAGCTATGGATGTAATATCAATCCTAAAAAAAATGAGACAACCGGTAGAAGGATTCAAAATTTATTTTGAGGGAGAAAGAGCAAATGAACACCCAAAAATATTCACCAAAATAAAACTTATCTACGAATTCAAAGGTAAAGAGCTAAATTATGAAAATATACATAAAGCAGTAGAATTATCCCAGCAAAAGTATTGTTCTGTTAGTAATATGCTTAAAAAGTCAACACAAATAGAATATGAGGTAAGGATAGTCAACTCACATGAAAGTAGCTCTATTTATTAAAAATAACATAAATAAAACTAATCCCCGTCTATATAACGAATACATAGATTTTGCTTCAATAATACAATCTAAGATAAACGAGAAAACTTGTAAAAACTATGAATTTGAAATAGTGGATATAAATAGAACAGCTACAAAAACCCTAGCAAGTTCAGACATAATAATTCTTACCGGAGGAGAAGATGTACATCCAAGCTATTATAACAGCTTTGTCAAATATAACAATGAACTATACAGTTTTAATAAACAAAGGGATGAGATTGAATTAGAAATTTTACACAAATATCACCAAAGTAAGTGTTTTTTCGGTATATGCAGAGGTATACAGATAATTAATGTATTTTTTGGAGGTAACTTATTTCAGCATATACCATATGACATATCCGATGTAGTTATAGAAGAAGCTCATCGTAGTTATTCACTTATAAAGGACAGTGATAAAGTCAGGTATCTTAGGCATTTAATAAAATTGAAGTTAGATTCATTGATTACTATGGAAGTAAACAGTAGACACCATCAAGCCATAGCAAAGATTGGCAAAAATTTAAACGTACTGGCTATAAGCAAAGACGGTATTGTAGAAGTTGTACAACATGAATATCTTCCTATTTTTGCTGTTCAGTATCATCCAGAACAAAGAGAATTGATAGATTCCCAGCAGTTAGTAATTGATTGGTTTGTAAATATGATAGTTAATAAATTATCTATTTAAGTTAAAAGATAGTATGTCATAAAGTACTACTGGTCTTCCTTGGATAATTATTACAAAGTCTGATCTTGTAGTTCTGGGTAGTCTATGGTTAGTACCACTACCTTCAATAGTGACATTACCAAATCCTCTGATTGTACCGTTTTTAAGCATAACTCCTTCTATATTTGCAAAATTTGATATATATTTTCCATACCAATATAGGTTACTGTCAGTAATTATTAGATTAAGGAAGTTATTAGCTTCCTGATTTCTAAATCTTCCTGTATCTAGGAGGAATCTGTAGGAATCTTCGTCTATAATTTGCAGGCTTCCGCGGTAGGTTATTATATCAGCTGCTAAACCAGCTCTATCTCTACGGTTCAACCTTGATTGGTAGTTTAGTATAACGAAGTTATGGCTAATAATAGTAATTTTTGCTCCTCCTTTTCTAGAGGCTATATCTGCGTTATTATTTGAGTTCATGTTAAATCCTATATAACCTACTCTTTCATTTGGATCTCTTCTTCCATTGTTATTAGTATCTGCGAAATCCTGGATTATAACGTTTCCTTCTAAAGCTCTTACTACTTGTCTTCTTCTATCGTAGGTATTAGCGTCTTGAGAAGGTAAAATATACCTTACAGAGTTTGGAGAATTTTGATTTAAGTTTAGTGTGAAGTTTGTTGGAGCAAAACTTTGTTGATTAGCTGGTAATTCCCATCCTCCTATTCTTCTGTCTATTGGTTGGTTAGAATTGCCATCCCGATAGAAACCTCTGTTAGCCATAGTATCGGTATTTCCTAATCTTCCTGCTATTATGGTTAGGTCAAATGGGGTTTGATTGTTTCCGTAGTGTAGAGTTGAGTTTCCGCTAGAAGAAGGAGCAAGAACTATGTTTCCTCCTTCCACATAAAGTGTAGATAACTCTGTTCTTTCCTGTTCAGTTAGATTACTCAAGTTTATGTTTATTTCGTTATTTGTTGTATTGACTTGAAATTTAGATCTGACAGATTGACTTACAATCATGCTTTGTAGAAGTTCGTTTACAGGAACTCTTTGTCCACTATATTTTCCTACTGCGTAAAGTTTTAAGTTACTACCTTCCAGTACTACATATACGTTGGCATAGCCCGGTGGGTAACTATTCAAGATGGTTCTGTTTGTATCTTGTTGATCGTTTGGATTTATTCGTACGAAGTTTCCATTATTATCCATAGGCCAGAGGACTTCAATTAATCCTCCACCTTGAGGTCTTGTTCTAATACTTCCCAAGTTTCCATTAGAATCGATTGATTGACCTACCACAACAGCTTGGTTGGTGTTTATTGTTATTCTTACCATTGATTGAGAATTAGGGATGCTAGTTATATCGATTACTTGATTTCCGATTCTAGATTCACCAGGTATTCTTCCTTGTATGTTTGAGATGTTTTGGTTTGTATTTACGACTGATAACCTAGCTGTCCTTATAGAGTATTCATTATTGTTCTGATTGAAGGTGTTTAGGTTAGGTGCTATGGTTGCGTACCCTGTGGTTGCACCACCTCTTATAAGTGTACTTGGTGTAGTTCCCTGCCATATAGTAGTAAATCCGGATTTTGCTGTAGTAGGTTGTGTTCCGAAAGCATTTTGGAATCTTTCATTTGGATTTGCTCTTGGGGTAGCTATATCACCTATAATTGTGTATCCGTTGGTTATTCCTATGCAATTATCTACTCCTTGTGCTAGTAGACCTTGTGAGAATGGATTAGCTCCGAAGGGTACCCATAATCCTGAGTATTTTACGTATACTGCGGCGTTTTGAGCGAGGTTGATTGGAGTTCTTTGAATAATTCTTGCTCTTGCTCTACCTTGCCAAACTACACGGTTTGGATTGTTAGCAAATGTTTGCTGTACAAAAGCGGCAAAATTTTGTATAGGTTGTATTTGTTGGTTTGTTCTTATAATTAGCGTATTTATATTTATTTGGTATTCAGGTATTGGTAATACTGGTATTTGAGATAAATAGATAGCTTCTATGTGTACATTACTTACTACCCAAAGGTTATCATTTTGAGAAACTCTTCTGGATATGTTTATATGAAGGTTTCTAAAGTTGTTATTTGTATTTTGAGCATCCATAGCTATTGATAGATTTAATGCTTGTGCAGGCATTTGGATTGTTTGAAATTGGTTTCTAAAAGACCAAATAAATTCATCTGCTTGAGGATTTATTAATATAATGTTAGGTGTTACTAGATTTCCATTACCCATAACAAAGGGACTTACAGTTATATCAAGTGCTTCCTTTACGTACTGAGAGTATTGTGATTCCTGAGCACTTTGAGAAAACATTTTTATATTGTTTTTAGATATGTGCATTATTATGCTAATCATTATGCTGGCTATTAGGAGGATAAAAAGGGTTATTGCTAGTGCCGCTCCTTTTCTAGTATTAACACGCATTAAAATCCACCTCCTGAAATAGGTTTCAAATTATACTTTTATGCCTAACATAGATATTAAAAGCTCTAGTTGTAAAGAAGACTCTTCTACGTCGATTAGCTTGATTAGCTTGTTGTAATACAGCTACTGTTATTTCGGAGTAGATAATATTAGGATTGGTTATAGTTGCTATTCCTTGTACTTGGTTTATGTTTGTAATGTTTCCATGAGTTTGATAGATTATTTCCTGGACTGTAGGATCTATTCTTCCATTTTGTTGAATTACAGGTATTCTTCTGAATCTCATTGATATTTGATATGTAAATCTTCTTCCCATTGCGGGTGTTCCAAAATCAATAGTTGATATAGTTTGTTGGTTTAAAAATGGATTTTGCACCATATAATACCAGAAGAATCTTGTTTGATTGTTGTTTGTTAATACTCTAAAAATCAGGTTTCTTTGATTGCTTTGTATACCTGAAAACAATATGGTATTATTCTGCGTTAGTCTGACATTTATGTATGATATACGCTGATTGTTGTTATTTATAAGTACAGTGTTGTTATAATATATAAGTAAGTAATCTGATTGTGTTTGATATATTGCAGGAACTATTACAGCACTAGAAACATAAAATGGTCTTATATCGTTTAGGTTTGAATTAATAATATCTAAGAGATTCATATTTAGATTCAGGTCAGAATTATTTATGTAGTTTTTGAGATTTTTTTCGAAAACATTTATGATTTGATCTACTTTAGATTTTTCTAGTGCTATTGATTTTTCCATTGCAATATCTCTGAGCATATTTACTACCCACACTAAAATAAGTGATAATATTACTACGGCAATTATTATTTCTATAAGAGAAAGTGCTTTTTTATTTCTCATAGTATTTACATCGGGAGGATTCGAGTTATTCTTATAGGTCTTACTATTATGTTGTTTGGTGGCCTTCTATTTGGATATCTCCTAACATACAATATAGTAATAGATATTGAGTTTATTCCCTGTGTATTAACTGATACCGAGCTTTGTTGTGGATTTTGGCCTATATTAAACATAACTATTGCACCCTTTCTTGAATTTATTTGACCTTGATTAACGTTATTTATTATTTGAAATTTGCCTGTGCTTGCAAGATTTTGTAGCATACTATTCATAGTAGCTAGTATTTGGTTAGTATCCGTACCCGCTGGATTAGCAGATAAGTCCGATAGTGAAAGTATTCCATTGTTAGGACTATTTTGGACTATTGCTATATGGCTATCCGATAATGGTAAAGTGCATAAGTAATCTAATATTCCCTCACCATACCTTTGTATCTCGTGTCTTATTTGACTACTTAATCTCATATTTTCAAATGTTAAAAAGCTAAGACCAACAGTGGAAAGTATTAGTCCTATTATGGTTACAGACACAACTACTTCTACTATACTTAAGGCTTTCTGAAACTTTTTGGGTTTACCTTTTAATCCCATTTTCCTATTATCATTTTTATTCCATCAGGTTCACTTCTCCCCACCTATATAAAAAATTTTACGTTTTTTTTACAAAGTTTTATAGGCTCAAACCATTAAACAGTTGAAAAATTAATTGGAAAAAATAAAATAAAGGGGTGATAATATGACAAACGATTTTAATAACATAGTTGATAGAAGTTTTATAAACTATTTTCCGAATTATTGGAAGAACACAACAGATAGTGAAAAAGATAAGTTTGTAAAAAAAGATAGTGATATAACCCCGTATTCTCAGGATAAATATGTAAAATCATTAGATTCTATACCTGTGAATTTGATTATGGATGAGGCAGATGAGATTGGTTTAACCCAATTACCCCCTAAAATAGGCAAGAATATTCGCCTTGATATAACCAAATTACCTCCCAGCGTAGAAGAAGATATGCTAGATATTCCAACCAAACTACCCCCTAAAGTAGATAAGATTGGTCCCTTTGGTCCAACCAAATTACCCAGTAAAGTGGAGGATATGTATATAAACCCCAGGTATCTATAGCGGTAGACGGGACTCGAACCCGCGACATTCAGCTTGGGAAGCTGACGCTCTCCCTCTGAGCTACTACCGCTTCCTATCCTATCTCTTCTATAACAGATGACATCTTCCCTCCTATTAATAACACCTATACCTTTATGAAGGAATTCAACCCCCTTTATAGAATCTCTATACTCGTAAAACTAGAAAAATAAAACGAAAGGAGGTATAAAAATATGAAAATACTACTAGCCCTACTATTAGCATTTGTTATGGTATATCTTCAAGCTTGTAATCAACCAGCACAACAACAGCAACAACAAACTACAACAACCGTGACAACTACCCAAGAACAAAATACCCAACCTAACCAACAAGCAGATACAACAACTACACAAACAGAAACTACTCAAACACAAGAACAAATGCAACAAGAACAAACACAGCAACAAGGACAAACACAACAAGAACAAACACAAACTCCAGAAACTCAATAAATATTATATAGTACAACATGAAAATATTAGCTCTCACAAAACTAGTAATAGATCCGGATATACCATCAACCAAATTTAAAATAGATCCAGAAACAAAAATACAACTAGGAGAAGATAATCCAATAGTAATAAGTAGCTATGATGAAAATGCTCTTGAAGTTGCACTAAAACTAAAAGATAAACACAACTTTGAAGTAACAGTAATGACACTAACTCATTTGGATTATTCACAACCTATAAAAAAAGCACTAGCAATGGGAGCAGATAAAGCAATAATTCTACAAACAAATCAAAAATTTATGGATTCCCAATCAATAGCATACTTGTTGTCTAAAAAGATTAGAGAGGATAGCTACAATTTGATATTAATGGGATATGAGTCAGCAGATTGGGGGCACAGAAGTTTAGCCCCCCTCCTCTCCTCTATCCTTAACTACCACCTAATAACCTACGCTTATACAGTATCCTACCAAAACGAATGGATAATACATAAACTAACTGAGACCGGCTACATAACGCTAAAAACCAACAAAAATCTAATCGTGAGTATAACAACCCATCAAGAAAACCAACCAAGATACCCAAAAGTGAAAGATATAATGCTAGCATCTAAAAAGCCAATAATAATAGAAAAAATAGAAGAAACTCCTCCACCCTCTATAAACATAAAATCCTTTCAACAACCTCAAACACAAATAGAATGTCAAATAATACAGGGGCAAAATAGTTTAGAAAAAGCACAAAAACTATATCAAAAACTAGTAGAACTTAAGCTAATAACCTAAAAAAACATGGTACTGGGATTAATAACATCATATGAAAACTTTAACAAAATTAAAATACTGTCTTGTTTTGTACAAGACCTTTGTTCCAAAACAAATCAAAACTCCACCTTAGTACTTTTTAATCTCCAGAACCACCCCCTAGATCAACAACAATTAAACCAAATCTCAACCGCTTGGAATCAGGTAATAAACATCAAAATAGTTTTCTCCTCTAAATACTACATCCCAGAAATAGTAAATCATATCCTAAACAATCAACTCAGTCAAATTATAAATCTAAATGATTATACTTACATTGTTTCAAATTATGATCAAGTATTTTCAGAAATAATCCCCTACCTATCTTATAAGTATAACGGAAGCATAGTTAGCCAAGTTGAGTCAATAAATGAGGATCTATCCTTTAATGTAAGTGCATTTGGAGGAAAAATAATATCTAAAATAGAGCCTATCAAAAAACCAGTTTTTATAACCATAAAATCTTATTCAAATAACCCAAAGCTTTCCTATGAAAATGTACCTATAACCGAAGTAGAACTAGATCTATCAAATCATATGTTTGATATTGAAGTTATACATTCAGAACATCGGGAATCTTCGATAAAGTTAGAGGAAGCTAGGATAGTTATAAGTGGAGGAAGAGGAATAGGAGGAAAAGAAGGATTTGAACTTATAAAGGCAGTTGCAGAAGAATTGGGTGCAGCAGTAGGTGCATCAAGGGCTGCAGTAGACTCCGGTTGGATAGATCCTCAACACCAAGTTGGACAAACAGGTAAAACCGTATCACCAGACCTATACATAGCTGTTGGAATATCTGGTGCAAGTCAACACATAGCAGGTATGAACAAATCCAAAATAGTAGTTAGCATCAATACTGATCCCGAAGCACCTATATTTAAATACTCACACTTCGGAATAATAGAAGACTATAAAACCTTCCTAAATGATTTCCTAAAAGTCCTAAAGCAAAGCAAATTACCAAGGTAAAGGATTAAGTCTATAGAGACAATATCATACCTACACAATGAAGTGAGTCTTTTATAATTAATGCGGTATCAAGTTTTCTAATGAATAATTTTCCTCAATATGCTTAATTGTATAGGCTATTATTTTTACGGTATTATCTAAATCTTGCAGGTTACATATTTCCACGGGTGTGTGAAGATATCTAGTGGGGATAGATATTAATGAGGTTGCAGGTCCTTCTCGTGTTAGTTGAATAATGTTAGCATCAGTTCCTGTTCCCCTAGGAGCAGGTTGAATTTGATAAGGTATTTCATATTTTTTAGCTACTTCTTCATGAATTTGGAAAAGTTTAGGATTTATATTAGGGCCTCTACTTATCACAGGACCTTTACCAACTTTAATATCGCCTATTATTTTAGCAGAATCCTTTGTTCCCGGATCATCAGAAACAAAGGTTACGTCTACAGCTATTCCTATGTGGGGATTAACTCTATAGGCACTGGTATATGCTCCTCTAAGACCTATTTCCTCTTGAACCGTAGCTACGCTATAAACATTACACTTAACACCCATTTCTTTTAGCATTCTTAGAACTTCTGCTACTACAAAAGCACCAACTCTATTATCTATTGCTCTTGACATAATGTTTTGATTCATTATCTCAATAGGTTCATAAGCTAAAACTATTGGATCTCCAATACTTATTATTTCTTCTACTTCTTGTTTAGATTTGGCTCCTATATCTATCCACATGTCTTCTATTTTCAGTACTTTATTTCTTTCAGTTTCTTCTTTTAGTAGATGTATAGGTTTTTTAGCTATTCCACCAGGTATCTTTTGACCAGTTTTAGTTGATTTTATCCATACTCTTTGTCCTTGAGGTATTTGAGAATCCCATCCTCCTATGGGGACAAACTTAATAAATCCTTCTTCGGTTATTTGGGATACCATGAATCCTATTTCATCTATATGTCCAGATAGTAAAACTCTTATCTGTGAATCTTTATTTATTTGAGCAAAGGAATTGCCATGAAAATCGGTAAATACTTCATCTGCAAATTTGGAAGTATATTCTTTCCATACGATTGATGCTTCACTTTCATATCCCGATGGTCCAAAAGACTGTAGTAGCTTAAATAGGAATTCTTTGTTTATATACATTCTGCATTCCTCCTTCCTTTTGGTTTATATTTTGTGTTTATATTTTGGGCAATGACTTGATAACGGTGTATATGATATCTTCAGTTGTTATGTTTTCTGCTTGAGCTTCATAGGTAAGAATAATTCTATGTCTGAGTATATCAAAAGCAAGATATTCTACGTCTTCTGGTATTACAAAGTATCTTTTTTCAGTGAATGCTAATGCTTTTGATAGCTTCACGAAAGCTATGGAAGCTCTAGGACTTGCCCCATACATTATGTATTTGGATAGTGAGTTAAAGCCATATAGATGGGGTTTTCTTGTTATGAATACTATCTTAGTAATGTAGTCCTCTATTTTGGGGCTTATCTTCACTTTCTCGACTTCCCTTTGCAAATCCTCTATTTCAGATAATTCTATAACTTTTTGTGCTTCAGGGATATTAAAATTGCTCTGCATTCGATTTATTATTTCTTTTTCCTCACTAAATGTTGGATAATCTATTTTTATCTTCATTATAAATCTATCTAGTTGAGCTTCTGGTAGAGGATAAGTTCCCTCACTTTCTATTGGGTTTTGAGTAGCCATGACAATAAAGGGTTTTGGTAAAGGAAATGTTTGATTTCCTATTGTTACTTGCTTTTCTTGCATAGCTTCCAAAAGAGCGCTTTGAACCTTTGCAGGTGCTCTGTTTATTTCATCCGCTAGTACAAAGTTGGCAAATATTGGACCGAATACTACTTCAAAATTTAAAGTTTGAGGATTAAACACTCTTGTACCAGTTATATCTGCAGGTAACAAATCCGGAGTGAACTGTATTCTTTTAAAAGTTCCTCCACTACATGAAGCCAAAGTTTTGAATATTAGAGTTTTAGCTAATCCTGGTACTCCCTCTAACAAGACGTTACCATCTACTAATAAAGCTAATATACATTTTAAAACAACGTTTTTTTGTCCAACTATTACTTTGCTTACCTCTGAAATAATTTTATCTATCTTTTCGGAAAGCTCCAAGTTAATTGTTGTTTGCATATTTTCTATATAGGATTACACAAAATAAACAAAAAACCTGCATTTACTTTGGGATTAAACTCACTTAATCCTTGAAACTTACAACTTTATGGAGTTCTTTTATCATTTTTTGAGCAGCCTGCCTTGGTTGAATTTTACCTGCTATTACACCACTTACATATACTTGTATTATGCTTGATATCCTTGGATAGAGAGGGTGCACCGTTCTAGGTTTAGAAAAGTCAACTGATCTCATTATGGTATCCGAGTATTCGAGTTTAGATTTTACTTCTTGATCTTGGAATAGATCTATTTTAGTTGGCACATCACCTCTTTTAAGAAATAAGGTTTTCAATCCATTTTCTACAACAAAATCTATGAATAGCCAGGCTTCTTTTTTGTTGGAAGAGTAGTTAGATACAGACAAAGCCCATCCACCTAGTGTTGGACTTGAACCTGGTAAAATAGCTACACCAAATTTATCTCTCATATTTTCGTCTTCCATAAGCATTTTTATGGCATATGGCCAATTTCTAGCAAACACTGCTCTACCTTGTTGAAAGACTATCCTAGACTCCTCTTCTTCAAAGTTTATCACTGATCTTGGACTCACACCTTCCTGTATTAGTTCACTGTAAAACTCTAATACTTGTGTTAGTTGGTCTTCATTAACTGCCAAGAAAGATCCTTTCTGGTTTTGGTATATTAATTCATATCCCATACCTCGAAGAACTTCGTAGAAATTACAAACAAGCCCTTCATATTGTTTACCCTGGAATACAAAGCCTTCAATTTGTTTTCCTTCTGTAGCTTCTTTTTGCTTTATTTCCTTTGCTATTCTTTTAAGCTCTTGCCAGGTTTGTGGAACTGAGTATCCGTATTTTTCGAGTAGATCCTTACGGTAGTAAAGAAGCCCAGCATCAGCTTTAATAGGTACTGAGTAGTATTCACCTTCATACAAAGAAGCGAGATAACAAGATTCAGCTAAATTTTTTTGCTTGAAGTACTCTAAAGGATTAACAAAACTGGATATAGGAGTTAGCCAGGAAGCAGAAGCAAATTTTCCCATCCATACAACGTCCATGTATATTACATCAAAACCTTTGGTTTTAGTAAGCAATGATATTGAGTACATAATTTCTCTAGCATCAGAAGAAGGAGGTCCTTGTATGACATTTACTTTTATACCTGTTTTGTTGTAAAATTCCTGTGCGATTTCTGTCCATCCGTCTGCAGCACCACCTATTAGTATACTTATAGTTTTCTCACTAGCGTTTACAGTTAGTAAAACTAAAATTAGTATAAAAACTATTCCCCAAAACTTACTCACCCCTACCTTCACCCTCCTCAAAATCTCTCTTCTACACAGAAAACAAAAATTCTCTAATGAGAATTACAAAAGTGATACAAATTACTGTAGACTACTTTGTATTTCCCGATTGATTTTTTCAACTATCATCGAATATACATACCTGACATATTCCTTGAAATCATCTGGGATAAACAGTTTTTTGAAGTGTGGGAGGTTATAAGGGTAGAAAAATATTACAGCATCGACCCTAAATTTATTTTTGTTTTCTTTTAGGGGTATTAAACATGGAAAATATGCAGCAGGTATGAATCCATTATCCAAAATTATTGAATGATTTACATGTTTAGAAGCCATTGATACTATTTCCAAATATCTCGCATCTAATTTATCAACTATGTAAGGTATGTTAAAGAACAGATTGTATAGTCTTTCAATATCATCCAAAGGAACATCAATTCCCATGATAGCACAGTGCTTATCTATCATATTTAAATGTAGGTAAAAGCTTCCGTATTCTGTAATTATCTTGAAGTTTGGTTTATGAAAAGGGAAAAACTTAAATCTCAGTGAGTCATATTCGTTTATGTAATCTTTTTCCACATTTATTATCTTGGTTTCGATTTTTTTAGCTTCTTTAGGTTCTATGTTAAACTTTTGTCGTGGTATAATTTTGATTTTCTCGTATACAAATTCTTTCCAGTGTTCAAGCGCTCCATTTCGAAAGTCCTGATTAATTATTATTTGTTTTAAGATTTCTTGTAAGGCTGCTACTTCATATGTTAATTCATTTATTTTTTTTCTTTTTTGAAATGCGGAGGGTTTAATATAAGCATAAAGCCCATGATTCTCATAAGCATAAACTCTTCTTACATTTGGGAAAATACCTAAGGATACAAAGTTATGTTTAAGAAGAAGCTTTTGAGGCTCTGGGGATATTGTTCTTGTTAAAGCATAGATTATCTCTGTATCTATTAGTTGTAATCCAAATTCAAACATTTGAGAAAATAAACCTCTACCTCTGTGAGATGGGTTAACAACGGCTCCCATAGCTTTACAAACCGAGATTTCTTTATTTACCCTAAATATAAGCGAACCAACTATATTACCATCCTCTTGTGCAACAACCCAAACATTATCCTCATCGTTCAATATTTCTTCCATGAGATCATCATCCTGAATTTCTGGTAAAGAATAATAGCTTCCATAAACTTTTTGATATAAATTCTTTATATCTTTTTTTAGCTTAACACTAGCTCTTTTTATCTCTATCATTTTTCCCTCCTTGCTTTGACAAATGAAACATACCCTAAGTCCTTAACAATAGTCTTATCTCCTTGCCGAATTATCTTTTGGAGTTTTTGATATTTTTGATTTATATCAATGGGGGCAATTATTAGATTTATTGATTCCGATATAAAAGTGGGAATTTTATTTATAGAGAAACTAAAAACCGCCTTATCTATTCTACCTTCTTGCCGGATTATCTCTTGTATTTCTTGGTAAGAGTTAAATATATCTTTTCTTATAACTTCGATGTTCAGATTTGGTATAATACTTTGGCAGTAAGAGATATTTTCAATTGCTTTTTTATATATTAGATGATCTATTTCGAATGAGTAGACTTTAAAAGCAAGATAAGCAATTAGGCATGTTTGGAAACCAGATCCAGTTCCTACTTCCAGTACTATATCTTGTTTAGATAGCTCTAGTTCATCAATAATATTAGCAATCACTAGTGGTTGAGAAGTTGTTTGTCCAAAGAATGGTAAAGCTTCATTCAAATAAGCCTGTTCTTTGTCCTCAACAAACCATTCCCTTTTTATGACTTTAAATACCTCTAATGTTTTTTCTGTAATTCCGTATTTTCTAAGCTCATTTATAAGTTGTTCTAATGTTCTTGACATTCAAAAAACGTAAGAAAATATTGTTTGATGGGGGATATATTTTTTTAGATATTTTTCCAGTGTGTTGAGTGCCAGGTTATTTTCAGGCATCCTATGGTATATTCTAGGCCCTACTGATAGTTTCAGCACTACATTAGCAACTCTTTCTAGCCTTTGTATATCTTGATGAATTTTTTCATCACTACCCTTTAAAATTTCCAATCTTATAATCTTAGGCGAGTAGAGCCCTAAATTTAAGTAGAAACTGATAACATGGATATTTCCATACTTTATCAAGAAAGATGCAGTTCTTTTAGAAAATGGTAGATTATACAGATATTCGTTTCCTAGATTTGCTAGATAATTCTTCTCAACCTGTTTAACTAATCCAACTAAAGTTAACGTATTTTCCATCTTAGGTATCTTATTAAATTTACTAAGTGGGCCATCAGAAACTACAATACTTTCAACACCACCTACATGGTTTAGATATCTATTAACAATCAACGCTTCCAGATAAAGCATCATTTGATTCGTAAAGCTTTGTATGGATTCAATTTTTTCATATTCTACCCGCTGTGATAAACCTAATACATAGTCCACAGACAAATCTTTTACACTCGTAACATATTCATAGACTTGATCGAATTCTTCAAAAACAGAGTTAAAACTAATTCCGTAAGTTGATAATTTATCAAATATGTAGTTATTAGGTTTATTTACGTAGTTATATACATAGAAGCAGAAGACTTTTGTAAAGCATGGCTGTTGTATAGTTCTGATTCCTCCTATGCACGTAATCCATAAAGCTTCGTAGAACTGATTAAGATAAACTATTTCCTTAACCCCATCAAAAAAGTATATATGTTGGTTTAACTGATAATCTGGAAGAGTATAATACTCTGATGGTTCAAGTATTTGTAGTTCAGAAATAGCTTGTGGTAATGTACCTTCAAACATTACTTGGATTGAATATAAACTGTAGTATATGTTCTGAAGCTCTATATAAGTTATCTTGGAAAGTTGATAAATCGACTACATGTCCTTTTATTTTCTTCAGAAAACTAATTTGTCTTTTTGCATATCTTCTCGTATTTCTTTTTATCAGATCTATTGCTCTTTCAAGAGTTATATTCCTGTTAATGTATTGAATTATCTCGTAATATCCAAAAGTTTTAAGGCTTTTAAAAGTTGAATATTCAGGATACTTTTTAACTATGTATTTGACTTCATCTACAAGTCCTTGAGATATTTGACGATCTACTCTTGAGTTTATATTTTCATATATTTTTGATCTATGATTTTGCAGAATTATTATGTTATCTATTGGAATTTTTCGATTATTTCTCCACAGATCTAATGGATTTTGATTAGTTATTTCGTATACCTCAAGTATTCTGACCATTCTTCTTTTGTCTTTTATTTTATTTAGAAAGTTTGTAGCATATTTTTTATCAATTTTTTCCAAAAGATTTTTAAGTTCTTCTGTTGATAAATTTTCATACTTTTTTCTTATGTTGGGGTTAGTAGGTAAGAGAGAGTATCCTTCTATAAGCGAAAGTACGTACAATACAGTTCCTCCTACAAATATAACATTTTTGTTATTCTTAATAGCAAATTGCACTATTTTATGTGATTTATTGATAAAGTCATAAACAGAGAATTGGCAATTGGGGTTAATGATATCTATTAGATAGTGTGGGATATACTTTCTGATATATGGTGATACCTTATCAGTGCCTATGTCCATTAGTCTGTATACTTGTCTACTATCCACAGAGATTATGATGGAGTTAGGTATTTTTTGGGCAAGGATTAGGGAAAGGTTAGTTTTTCCTACCGCAGTTGGACCGGTTATTATAGTTATCATTACCAGTTTATAAGACGATATAGTATTTCGGCTGCTTGATCGGATGGCCTTTTGGAAAGATATTCCTTAAGTAAACTTTTTGCTTTTTCAAAATCACCCAATTTGTAGTATGCTAGGGCTGTATTGAACAAAGCTTCCAATAGCTCTGGATTTGATTTGTAGGCTTGTTCAAAATAAGTTAGGGCTGATTGTATCATTTTTTGATCTTGTCTTGCTGTTAGACTCATACCTAAGAAAAATAGTTGTTCTGCTTTTTTAACCGGGTCATCCTTTTCTTTGTCCTTTTTACCAATCGATAATATTTTTTTCCACCATGGTTCCTGTTTGGTTTGTACTTGTACCTTATTCTTTACCTGACTCTTACTTATGGTTCTGAATTTGAATATTACATTATTGTCATATTCTTTTCTTTTTTCTTCATCTCTCAGGAACTGATGAGCATCTACTAGTTGTTGATAGATTTCCTGTAGTCTTTTCTTTTCTACGGGGTTTTGGGTGGTATCTGGGTGGTACTTACGAGCCAATTTTCTGAAAGCCTGTTGTATTTCCTCTGTTGAAGCTAATGGACTTACTTCCAAGAGCTTATAATAGTCTTTTGAAGGAAGCTTCATATTTTTTCACCCTTTCTTTTTCTACTTTTCAAAGAACTCAACCTCGTCGAATCCAAATATAGCCATGATTTTTAGTATTTCTTGGTTTTCATCAAATTTTCCTAGCAAATAGTTAGTTATAAACAGGTTGTTAATAACATATGGGTTAGAAGGATCGTATTTATAAGACTCTAGTATTGCTTTGTTTGATTCGTAGTAGTTTTTTTCTTTAAAATGAGATGCTGATAAATAGTAGTTTTGAGCAGCTTTTAGTTTATTTGTATCAGTTGTTCCAAATATATTCTGAGCAAATTCATTCTCATATATTTGTGCTTTTGGTTCTGATATTTTGAAACCTTTAACTCTATGTGTTTCTAAACCTTCAATTTTCTTTGCTGATCCCTTTATTATTTGTTCATATACAGCAGGTAATGGTTGGAAACAAGAAATTATTGAAGATAAGTATTCTTTTGCATATCTATGAATAAAGGATATCATTTGATCCAATTCTTTCTGATCTATCAATCCCTTTGGATTTGAATCAACTGTGATTTTATCATTTTTCATATAGTTTATGGGTGCTATGTTTAGCGCTATAAAGGGATCTTTTCTTAATATTCTTTTGTAGTATTGCACCGTTGATTTTAGTTTACTAAATGCTTCGTTCATTTAATTGTTTTCTCTATATTATTAATTTGCTCTTTTTTGTACTTTTCCTTATACTTTTTTTCAATAGTTTTTTCAAGGTAATTTATATCTTGACTGTAGGCAAATCTTTGTTTAATTTGTTGAATAATTTCATTTGCTTTTTGAAGTTGTTCGGATTGAAGGTAGATTAGTGTTAAATTGTAGTAAGCTTCAAAAAAATTCTTATCTATTTCTATTGCCTTTAATAGATTCTGTTCAGCTTCTTTCATGTTTCCTTGCTTATACATAGCCAAAGCAAGGTTATTATATACTTCAGGAACTTCAAACTTCAAGCTTATAGCTTTTCTGTAGTTAATTATAGCCATATCATAGTTTCCCTTTGCAAACATGACATTTCCTAAATTGTAGTAAGGTTTTGCAAATTTGGGATTCATTGATATTGATTTCATATAGTATGCTTTTGCTTGTTTTATATTTCCCATTTTTTCATATATTATCCCTATATTGTTGTATATGTCTGCGAAGTTATATTTTATTTTTGTGGTGAGAACGGTTTTGTACTCTATGAGTGCTTCTTGATAGTTTCCCAGAGTCATCAAAATATTAGCAAGCTTAATTCTTGCCTGGATAAAATCAGGGTTTATGGTAAGTGCTTCTTGAAGTTGCTTTATTACCTTTTCATACTTACCCTGTAACTCATAGATTAAAGCTAATTTGTATCTTACGTCAGCATAGCTAGGTTTTTCTTGGACTATAGTTTCATATATTTCGGCAGCTTTATCAAATAGATTTACAATTTCGTATCCTATAGCTATTCCCATTAGTCTAGTTATTTCCTTTTCCCTTATTTTTTCCTTAAGAGGAAAAGCACAATTGTAGCAGTAGTTGTAATTATCTTGATTTTCGGTATTGCACTTAGGGCATATAACCAAGTTATGGATAATCAATTCCTCCCTTACCTAAAGGATTACACCTTACTATTCTGATTAAACCTTTTAATATTCCTTTTATAAGCCCGTATTTCTCTATACTGAGTATCATGTATTCTGAGCAGGATGGATAGTATCTACATACCGCAGGCCTCATTTTTAGTTTCCTATACATTTTTATAGCTTGTATTACTATTTGTTTCATTTCAATCTTGTAAAACCTCGAGTTTTATAAAAAGCATTCCTTTGAAATACGTTGCTTTTTCTTCTTTCGCCTTTACTGGTTTAGGTAATCTTATTTTCCTGAATATATTACCGTAGTAATTCTCTATTGATATTGAGTTATTGTTTATGAACTCAAGTATATCACCTTCTATATTTATCATTTCTGTAGGGAAAAATAGTTCTCTTTTAGCACTTATTGTCAATAAGTCTTGATCAAGTGATATTTCTATAGAGTCCTTTTTGATACCAGGTAGCGCTACTACTATTAGAAAATACTCCTTATTGTTTTGGCTGAATTTGAATATATCTACATCAGGTTTATATTCTTTTTTTATAACGTAGTTTTTAACGAATACTACATCCAAAATTTCTGAGGCTATTTCTTTTATTTTTGATAATTCTAGGTATGGTTTTTCCTTGTCTATTGACATTTTGATTAGTAGGTATACTGGTCTTTATATGATATTCTTGACCAACAATTACATACCTTCTACTTAATTTTAAAAAACTCAAGTATATGGGGATTTTCAATTAAACAATTAAGAGCTATTTTGTAGTGGTCTGGGTAGTATCCATTACCAATGATTAATTCGACATTTTTAGCAAGTCCCTCCGCTTGTAAAGCAGCCTTCTGAAAAGATGTAGCCATCGAGAAAAAGTATGATATACCAAAATCCTTAGTTAGCAGTATAGTTGTAGCTTCGGTATCAGGTACATTAGTACAATTAACTACTAAATCTGCTAGTTGATCATTTGTCCGTAGGTATTTTTGATAAGTTTGGATAGGGTCAGTAGCATCAGACAGAATTACCTCATGACAAAGATGATTTTTTAAAAAATAGTCTAATTCTTCTTGATTGTTTGATATTACAATTACCTTTCCTGTTGGTCCTACTCGCTTCATAGCTTCGTATGATGCAAGTATTGAAGATTTACCCGATCCAAGTATTACAACCTTACTGGATAGTTTAGTATATCTTGCTACTTGTGCAGGTGCTCCAGCTACATCCAATACTTTCATTATTATTTCCTCTTGTATTTCATATCCATCTATTACCGCAAAGGGACTATTCAAAAATAAAATCGCGTAACCTTTAACAAATACAGTACATCCTTTTATATCTACATCGTATATTTCCTCCAAATATAGAGGAGTGAATGTCAAAGAAGTTAATGACACAACCTTGCTTCCCAACTGATATTTATTCTGATGATATTGATTGTATATGTTTCCAATTTGCTTAATCTTGCCTTTGAATACTCCTCCCGAGTTAGTTTGAGGATTATGCATTTTTCCCCTCTCTTTTACTATTTCCGATATCTTTTGTTTAAGTTTACTTTCTGAGTTTTCAGAAATTTCCAACAAATTTCTAAAACTTGCTGAATCTATATTCAGAGAGTCTATTTCAAATAGAATTTCAGTTTCAGATATTGGTAAAGAGTTATCAACTTTATAAGCTGCTTGCGGTAATACATGTGCTGGCTCTTTAGATCTATGTATTCCTAACTTTTGTAGTTCTAAATCCAACATATTCATAGTTACATTCTAAAGATTGCATAAGTAGAGTCTTCTATGGGGCTATAAGAGCATACACTAAGTACCCTAGCAAGTACCTTTCTTGTTTGTATAGGGTTGATTATTCCATCATCCCACAACCTAGCTGAGGAGTAGTAAGCACTTCCTTCGTAATCATATTTTTCTATTATCTTCTTCATAAATTCTTGTTTTTCTTCTTCTGACATACTTATTCCCTTGGCTTTAAGTTGTTGTTCTTTGACAGTAAGAAGTGTTAATGCAGCTTGCTCCCCTCCCATAACTGATATTTTTGCGTTGGGATACATGAACAAAAATCTTGGATTATATGCTCTTCCGCACATTCCATAATTTCCCGCTCCAAAAGATCCTCCAACGATTATAGTTATTCTGGGAACCTCAGAATTAGCCACTGTATTTATCATTTTTGCACCATCTTTTGCTATTCCACCATGTTCATACTGTTTTCCAACCATAAAACCGGTTATATTCTGTAAGAAGATTATGGGTATTTTTCTTTTGTTGCATAGTTGAATAAAGTGGGCTCCTTTTAGGGCGGATTGAGAAAACAGTACACCATTATTTGCCACTATTCCTACTATGTATCCGTGTATTCTTGCAAATCCACAAACTAATGTACTACCATACAACGGTTTGAACTCATGGAAATAACTTCCATCTACTATTCTGGCAATAATTTCTCTTATGTCGAAAGGTTTTCTTAGGTCTTTTGGAAGTATGCCATATATTTCATCTGGATCGTAGTAGGGTTCTTCCGGATCATATTGAGTTAGAGATGGAATTGGTTCATAGTTAAGATTCTTGACTATATGTCGAGTTATTTGAATAGCATGGTAATCATTATCAGCGAGGTAGTCAGCTACTCCAGATATTCTGGTATGAACATCTCCTCCACCTAGTTCTTCAGCAGATATTTCTTCGCCGGTAGCAGCTTTAACCAAAGGTGGTCCACCTAAAAATATTGTACCTTGATTTTTAACTATTACAACTTCGTCACTCATAGCAGGAACGTAAGCTCCTCCTGCTGTACAAGATCCCATTACAACAGCTATTTGTGGTATACCCATAGCAGACATTCTCGCTTGGTTATAAAATATTCTTCCGAAGTGTTCTTTGTCGGGGAATACTTCAGCTTGAAGAGGTAAGAAAGCTCCCCCAGAGTCTACGAGATATATTGTTGGTAATCTGTTTTGCATTGCTATTTCCTGAGCTCTGATGTGTTTTTTAACTGTTATAGGATAGTAGGTTCCACCTTTGACAGTAGCATCATTTGCAACTATCATGCAAAATTTACCTTCAACTAGTCCTATACCAGTTATTATTCCTCCTGCAGGAATATAATCTTCATAAAGTTCATGTCCTGCAAAAATGGACAATTCAAAAAAATCTGTATCTGGATCTATTAGGTTTTTTATTCTATCTCTTACCAAAAGTTTTCCACGTTGTATGTGTTTTTGTTTAGCTTCTTCAGATCCACCCTCCATTATCCTTTTTATTCTTTCATGTAGTACCTGAGCTAATCCTTTGTGATAATCGTAATTACTTTTGTACTCAAGAGATTTTGTGTCTATTTGGGTTTTTATACGGTTAAAAGTAATTTCTTGTAAGAGCATCTTTATTTTACCCCCGTCTTAAGAAAATCCAATAGTTACCACTTTTAAAATTTAATACCTTTTGAAGTACACCTTCAATAGGACATATTTCTAGAACGTAGAAGAAAATCATAAAGGTAGATGGTTAACAAAAATTACAAAAAAATTTCTGATATAGTTGATTTTCTTAGTTTATCATTTAAGTTGATTAAGATCAATGTAAACAGTGATCACAAGATAGATTTTTTTATTTTAAACAGTTCACTGTATGGTTTGTTTAGATCTATTTGTAGCAGTTGCAGTTATAGCAGTTGCGATGTTGGTTTTATAGCTTTGAAAGGTTCGAAAGATCCATTAGAACACTACTTGAAACCTATTCTTGATCTTAATCCAAAGCTAGTAATAGCTGATAAAGATTGTAATTACCATATGCTTCCAAGTCATATCAACTATGTAGTAGTAGAAAACTTAAAGAGAGATTTAGATAAATTGCTAAATTTCTTTTATGATCATCCGGCAAAAAGTTTAAACATCTTCGGTATAACAGGAACAAATGGAAAAACAACAACTACTACTATACTTTACAGTATATTTCAAGAATTATCAAAAAAAGACCCAATTTTTAGTTCATGTTTAATAGGAACAGTTAAATACTGCATAAAAGACCAAGTTATTTACGAATCCTCCACTAGTAATATTCCCTTAACAACACCTGATATATGTACAAACTACTTTTTACTGAAAACTTGTAGAGATAGAGGAGTTAAGAATGTGTTCATGGAAGTATCCTCTCATTCTCTAGACCAAGAAAGAGTAAAGGGGATAGAGTTTAAAGTTGTAAGTTTTACTAACTTATCTAGAGAACATCTAGACTATCATAAAACAATGCAAAACTATTTTTCAGCTAAGAAGAAGCTTTTTACAGATTACAGCTCAGACTTTAAAATAATATGTAGCTCTAATTCTTATGGTAGGAGACTTATTAACGAATTATCCCAAAATAAAGCGGATATTATATCTTTTAAAATAAGAAGTTTCAAAAACTGTGACTATTCAGAAACCTCACAAAGTTCGTTTAACCTGTCTTTTATAGATCCAATAAAAAAACAAAAGATTGTACAAAACATAAAAACAGATCTAATAGGGTTACATAACTTTGAAAACTTATCCATTGTGTACATTTCGTGTTATCTTTTTATAAACTACGTTTTAGGAGACCTTCCAGTAAAGTTTTACCTTGATCAAGTAGTTAATTTATTAGCTAATAGCTCGAAATTTTTAGCTGATGCAGGGAGACTAGAATTAGTTAGCAAAGATCCATTAGTGTTTATAGATTATGCTCATAGTCCAGATGCATTGAAAAGAATACTGAAAACTTTGAAGTCTATAAAAAAGGATTCAGGTAAACTAATAGTAGTTTTCGGTGCTGGAGGTAACAGAGATAAGACTAAAAGGCCACTAATGGGTAAAGTAGCTTCAAAGTATGCAGATATAATCATACTTACCTCTGACAATCCAAGAAATGAAGATCCCTTACTAATCATTGAAGACATTAAAAAGGGTGTCAAAATAGATTCAAAAAATGTTATTGTAGAGCTCGATAGAGAAAATGCGATCAGAAAAGGAATAGAATTAGCACAGACAAAAGATATAGTACTCATAGCAGGGAAAGGACACGAAAAATATCAAATAATTGGCAAGTCTATAAAAGAGTTCAGTGATAAAAAAGTAGCTTTAAAATGTCTTACCAGAGTATCGTAGGAAGGATTTTTTGAAGTACATTTACTAACAAATATATAGGGTTCCCAGGGAAATACATAGGGGGTCCTAGGAAAAATGAAAATGAGAAAAAAAAGAGGGTTTACTGTAATAGAGGTGGTAGTTGTTATAATAGCTATTAGCATTCTACTAGCAGCGCTTTTACCATACGTTGCAAAACAAGTAGAAGATAGTAGGATATCCAAAATCGAGCAAGACATTTTAGCATTGAAAAACGCATGTGCTATGTTCTTCAATGATACAACAAGCCTACCATCAGCATGGAATCACTTTGTAACACCAACAGGTAACGGCTGGCGAGGTCCATACTTAGCAAGAGTTCCAGGAAGTACAGGAGCAATATGGTCCTCAGCTTCACCTTGGAAAACAGACTACAGGCTAATAACATTGCTATCGGCAAACCAAGACCACAGATTCGCAACCACTACCAACCTATATCCTTTCAGAAATGCAGTAGCAATAGAAATAACAAATCCACTTGTAGGTGGTGGCCCAGCTATAATACCACTATCACTACAAAAAATAGATCAGGATATAGACAATAATCATGCTGGAACAGGAATGGCCCTAGAAGCAAATCCCAACCAAAATCCCTTCGTAACAAATAATAATATACAAGGGATATCTGGACAAAATTATGTTGGCACTTCCAAATCCATGTATGTACTAATCTATACCTATTAAAAATACAAAAATGTCAAGGAGGTAAATCGTATGAAAAACCAAAAACAAGGGTTTACTCTAATAGAACTGCTAGTAGTAGTAGCTATCATAATTATTCTAGCAGCAATACTACTACCATACTTGATCAATCGTGTAGAAGATTCAAGAATAAGCAGGATGATAGAAGAAATAAGATCACTAAAAACTGCAGTTTTACTATACTATAATGATTTGAGTATATTCCCAAATACTTGGGATGATCTAGTTTCTAATGGTCCTACGAATGCCAACTGGAGAGGCCCATATATAGAAAAAATTCCTCCAACCACTACTGCTACATGGAACCAAGCAAGTCCATGGAAAACAAACTACAGAATAATCGTCCAAGATAACGCAGCAGGATTCAACTTTGCAGGTCAAGCAGCGTTCAATTTTACGAGAGGAATAGGATTGGAAGTTACAAATCCAGAAACTCCACCTGGCAGTGGTGTTAACGTAATATCAACAAATAGTTTGAACAAAATAGATACAGAAATGGATAATGGATCAGCTACATCAGGATTAATCATAGGAGGAGCAGCAAACGCTACAAGTTTATCTGCTATAGCACCAGCATCCTATAGTACAGTAAACGCTTCAGTTTATATTCTCCTACAAGGTATAAGATAAAAAATCTATGGGAAACCCCACACAAAGGATACGGTACAAATAAGATGAAAAAAGGTTTCGTTCTTACAGAATTATTGATAGTAATAGCATTTATAATCATATTAGCAGCTATCCTATTACCATTCATAACAAATAGAGTAGAAGATTCAAAAATAGCTAGAATGAGAGGAGAAACACGTTCTTTAAAAACTGCAACCATTTTGTACTATAATGATCTAAATGTATTTCCAAATACTTGGAATGATTTAGTTAATAACAGTCCTAGTAATCCGAGGTGGAGAGGACCTTACATCGAAAAACCCTCTCCAAGCTCTACTGAAGTATGGACTGAGGCCAGCCCATGGAAAACTAACTACATTTTGTTAGTAACAACTGATCCAGCAGGATTTTACTTCGCAGGACAACCAGAGTTTGTTTTTGTAAAAGGAATAGGATTGGAAATAACAAATCCAGAAACTCCAACAGGTAGTGGTATGAATAGAATCTCACCATCGAGCCTAAACAAAATAGATGATCAAATCGATGATGGGTCAGATGTAAAAGGATTAATCGTAGGCAGAAAACCAAATGGTAGTAGTCTTTCAAACATATCAGCAACAGGTTATAATCTCCCAGACGCTTCAGTTTACATTCTCCTTCAGGGAATAAGATAAAAAATGAGGAAATTACAAAAATATTGTTAGAGAAAGGAGGTAGGGTGAATGAAAAAAGGATTTACTTTAATAGAGTTGCTGGTAGTAATAGCAATCATAATTGTTCTAGCAACCATCTTACTACCCTTCATAACAAACAGAATAGAAGACTCGAGAGTAAGTAGAATGGCAGGAGAAATACGTTCCTTAAAAACTGCAGCTATTTTGTACTATAATGATTTAAACATATTTCCAGACACTTGGAACGATTTAGTAAACAACGGTCCTACTAATGCCAACTGGAGAGGTCCGTATATAGAAAGACCTTCTCCAAGCACCACCGCAACATGGACTGAAGCCAGCCCTTGGAAAACTAACTACAGAATTATTGTTCAAACTGCTACAGCAGGATTTAACTTTGCTGGACAAGCATCATTTCAATTTGTAAGAGGAATAGGATTAGAAATAACAAATCCGGAAACCCCAACAGGCAGTGGTTTGAATAGAATACCACCATCAAGCCTAAATAGAATAGATACAGAAATGGATAACGGAACAGCTACAACAGGATTAATTGTAGGAGGTACAGCAAACGCTGCAAGCTTATCTACTATAGCACCAACAGCATATACTACTGTCAATGCTTCAGTATATGTACTTCTTCAAGGTATAAGGTAAAAACCGTGTTTTTTACAAATCAAAGGAAATTATAAAAAGGGGGGGAAGCTAAGAAATGAAAAGAGGATTTACCTTAATAGAGTTGCTGGTAGTAATAGCAATCATAATTATTCTAGCAGCTATCTTACTGCCATTCATAACAAACAGAGTAGAAGATTCAAGAATAAGTAGAATGATAGGAGAAATACGTTCTTTAAAAACTGCAGTTCTACTGTACTACAATGATTTAAACATATTTCCGGACACTTGGAACGATTTAGTAAACAACGGTCCTACTAATGCCAACTGGAGAGGTCCGTATATAGAAAGACCTTCTCCAAGCACCACCGCAACATGGACTGAAGCCAGCCCTTGGAAAACTAACTACAGAATTATTGTCCAAACTGCTGCAGCTGGATTTAACTTCGCTGGACAAGCAGGATATAACTTTGTAAGAGGAATTGGCTTAGAAGTTCTTAATCCTACAGTTGGTGGTGCGAATGCTATATCAGCAAGTAGTTTAACCAAAATAGACACAGATATGGACGATGGAGTTAACAACACAGGTTTAATAGTAGGTGGGAACGCAAACGCAGCATCATTGTCAGGCATAACCACAGCAGCCTACACAGCTACAAACGTATCTATGTATATCTTACTACAGGGTATAAGATAACATACATAACTCTAGGGGCTGGGGTTTTATTATCCTAGCCTCTATTTTTTTCTTTAACTATAGTTTAAAAGATGCTATGGTTATAGATGCTAGGTTATAGATACTAAGGTAGTTGTATGTGCATGTGGGGTCCTGTTTTGTAAGGACTATCGTAGATGTATTCATTGTAGACTTTGAATCCTGCTTTTTCACATAGTTTTTCAACTATCTTGGATTCTTCAATAGTTAAAGGTTCCACTACGAAATCTAGTGCTTCTCCTCGATAGTGGGCACTGTTAGGCATGTGTTTTCCATCCATTCCAGAAGTTATTATTATTTCTCTACCAGGAAAATGTTGCTTTATCATCTTTTCTAGTTCTATGAATCTTGCTGCAACTTCTGCTTTCATTTTGAATCCCCTGAATTCTATGATTGTATCTTTACTAACAGAGTTTAGTATACTATTGTTTGGATCGTTTCTTATGCTTTTTAGTAGTTCATCGAGTGAGCTAGTAGTATCCTGTTTCTTTTCTGGCTCTTTTATTGAGTTACTGAATATTGATGAGAACCTTTCATCAAGGTTAGTTTTTTGTTCTATTCGTTGGCTAATATCAGCCAACCTTTGATTTATTATCTCAAATTTGCTATCTATGTTCCTCATGCTTATACTATTTTCAATTTTGTTTAAAAAAGTGTAAAAAGTATGTAAAATTTTTATTAAAACAAGGTAGGAAAGATTGAGAGGTAGAATTTAAAAAATAAGATAAGGGCAAAGGTGGTGAAAAAGATGAGGGGCATACTTTTTATTTTAATACTGCTCTTATTCCTTTTTCACCCCCTAACAAAAGCAGAACCCATCCAAAAAATACAATTTATCTATAAAAATAAAGCAATCCCCTTTAAAGAAGGTCCAATAATAACTGATAGAGAAATATACTTCTCCCAAGAAGATTTCATAACTTTAATGAAATCATTTGGATTTCTAGATTGGTATGTAACGATAAATAAAGACACGAGTGAAAAAATTTTAGATTGTTTAATTGTTTCAAATGATATGCCTAAATTCAAAGCTAAGTTTATACCTTTAGTCTATGAAGAAAAAATCTACATACCCTACTCATCAATTCAAGATCACATAGGAATATCACCAATATATGATTACGAAAAAGGAAAAATATATTTTTATCCACAAATAAAAGAAATATCAGTTTCACAGGATAGCTTAGTGATAAATGGGGCTAAAGAAATAAAGATTCAGAAAAACTTTTACTTAAATAATCCCCTGAGATTTGTAGTAGATTTAGAAGATTGCGTTTTATCACCACACATAGTGAGACAAAAAATACTCTCCTCAAACGAGTATATTTATCAAATTAGAGTTTCACAATTCAATCAATTACCCGCGATAGTGAGAGTAGTAGTTGAACTCAAACCTGGTCAAAAAGTAAAAACTTTAGCTAGAATACTTCCTAACCAACTTCAAATGGTATTCTCCGATAGAATACCTGAACTGTATGCTAAAACTTCAAAACTTGACTATCAAACAAAAGAGGAAGAACAAGTAAAGATATACCAGATAACACCCCAAGTTTCAGGCTCAAACCTGTCAATCCTTATAAGCCTCGATAAACCAATAAACTATTCCATAAATAGACTGGATAATGGTAAATGGTATATAGACTTATATAATACTATATTAACTGTTTCTTCAAATGAAATACACATAACTTCTGATGTAGTAGATAGTGTCAAATATGCTCAAAACCAACTTAATCCGGTACCAATTACTAGAATCGTAATAACACCTAAACCAAATGTAAAAATAAATACATCCCTGGATCTGATATCAAATACTGGTAAACTAATAAGTTTTCTAGTAAAAGAGAAAAGTGATAATATCCTGGAGGATGATTTTAGTCCAATAAATTTTACGGGTAAGGTTATAGTAATAGATCCTGGCCATGGAGGAAGAGACTCTGGAGCTGTTAACCATTCACTAAGTCTAGAAGAAAAAGACATTACCCTAAAAATATCTCAACTTACACAGCAAAAGCTATCGGATATGGGATATAAAGTAATACTAACACGATATGGAGATTATGAACTAACTGGCAGCGCAATAGATTCAGAAGAACTTCAGGCTAGAGTAAATGTAGGAATAAAAAATAAAGCAAGTATATTTGTTTCAGTACATATAAACGCTTCAACTTATTCCTTTGCAAATGGACTCATAACTTTCTACAACAAAGATATAGATTATCCACTGGCTTACTACATACATCAAGAAATAGCTAAAACTAATATCTTCGATGATAAAGGTATAAGAACAGCAAACTTCTATGTACTAAGAAGAAATCCACTTCCATCAGTACTACTAGAAATAGGTTTTATAAGTAATTACAATGATGCTATTAAACTTAAATCCTTTCAAAATCTAGATAAAATAGCTTCCGCAATAGCAAGAGGAATTCACTTGTACATAACAAAATCAAGTAGAAATCTAGATTAAGGATAATGAAGAAGATATATTTCAGTGGTATAGGCGGAATAGGAATGAGCGCACTAGCTCAAATAGCCCTTAAACAAGGAAATATAGTCATAGGAAGTGATATTCAACAATCATACATAACAAATCAACTACAAAAAATGGGTACACAAATCATAATAGGACAAAAAGAATCAAACATCACCCCAGACATAGATTTATTTGTATATTCCTCTGCTATAGACAAAAATAATGAAGAATATAGAAAAGCTCAACAACTACAAATCCCCATTCTCCATCGCTCAGAATTTCTAAATCAAATACTCAAAGATAAAAAAGTAATAGCTATTACAGGAAGCTCAGGTAAAACAACCACTACCACCCTAACAGGAATAGGAATGAATCAAATAAATATACAAACCTGCTTAATCACAGGAGGATGGATAGATCAAATAAATTCAAATACTCTATGGAACAACTCAGATACAGTAGTTCTTGAAGCAGATGAATCAGACGGTACCTTACTAAATTACCCTGTTTATATCGGATTAATTACAGATCTAGCAGTTGATATTAACCTAAACTCTAAAGCCTTTCAAAATACACCCCTAAATAAATTACCTTCAAAATTAAAAGAAATCTATAAAAACTTCATAAATAAAATCCAATCAGCAAAAGGGAAACTAATAATATCAGAAGAAAAATCTTTGAACAAATTCATAAAGGAAAATGGTTTTGAGGTTGCAGCAGTATTCGGAACAAACCCTGAAAATAATCCCCCAAATAACCACATTTTTTTGTATTTCGACAATCTTAAACAATGCCAAATTAATGGTTACCCTTTTATAGAATTTGATCTCAAAATAACTTATAAAAACAAACAAGAACTAATAGGTAAAGCAAAACTAGGATCAATAGGTTCATATAATGCTCTTAACTATACAGCAGCTGCATCAATTATTTTAACACTAACAGAAGATATAAAAAAATTACGAGAATTAAATCAAATCTCACAAACCTTACCACTTCCTAAAAGAAGGTTCGAAATACTGCTAAATACCAAAATAAAAAATTCAAGACTAATCATAACAGATGACTATGCACATAACCCTAAAAAGATAAAATCCCTAATATCAAATCTAAACAAAGTCTACAAAAATTACAAAAGAATAGCTGTGTTTCAGCCTCATAGATATACCCGAACTATGATGTTCTGGGACAAACTAAAATATTCCTTCTTTAACCTTGATTACTTGATTATTCTACCGATATATGAAGCAGGAGAAGCCCCTATTCCCAATATAAATTCAAAAAACCTAACTCAAGTTATAAAATCCTCTAAAAACAATATAAAACAGATAACATACTTGGAAAGTTTTGAAAATACAATCGATTACTTAAAAAAATTAGTTTCCCTTTCTGAAAGTGAGTCGAAAGATACTATAATAGTTTTCATTGGAGCAGGTAGTGTAACTAAGCTGGCTCACAAGTTCGCCGAAGAATATGCTCTAAGCCCTAATTTTACAGTTTTTTAACTTTTTTTTCACATTTATTTAAAAAATTTGGCAAAAGTTTTTAATTAGAGTAAATTTAGTTGGGAGGGGTAACCTTGGATAACCAAAACATAGGTAGAGATACCATCCTTAATACCTACACTCAACAGTTAGCACGTGAAACTTACTTTTCAAGACAAGTAGAGCAAACAGAAGAAATAGAAGAAATAGACCCACTAATTCTTGCACACATAAAAAGTGCAGAAAAATCTCCGTTTTCAAGAGATGTAGCAGTACTATCACCAGCAGGTCAAAAATTCCTCCAATTCTTAAGAGAAAACTTCCCGATAGATCCATACGTTTTCCTTCACAATAACTACATCAAAAATGTATCCTTCGGAAAAGCTATAAATATCGTTGTAGATAGACTTACCAAAGGATATAAAATGGTCTTCGCCTTCACAGGTAAAAGATAGATCAACATAGAATTATATACATGTGATCCAGGAAACACTAGACGGAGCAATAGTAGTAAATAAATCACCCGGCTTTACATCAACACAGTACGTAGAAAAAATAAAAACCATAATAAACCAAAAACTAAGGCGTATATACAGACAAACACAAAGTGTTGGAGACCTGGTAGAAAAAGCAGGACACACCGGCACCCTAGACCCTAACGCTGCAGGAATTCTTGTAATCCTCTTAAATAAAGCTACCAAAATAATCCCTTATCTCAGTAAACACAAAACCTATAGCTGCGAAATAATACTCGGAAAAGAAACAGATACCCTAGACACATCAGGAAAAGTAATTAACCAAGTAAATATCACTCCTGAAACAGCCTCACAAATAGTAAAACAAATAGAAAACTTACTTCCACAATATATAGGAAAATTCACTCAATATGCCCCATCCTATAGTGCTAAAAAAATTAAAGGAATAAGAATGTACCAAATAGCTCCAAAACTACAACAACAACTAGTTCAACAAAAATCAAACATAGTTTATATTTACTCCATCAAGCTACTTGACCACTACTTTTTTAATAACCACCATAGAATACAACTAGAAATAGAATGCTCACAAGGCACATATGTAAGATCAATAATCAAAGACATAAGCCAAAAAATAAATATACCCTTAACACTTTCATTCCTGGTAAGAAAAAACTCTAATAATTTCACACTTAGCCAGTCAGTAACTATCGAAGAAATAAAGCAAACCCCAAATATCTCTGATCTAATAATTCCACTAACTACCATTTTAGAAAACTTTTCATACGTAATAGTTAACGATAAAACAGTATTCAAAGTAAGAAATGGTCATAGCTTCTCAAATCAAAACATAATCCATCTTGAAAAAAAGGGTATCTACAATGATAAAAATATTTTCATCGTAAAGGATAGAAGAAAAGAAATTTTAGCAATATGTCAGTCAGATGACTGTATCAATTTCAAAATAAGAAAAGTCCTCAAACCATATTAAAAGTAATGTCCAAAGTAACCGTAGGCTTTTTTGATGGCATCCACATAGGACACCAAAAATTAATACAGAATATTTACCCAGGAATATTAGTAACTTTTGATACTAGCCCTAAAGTATTTCTAAAGAAAATCAACAACTGCTTACTAACAACAAATCAGGAAAAAAAAGAAATACTTAGCTCTTTATTTCCACAATTGAAAGTAGATTTCCTTATTTTTAAAAATATCCACCATATGTCGCCAGAACAATTCATCAAATACCTAAAGCAACTGTATGACTTTGAGACTATATGTGTCGGATATGATTTCAGATTCGGATATAAAGCTTTAGGAAACATAAAAACTCTTCAAAAACTATCAAAAAAATTCAAGTATGAATTGATAGTTCAAAAACCCGTATACTTTGAAAAAAGAATAGTTCATAGTTCCCTAATAAGAGATATAATTGCAAATCATCCCCAAAAATTATCAGAAGTAGAACATATGTTAGGAAGACCTTACTTTATAACAGGTATAGTTATAGAGGGCCAAAAGATAGGTAGGCAAATAGGGTTCCCAACAGCCAACATTCTTTTACCACCTAATAAAGTTATCCCATTCTTCGGAATATATAAATCACAAGTTGAAATCCTAAATAACCAATTCCATAACAAAACTTTTGAAGGTCTACTTTATGTAGGACCTAGACCAGTTATTAATAACTTCCAAATATCTATTGAAGTTTGGATTAAAGATTTTAACGAAAACATATACTACCAACCAATAAGAGTAAAATTACTACGATTCATCCGAAAAATAAAGAATTTTAAAACCTTGAAAGCTATGGTAAAGCAAATAGAGAAAGACATAGAATTAGCTTTTCCTTGATAGTTATTTTATTTTTCTTACAGGTACTCCAACATAGGTACCCTGATCAATTATGTCTTTATTGACAACACCCCCAGCACCCACTATGACGTTATCACATATAGATGTATAATGCTTAACAACACTACCTGCTCCAATAAAGCAATGATCACCAACTTTAACTCCACCAGATAGTACAGCACCTGGTGCTATATGTACAAAATCTCCAATCTTACAATCATGCTCAACTATACATCCACTGTTAAGAATACAAAAATCTCCAATATAAGAGTCAACATTAACTAAAACTTTATCCATAACTACTGTTCCTCGACCAATCCTAACACCACTAGCTATAATACTATAACGAGAAATAACAGTTAAAAAACTATATCCTCTACTTGTAAGTTTTTGAACTATTTCTCTTCTACTATACCCTAAATCTACCTGCCCTATGGCCATAACTAAGCAAAACTCTTTAGGATCAAATTTGTATATATCTTGCTCAGTCCCAAGATACTTAATATCGATACCAGTTTCTTGCTGTGAAATATAGCCAAAAACAAACCATTCAGGGTAATCTCTTTTAATAATGTATAGAATTACCTTAGAATGCCCTCCACCACCAATCAGTATAACCTTCATAAGTTTATAGTATTTCCTTAATCTTAGATAAAAGTATTCTGGCTTGGTTCTCTCTAGAAAAAAAAGATATAAAATCCTTATTGGGATTAATACTAACAGTACCGTTCTGAATATAATTGTAAAAGAAATCAAATACCTTTTGTTTCGAATCAAGAAAAATGCAACAACCCGATTTTTTTAACAGTTCCATTTTTTCTTCATCGAAACTATTACCAATAACAAGTATAGGTTTAGGGATAAAGAGATTTACACCCAAGTACTCAAATATCTTACCAGTTAATATTCCCTTCCAATTTTCTTTATTTTCCTCTTTTTCCAGAGGAAATAGTAAAAAATCACTTAAAAAATAATGTTTCATAACCTCATCTTTTTTAACAAACCCACCGTAAGAATACACTTCTTTTAAACCATACCTTACAATTTTGTTATAAATGTCAAAAGCACCAAAAACCTTAAGCTCGAAATTATTTGCATCAATTATATGGTTCTTTACTAGTTCACCAACAGCTTCAAGAAAATAATCTATAAAAAATACTCTATCATACAACGTACCAGCATATGTAACTCTAACCTTTTTTTGATCCATATTTGTCTTATCAATAGTGTTATGCAGATTTTTAAGAACATAAATATCGTCTTGAAAAAATCCGTTATAAATGACCTGCACAGGCTTATTAGAGGTTTTTGTCCAATACTTTCTTAAACCTTCCGATACAGTACAAACTAAATCACAGGATGAATTATATTTTATTTCCAAGGCCTTTTCTATATTTTTAAAAATTAGTAAGCCCGTGTAAATTGGGTTTTCAGAAAATAGATCTCTCCAGTCAGCAATCCATATTTTACACTTTTGATTCTTTTTAAGTAAGTAAGCTACTTCATGAACAGTATGGGGTAAAGCAGAAGATATAACAACATCCCATTGATAATTACTAGCCCATTTAAAAGCTGGTTTTACCCATCTGTAACTCTCATCAGGAAACCTAACCTTATAATATATCCCCCAGCTTAAAACCCTATTGAAAAAATTTATAACTCTTCCTAAAGAAATTATCTTAAAAGGCTTTGGAACTGGAATCTCAACAACTTTAAATCCATCAAACGATAAATCCAAATCATTTTCAAATTTATGTTTTCTAGTTGTTAGTACTGTAACATCTACACCTTGTTCAGAGAAATATCTCGCCCACGAGTAAGGTCTTAGTGAAGCAATTGAGTTAAGTGGAGGAAAAAAGTAACTAATAATTAATACTTTCACTGTGAATAGCTCTCTCCTATACTTTCTTTTTTTTGTAGCGTCTTTTGTTTATTTCTATAACTTTCTAATTATTCTTCCCAATAGTTTACTATATACACTTTACATTAAGCCCTTTTTAATTATAATCATTCAAGGTTTTTACATTTTAGTCCTTGAAAAAAATAAGCATAAATTAAAAGCTACATATTTACCTATTCTTGGCTTGATATTGTCCATTTCCTACTTAATTAGCCCACTATTGTCCGTTTTGCAAATTGTTATAATTATAACCTTACGTACGCTAGGATTTGACGAAAACAATAACTCCTTCGCTATTATTTTTTTTCTGGTATGGATATTATGTAACGCTTTTATACTACTTGTTATTCTAAGATTTTTTCAGTTTCAATAGTGTTTACAAGCTTATCTATGAACAAATTTAATACATTCTCCAGATTTTCTGGTTGATACAAATAAAACAAATGGAGATTGTTCAGAATAGAAGCTATATTGGGATTATGTAAGCTAATTATTTTAGAAACCAACTCGTTGAATTCATTCTGAATATTAAGTCTTTTAATTTTCCTGTACAGTAGATATAGTTTAAGAAGAGAAGGAGCAGATTTTGGTAGATCAATCATCTTACCCTTATTTTCTTTTACCTTCATTTTCTCCCACTCAACTAGTATTTGCTGTATATTATCTGTTTTATTCTCACTAAATACATGTGGATGTCTTGATATCAACTTATCAACCATGGCTTTCACAACATCATAAAAATTAAAGTTCTTAAAATCCGACTGTATTTGACTATGAAAGATTATTTGCAAAAGTAAATCTCCCATCTCATTTTTGAACTTCTCTACATTATTGCTTTCAATAGAATCAAGTACTTCATAAGCTTCTTCAATCAGATGATTTTTAATAGTTTGTGAAGTTTGCACTCTATCCCACTGACAGTTATACCTTAACTTTATCATTAAATCCCATACGTAATCCAATAGAGTTTTTTCAATCAAACTTTCAGGTATGAAAGCAAAAATTTTAGCGCAATCACTCATCCTTATAAACTTACCCCTTACCTGGCCAATCACTGTATTAATCCAATCCACATAAAATTCCGGTACTCCTAAAATCAGAAAATTCATCCTGTACTTATCTATTCCATTAAAATGGTAGAAAAAGTAGAAAAAGTCTATGGGTTTAAAAATGGGTAGCTGATAAATAAAATTATGACTAACTTGATAGTAATCGTTTATAAGATTCCCTATTGATTTTGTAACTATTACGTAATCAAATTCTGTTTGCTGAAGTACTATATCACACTGAAATGGATTGGTAGTATATGAAATATAAGCCTGTATCTCAAAATTATTGATAACATTCTTGATAACGTTTCTAATATGATCTACCAAAGATAGATAATCAATGAATCTAGATTTTACATCTCTAATCTGATCACGTCCAAATAACTCAAATATCTTAATCCCCTGATTTTCCATAGCTTCAAAAATCTTGTTATCAAAAATACTTTTAGACAAAACTAAAACATTTCTAATATGGCTTGTTTCCAAGATTTTCTGTAGTATTTTATAATCAGTTAATCCAATTGCAATCATATTATTATACTAAAACCTTGTTTGAATTTTGAGCATGTATTTAACATAGTCAGAAGAAATATCACCTTGCAAAGCTACTGAGAAACTACTCAAATTCAAGGGTTTGTAAAATAATGCAAACTGTCCATAAAAACTAGACAGCTTTGAACTATAAATATAGTCATTCCCCTGAATCGTCTCTATAACTTGCATTCTTTTATTTGAAATTGGAAAAGATAGCTTTACAGTGTAGAATACTAACTGATTTTGATTTATGTTAAAGTTATCTATTCCTACGTATGCATAAACTATAGAAATACTATCAGATCTTATGTGTCTATTCCAGAGAGGTTCTGGTGTTAGTATATGGTAGTTTTTACTTGATCTTCCAAACATTTCAAAACCCATATAAAATCTATTTTTAGTACCACTTCCATATTCAATTTTAGCAGCGTAAAATCTTGTATTATACTTGGAACTTTCCGGTAAAGAAAAATCTACACCAGTGCTTGATTTGTATGTATGACTGAAATTGTAGTTATTAAATAAAGCTAGCAAATAGTTAGTAGGAGCTTTATAGTTTAAGTATAATCCATAACCTATAACTCCAGATTTATCTTCAAAGTAAATCTCATCCGAGTTAAGGTTAGCCTTTCCTGCAAGTAATACCAATCCTCCTTGAGTACTCCTATTAATCATCTTATCGAAAATTATTCCCCTACCCCAAAATGATCCATTAAAATTAAAATTAGCGGAATCGATTCTTTGATAAAAACTCAATCCCCTAAAATTAACATCCCTATTTAAGCTACTCATATCCTTTTGATTAAGCTCCCTATTGATTTCTTCCAAAACTATATTATTCCTCAACAAATCATTCAGATTACTAGTTAACATAACCAATCCTCTAGTTATCTTAGGTACATGACTTACTTCCGAAAGAATTTGGGTATTAACTGTAAATATTACTGATGAGTTTTGTCCCTGATTTGAATACCAATTAAGGTTTATATACGAGGGTAAACTGAAATTAACAATCATAGAATTATTAAACTCTCCTATCACGTTTCCAGATACATTTTCTATTATGTAGTACGGTTTATTCAGGTGTAAGTTGTTGGAAGCAAACAAATACAACATTGCATTAGTAACATCTAACGTAGAGTTAGAATTAATCAGTATAGGTCTTATATAACTAGCAGACGATGGATCACCATTAATATAGAAACTAAATCTTTCTAGTCTACCGTGTGAAGCATTGACAATTATACTTCTAGTATTTGAATCTAGATCCATAAGCACGGGAGTTGATATCAATATTGGATTATTAGCGGTACCAGAAGAGAAAAGATATATACCTGCCCATGAGGAAGCATTTGGATTATTACCTCTTACTGAAATAATACCCTGATTATCTATCCTTCCTTCCCTTACACCAGATAGCAATATACCTGAAATTGAAGAAATATTGCCATTAAAAGAAGAGTCCCAATACGATCTTACCCGTATAGAACCAGTATTCGAAATTAAAGCTCTGTTTGAGTTATAAACAGCAATCCCATCATTACTAATAGAACCATGATTAGAATTTGAAAGATTCATCACAGATAATACACTTCCCGTATTAGATATACTAACTTGATGATCTAAAAAAGATTGATTAAAACTAATCATAGCTTGATTTCTTAACTCATTAGAACTAGAAGAAATACTATTTACAACATTTATTATTGATCCTGTATTGATCATATTACAATTTATAGGATTTGAAAAGACATACGAATTAAGTGAATAATTGTATACCCCATTACTAACTAAGGTATTACTAAGATTAACTACATTCTCTACGATTCCGTTATTAGTATAACTGTTAAGACCTCCAACATCATATGAAGAAATAGAAAAATTAAAAATATCACTAATGTTAGAATTTGAAACATTCACAGAATTTCTTACATATCCATTGTTAACAATATAAGCATTTACAACCTCCACTGGATAAAAAGAATAGTTATAGATCCTAAATAAATTAGGATTATTCACAATTACGTTATTAATGTTAATCATATTCGAAACTATACCATTGTTTGTTACATACGAATCATTACTAAAGTTATTCCAGTTATATCCAGACCAATTAAGTACATTCATAAAAAATAGATCATTATTCAAACTAAGAGAACTTAATGAAGCTTGATTGTAAATATTAGAATTGTTTAAAAACTGAGAAATACTACCTCCATAAACATAAGTTGCAAAGTTATGATTCCAACTAGGAGATAAACTAACACTATAATTGTTATACAAAGCACTATTAACACTTAAAGTGGAACCATTTGTTATAGAACCTACTACAGTAAACCAAGAAGGAGAATTATCAATAGATACAGCTGTATGAACCTGATCTACGCCATAGCTTATACTAATCAATAACAATACAAAAACAAAAGACAAAACCGAATATCCAAGGATTCCTAACTTCATCATCATGTTACCACCCCCTTGGTTTGCAAAACACTATAACATCTATCACAAACATTCATAGTATAATCTTTAAGCTCTTTGTAATAATTCCAACATCTTCCACACTTATGGTAATTCGATTTCTCAAATTCAACAAAAAAGCCTATACCATCTATGACAAAACTATCAATTTCCTTCTCGGGTTTTTGATAAACCTGTATTTCAGCTACTCTCATCATTTCCTTAAGCAAATTAACATTTGAAACAATAAAACTATAATCCTGTTCACAATAAATCTTCATTATACTTTCATTTAATGTTTTGATAACACCTTTGTTTTTGTATTTTTCAAAAATCGGTTGACAATTTTTATAGATAGATATAAGCTTTTGATAAAATTCCAGATTTTCAGATATTTTGTATTTCTCTGCTAATGGCCAATCTTGTAAGTAACAACTAAAAGTACTAATGTTATGCATTGGAATATTTCTCCATGCCTGCTCACAAGTAAATGATAACACAGGGAAAAGTACTATCAATAAATCCCTCAAAATATTAAAAATCACAAATTGACAAGCCCTTCTCTCAAATGAATCCACATCATACGTATACAAAATATCTTTCCTTATATCTAAATAAAATGAACTTAGTTCATGAACAATATACTCATAAACAGTATACACATACCTATGGAATTCAAAATTATCTATATAGCTTTGTATTTTCGCTAGCATCTTTGAATGCTCCCAAAGTATATATTTCTCAAGTATAGGCAATTGATTTATATCAAAATTATGAGCAGAAACATCAAAATCATAAATATTACCAAGCATAAATCTTATAGTGTTTCTTATTTTTTTATACATTTCTGCTACTAGATTAATAGTAGAGTAAGACATTTTAATATCGTTAGTGTATTCTGAAGAAGCGAAATAAAGTCTGAGAATATCCGCTCCATATTGCTCTACTATCTCCATAGGGTCGATAACATTACCAAGTGATTTATGCATTGCTCTACCTTCCTGATCTAAAACCCATCCATGCGTCAAAACCTTCTTATACGGTGGTTTACCTAATATACCAACACTCGTTATCAATGATACCTGAAACCATCCCCTATACTGATCCGCTCCCTCTAAGTAAAGTTCACAAGGATGATTTATACCTTTTAGAACAGCAAAATGACTAACAGCAGATTCAAACCACACATCAAATATATCCTTTTCTTTTTCAAACTCTCTAGACCCACACCTAGAACATTTCGTATTCTTAGTAATGAAATACTTAACATCCTTACTCCACCATATATCACTTCCTTCTTTTTCAACAATAGATGCTATGTTTTCTATTAACTCATAGTCAAGTATATGATCATGACATTTTTTACAATAAATAACTGGTATAAATACTCCCCAAACCCTTTGCCTTGATAAACACCAATCAGGTCTGTTTTCTATCATTTTTTTCATTCTCTCTGCTCCCCATTCAGGATACCATTCAACCTGATCAACAGACCCAATCAATTCATTCCTCATCTTTTCAACATCTAAAAACCATTGATATGTAGATCTAAATAAAACTGGCTTATGGCACCTCCAACAATGAGGGTATGAATGCTCAAACTGATCCTCAAAAACTAAGTTTCCATTGTTTTTCAAAGTATCTATTATGACCTGATTAGCTTGTTCTATATGAACTCCTTCTAAGAACTTAACTTCAGAAGTGAATTTACCTTCATGATCCACTGGAGAAAGCACTTCTAGATTAAATCTTTTACCAACAGCATAGTCCTCATAACCATGCCCAGGTGCAATATGAACCAAACCCGTACCATTTGATAAATCAACATACTCCGCAGGCACAAAAACAGATTCTCTACCCATGAAAGGATGTTTTACTTTCAAATTTTCAAATCTTTCCGATTTAAACTCACTTAATATCCTAGATTCACTTCTAATAAAGGCTAACTGAGGAGCAGTATGATATGCTTCTTTAGCAACAATGTATTTTTTCTGATTGTATTCAACTATTAAATACAAAGATTCAGGTTTGTAAGCAATAGCAACGTTAGCTGGTAAAGTCCACGGAGTAGTTGTCCATATAACAGCATATAACTCATCATAATCACCAAAATTTTTAACAAACTCATCCAGAACCTTAAATGAAACAACTATGGATGGAGATTTTTTCTGTTTATATTCTATTTCTGCATCCGCTAAAGATGTTTCACATTCATAACACCAATACACAGGCTTAAGATCCCTATAAATATATCCATTTTTAGCCAGTAATCCAAAAGCCCTTATAATATTTGCCTCGTATGAAGGGTTAAGTGTTAAATATGGATTATCCCAATCAGCAAAAACGCCTAATCTTTTGAACTGCTCCCTCTGAATCTCAGAATAATACATGGCTATTTCTTTTGATTTTTCCCGTATATATGAAGGTGAAACTTTTTTTCTATCTATGTTGTAAGTAGATATGGCAGCTTTTTCATTCGGCAAACCATGAGTATCCCAACCAGGTATAAAAGGACTATAATAGCCCCTCAAAGTCCAATATTTAACCACTATGTCCTTTAGAATTTTATTAAGTGCATGTCCAAGATGTATTTTTCCATTCGAATAAGGAGGACCATCATGTAAAACTCTATACTCCCCATCCTGCCTTCTTTTTAAAGCCCTTTGATATACTCTATTTTCTTTCCAAAAATCAACAATTTCTGGTTCAGTAAGAGGTAAATTTGCCTTCATAGAAAAATCTGTTCTTGGTAAATTTACAGTTTTAGATAAATCCATAAGTTGAATCCTCCTTCCTTATAGTTGTATAAACCTTCAAAATTCTAGACTAATCGTCAGATAGATCCATAAACTAAGCTCTTCCCCCTATGTTTACAGCTCCTAGAATTTCTAAAACTCTTTGCTTGGTAAATAGATACATCAGTTTTGGTAACTCTACACCCTCTAGCTTACCAGTTAGAAAATACCTGATAGCTTTGTAAACCTGACTAGTTTTGTAATTATGTTTTTGTTGTATCATTTTGAGACCTTGCTTGATCGTATCAACTGAACCAAAATCGATGTTCTTTATGTCTTCATATATCGTATTCAAGATTGGTTTGTACTCAGAAGTAATCGACTCTTCATATTGTACATTATTTGAAGTAACCAAATTATAAACCTCATCAAATTCCGTAAGCAAATATACTCTATTTTTTTCAAATTCAACTATCTTCATGTATATATCTTTGTCTATGGGTTTTAAGTTTTGTATGTAGTTAACTATTTTATCCACGTCTAGGATATTGGATATGTAGAAATGATTAAACCATTTCATTTTGTCTATGTCATATACAGCTGGATGATCGAGTATATGATCGAAATCAAACTTTTGGATTATTTCATCGATTTGAAATATTTCTTTATTTTCTTTTGGCGACCAACCTAGAAGTGCTATATAGTTAGCAACGGCTTCTGGAACAAATCCCATTTCTCTTAATTCTCTTACCGAGGTTGCCCCATGCCTTTTGGAAAGTTTTGTCCTGTCCGGAGCTAAAATCATTGGGATATGCGCATATTCAGGAGGATTGTATTCCAGAGCTTTGAATATCATTATCTGCCTTGGAGTATTGTCTATATGCTCATCACCCCTTATTACGTGTGTGATCTTCATATGATAATCATCAACTACACAAGCAAAATTATATGTCGGTATACCATTACTCTTAACTATTATCGGATCTGACATAAGAGAAGTATCAAATTCCATTCTACCATGAATCAAATCATGATAAACCAATTTTTCATGAGGCATTAAAAACCTGTAAGATGGTTTTCTACCTTCGTTAATATATTCTTGCCTTTGTTTGTTAGTAAGTTTAGTGCATCTTCTGTCATACACCGGCGGTTTTTTTTCTTTAAGCTGTAATTTCCTTTGTATTTCTAATTCTTCTTCAGTACAATAACATTCGTAAGCCAATCCTTTTTCTATAAGTTTTTTTAATTCTTGTTTGTATATTTCAGTTCTTTCTGATTGTCTGTAAGGTTGAAAAAGTCCACCTTTATCAGGTCCTTCGTCCCATTCTATCCCTAGCCACCTTAAATCACTAATAATGCTTTGCTCATACTCAATTTTTGACCTATCCAAGTCGGTATCTTCTATTCTCAAAATAAATTTACCGTTATTCTTTTTTGAAAAGAGGAAGTTGAATAGAGCTGTCCTAGCTCCGCCAATGTGCAAATTTCCCGTTGGAGAAGGTGCAAATCTAGTTCTAACCATACTTACTTGCCCCCTTCATTGTAACTATTTACTATCGACATTAAATACTCGATATATTTTTGCTTGACTTCATCTGGCTCTACTATTTTCATCAATGTACCAAATGAAGAAAGCCAATTGAATAACATAAACAAATTAACTATCTCTATTCTTAAAAACACTTTTCCATCATGAAATTCTATTCTTTGAGAAGGATGGAAAAACGATAACTTGTGAACTTTCAAATAATCGGTTATGTCTATTTTTACGTTATATTTTTTTGAACGTACAATGTATTGTTTTATTTCCGGAATTGCTTCTTCAACCGAAAAGTTAATTTCTCCTTCCCATACTTTACCTGTTAGAAAAATCTCCTTTATGTCATCAACATCAAAAACAACATACTCATTATCACTAAACCCCACTAAATACCACGAATTTCTCAAGAAAGAAAGGTATAGAGGGAAAAGATTTACCCTCTTATACCCTGAAGTAAGTCTATCAATTACAGTTATCCTTATCTCATTTTTATTGACTATAGCATTCTTTATTTTAACAAAAGTAAAATAGTCCATTTGTTTAACATATGATAGCAAGGTTTCATTTAATAAGAAAAGAAAGTCAAGATCTAGAGGTTGGTTAGAAAGATGGCTAGATTGATTTTCAGTGCTATTCTGGTTCATGTAAAACTTGGCAAAGTTTGAAAGAAGCATGCAAGCTAGATTTTTAACTCTTTTATCTTCCGATCTAGATAACACTGAAAAAATATACATTAATACTTGTGACCAGAATTCAACTTTCATATAACTTCTTTCGATCTCTTGTTGTACTAGACAAAATGTACGATTTTTCTTATTATATTTCAACGCAAGTCCAAGTTCTTTGGATACAGAATCTATCATCTTCTTTGCTTGATTAGTTGATACTTTCAAAGTCTTAGCTATTTCAGAAAGTCTTATTTCTGGTTTGTCGTATAGTAAACTTACCAATTGTATTTCTTTGGTAATCATGATAACCTCTCTATTTTCTCAAATGGGATAGCATTCAATATTACTTGGTTTTTCAAATTTTGGTATAATTGTTCTGGCTTAAGATCATACAGCATTTTTCCTTCATAGCAAAATGAAACAGTATTATTATTTTCAGATACGACTATACTTACAGCATCAGTTGTTTGAGTTATACCTATACCTGCTCTATGTCTCGCTCCAACTAAATGAGGAACTTTGGTATCGATATCTAAAAATTCCGAAGTATTTAAAGGAACGAAACATTTAGCCGCAACTATTTTCCCATCCCTTATTATAATAGCCCCATCATGTAAAGGTGAATTTTTGTTAAATATAGTCTCCAGTATAGCACCACTTACATCCGAATTTATCAAATAACCATTGTTAATATAGTAATCAAGAGATACCTTTCTTTCTATAATAATCAAAGCACCTATCCCCTTTTCAGCTAGATTATACACCGCTTCAACCAACTGATCCAAAAATTTCGTAGAAACCGACATATTCTCATTAATCCCTAATAGCCTCTTTATAAAATTAGAATCATACAGATCAAAATTTCTATATTTCAAAAAGAAAAACCTGTACTCAGGCTGATAAATAAAAGCAGTCAAGAAAGAAACAGACAAATTCAAGATAATAAATCCAAGCATATATAATGGCATATTCCAGCTTGCTAAAATTAAGATAAAACTAATTAACTTCAAAAAAATAGCACTCAGAATTCTATAATATATACAGAACCTAAAAAAAACATAGTTCTCAAAAAAAACAAGTCCAATAAGAGTTATCCTAAAAACAAGCTCCCACGAGATTATCATACCTTAAGTATTACCTTCAAAGCCTGTCTGTTTATTAGTAATCTGAAAGCCTCCTGATATTCATCAAAATCAAAATAATGTGTTACAAACATACCAATTTCTTCTTTCTTTACGATATTCATCATAAAATACCAGGTATCAAACATTACCCTTCCATTTATCGATACTATGTCTATTGCTTTGAAGATTATTTTATTGTAATCAAGGTTGATAGTGTTTGGTAGTATACCAAAAGCTACGAATTTTCCTCCCATTCCTAACAAATCCAAGCCCATGTTAACAGTTTGATTTACCCCAGCCATCTCAAAAACAACATCAAGCATCCTACCATCAGTTTCCTTTTTTATGATATCCTCCACAGGTTCACGATAATGCAGCACGTAATGATTGAATTTATTCAATTTATAAGCTAATTCAATTCTATACGAACTGGCTCCTATTAGAAAAATTTTAGATGCCCCAAATTTTTGAGCAAAGTAAAACAAAAACAAAGCTATAGGTCCATCCCCCAGTATTCCCACAAACTTACCACTTACATTTACTCTATGTAAACAATGGAAAGCATTACCCATTGGCTCTAGTATAGCAGCTTCTATACCAAAATCATTCGGTATAACTATAAAACTCGGTACACTAACATACTTCCTAAATAATCCATCAATATCTATTCCTAAAACATTTAAATTCAAACATATATGCATTTTTCCAGTCTTACATTGGTAACAATTCAAACAAGGTAGATGACTTTCAAAAGATATTCTCTGACCTGCTCTAACATTTTTAACATTTTTACCGATTTCTTCTACAATTCCAGTTCCCTCGTGCCCTATAATTCTTGGTATTTTTATTCTATTTTTAGCCCATTCATCCCACTCATATATATGTAAATCCGTTCCACAAATTGATACCCCATCCACTCTAACCAAAACATAATCATCGGGCAAAATATTCGGATAAGATGACTCTATGATTTCCAATCCCCTATCATTCCTTACCTTTGCTATTGCTTTCATAACAGAAAATTATTTTTTATTTTCAAATATTGAATCCTCCACAGGAATATTTATTTCGTAGTCATAAAATTCTGAAACTAAGTTAGCTCTGACCTTCGAAAAATCAAAAAAAACCTCCTGCTTTGATGGTAAATAATACTCCTGAATCCTACTATAAACCTGATCTATTGTTACTTTTCCTCCATCCCTATAAAAAATTATTGCCCTTGGTATTGTATAATTTTGACTATCAACAAACATCAATACACTTTGAACACTACTTTTTTTGTAAGGTTCCATATGCAAAACATATACTTTTCTATTACCAGTAAAATTCTTTACACCAACGAATTTAGCCTTGTACTTTTCTTTATACGTTTTAGAAACCATTCCAGGAACAGCAGTCTGAGTAAACGAAATTTTATATTTGTCTTGAATATCAAGTGGTAAATCCTCCAACTTCAATGCCAACTTGTTTGGTTCCTTGAAGTATACCGTCCCATTTAAAGATACACTGATACCAAAATCAATTACATTAGCGTTTATCTTTACTTTGCACCTATACGAAGATAACCCATATATACTCAATGTCATCCTATCTAAAATCTCTTCCGGAGGTATATATTCAGATTTAACAATCGATAAAGATAATAAACTAAAAAGTAGAGCTATTAAAAATTTAATCGTTCTATTGCTTTTTGGAAAACTTATCATTTTTTGGAATCTTCCCCCTCAAGCAATTCCTTTGTTTTCTTAACTACATAGTACGCTTCTACAAAAGGATGGGGTATTATTCTTTCGTGGAAGAAATCCTTTCTAAGAGGAAATCCCTCCCACTCATCCGGCATTAGTATTCTTTGCAAAGGATTAGTCCTATTTTTAAATATTATTCCAAAAAAATCAAATGTTTCTCTTTCATGCCAGTCAGCAGTTCTATATATATCCTCTATACTATCTATTTCAGGCTTGTCTCTGCTGATAGGAACTATCAACCTCATCCTGTATGAAAAATTCAGATCTATTTTCACATCTTTTTCTACCTCATACTCTGTTGCTTCAACAGCTAATTCCTCTCCTTTCAAAGGTATACTCGTAAACTCATATATAACATGAAAAACATTATGAAGATAGTAATCAACTGCAGTTACGTAATTTAGATAATTCATCTTTAAGTCATTCTTAATAAATTCTACAACTTGTCTTAATTTTGCAGGATTTCGGAGAATGATTATGGGATAATTTCTAGAAAGCCAATCAACCGTCCCCCTAGGAACTTCTATATCTTCTCCAAACTTCTCTTCCATTTTCTTAGCAACTTGATCTTTAAACTTTTCTAAAATCTCTATCCTTGCTTCCATCAACTTTGGAATATACTTCTGCTTATTCCCTTCCAAACTCCAAATATACATATTACATCTCCTCTATTTTATTTGTTTATACCATTCACTCTGAGTATCCAAAAGATATAGCAGATATTTTTCAACCTTATGTTGCTCCTCTGGATTAGAGTATAAAAGCTTAAATCCTACAGCGTATTTCTTGTTTTGCTCTTGCTCAACAGTCCAAATTACTTGAGCATTTACCTCTATAGGCTTAGAGGTCATTTCAAATTCTATTCCCAATTTCATTATAGTTCCTACTTCAAGTGGTTTCGGAAGTACAAGTTTTATTTCTTGTAAATTGATCTCCTTACATGGTACCCTATAGTTTGGTAAAGCTGGCGATACGATGTTTATTTCCTTATTTATCTTTACATACTTTTGCTGTTCCTGTGGTTCAGTTTTTACATCTTGCTTAGAAGGTGATTGACTACTAGGTTGGTTTGTTTTTTTTTTACCAAAAAACCACATTAGATACTACACCTTGGTCATTTTCTGCTCTATAAAGTCTATAGCATCTTTAACAGTTAGTATTTTTTGGCTCTCTTCATCACTTATTTCTATCCCAAATTCCTCTTCTATTTTCATTATAAGCTCAACTAGATCTAATGAATCAGCCCCAAAATCATCTACAAAAGAAGAATCTTCCTTTATTTCAGACTCTTGGATCTGCAATTTTTGAGATACTATCTTTGATAGCTTTTGGAAAATTTCTTGTCTAGTCATTATATACACCCCCATCTTTTAGTTAGTTTGTCCTTTAGTTTTAGGTATTTTTTATAAGGGAAAGGAAGTAACGGTGTATAGTAACATTTGATGATAGTTCTGGATGAAAAGTAGATACTAGCACGTTGTTTTCCTGAACTAATACCGGAATTTCTTCGAAATTAGCCAATTCTTTTACTTTTGGACCCATGTTTACTATCTCTGGAGCCCTTATAAAAACAGCCCTTATCATGGTACCCAGAGAAGGGATATTGAGGATTGTATCAAAACTTTCTCTTTGTCTACCGTAAGCATTTCTTTTTACTTCTATATCTATCAATCCCAAAGGTTTTTGCCATTCCTTACCATCAATTATCTTTTTAGCTAGAACTATAGCTCCCGCACAGGTTCCAAATATGGCCATACCCCTTTTGTTATTCTCCACTATAGCTTGCCTTAACTCATCACTCATTAGTCTATCCATTGTAGTACTCTCTCCACCGGGTATTATTAATCCATGCAGTTCTTCTAATTCCTCTGGGTATCTTATTTGCTTTGCTTCTACATTAAGTGGAGATAGAATATGTATATGTTCCATGAAATCTCCCTGTAAAGCGAGTATTCCTATTTTAGGTCTAGACATAGTTTTACTCCTCCCACTCCTTTTAAATTATTCTGCTACCAAAGCCATTTCCTTTTTCCTAGAAACTAACTCATCAACACTTCTTGTATGATAAACATATCTAACATAATCAGGGTCTTGAAGTATATCTTTCAGAAGAGGTATGTTCGTAGTTACCCCCTCAATAATTACCTGATTAAGGTATATCTTAGACCTTTCTATGGCTTCTTCTCTATTATTTCCCTTAACTATCAACTTTGCTATCATGTTATCATAAAATTGAGTTACTTGATATCCATTATAAACCGCAGTATCCACTCTAACATCTCTAAATGATGGAAAATAAGCTCTTGTTATCGTTCCTATTGATGGAGAAAATCTATATGGATCTTCAGCATATATTCTAAACTCAATAGCATAACCCTCATAAGAAGAAGGTATGTATTTAGATATGTTTTCATTCATACTAGCAAGTATTTGCAGTTTAACCACATCAGTATTGGTTACCATTTCAGTAACTGGATGCTCAACTTGAATTCTTGTGTTCATTTCAATAAAATAATGTTTTTGGGTATGTGGTTCGTATAGGAATTCTATTGTTCCTGCACTTACATAAGCAATATAATTAGCAATTTTAAGAGCATCCTGAATTATTGCCGTTCTTACACTCTCAGGCAAAAGAGAAGTTGCCTCCTCTATTATCTTCTGATGCCTTCTTTGAGCTGTACAATCCCTTTCAAATAAATGATAAACACCAAAATTATCACCAATAATCTGAACTTCTATATGTTTTGGGTTAATGATCAATTTTTCAATGTATACATCTGGGTTAGAGAAGAAATTTTTTGCTTCTATAGATGCTTGTGTTAGTTTTGGTTCTAGTTCAGATTCTTTTTCAACTACTCTCATTCCCCTGCCCCCACCACCACCAGCAGCCTTTATTATTACAGGTAACCCATTTTCTCTAACAAAATTGATAGCTTCCTTTAGATCTCTGATAACTCCGGTGGAAGGCACTATTGGTACTCCTAGTTGCTGAGCTATCTGCTTAGCTTTCACCTTATCCCCCATATCTCTTATACTCTCTGGTGAAGGACCTATAAACTTTATACCATGAGAATTACATATTTGAGCAAATTTATAGTTTTCCGATAAAAATCCATACCCCGGATGAATAGCATCACATCCCGTTATTATTGCAGCAGATATAATATTCGGAATGTTTAAATATGTTGAAGAAACATCGTCTTTGCCAACACACACACTTTCATCAGCAAACTTTACATGTAAACTATCTTTATCAACTTCAGAGTATATAGCTACACTTTTTATGCCCATTTCCTTCAAAGTTCTTATTATCCTTAAAGCTATTTCTCCCCTATTTGCAACCAAAACCCTTCTCATACCTTAGGTAACTCTTCCAATCCCATTTTTTGCAAAGTTCTTCCTTTAACAAATGGATCTATTGAAAGTAATGAACACATTATGTTTACTATTGACTGACATATAGGTACTTCAACATTTACAGTCTTTGCTAATAAGGTTAAAGGAAAAAGTGTATTTAGCACATCTTCATACAAAAACCTATTATGAATACTATCTGGCATTCTAGTATACTTATAGTTACTTACACCTTTTATAGCCCTATAAAGATTGGTTTTATCAGTTCCATAGTATCTATCGAGAAGTTCTATTGGATGCAAAACATAGGTTGAAAATTTTTTAGCCACTTGATTAAATTCCTGGTATACCTTATCTATTAGTATCACAGTATTTTCAGTAACTCCATCAATGTAAAAAAGCATATCTCTTTTACTATCTATGTTTGATAAATTAACAAGACTAATAGTTGCGTGAGCCATAGCACCAAAGTCATTTAACCCTCTTTGAATGAAGTTATCCGCTATCTCCAGATTTATGTCAGGTAACAATTCTCTTACAATATCATAAACTTCCAAACTCTTATTTGAGCCCCAGTAATCCAAATTGGTTATCATTAGGTTCCATTTTTTTATTCCTCTAATCCATACCGTATCGTCGTATATCTTTCTGGCTGCAAATATTGCATCCGTTTCAACTATGGTGGTATTTATGCCATTATTCTTTAGAATTTTATTAAAAACTAATACTCCTCCCAATTTACCCGAAAACAATACGAACATCTTCTTTGAAAGATCTATTTCCCTGACTTGCACTATTTTGTTAGCTATATCTTCATAAACAGTTGTTACAGTTGTAATAAATATAATTTCCTGCTTAAGAATTTCCCTTAAATCCTGAGAAACATTTAATTCAAAGCTACCCTCCACTTTCCCTCTGGAATTTATTCTTTTTATGCTTAAATTAGTAGGATTAGTAGTGTATGCGACTAAGGGTATCTTGTGGTTTGCTAGATAAGAGTATAAAGCAAACCCCTCATTACCCAGCCCTATTATCCCTACCATATAATATCTTCTTCTACTTCAAAAAAGCTCGATCCTCTAATCCTCTACCAATTTGATCCAATATGGATTGGATTTAAACGAATAAATTTTACCATCAAGTTCAAACTCAATTAAGTGAGAGTGCAAAAGAAACGTATTAGCTTGATCTATCACTATACAGCTACCGTACTTTACATCTCCAACCACAGGGTTCCCTATAGCAGATAAATGAACTCTTATTTGATGAGTTCTACCAGTGAGAATATCAACCTCCAAAAAAGTCATCTCCTGACGCAAGGGTCTTGTTACGTAGTACCTATTTTCAAAAATATTGCCTAGTTTCGATAGAGGTATTATTTTGATTTTTCTTATGGTTGATATGGCTATCTTCCCGTAGGATACTATCTGTTTTTTTGTTGGATTCCTGATATGATATATGGGTGCTTCAATCGTTAAATCCCCATCCAACTTTCCTTCAACTAAAGCATAATATTTCTTTTTAACTTTCCTTTGTTTAAATAATTCCGATAGCTTGTTTGCAGTTGTGTAGTTTTTGGCTACTATTAAACAACCTGTAGTCTGACGATCCAATCTATGCACTATGTAAGGACTAACTGATTTATAGATCAAATACTCAAAAACACTTGGCTTTTTACCAACCTTGTTAACGTTTATTACAGGCTTATCCAAACATATTAGATTCTCATCTTCATATATAATCGGTATCTGTAATGTTTGATAGTATTCTACATTTTCGATTTTTTGCTCATACTGTATCTGCGGAGTAAACTCTTTAGTTATTTGAACAATATCCCCTTGCTTTATAATTTTGTTTGGCCTTTGAACAGTTACTTGGTTTATCTTTACTAGCTGATTTCTTATGTACTCTTGAGCTAAGGTTCTAGATATACCTAACTTTTGTGAAATGTATTTATCTATTCTTTCTTCCTTTTCAACTGTGAAAACCAAATATCCCACTTAATTTTTAAGTACTACATTTATGCAAGCTATATGCCCATTTCTTTATTAGTCCCACTACATGATCTACATTTTCAATATCCATCAGGTGATACATTGGTAAACTCAAAATTTCTTTACTTACCCTTTCAGCTACAGGTAGGGAAAGATTCATATGATCGTAAGGAGGTAACTTATGCAAAGGATAAGGATAATAAATCATTGTATCTACTCCATTTTTCTTCAGATATTCTTTTAAATCATCTCTCAACCCATTTTTGACAATAACTGAGTACTGATGAAACACATGAACATAATTTTGCTCATCATACCTTGGAGGAATTATAAATTCCTCCAGATCAGATAATAACTCTGTATATCTTTGAGCTATTTGTATTCTAGATTGATTAAATGTATCTACATACTTAAGCTTGGTTTTTAAAATAGCCGCTTGTATTTCATCTAATCTTGAATTATATCCAATCATTTCATTGTAATACTTTACTTTACACCCATGGTTTTTTAGCATACTTGATATTTCGTATATTTGCGGATCATTGGTTAAGATTATTCCTCCATCTCCGTAAGCTCCTAAATTTTTAGTTGGGAAGAAAGAAAATGCTGAAGCATGACCAATAGAACCCGTCTTTACAAATTTTTGATTTACTTTTACCGCAGATCCAAAACCTTGTGCATTATCTTCTATTACTAATAGATTGTACTTCTTTGCAATGTTCATTATTTTTTCCATATTCGCTGGTAAACCAAAAAGATGCACAGGAAGTATAGCTTTCGTTCTAGAAGTTATATTTTGCTCTATTAAATCTGGGTTTATATTGAAAGTAACAGGGTCTATATCAACAAAAACAGGTTTAGCTCCTATTATACTTATAGTCTCTGCAGTTGCAAAAAATGTAAATGGAGTTGTTATAACCTCATCACCAGGTTTTATTCCAGCAGCTCTTAAAGAAATAACCAACGCATCAGTACCAGAATTAACAGATACAGCATATTTTACCCCTATATACTCACAAACTCTCTCTTCAAATTCCCTAACATTTCTGTCCATTATAAACTTACCAGATTCCAAAACCTGCTGTATTTCCTGATCTATTTCTTGCTTTAGCATTTTTATTTCTGGTTTTAAACTAAAGAATTCTATCTTCTTCATTTAATCACTCCTTTTCTTTGTATGTACTTGTGTTTCTACATAACTTACAAAGTTTATGAATGATACGATTAAATCGTATACTTCTGGAGGTACATAAGAGTTAATTTCGAAGTTTATCATTTTTTCGGCTAGTTGTGGATTTTTGTAGATGGGGACAGATAGTTTGGAAGCTTCTTCTTTTATCATTTGTGCAAAACTACCTATTCCCACAGCTGTTACTTTTGCTTGATCATCTTCTATTTTGAAAGCTACAGCTTTTTCTATATTTGGATTGCTTAGGGGAGGTTTTCCGTGAGTTTGCGGTCCTTTTATATTTCTTATTTGATCCACCTATTCCCACCTTTTCTCTAGGTTGTTTTTTATAAATTTCTTACCATCTTTTCTATTCTCCCTATGCCTTCCTGCAAGTTTTGCATTGAAGTAGCATACGATATTCTGATATATCCTTCTCCGTATTTACCAAAGGCTGTACCAGATAAAACTGCTACATCGTATTCATATAGTAGTTTTTCAAAAAATTGCTTAGAAGTAAGATTAGTTTTTGTTATGTTAACGAATGCATAGAAAGCTCCTTTGGGTCTGAGCATGGATAACTTAGGTATTTGATTGATAGCTTGGAAAACAAAATCTCTTCTTTTTCTGAATTCTTCCACCATTTGTTTTACGCTATCTTGAGGTCCATTTAAAGCCTCTATACCTCCATACTGTGTAAAAGTTGGTGGGCATGAATACACATTTATAGCCAGTTTCTGATAAATTGGTATAAGTTTTTCTGGAGCAATTATCCATCCTAACCTCCAACCAGTCATCGCATATGTTTTAGAAAATCCATTTAAAATTATCGTACGCTCCGGATTTGAGATTTCCAAGTAACTAGTAAAACCATCTTCGTAAACTATCCTATCATATATCTCATCTGAAAACACATAAAACCCATACTTTTCCGAAAGTTTTGAAAGTTCAATAAGGTCCTGTTTAGGTATAATTCCTCCCGTTGGATTTTGAGGATTATTTATTATCACAAGTTTTGTTTTATCCGATACCAGTGACTTGAGTTCTTGTATATCAAAACTGAATTCATTTTGTTCCCTTAGAGGAAGAAATTTTATATTAGCCCCGACATAAGAAAGGATTGATTCATAAGCTGGATAACTAGGGTTTGGACATATAACCTCATCACCCTTGTCTATCAAAGCCAGAATAGTTATAAGTATGAGAGATTTTCCACCAACACCGACTACTACATTTTCTGGTTTGACATTAACTTTATAATGTCTATTGTAATACTGAGCTATAGTTTCTCTTAGCTCCCATATTCCGAGTGAGTGAGAGTAATGAGTTTTACCTTCCTGTAGTGCCTTGTAAGTTGCTAGCTTTATATTTTCTGGAGTATCAAAATCAGGTTCACCTATTTGGAAATGAATGATCTTTCTTCCTTTAGCTTCAAGTTCTTTAACTTTAGCCAATACTTCAAAAGCTCCTTCTGTTCCTAACCTTTCTACCGCGTCAGGTAATTTAATCATACTTCTCACCTCTTTGATAGATTTTTGATTATGGGAATATACCTCTCATTTCTAGAGCTTTAGCTACCTTTGTAACCGCATATGCATATGCAGCCAATCTTAGAGATATTTCCTTTTCTTTTGCATAACTCCATACTTTCTCAAAAGCTTTAACCATAATTTTTCTAAGCTTATTAGTGACTTCCTCTTCTTCCCAGAAGAAAGATTGTAAATCTTGAACCCATTCAAAGTAAGATACCGTAACTCCACCTGCATTCGCTACTATATCAGGTACTATGATTTTACCCTTTGAAAGAAGTATTTTTTCAGCGTCTGGAGTAACTGGTCCATTTGCTCCCTCTATTATTATTTGAGCCCTTATGTTATCCACATTTTGATCAGTTATAACACCTTCCAAAGCTGCAGGTATCAACACTTCCACATCACTTAGCTCTAATAATTCCCTGTTAGTTATCTTAGAGTATTCAGGATAGGATATTAAAGATGCAGACGGATTTTGATTTACCCACTCAAATAGTGTTGGTATATCTATTCCATTTGGATCATACAAAGCACCGCTAACGTCAGAAACTGCTACTATTTTGTAACCAAGTTTGTAAGCTTCTAAAGCAGTATGGCTACCAACATTTCCAAATCCTTGAATCGCTATTCTCACCTTTTCTGGATCTAGTTGATATCTTTTAACAACTTCATTTAGAATGAAAACAACTCCTCTACCCGTTGCTTCTACTCTTCCCTTAGATCCACCTATTTCTATAGGTTTACCTGTTACAACACCTGGCGAAGTATATCCTACTGCCATGGAATATGTATCCATAAACCATGCCATAGTTTTAGGATTGGTATTTACATCAGGTGCAGGTATATCTTTTTCGGGACCTATTATAGGTATAAGTTCAAAAGCGTATCTTCTAGTAAGTCTTTCCAATTCGTTTTCAGATAGTTGTTTAGGATCTACCTTTACTCCTCCCTTAGCTCCACCATAGGGTAAATCCATAACAGCACACTTCCAAGTCATCCACATAGCCAAAGCCCTTACCTCATCCAAAGTAACATTAGGGTGGTATCTAAATCCTCCTTTAGTAGGACCTAGCGCAAAGTTGTGTTGCACCCTATAACCTGTAAATATCTTAACTGAACCATCATCCATTCTAACAGGTATTGAAACTATAAACTCTCTTTTAGGATATCTCAGATACTCTAGCACGTCAGGTTTGAGATTTATAAATCTTGCCACTTCCTCTAGTTGCATTACTGCCATTTCATAAGGATTTATATGAGTTGTAATCATCTCTTTTCCCCCCATGTCTTTACCCAGTTCTACTCAATTGTGTTCAATTATAACCTTCTAATACATATCTATAAAACCTTCAATGAGAAACTTTATTATAGTCTTTGATACACTTTATTATACTCATAGAATTCCTGTTTTATCTGATCAATCCTAATCGGTAGTATATTGTCTCTGTATATCCAGTTGTTAGTAGAGGTTCCGGGTTTGTTAATTCTGTAATTTTCATCCAATTCGAGTATATCCTGTATAGGTATTATGACAAGGTTTGCAATAGATTCTAGGAGCAAAGTTATCATACTTTTGACGATGTTTTCCTCGTTCAAGTCGTATTTATTGAGATACTTTTTTATAAATTCTATGTTTGGGTTTTCAGTTCTAAACCATCCTTTAGTAGTGTTATTATCATGAGTTCCAGTGTATGCAATTAGATTTTCAGAGTAATGGTGAGGAAGGTGTATATTTGATGGATCACTAAAAGCAAACTGAAGTACTCTCATACCAGGTATGTTATAATAATCCCTAAACTCTTCAACATCAGGTGTTATGATACCCAAATCTTCAGCTATTATAGGGGGCAATGACTTATAATCCAGCAGAGTATCAATAAATTCATAAGGATAAGCAGGTATCCATTGACCGTTTACCGCCGTTTCTTCACCGTATCTTACTTGCCAATAAGCTACTAATCCTCTAAAATGATCTATTCTAACCCAATCATAAAGTTCAAAACACACTCTTAATCTACTTATCCACCATTTGAAATTTTGCTCTTTTAGTTTATCCCAATTATAGACAGGGTTACCCCATAGTTGTCCCGTATCTGAAAAGTAGTCAGGTGGAACACCGGCAACAAACTCAGGATACCCGTTCTCTTGTAACTTAAATATCTCTCTATTGGCCCATACATCACAACTGTCATGCGAAACATATATTGGAATATCACCTATTATCAATATACCTTTACTGTTAGCATAGTTTTTGAATTCAGTATACTGCCGGTAACTAATATATTGGCAAAAAAGGTAAAAATAGTAAATTTCTTTATCTATTTTTTGATCGTAGTTTATTATGAACTGATGGTAGTTTTTGAAATTTTCATCCCATTCATACCAGGGTTTATTGTTTTGTGCTTGTTTTATTGACAAGTACAAGCAATACTGATGTACGTGCGGATTTTTCTGTGCCCATTTTTCTAGTCTATTGATCATAGAGTTTTTTTTGAAAGCTTTGTAAAGAGCTTTAGTTTTGAATTCTATAGCTAAATTGTAGTCAATCTTATCTTTACTTTGATAATCTTCTTTGTTTACGTTCATCTCAGCTAGTATTTGCTCAGCTTCATGTTCAGTTAAAAGTTCATTTTGGATTAATTTATCAACTGATACCAGTGCATGCTCTAATCCAAAAGCTGAGTTACCACTGTAAGGAGAAAAACTTAATCTACATACCGGATTAATTGGAAGTATCTGGAGTATTTTAAACCCCATGTTTTTTATAAAATCTATTACCTTAGTATTTCCCCAATCTCCGACAAATAGATCATATTTTTGGGATTTAAAGAATGAATGGATAGGGTATAGAATTCCACTTTTTCTTTTGTAGAGCATAAACCTCCCTCCTATTGGATAATTTTTTTCAGAAAGAACTGTTGTATTACTGTATTATCACTATATTGCAATTCTTGGGGTTTACCAGAGAAGATAATTTTACCTTTATCGATGAATATTATGTAATCAGCTATTTGTGCAGCAGAGACTATGTCATGACTTACGATTACGTTGGTTATGTTATATTTTTGGTTTATTTGTTGGATCATGAGATTAATTTGAGAGGCGGATATGGGGTCTAGCCCGCTAGTAGGTTCGTCATAGAATACTATTTTGGGTAAAGTGATGATAGCGCGGGCAAAAGCTACTCTCTTTTGCATACCTCCACTAAGACTGTTAGGATAGTAATTTTCAAATCCACTTAATCCTAAAAATTCTAATATTTCCAATGCTTTTTGAATATATTTTTGCTTTTCTTTTTTATACTGCTTGGGCTGCCTAAATTTTATTGGAAGTAAGACATTTTCCAGAACAGTCAGGGTATCTATTAAAGCACTATATTGAAAAACAAACCCTATGTTTTCTCTAACTTGGTATAATTCATTGATGTTTGATATGTCTTTATCAAGTACGTTAATGTGTCCAGAGGTTGGGAAGATAAGTCCTGCAGCTATTTTGAGGATAGTGGTTTTGCCAGCCCCACTGGGACCCATTATAAACGTATTACTTCCCTCTATTATCTTAAAACTTACTTTATCTAGTACTTTGGCTCCATCTATTATTAAATCTACCTCTTTAAATTCAACTATTACTCTTTCCAAAGCAAAGTTCTCTAAACTCACATTTAGTACATAAATTTTTATCCCTAGTTTTTTCAAATTTTTCCAAAATTAGTTCGAATAAATTCTCATTTTCTTGCTGAGTAAATATTCTCAATTCATCCAAAAAAGTTTTTATTTGATTGTAGCTTTCCTTGATTAATTGGGTATACTGCTCAATTTGATGATTAGCTATTACTATCTCACTTTGCTCTATTGTTGGATATAGATTAACCACAAAGCTTCTTACTGACTTGTCGTAAGATGAAGAAAAAACTAAATAGTAGAGTAATATTTGATTAAGATCAACAGTATTTTTGTAGGTTTTGAATTCATAAATTTTTATTTCTTGCTGTGTTTGAGTGACTATATCTGGGCGGTACATAATAGTAATTCCTTCAAAATTGAATGTTTTTGTTCCGTGTAAATCCTGGCAAATAATTGATTGATTAGATATATTTTGCTGGTAGTAAAACCAAAAGTTTTTGAGACTTAATATACAGGTATTGTATATTTGCTGAATTTGATATTTAGTGTAAGGAATAACGTAGTAGGCTTCCAAAATTTTCTGAGATGGATTTTTAAGTACATTCTGATACTCTCTCGTAAACATTTCAATTGTTTTGTCTATTGATTTTATGACAGATAGTATGTTAATATATCTGTGAATCAGCTCACCTTGCCAATTAGATAAAGTAGTTAGTTTTTTTAATTCATCGACTTTTTGTTTTTGATGTGGTGGAGTTAAGATTAGCAAGTATTTATACAGGAATTTTCTTTTACATTCATTATAAATTTTGTGTTTAGAGTTTGACCATTGTATAGCTTTTTGGTAGTTTTTCTCAAATTTATCGGGAGGTATTTTTTTAATTTTCAATTTGTACCTTTATTCCCCCTTTACCAGATTGCTTATCTATGTATAGGATGTATATTTTATCCACCCATTTGAGAATGTCAATCATTTGATATCTTTTTCTATCGAAGAAGGGATTAATATTTTTCAGTACTTTGTTAGAAGAAGCTTTAATGATCGAGTTGCTAGCTATTATATACAGAGAATCGTCTTCACTTATGTAGATTTTTTCAGGTTTTTGAAGTTGGTTTTCGTAGTTGGTATAGGAGATGAAATTTGCATTGGAGTCGAATATCTGGATTCTATCATTATTGGTATCGCATACATAGATGTATCCTTTAGAATCGACTGCTACATCGCTGGGATTATTGAACTGGAAAGGTTCTTTACCCAATTTTCCAAAAAGCATATTAAAGTTTCCGTTGAGATCTATTTTAACTATTCTGTTATTAGAAGAATCTGCTATGTATAGGAATCCTATTCTGTCAATTCCTAATCCTTTGGGGTTAGCCAGGTCCGTTTCTGCGTTTCCAAATTTTCCAAATTCCCATATTACCTTCCCATAGCTATCCATTTTTGTTACTTTTGAAAGGTAAAAATCAAGAACGTATACGAAAGAATTCTTATCGATAGCTATGTCAACAGGATGTCTAAATTCTCCCACGTCATTTCCTAGTCTTCCTATGTTAGAAGAGTAGCTTATACTTTCTTCGGAAACTATGAATTTTTTAATTGATTTGGATTTATTGTCGGTAACAAAGAGTGTTTTGATGGTGGGTTCGAGTGCTATAGCAGTTGGTTCAAAATCCTGCCATTGGAAATTTTGACCCATACTGACCTTTATTGAAGTAGTTCCACCAAATATCACAAAAAATATATACAACCCTCCACCAATAATAAGCAAAATGATGATTATTGTTAGTAGTGTAAATATCTTATTGAACATTTTATAGATAGCCTATACTTTTGAGGAAATCTGTATTAGAGGTCCAGTTTTCTTTTTCTTTTACCCATAAGTCGAGATATATTTTTTTGCCGAGTATTATTTCTAGTTCTTGTCTTGCTGCAATTCCAATTTTTTTTATCATTTTGCCCTGTTTACCTATGACTATTGACTTTTGTGACTCTTTTTCAACCACTATGGTTGCTGCTATGTAGATTATTTCGTTTTTTTGTTCTACTTTTTCCACTATTACAGCTGTTTTATAGGGTAGTTCTTGATGGGTGAAATTAAATAATTTTTCTCTTATTATTTCTGAGATGTAGAATTTTAGATTAGAAAGGAAGGGTTGAGTATTTTCAAAGTTGATATGTGGTTGCTCGGGAAGATATTTTTCTATCGTTTTCAAAAGTTTACCTATATTTTCATTTTTTAGAGCACTGATGGGAACAATTTCATTGAATATTTTCATACTATCGTATTCTTCGATTGTAGTGAGGACTATTTTTCTATCTTGCAGTTTGTCTATTTTGTTTATTGCCAGTATTTTAGGTTTATCTAGTTTCTCAAATATGTTAATGGTATTTCTGTCTTGTTCTTCTGCTGGATTGGTTGCATCCACGATAAAAAGAATAAGGTCACTATCTTGAATAGAGGATAAGATTTGCTTTATCATAGCTTGCGAGAGTTGGTTTATTGGCTTATGGTAACCGGGAGTATCGACAAAAATTATTTGTATTTCATGTCCCTCAGAGTTTTTGTAAACTGTATAGCCGTATATGTTTACTCTGGTTGTTTGTGGTTTTGGAGAAACTATAGATGCTTTGAAATTTACTATTTTATTTAGTAGTGTTGATTTACCAACATTGGGTTTACCTATTATACTTACAAATCCACTTTTTTGCATTTGTTTACCTCTTCTTTTTTTTATTTTTCCGAATCAAGAATTTTCCTCTTTTTCCTACTTCAATTTGTTAAACATTTTTTAATCTTCGTACAGGATAATCCGAGATTTTGTTTAAAATATAAAAAGTAGTTGAAAAAATTAGGGGGTGAGGTTTATTAGGTACAAATTCAAGTGAAATCAACTAAAGGAAAGGAGGGGGGATTGATGGAAAAAGAGATTGAACAGCCAGTTATTCCAACCCTGGGTAAGCACATAATAGTTGAACTATCTGGGTGCTGTCAAGAACAAATAAACGAAGTAAATAACGTACAAAAGATAATGTTAGAAGCAGCTCAAAAAGCAAATGCTAATGTAATAAAAAGTGTATTCCATAAGTTTTCTCCAGTAGGAGTAAGTGGAGTAGTTGTTATATCCGAGTCACATCTTTCGATCCATACCTGGCCAGAACTAGGATATGCAGCGATTGATATCTATACTTGCGGAAATTCAACCAAACCATTTAGAGCTTGCTACTACCTAGCACAAAAATTTAAAGCTCAAAAAATAAAAGCAACCTATATCCTAAGAGGCATCCAAAATAAACACAAAAACTTCTATACTCACAAAATAAAAGCAGTAGAAGGGAATATAAATGTTCTAAGAGTACTACCTACAAAGATTAAAATCGACAAAAATATAAAAAATAATCTAAGAAATTCGAATAATTCAAATGGTTTTGCTAAATCAATAAAAACTAATGGTAAAATGGAACTGGTAGGTGTAGATAGATGAGTTTGTTTATACCCCTCGACAACTATGAAAAATTCGATAAGTCGCTACCTTTACAATGGTTATGGTATTATGAATACCACAGTACGTATGAAATCCATGCCCATGCAGTAAAAGATGTTATAGTACGCTACAGGAGTAAATACCAGCAAATAGATATCATCGACACTTTTAACAGTGGTAAGATACTAGTCTTAAACAGTGAACCTCAATCAGCACAAGTAGATGAGTACATTTATCACGAAACGTTAGTCCATCCAGCTATGATTCTTCACCCCGAACCTAAAAATGTACTAATAGTAGGTGGTGGTGAAGGAGCTACACTAAGAGAAGTACTCAAATACAAATCAGTAGAAAAAGTAGTAATGGTAGATATAGATGAAGAACTTCATAAAATAGCTCTAGAACATTTAAAAGAATGGCATCAGAATAGTTTTCAAAATCCCAAAGTAAAACTCGTATTTGATGATATAAAGAATTATGTTAAAGTTTGTAAGGAAAAATTCGATGTAATTATATCGGATTTGAATGAACCTACTGGAAGTACACCTGCTTTCAAAATCTACACAGATAGCTTTTTGGAAGCTATAAAGAGTATAACCAATCCAGAAGCTATATTCGTGATGCAAGCTTCAGATATGAAAGATTTGTTGTTTTGGGATTATAGAAAAGATGAAGATGTCCCCCTTCTAAGAGATTACGTGGATATGTTTAGTAAATATTTCGTAGGAGTAAAAATATTCCATACATTTATACCCTCATTTTACAGTGATTGGGCTTTTTTATTAGCATCTAAACAACCAATACCTACACTAACTCCACAAGAGATAGAGAAAAGAATAAAAGAAAGAATAGTTGGAGAGCTTAGATACTACGATTCTGAAACTCACAATCTTCTTTTTTCATTACCCAAGTATGTAAGAGACATACTAATTCCCAGGATGGGAGTATCAAATGAAGGATGAGAAAGTTTTAAAACTAAAACTAATAATTGAGACTGGTGAAATTACCGCTTTGGGGGAAAGCGGAATATAAATCCCCAAATACCTAGACCTATGAAAAAAAATATACACCCACAAGTATATGAAGCAACGGTAATTTGTGGTTGTGGAAATACTTTTAAAACAATATCAACTAAAAAAGAACTCAGAGTAGAAATATGCTCCGAATGTCATCCATTTTATAAGGGAATCACAACAACCACTGTAGAAGCCAAAGGTAAAATAGAAAAATTCCTATCCAAATTCGGAAAAGAATATCAACAAAAATTACTACAAAAACCCGCTAAACAAACTAAAAAGAAAAAATAATGGGTATCAGAGATATCTTAGCTGTAATAATACTTATTGCTTTTGGGGTGTACTATAGATTAATACCCCATGAACCCAATTTTTCGCCACTAATACCAATAACAGTTTTCTGTGGATTTATTATATCAAGAAAAACAAATGTATGGATAGCAGGATTAGTTCCACTAGCAGTTCTATTTATATCCGATTTTTTTATAGGATTTTATAAGGGTATGTTTTTTGTTTACTTGAGTTTCATAGTTTGTTTTTTACTTAGTTTTGTTTATTCGAAATTTTTCTATTTTGAAGATAGAATAAAGCAAGTATTAAATGTGAATGCTAGTGCGCTTATAAACAGTATTGTATTTTTTGTAATTTCGAATTTCGGAGTTTGGTTATTTTCAAACATGTATGATAAAACATTAGGAGGTTTAGCAGAGTGTTTCTTTATGGCTTTACCGTTTTTCAAGAATTCTATGTTGTCTGCTGTAATATTTACAACATTGATATTTTTGTCTTACTATGCTCTAGAAGAAAGGAAAAAAAATTTTCCTATTTTTGATGAGTATAATAAGGATATAGTAAATAGAAACCCTAAGTAGGTTGAGTATTTTATGTTGGCGGGTAAATTTGATGTGATAGTAATAGGAGCTGGGCATGCTGGAATAGAAGCAGCAGTTGCTGCGTCCAAAATGGGCTGTAAAACCGCTATATTCACAATGTTGCTCGAAAACATAGGTCAAATGAGCTGCAACCCCAGCATAGGTGGACCTGCAAAAGGACATTTAGTAAGAGAAATAGATGCTTTAGGTGGAGTTCAGGGTATGGCAGCAGACCATACCATGATACATATACGCTACCTAAACACCAGCAAAGGACCAGCTGTCAGAGCCCTTAGATCTCAAAATGATAGAAACCTATACAAAAAATTCATGAGAAATCTTCTAGAAAAACAACCCAATCTATCAATTAAACAAGAAGAAATCGAAGAAATATTAACTGAAAACAACAAGGTAGTAGGAATAAAAACAAGAATAGGCTTGGTTTATGAATGTAAGGCATTGGTCATTGCCACAGGTACATTTCTCAGAGGTCTAATACACATAGGAAAAGTCAAGATGGAAGGTGGAAGAGCTGGTGAATATGCAGCAAACTACTTAACACAATCACTACATAAGCTTGGATTTGAAACAATTAGACTCAAAACAGGTACACCTCCAAGAATCCATAGAAATAGCATAAACTACGATTTATTAACTATAGTAGAGCCATCAAAAGAGCCTGTATTCTTTGAGTTTTTCCCAACAGTAGAATACCCGCAAAAACAACTTAACTGCTACTTAACCAAGACAACTATCGAAACTAAAAAAATAATTCTTGAAAATCTACACTTATCTCCCATGTACAATGGAGAAATAGAAGCTACAGGGGTAAGGTATTGTCCTTCGATAGAAGATAAGATAGTTAAGTTTAGTTCTAAAGATGAGCATCCTATATTTTTAGAGCCAGAGGGTTTTGATAATGATGAGGTGTATGTTCAAGGTTTTTCAACATCGTTACCTGCAGACGTGCAATTGAAAATGCTAAGAACGATCGTTGGACTAGAGCAAGTAGAAATGATAAGACCAGCATATGCGATAGAATATGATGCAGTTAAACCATACCAAATATCACCCACTTTACAGACAAAAAAAATAAAGGGTTTATTTTTAGCTGGTCAGATAAATGGTACTACTGGATATGAAGAGGCAGCAGCCCAAGGAATAGTAGCAGGAATAAATGCCGCTCTATACTCCAAAGGTAAAGACCTATTAATCCTTCCGAGAGACTCATCCTATATAGGTACCTTGATCGATGATTTGACAACCAAGGAAATTACAGAGCCTTATAGGATGCATACTTCCAAAGTAGAGTATAGACTTTATCTTAGACATGATAACGCGGATGAAAGATTAACTCCTCTAGGATACGAATTAGGTCTAATACTAGAGTCAAATTACCAAAAATACAAGCAAAAGCAATACCAAATAAGAAATGAAATAGAGAGATTAAAAAATACTTCTCCCCATAGATATCCTGAATTAAGAGACAAACTTAAAGAACTTGGTTTACAAGATTGTTATGAAAGCTTGTACTCTTTACTCAAAAGACCTGAATTTTCCTATCAAAACTTATCAGAGTTAGATATTAATCGTCCACAGCTAGACAAAGAAATACAAGAAAGAGTGGAAATAGAAATAAAGTACGAAGGATATTTGAAAATAGAAAAAGAGAAAATAGAAAAGATGAGAAAATACGAAGAAATGGAAATTCCGGAGAATTTCAATTATTTTGAAATAGAACATCTATCGTATGAAGCAAGAGAAAAACTAACAAAATATAGACCTAATACTATAGCTCAAGCGTCCAGAATAGCAGGTGTTAGAGTATCAGATATATCCCTACTTATCCTAGCTTTACAGAATTATAAAAAGTATAAACAAAACTCAAACTAGAAATCAAGTAACTTATGCATAGTATAGATACCATAGAAATGTCAAGAGAGATAGTAAAGAAACTTATAGAAATCTTTGATCAACAAGATTTACAAGAACTAGAAGTTGTATATGTAAAGAATGAAAGTAATATATCTTTAAGAGTTCATTTAAAAAGAAGGGTGAATAAAGAGGACAAAAATATTGATGATGACATACTTGATACTACAGAAAGGTTTGAAAGGCAAGAGGAGATAGAAGATATAGAAGAAGATACTGTTTATATAAAGGCTCCAATAAGCGGTAATTTTTACACTTCTCCTTTTCCAGGAGCAGAACCTTTTGTAACCGAAGGCCAGACAATAACAAAAGGACAAGTAGTGTGCATAATAGAATCCATGAAAGTACTTAATGAAATAGAAAGTCCTTACTCAGGTGTAGTCAAAAAAATATTAGTTAATAATTCCAGTTTTGTAAAAGAAGGAGATCCGATCATCTTACTTAAACAAAATTCACTTTAATGCTGAATAAAATAAAAGCTAACTTTTCTAATTTACCCAAGTATCTACTTAAGCTATGTAAAAAGTATTCCAATAGGTTAATTTTGGGTCAAAATAGATCTATATTCAAAGGTAGTGGAGTTGAGTTTGTCGATATTAGAGAATACATAGAAGGTGATGATCCAAGATATATAGATTGGAACGTGAGTGCTAGAATGAATGGTTTATTTGTTAGAAATTTTCAAGAAGAGAGAGAAATACCAATATATGCAGTTATTGACCTAGATAGCTCAATGTTTTTTGGGACCAAATCTAAGTTGAAAATTGATTTATTGCAAGAGTTAGTAGCAATTTTCATAAATCTTTCTCAGAGTCTACATGAAAGATTTGGAGCAATTATATCTTTCAAACAAGAACTGGCTTTTTTCAAACCTTATAAAAATTTATCTCAGATTTTTAAAATACTGAATTTTCTGAATAACATAAGCCAAGATTTCAAAAAAAATAAAGAAAAATATATGGGAGCAAGAAGTAATATAGTTAACCTTTTAAAGGTTGCTAATCAGTACATAAAAAGGACAGCAACTATACTAATTTTCTCTAGTTTGATAGATATACCAAGTGAAGACTTGTTTGACAAATATCTGAGAGCTCTTAAAAAAATTAAAAATAATGAAGTTTATGTGTTCAAAATAAGTGATAAAAGTGAAATTTACTTACCAGAAGTAGGAAATATAACTTTTAAAGATCCTATGACAAATGCTATAAAATCGTTTGAGATAGATAGTAATATATCACGTGAGTTTCAAAAAAGATCCCAAGAAAAATTACAAAAGCTAAGAAAAATATGTCAAAAAAATAGCGTAAAACTCTTTGAATTTTTTACAGATGACAATCTAGAAAGTAAGATATTTGACTTTCTAAGGAAAAAAAACATGGCATGACGCAGTATGATTTTAGAAATAAATACTGTAAATTTTTTGTATAAAATGACGCTTAAATACAAAGGGAAGTATGAAGGTATAAGAAGCCTGATGAAAATAGGGGAAATACCAAAGGAAGAATGGAAGAGTTTAACATATAATGGGACAGTGAAGTATGTATGGTTAATGGGAGTTTGGAAAAGAAGTCCTTTGTCGAAGAAAATAGCAATAAGAAACATAAAGAATTATTTGAGCTTATTTCCAGGTTTAACTGAAGAAGATATTTTAGGTTCTCCCTATGCTATACAAGCTTATGTTCCTGATCCAGTTATTGGAACATTTGAAGATTTATTGAAGGTAAAAAAGGTTTTAAATGACATGGGAGTAAAGCTTATTTTGGATTTTGTTCCCAACCACTTTTCACTTGATAACATTTATCTATCCGAAGGCATATTTATAGAAGTTGATTTCGAAAAATACAAAATAAATCCTGATCTTTTCCATATCTTTCAACAAGGTGAAAGCTTCAGGTACATAGCTTATGGAAAAGATCCTAATTTCCCACCCTGGATAGATACTCTACAGGTAAACATATTTTGTGATAAAACTCAAAAACTACTAATTGATATACTCAAAAGTATATCAAAGTACGCTGATGGTGTTAGAGTTGATATGTCTATGCTTTTGCTAAAAAATATCTTCTATAAAAATTGGAATGCTTTCATACAAACTGAAAACCTAGATAACATACAAGAGTTTTGGGAATTGGTGTCAAATTCAGTAGATTTAGAGTTGATTGCTGAATGTTACTGGAATACCGAAGAAACTCTTTTATCATTAGGATTTGATTATGTATACGATAAAACTTTCTTAGATGGGGTATATCAAATGAATCATAGACTAATCAAAAAATTGATTTGCAAAGATTTATCTATACAAAAAAGGATGGTAAGATTTTTAGAGAATCATGATGAAGAAAGAATAGCCAGCAAAATAAGTCAGGACAATAGTTTACCTATAATTACTTTATTCCTTACATGTCCTGGTTTGAAAATGATATATTGGGAACAATTTGAAGGACAAAGTATTAAAATACCGATTCATCTTCTTAGATACACAGATCAATACAAATTTGTTCCGCATTACTCCAAAATTCTTAGCATATATCAAGAGTATAGAGATTTATTTGAAAAGGGTAAGTTTGCAGTATTCAAAGTAGATAATATTTTTGATCATACTGCTAGTAACCTGATTAGTTATGGTTACTTGGGTTATAATAATTTTATCCTGATAGTTACCAATCTGTCAGGTTTTTATAGTCAAGGTATAGTAAATATACCTATCGAGGGGGAATTGGAGATAATCGAGTTGTTATCAGGTAGAGTTTATAAAAGGAACCTTAGTAGTCTGCATGTGATATTAAACTCGTACGAAGTACAGATCTTTACGTTAAATAAATATAGTAAATTAAGGTCCTGAGGTAAAATGGGAGATATAAGAGTTGTAAAAATAGGTGGAAGTACTTTTAGGAAAGAGAACCTACTTGATATAGCTCGCTTTATTGTGAATAATTTTGAACCATACAAAACTGTTATAGTTGTTTCAGCAATAGGGAGATCCCCTTATCCCTACTCAACAGATGAGCTTATAAAATTGTTCAGTGATATGTCAAGTAATAGCAATATTCTTATGGACCTATCTAAATCCTTTGTTATATCATGTGGGGAGAATATAGCTACAGGTTTACTAGCTTTTGCCATAAACTATATTAATCCACAATTTAGAGCAATTCCCTTGAACGCTTACCAAGCGGGGATAATAACTACTGATAAAGCTATAGAAGCTGAAATAATAGACCTAGAGATTGATAATTTATTAAGATTAATCGATAATAAATTTACTGCAGTTGTATGTGGTTTTCAGGGGGTTAGCAAAGGAGGATATATAACAACATTAAAAAGAGGAGGAAGTGATATAACAGCTACCTATATAGCTCAAAAATTAAAAAGCAAAGAAGTACATGTAATAAAAGATGTAGATGGTTTAAAAAGTGCACCACCAAATATAGTTCCAAATAGTCTTACAATACGTAAATGTCACATAGACGAATTAGCAGAGGCTACTTACAACGGTAATCCAGTTATTAACCCAGATGCTGTCAACATTATTCAAAAAGCTAACATTAAAGTATTTATACGTTCTATTTACTCACAAGAATATACATACAGTAGTAATGAAATTATACCCGATAACATTGTGAGCAATATATCAGTCAAGGAGAATGTAACAAAGTTTTTCATTTTTCTTCCCCCTCAAATAAAAACAAAAACTCACATTTTAGACATTTCACTTAAATCAATCTATGAAAATCAAATAAGTCTGGATTTCATAAACTTAGATATTCTAAACAATATAGCATCTTTTGTTGTAGATGCCAATCAAGTAGATAAAATTAAGAGTATTTTGAAAAGGCTATATTTGAATTTTAGAATAGTAAAGAATCTATGTAAGGTTAGTGTGATAGGATACAATATGAGAGGAAAGCCAGGGATAATGTATAGGATTAATAAGGCTCTTTCAAGAGAAAAAGTTTTTATTCTTCAAGCCCAGGATTCACATATAAGTGTATCACTGTTGATACCCAATAGATTTGTTGTTACAACTATAAAGGCATTACATAGAGAATTTTTCGAGCAGTTTTGATTGCAGAAATTGTTTTCATTTTTTAACACTTTTAACAAAATTTTAACACTAAGTTGACTTGATGTTTTATAAATTTTGTACATAAATATCTGAGGGTGCCTCAGAGTGATAAGTAGGGCCGTATTTCTTAGCTTTTTATTAGTAGTCACAAGTTTATACAGTTCAAAGGGTGGTATAATAAATAACAATATAGGAGTTAATGAAGAATGTATAGGTTTCTTAATAGATGATAATTCTTTTTCTAGTTTTCAAAATAACATATTAAACATACAAGAATACAATTCTTTTCTAGGAGTAACAGATTTAAGGTTTTCAACAATCAATCTTCCAATTTCTTCAGGATTTAATCAAGTTTATCCATATAATGTAAGAACTAATAGTATTTTAAGAGAAGCCAGTGCTTCAATTGGAAATAATCCTGTACCCAATCCCTGGGAAGTAATGCATTTAGGAACAAAATATGCGTTAAGATTCGCAAGAATAATAAACGATATAAACTTTTCACAACCTATTATTACAAATCCTGGTGGTAATTACGTAGCCTCAATCAATTGGGATCCCAACATATCAGGTTCAACAGCATGGGGAGTAGACTTCAAAAGAGGGATTTACAAAATAGAAAAATTCAGTAATACAGTAAGTGTTATTCGTGTAAGAAATCAAGAGAATTCATCTGCAGGAATAGTTTCAACCCTTGGAGATTTTAATAACGATAACAGACCAGACATATTTACAGTTAGGACTAATGAAAATAATCAAGTACCAACTACAGTACAGGAAATTGAAGTTTTTACTCAACAGTCAAATGGTTCCTTCTCAAAAATTATTATTGACAAATCATCGTGGAATCAGGGCCAAACAAGAGTAGACTTAAAATGGACCGCAAAATCCATAGTAGCTTCTTATCAAAAATGGAATCCAACAACTAATACCTACCACCTTGAAAAATTTGATTACAACAATGATGGAAAGCAAGATATTGTTGTAGCATCTGCAGATGGTGCCGTATATGTAATACCGAATACTTCTACACAGAATTCAATATCATTTGGTGTTCCAATAAAACTAGTAACCACTGGTCTAGCAACTAGAGATATGGATAATAACTACAATGGCGCACAAGTACTCAATCTAGGAGATATTAATAAAGATAATATCGTAGATTTGGTAGTAGCAACTACAGACAGTCCAAAAATCTATATCTACTACGGTAAATTAACAAATGAGGGAAATATTTATTTTGGTGGTACAAATAGAAATGTAACAAGCAATCCCGATTTAATTTTATATGACGGCCAAGTTACTAGAAATCAAAGTGGAAATGTGACTCAAGCAGTAGTGATAAGAGGACAAGGGATAGAAGATAGTCAATACAGGGGACCTTCCACTCAAAAAGGACCTAACAATTCATCCCCTGTATCTGAATATACCGGTGGAGCAACTCAATTGTCTCTGGCTGATATTAACAGAGATGGCGAATTAGATATAATGATAGCCACAGATAATTGGCACTTTTTACCTACACACTTAAGAATAGGAAACAATACCCAACAATTCAATTTAACAATAGTTCACCAAGATAGAAATAATGCTAGTTTATCAGCAGTTGGTGGAAGAGTATTTTTGATAACTAGAAACCCCCAAACAGGTAAATATAAGACTCTCTTTTTGGGTCAGTTTGCAATAACTAACGATAACCAAAACGCAGATTTTGATGATGCAACAATTATCAATTTTTCAGGTCCAACTTCTAGTGATTTCATAGCAACAGATGGAAACCATGCCCAAACTCTGTTTACCTTTTTACAAAACGGTATTAGTTATGTAAATGCAGATAGATTTATCGTAGAAAGTAAAGATCTAGTTAAAAAACCTGGTACAACCAATAGATCATTTGACTTCAATAGTGGCCAATTTTATATAAAATCAATAACTTTAAGAATAGTAGGAACTTTCAATAATATACCTACTACAATCAAAGTATCTAATAGAATAAACAATAACTCACCAGAGTATATATCAATCGATATACCACAAAACTTATTAAATAATCTTTTCACAGATAATTCTCCACTTGAAATATATGTTGAGCTATATCCTTCAAACTCTAATTATATAAGATACAGAATAAATAACACAGTGATTACTACAAATCAACCCAGAATAAGGGGAAGTCACTTAGTTTATAGATTAGAATTTAATACTTCAAATCAATCATTTAAAACAATGGTACAAAATTTATCAGGTCAAATGATTAGTGGACTAAATACAACAGTAGAAATAAATAAGATACAAGTTTTCTATGAAGCATTAATCACTTCACTAAGAATTACTAGCTGGAAAGAACTAAGGTAATTAAGTAAATCTACCTGTATATAAATGTTTAAAAAAGGTATAACAATAAGTGAGATATTAGTAGTATTAACTTTATCACTAATATCTTTATTCCTTATAATTCAGAGTATAGTTAGTATTACTAGCACTTTAGCAAGACAAACAGAACTTATAAACTGTTTGAGTATAGCTAAAAACTATATTGAACTGTATTCCTACTACCCACGTGGTTCATTAATCGAAATGTATAAAACCAGTGATTTTAACATAGGAATAGCTAGATATAAGGTAGTTATAGAAGTAAAAAACTATGGATACTATACTTCCGTACTGGGATTAAGAAAATTAACAGTAACGGTATTTTCCAGAAATATAAGGAATACTAGAGCTAAATTAACAACTTTAATATAGGTAAACTAGTTGATTTAATATGAGAAAAAAGGGATTTTCTGTGCTAGAAATAGCTGTAGTTTGTATGGTAATCCTAATCATTTTAGCATTTTCTTTCCCAATTTTTATTCCTGAGAAAATAAAGTATGATCTATATGCAACAGGGTTAGTAAATCTCATATATAAAGCTAAAATGTCAGCTATATTTAATCTATACCAAACCACAATAGTTTATGATCGTACAACAGGAATTTTTACTTTATTCTTAGATGAGAATGGAAACAGAGCAAGAGACCAAAATGAAAAAATAATAGATTCATTCCCGGATAGGCAAAGATATCTAAGAAATAGTAGAACTGTAATGTCTAGGTTTGTTACGATAGGCAAAGGAGTATCTGTTGAGATTATTTTATCAACCACCTCTGACAACTCATCTGACAACTCATCTTCCAATCCACCTCAAGATCAAAACGAAGAAATACCTGAAAACATACCTCAAAATGGAGAAATAACTCTGATATCTTTCAATAGATTGGGTTTCGCTAATTCAGTAGTAAATGAAGGAATAATAACTTACATCTATTTGCAAAATCCTAGAGTAACACCAAAATATAGATACCAGTATGTAATAAGAATGACCAGAGGGGGAGATATAGCTCTCTTAAAAGTAAGAATATGAAAGGTCTTACTTTAGTAGAAGTATTGATATATTCTGCTCTTTTTATGCTCATTCTTTCTTTCTTGATTGGTATACTGATTTATTATAAGAAAGTGTCGAAAACTCTAGATACAATAGCCCAGTTTCAAATGTCTCTTCAAACTGCAATAAATATACTTGATTATCACTTTACTAATGCTGGTTATACATCCACCCCAGAAGGAATTCCTCTCTCGAAGCTATACTTTGTAACTGAAAGCGGACAAATATCACAAGAAGAAATAGCACAACAATTAAGGTATGTCCAATTTATAAATAACCAAGACAGAGATATGATTTTTTTCTATTTCATTGAGACATTAGACCACTCGCTAGCTTACATAAAAAATGCAACAAATTTGCAAGGCCAAGACCTTCATAAAATCCAAGTCTCAAACAACTTCTTCTCAAATCCAACAGACTCAAATAATAATAACATACCAGATGTAAGAGAAGTATGGTATAGTCCAGTAGAAAACAATTACAATTTTCCACTTTATCCTGTGATAATGTTTTGTCCAGATTCAAATGGTAAATTAGTAGGAGTTGTTTTTTATGTAACTGGAGTTATTCATAATCAAAATTTAATTCTACATTCACCTACACCTAAGTATGGTAATAATTTGAATGTAACTATAGTAAACAAGCTACCACAACTAAATAATGTCAGACTCATAAAAGTTAAAAGCCTTTACAGATGTATAGTTTTCTCAACTCCAGGAAATGAATTAACGATAATGAACTACACTTTTATTCCCAGTGATCCTTTTGATATGATAACCTTGTTGACAAATGTAGAAAGTTTCAATATTCGTTTAGCATTAGATTCAGATGGTGATAATCTAGTAGATACAACACCTTCAGGTAATATTGACTGGAAAAATAACATTAATAGTTCAGACTTAGATAAAGTTGCTATGATTGAGTACACAATAGTGGTAAAAAGTAGAATTAAAAACCTAATAGGACTAGATAGAAATCCTTTGACAGGGGTAGGTGGAGATGGTTATAAAAGATACCTCATAAGAAGAACAGTAACTCTTAAAAATATAGTCAATCCTTCTATATGAGAAACATACCAAAGAAAAAAGGCCTAGCTCTATTTATCTATATGGTGATAATGTTGATAGTATTTATTCTATTTGGAGGGTTAATCTATAGGTTACATACTTCCATGTTGATAACAAAAAACAATTTTCTAGAGGTACAGGCAGAATGTATAGCTCAGGCAGCTGCAAGACATGCATTATGCTCCATATCATCAGTGGGAATAAATAATTTTCCAAATATTGAAATAAGTCCCCCTTCAACGTTAAATTTTCGAAATGATCTTACCCTAGTACCTCAGCAAACCTATGATCTAGGAGCATATCCTATGCAAGGTGTTACAAATCTTAGAACCAACATAACTATGGATCAGCTGTACAAAAATAAAGTAGATTCCACTTTTTCTTACAGCATATGCACTTGGGAATATACTCCACAAGTTAACAGATATTATATGAGAGTTAAAATATTCGTTTTTTACCGTGGAAAACTGATAAAAAGTTATATTTTCACTGTAGAACAGTAGTCAAATAGATCTGGATTTTGGTTACTAAGTTTTTGGTTATTGGTATCTACTTCTAATTATAGATGTAAGGCTATATCTTCTTTGAGGATTACTTCTATGGTAACAATATACACTAACAGTATAGAAAGTTTGGACACTGTAGACTCTTATTCTAGTAGCTATTCCAAAATCTCTATAGCTTATGTTAAAGTAGTAGGGTATATGTCCGCTTTGATAGTGTTTTCTAAAGGAGTCGTACACGTTCCAGGAAGAGTTATAGTTTAATTCTTTTTGATCTATGAGGTTGTATATGATGTAATTTCCAGCTACTTTTTTAAGAGTTAGAAGGTGAGAGTTATACATTATAGTTTCTATTTTGGAGGAAGCTATTGATAGGCATTCATTTTCTATGTATTGTCTATAGGATAGTTCATTTGTTA
>JBCNVB010000029.1:0-32117 GCA_039630415.1 bacterium | reverse complement strand
ATATATATCTTTTTCTCTCGGAACAGATATGAAGGAAGCGGAGAGTATCTTAGAAAACATTGGAGATATACAAAATAGGCAGGAAGAGTATATTTCATATACACCAATTTTCTCTTCAAAATCTTTAACAAAAGAAAAAGTACATAAAAATGATCTGATAGATACTGTTATTTATCCCCGATTAGAAGAAATGGCTAAGTTAATAAAATCAGCAGTATCTAATGTTTTTAATCTTAGTCTTATTTCAAATTTCATACTTGTAGGTGGCGGAGCTAAGATTAAAGGAATAAATAAGGTTTTTTCGAATATTTTCGAAACCAAGTTTTCTTTTCCTGATTTACCAGAAGAAAAATTTTCTGATTATCAGCTAACTAATTTGTTTGGAATGGTGGAACACTTCAGTTTTAAAATAAGAGAAGAATACAAAAGGAACAAGTATCCAGCTCTAAGAGCTATAGGAAACACCACTTCAAAAAATGCAATTCAAAAAGTATGGGAATTTTTTAAAAATTATTTCTTCTAACATTTTCTTATATGTACGGTGTTGAAATAAAAGGATTGGGAATATATGTTCCTCCCAGGAAAGTTACTAACTTTGAACTAGAAAAGATGATGGATACTACTGATGAGTGGATATACCAGCGCACGGGTATAAAGAGTAGGTATATTGTTGATGATGGAACTTCTACTTCTGATCTAGCTTATATTGCAGCCCGTCAAGCACTTGAAAATGCAAATGTAAATAGGATTGATTATATTATTTTAGCTACTAATTCTCCGGATTACATTATTCCTGCTACTTCTTCAGTACTTCAAGGAAAATTGGGTATAGATGCTGGTAGTATAGATGTTTTTTCCGGTTGCACAGCCTTTGTATATGCTTTAATAGTTTCATCAAGTTTAATAAGGTGTGGGTTGGCTGAGAATATTTTACTTGTAGGATCAGAGGCAATATCTAAATATCTTGATTGGACAGATAGAACAGTTTCTATTTTACTGGGGGATGGAGCAGGAGCTTTTGTATTATCTAGATCTTCGAATCAAAAAAAAGGAATAGTTGATGTAAATGTAGGTACAGATGGTAACAAAGCCGAACTGATATATATCCCCTCTGGGGGAACTAAAGAACCTTTCAATCAAAGATCAATAGAACGAAGAAGAATATATCTCAAAATGCAAGGCAGAGAAGTATTCAAGACAGTTGTTTCATTAATTCCTCAAGAGATAAAAAAGTTGCTTTCAAGAAATGGATTATCACCCAATGATATTAAGCTATATATCTTTCATCAGGCAAATATTAGGATTATTGAAGCTATAAGGGAAAGCTTGGGAATATCTAATGATAAAGTTTTTAATAATATTGAAAGGTTTGCCAATACTTCCGCTGCTTCAGTACCTATTGCTTTTTATGAAGCTTATCATAGTGGAATAATACAAAAAAATGATTTAATTTTATTTTCAGCGTTTGGAGCAGGTCTAACATGGGCAAACGTAATATGGAGATTTTAGGGGGGAGCAAAAATGTTTATAAGTGAGAAGGATAAGATTGAAATACAAAATCAACTTGGTAATTTACAGAATGATGTAGAACTTATTCTTTTTTCTCAAAAAATAGGATGTCAATATTGCCAAGAAACAGAACAGCTTCTAAAGGAACTAATAGAAATAGTACCTAGATTAAAGTTAACAATATATAATCCTGTACTGGATGAGGAATATTCTAAAAAGTATGATATTGGTAAAGATTTACCAGTTATACTTGTTAAGTCAGCTAACAATCCTAATTCTGAAAATGTCAAATTTGTTGGTATACCAGTAGGTTATGAATTTACTTGGTTACTTTCATATATAAGTGCGGTAGCAAATAATAAATATCATTTTGACTCTAGTACCATAGATCTGATAAAATCTGTTGAAAGTTTGCTGGAAAAGAATTCCTTTACTTTACATATGAAAGTTTTAGAAACTCCAAATTGTCCGTATTGTTCCATAATGGCAATTAACTGTTCCGCATTTGCTTCATTATGTAAAAATATAAGGTTGTCTATAATAGATGTTGCTGAGTTTCCTGAGTATGCTCAGAAATATTCAGTTATTGGGGTTCCTAAGACGGTTATCACACTAATTGGACCAAATGTTTTTTCTGAAGGATATATTGAAGGTGCATTATATGAAAAAAAATTGGTTGAAAAAGTAATAGATTTCATCTCTAGAAGTAGCAAATAGGTTTCATGGTATATAAAGTTTAAAGCCCACCTCTGCATCTACAGAGGTGGGCCTTGGACTCTATATATCTTATGGATCTTATGATATTTTAACTTTGAATCCTTGTGGTGTTGAAGTTGATACAGGTAGTGTAATTCTTAATACTCCATTTTCGTACTTAGCTTGTACACTTTGAGTATTTACTGGGAATGGTAGGCTTACTTGTCTATAGAATGTTCCACTTGGATATTCGTACATATAGAATGTTGGAGTTGTTTCTTGAGATGTAGTTGTTCTGAAACTACCACTTATTGTTAAGGTATCTTCTGTTACATTTACTTCTATTTGGTCTCTGTTTATTCCAGGTATAAATACTTCACAGTGGATGGTATTGTTTTCTACCCACATATTCATTGGTGGTAACCATGCAGAAGTTGGAGTAGTTTGATTAGTTGTGGTAAATGAACCCATTCCCATAGGTCCAAAAACATCGTTCATTAGGTTTTCTACTAGGTTATGGATTCTTTCTAGCTCACTTAGCATTGATCTTCTCATTGGTCTTCTTTCTCTTATTGATAACATTCTTATCACCTCCCTTTTATCTTATTCCCTTGGTGAATTTTTTTATACAATCAAAAATCTTTTTTTTATTGATTATTATCAATTTCTTTCATATATATTTCTAAATCTGTAGAGGATTTATTTTCTAGAAGAGATAATAGTTATAGTGTGAGTAATGTGTTTATAAGGAGAGTGAGAGTATAGAATTATGGGTAAGTCTGTAGTAAGAGCTTACAGAGGGAGTAGTTTAACTTGCAAGGATTGGCCTCAAGAAGCTGCTCTAAGAATGCTTATGAATAATCTTGATCCAGAAGTTGCGGAAAAACCAGAAGATTTAATAGTTTATGGAGGAAACGGAAAAGCAGCTAGGAATTGGCAAGCATTTGAAAAAATAGTTTATTCTCTACAAAATCTGGAAAATGATGAAACTTTAATAGTTCAGTCTGGAAAACCTATTGCTGTTTTCAAAACTTTTGAAAACTCTCCAAGAGTATTAATAGTTAACTCAATGTTAGTTCCGAAGTGGGCTACTTGGGATTACTTTAGAGATTTAGAAAGCAAAGGATTAATAATGTATGGACAGATGACAGCGGGTAGTTGGATATACATTGGTACGCAGGGTATAGTTCAGGGTACTTATGAAACTTTTAATTCACTCTCTAAAATTCATTTTGATGGTTCATTGAAAGGTAAATTAGTTGTTAGTGGTGGTTTAGGGGGGATGGGTGGGGCCCAACCTCTAGCTATCACTTTGAATGATGGCATTGCTCTAATTGCTGAAGTTGATCCTTCTAGAATTCAAAAAAGGCTGCAAACGGGTTATCTAGATTTAGCATTTGACTCTATTGAGGAAGCTTTAAAAACAGCTCTAGAAGCTAAAAAAGAACAAAAAGCAATTTCAATAGGAGTAAATACTAATGCTGCTACTCTTTTAGAGTATTTGTACAAAAATCAGATATATCCAGATGTTATAACTGATCAGACTTCTGCCCATGATGAATTGAATGGGTATGTACCAGAAAATATAACATTTCAAGAAGCATTGATCTTAAGAAAAACCAATCCTGAAGGTTATATTAAAAGGAGTTTGGAGACTATATATAAACATTGTTACTATATGGTTGAGTTTAACAAGAAAGGAGTTGTAGTTTTTGATTATGGTAATAATATAAGAGGTCAGGCATATAAAGCTGGTTTAAAAGAAGCTTTTCTATTTGATGGATTTGTTAAGCTGTATATAAGGCCCTTATTTTGTCAGGGTAAAGGTCCTTTTAGGTGGGTAGCTCTTTCTGGTGATCCAAAGGACATATATGAAACTGATAACGCTGTAATGAAGTTGTTTCCAGAGGATGAAGGAATTAGAAGATGGATTTTAAAGGCTCAACAAAAGGTTAAGTTTCAAGGACTTCCTGCTAGAATATGTTGGTTAGGTTATGGACAGAGGGATAAAGCAGGAATGTATTTTAATTATCTAGTAGAGAAGGGGATAGTAAGAGCTCCTATTGTAATAGGTAGGGATCATTTAGATACAGGTAGTGTTGCTTCACCATACAGAGAGACCGAAGGCATGTTAGATGGTTCTGATGCTGTAGCTGATTGGCCTATTCTTAATGCTCTATTAAATACTTCTTCAGGTGCTCATTGGGTATCAGTTCATCATGGAGGAGGAGTAGGAATTGGTAATTCTATTCATGCAGGAGTTGTAATAGTAGCAGACGGGAAGAAATCAACTTATGATAGATTAGAAAGAGTCTTAACAAATGATCCAGGTATAGGAGTTGTAAGACATGCAGACGCAGGTTATGAAATAGCTAGGAAAACCGCAAGAGAGAGGGGAATAAAGTGGATAGAATAGATCAAGAAACTCTGGAGTTATTTATAGAACATTTTGAAAACTCTCCTTATAAAAAAATACCGGATGAATATGATGTTGAAGTGGAAGGAGGAAATCCTGGCTGTGGAGATATTGTGAAAATATATCTCAAAGTCGAACCTGATAATAGTGTTCAGGTTTTTTTTCAGGGTGAAGGTTGTACTATAAGTCAGGCATCAACGTCTTTACTAATTGAAAGTATAGAAGGTAAAAAGTTTGAAGAAATAGAAAATCTAGATATAAATCATCTAATTAATGTAGTTGGTAAACAGGTTTACACTATAAGGCCTAATTGTGCTTCCTTGGGGTTAAATGTTTTGAAAGCTGCCATAAGAAAATACAAAAAGAAAAATATTCAGCTTTGATTAGGGGATTCTCTACTATTGAGCTTGTTATAACCAATGTTATCATCTTGCTTTTGATTTTTATTGGACTTTCTATTTATTCATCAAATATAGAGTATTCCAAACTAGGTGTTTTTATAACTAATGTTAAGTATATAAAAATTGCTTCAGAGAAGTATTATATAGATAAAGCAAGATATCCAAATAGTATTGTTGATCTATTTACAGATCCTTATGTTGAGTATTTACCAAAGAAACAGGCACCATATTTTATTTATTCTCCTTGGCAAACTCAAATAACGATTCATCAACTCAGAAAACCAAATAAAGTTCTTCTTTTACTTTACCTAGAGAATATAAGGGGATCAACAAGGATTGTTCCGAAGTATATAGAGCAAAAAATGAAACAGGAGCTTTACTTTTACAAATACTATCGTAATCATATGGTTTTTATCATTTCTTATGTTTTGGAATAGCTAAATGTATCATAACTATTAGATTAGATAGAATGATAGTGAAGAAAGCAAAATATTCCAGATTTGATATTTTTGATATGTAAACTGTAAACTCACCGCGTGGAAGAAAGTATATTATATCTTCAGAACTATGTTTTATTTTGGATATTTTCAATGAGAAATAGAATGTTATGATTTTGATAAAGCTACAGAGTATAGCAAGAATTAGGAGATAGTAATTTATATCTGCTTGTTTTGTTATTTGAGTTTTAAGCATAAAATCCAGTATAAATAAACCTATCGAAAAGTTTTTTACGGCTTCTATTTTAGGTTTTAAGTAATTAGATATTGATACTGGGAATAACAGACCTGATGCAAACATAATTAATGGTTCTGGCAAGATAAATTTGTGACATATGAAGTGTACTAGAAGGAAAAAGCCTAGTATTAGGAAAACACCAACTTCTTCCTGAATATACCTTTCTAGAATTAAGGAATGCTTTTTTAGTACTAGTTCACAAAAAATATAAATTAATACAATTAGTATGAGTGAAATAATTGTAGTAGTTATTGGATTTGTTTGCTGCGATGAAGCTTGTAGAAATGCTAATACTAGTATTAAAACTATATCTTCAAACAATAGTATTCCAATTATAGTATCAGCTAATTTTGATGCTAATTTTTTTTGGGATTCTAGAATTTTTATTATTATTGCTGTACTTGAAGGATAGACCATTAGTGCTATTGTAAAAGATATGAAGTATTGTTTAGTTAGAATATACATTAATACAAAAGGTACTATCAAGTTGAGTAAGTCTATTACTGATGATACCATAGTTTTTTTTAGATTTTTTTTGAAGCTTTCCATACTGTAACCAAGTCCGAGTGAAAAGAATATCAAGGATATAGCGATATCTGAAAATAATTCTAGTTTACCTAATGATAAATGGAAAGAGTGATTATATGATAAATAAAAGGACATTATAGCTCCCAATAATACACACACGAGCACATAAGAGGATTTTAGGAATATACTTAAGAAAAATGTTAAAATGAGAATAAAAGATACTACAATTTCTTCCATTTTTATAATATTAAGCAGCCGTAAAGCTTAACCTTTAAAAGGTGTACCATCATATTTTGTAGAAGTATTTATAATAATGAAGAGGTGGTAAAAGTGAGAGCTTTCATTGTTAAAAGTGAAAAAGAATTAGTAACACTAAGTGGTAATTTAAGAAAAAAGGGTAAGGTAGAGGCCAAAAAGTGTAGAGAACTCAACTTGGTACCTTGTTGTTTATACGGTAAAGGTATACCTAATGTACAATTCTCTATAAGTTCAAAAGAAGCTATCAAATTAAGAAAGGGGCAAATTTTATACATTAAAATTGATGGTACAACATATAAATCGGTTATAAAAGAAATACAATATGATTATCTTAAAGACAGGGTGCTGCATGTTGATTTTATGGGTTTAGTAGAAAATAGAGCTATTGAAGTAGAGGTTCCAGTAGAAATTGTAGGTGAAAGTATAGGAGTAAAAAAAGGTGGAATTTTACAAATCTTAACTAACTCGCTATCAATCAAAGTTTTACCCGAAAATATTCCAGAAAAAATAGTAGTGGATATATCCAATTTAGATATAGGTGATAGCATTCATGTATCAGATCTTTCAAAACAGGATGATTTTAAGAATATAAAGTTTGTAAACAGGATGGATACCACTATAGTTACTGTTACTGCTGAAGAGCAAAAAGAATCTTCTGAACAACAATCTTAATGGACAACCAAGCAATTGATAAAATTATAAAAGCTTTTAAAAATAATAAAGAAATATTATCCATATATGTGGGCAACCAGAATATCATGGGTAATAGTATAAGTGATTCAGTTTTAAATCAGGTTTTATCAGCGATAGAACTGTTCAGAAACTATCTTGGTCCTGAGTATATTACATTTAGTATAAATGATTACACAATTATATGCTTTAAATATATGGCAAAAGATGTGATAATATTTGGTGTGAAAAACATAAAAGAGCCCATAGTAAGATCGAGTATAAAATCACTATGAGAGAAAGAAAAGATATAAAAAAAACCATATATGATGCTTGGTACAAGCAGGGTAAAAGAGATAGTGAAGTAGCTGATTACTGTCTTAAGGGAGGATATTACGAGTGGGCTTGCTTTTGCTATCAAGAAGCAGTAGTAAAAATAATAAAAGCAGCTCTTAAAAAATTAGATTTAGATTCATTCAGACATTCAGTATTTAACTTATTGGAAACTTTAGCTCAAAAAATAGAAGTACCGCAAGAATTATTTGATATTGCCAAAGAAATAGACAAACACTATATTCTCTCTAGATATCCGGGAGCCAATATGTTAAAACCACCATATCAAAATTATACTTTGAAAGATGTAGAAAATGTTAAAAAGCTCTCTGAAAAAATTATCGATTTTATTAATAAGAATATTATCGATAAAGATAAGTCTATTAATTAGCTTTATAACTGTTTTCATACTTCTTTTACCTACTTCGACGGTTTGTGAAGAATTGATGTATAGAGTAGAGTATGACCAGTCTAGTTTGTACATCAAATTTGGTAAGAAAATTAATTATAAGCTTTTGTACTCTTCTCCGAATAGTATTGAGATTGTTATTCCATTTGAAAAAACTAATCTCAACCTATTTAGCTATTCCTTTTATAGAGTTAAATCTTATAACTACCAAAACTATTACTCTGTAGTAAAGATAGAAACTGATCATATTATTCCCTACGAGCTTTTAGAGGTGCAAGAGGATCATCAAAGTGTGTCCTTTATTTTTCCTCTAGAGTACCAGATAAGTAATATAGTGGAATTTTATACTCCAGATAACAAAATTATTGCCAAGCTTTATTATAATCTCGGAGTAAAGGAACTTTTAAGAAGCAAAGTTGATATTTTTAGTAGTAGAGTACAAATTCTTGATCTTTCTGCTTTTGAAGTAAGACATGTTCAAGATTATAGAAGGAAAGATTTGGTTTATAGAGATAGTAATTTTTGGATTGGTATTAATGGTACTTATTTTGCAAAGAAAGATGGTAGATACATAACTGTTGGTGGTGTAGTGAGTCAAGGTAGGATTATATCTTACCCGGTTGATTATAGACCTCCAAGAGGATTTTTAGCTATCATGAAGGATTTAAATTTCTTAGCTGGGTGGTTACCAAACACTATTAAAGAATATGAGAATTTTGTAGGTAGTGGTAATATATTGTTTTTAATACAAGCAGGGCCTTTAATATACAAGGATTACTCTTTAGTTATGGATCCTATTGTTGAAGGTTTTGGGCCTGGTGGTAATAATATAGTGGATTCTGCTCCAAGGTCAATACTTTATATTGATTCTGAAGACAAATTAAACCTTGAAGTAATTTGGGGGCTTGATGCAAAAAGAAAGGAAGGATTAAACTTATATGAGCTAGCTTATTATCTCAGTGGTGTTAAGCATGCACTGAATTTGGATGGGGGTAGTTCTAGTTGTATGTATATTTGTAACAAGAAAATAGTTCCTCCTTTTGTCAAGGATATTTATTTCAATTCCCAAAACTATATTGTTCTTAGTACTTCCCAAAATATTTACTCTAATTCTAGGGGAAAATTTTACTATTATTTTCCTGGAATTCTAGGCTATATAGATAAAGATCAAAGTTACACTGATACTTTCTTTGGAACCAAAAGTATTACATTCTTTGATGGGTATATGGAATATGAAAAGATAGTATTTAATGATAAAATTGATTATGTTGATAATCCAGAGAATAGGATTATTTTTTTACAAACGAATGATATAGATTTGGCTGTAGAAAGGTTAAAGCAAGAGGGTAGAATAAATAATGTTCTGAAAATGCTGAGGTACTATAATTGCTATTTTTTATTGTATGAATAAATAGTTTACTTCTTATCTGATTTAACGATTTTTTTTGATTCATATTTTACGATACCTATTTCTCCATAGTTTTGATAGTAGTAGTTTATTTTTGTTTGCAGTTCTTTTATTCTATTTTCGTAGTTAGCTTTGAGCTGTTCTATTTCTTCAAGAAGTTTAATAATCACTTCAATACCTGGAGTATTAATACCCATGTCTTTGGATAGAGCTGTTATTATTTTAAGTTTTGCAATATCCTTGAGACTATACATTCTTCTACCGCCATTAGTTCTCGAAGGTTTGATTAATCCTATTTTTTCATAGTTTCTTATAGTTTGTTGATGAATTTTTAGTATTTCGGATACTGTTTTAATGGAGAAGTAGCTTCCTTCCAAGGGGTAACTTTCAAAAAACATTTTTAGAATTCTTTCAATCATTACAATCTCACCTCTTGAAGTATTTTTTCTATTTGTTGTAATTTTTGTTTGTTTTTGGGTATTAAAGGAACTGGTATAACAATTATATCGCCTGGTATTTGTTTGCTATCGACTAAACCTAGAGATTTGAATACTACTTCTGTATACAATTGATCTATTGTGAAAGTAGTTTTTAGTTTCTTATTATTTGGCAAAATTATTGTTACTTCCTCGTTATTAATGATTTTTTCTATTTCTATGGGTAGTACAAGTAGTAGGTTTTTTTCTTGTATTACTTTATAGTTTGATTTATTGATTTTCACTTTAATTTTAACTGGTCCCTGTGAGGTATTTATAGTAATTTTTGAATTTTCTTTTATTCTCGGAGGTAGATTTACTTCTACTGTTTGTGGTTGATTGTTTAGGTTAAAGGTTATTTTTTTATTTACCCCGTTGTATACTTCCTCTAGATTAAAATAGACTTCTATTTCTGGAATATTGTTGTAATGTTTAGGTATTTGATAATCGGAGAAATCTTCGAATTGGAAGAAGAAATTTTCGAAAGGTGATTTACGTGATTTTGATTTGCTAAATGAGCCGAATATTTCCTGTAGTATTTCTTCTAGGTCTTTAGAAGCTTTACGGGAGTATGTATTTGAGTAGCTTGATGAGTAATTAGAATCTGGGTTAAATCCTCTTTTTGAGGCTTCGTAGTAAGTTTTCCAGTTTGAGCCGTATCTATCATAAAATTTTCTTTTTTCTGGATCAATAAGCACTTCGTATGCTTCATTTATTTCTTTGAATATTTTTTCGGCTTGTTCTTTATTATTTGGATTTAAGTCAGGGTGATATTTTCTTACCATTTTCCTGTAGGCTTCTTTTAATTCTTTTTCCGTTGCATTTTTACTTACTCCTAATATTGAATAGTAATCTTTCATTACAATCACCTCTATATATATTTTTACAAGTTACTTATAAAAAATCCTTATAACGAGTTTTTAGAAACCTACCTAACTGGGTAGTGAAAAATACGTTTGAGAAATTCGAGAAAAAGAAGAGAAATAATAAAAATAATTAAGATAGATAAAATAGTCAAAGAGCTGGCATATCCTAAATCCAAATACTTGAAAAAGTTTTCGTATATGTACATGGGCAAAGTTTTTGTTGAATTAGCAGGTCCTCCACCAGTAAGTACATAGGGTAAATCAAAAACTACCATGGCATATAAAAGTCTAAATAACAAAGCACTGGAAATAGCAGGTATACTCAATGGTATTATAATCCAAAATATTTTATGATACATATTACCTTTCTCAATATCTATGGCTTCAAAAAGTTCCTTATTAATACTCTTAAAAGCGGAGTAAAACATTATAGCTATAAAAGGAGTTGTTTTCCAAACATCTATAATAATCATCCATATGAATGCCCATACAAAGTTAGATAAGTAAATGTTTTCAATATTAAAATTATCAAGTATTTTAGGTATTATACCATATTGTTCATTTAGCATAAATCTCCAAGATAGAGCCATAATAGCACTAGGCAAAGCCCATGGAAGTATTATACTTATCCTCAATATCTTGTTATTTTCATTCTTCCATATTAAAAAAGCTAACGAAAAGCCTATTATTAGTTCGAGAATAAATGATATAATACTAAATCTCAAACTGTTATATAGCGAGATCCAATAGTTTTGATCGTTTATTATGTAATAATAGTTATCAAGGAATATAAACTTTTTCAAGTTTAGATAGATAATTTCTATAAAAAATGAAGAAAACAGTATCTTAGTAAAAGGATATATTACAAATATCACTAGTAAGGTAATAGTAAGGATATTTATTATCAAGAGTGCAATATTTTGCATTACTTGTATATGTCCCTATGTTCTATAAGTATTTTCATGTTTTGGTATTTTTGTTTTATTTGTTCATAGAGATATTCTGCTACAAAAACTGATCTATGTTTACCTCCAGTGCATCCTATTCCTATTTCTAAAAAACTCTTTACATTTACAAAGTAAAGATTTATAATATATTCCAAATAAGATAGAGTTTTACTTAAAAATTCCTGGGTATTTTGATCACTAGACAAATACTGTTTTACTTCTTTGTCTATTCCGGTCTTGTTTGATAATTCTTTTACGTAGAATGGATTGGGTAACATTCTTACGTCTATTACTATATCAGTGTTTGGAAATCCATGTTTATAGCCAAATGATAATATTTTTAGCAAGTATATTTTTTTCAGGGATATTATTTCTAAGATTTTTGCGGATAGATCATACGGCGACAAATCTGAAGTATCTATTATGTGATTTGAATTTTCCTTTAGTCTCCTTAAAAGTTTTTTTTCTACTTTTATCCCTTCTTCAGGGTTTTCTGGATTTATTGGATGAATTCTTCTATTAAAGTTATATCTTTTTAAAAGAGTTTTTTCGTTACAATCAAGAAAAATTATTTTTACATCGTATTTTTTCTGATATTCCAGAGTTTTGTTAATTAATTTATCTATAGATTTTTTTAATTTTATCTGATCTTTTTGATAGGCTATTATCATTCTTGGATCTATTATAAAAGCTATATTTTGGATATTGCTATTTTGAGCTATATCTATTATTTTGGGTATTAGGTTAAGTGGAGCGTTATCTATACAGTAAAAGTTATTGTCTTCCAATATTCTGAGGGCGGTATTTTTTCCTGCACCTGATATACCTGTAATGAATACTATCATCAAATCTGCTGAAGTATATTAGATACTTTTTGAGTGTTATCTACAGCTTTTTCGTATGTATCCGCTTCACTGTATATTCTAATTACAGGTTCGGTTCCCGATGGCCTTATTAAAACCCAATTCTTTTTATCTTTTTCTAGTTTAATGTAATCCTTGATTTCAATTTGTATAGAAGCTTGTTCGAATATTTGCTTTAAGCTATTTGGATCTTGAGATATCTTGTGATATTTATATTTTTGCTCATCTATTGATTGAAAATGTAGATCTTTTCTGTGGCATGAAGATTGTTCAGTCATAGAGTGTAAGTAGTTTAGAACTTCAGATGGGTGTATGTTTAGATCTGCTAGCATTTCCAATATTAAGAGTGCATTTAAAAGACTATCTCTTTCTGGAATATGGTTTTTAAATCCTATACCTCCACTTTCTTCTCCTCCAATCAAGATATTTTCCCTTATAAATAGATCTGCTATATATTTGAATCCCACGGGAGTTTGTATGGATTCTATATTGAATTTTTCAGCAAGTCTATCTATTTTAGTTGAAGTAGATATGGTTCTGACCACCTTTCCTTCCCATTTTCTATTTTTTATCAGATGGATTGCGAGAAGAGGTAATATCTCATGAGGTGTTATCCAATCTTGATTATTTATTGCAAATATTCTATCTCCGTCTCCATCAAAAGCAAAACCTATACTATTTGGTCCTATAAGCTTAACTATTTTCTTTAGCTCTTGCAAGTTTTGTGGTATGGGTTCAGGAGAAAGACCATTAAAATATGGATTTCTATAATTATTTATTTCTATTATGCTTTCTAAATTTAGAATCTTTTTGAAACTTCCTGATAGAACTCCAAACATATAATCTACGATAACTATTATATTATTTTTTTGTATGAATTTTTTGATTTTTTCAAGATCTATGTTATTTGAGATATTCTCTAGATATTCTTGCTGAAAGTCTAATGACCGATTTATTATGCTATAATTGGGTTTTAGGTTTGTATCTATTTGATCTAGGTGTTTTTCTATAATTTTGGTCATTTGATCGGTAGCTGAACCACCATATTCTGCTTTGTATTTAACTCCATTGTATATGTAGGGATTATGGGAGGCTGTGATCATTATACCGGCTGCAAAATTTTTAGCTACTTTCATTGATAGAGCTGGTGTTGAGCAGGGGTTTTGTGATAAGAACACAGGTATATTATATGATGAGATTATTTCAGCTGTTTTTTGAGCAAAGTATTCCGACATGAATCTATAATCGTATCCTATAGCAACACCTTTAGTATAATCTCTATATTGTACCTTGTAGGAAGCCTGAGTGTATTTGCTATAATCTATATTGTAAATTTCGAGTTTTCTTCTTTCTTCTGATTTTATCAATTGAGCTATAGCCGATATAACTTTAGTTAAATTTTCAATAGTAAAATCTTGTGATATTATAGCTCTCCAACCGTCAGTACCAAACTTTATCATTTTGTATTATACCTTTTATGTATTTATTTTAACTATTGCTTGTGGACAACAATCTCCTTTTCTAAATCCGATACGGTATATGCTGAAATATCCGCCTTTATCTTTATTTTTTGAATTTAATACAGTTCCCAAGTCAATTGCGCTTTTTACAAGTTTTCTATTTCCTAGATATTGGTATATTTTTCTAGATAAATTTACCAGTTTTGATTTTAGAGTATTCTTTTGTTCTTCTGGAGAATTATTTATAAGATTTTTTATTTTTGCTGCCTTTTTACAATATGTTATTACTTTTGATCCAAATTTAGACAAAGCTTTAGCTTTTGCTATACTAGTTACAATTTCTAGTTTTGGACTAGATATTATGCTTTTAAGTAAGTTTTTTAACATAGATATTCTGTGTTCGGTATATTTTCCTAGCTTTTTATATCTCTTTCTATGTCTCATTTTGATTCCTCCTTATACTATCTTAAGTTCATCCATTTTATTATTTATTGTTTCTTCTATTTTTCTTAATGCTTTATCTAAGTCCTTTTTTACTGATAGATCTATAATCAGATCATCACTAATGACAATAATTCCTCCTATAATTTCTCTATCAATCGATATATTCTTTAATTTTACTTTAAGTTTTAGATTGTTTTCAAGTAATTGTATTATTTTTTGTAATTGATCTTGATTTATTTCAAAAGCTGTTTTTATATCTACTTCTAGGATTTTATTTTGGTAATTGTATACTAGCTTATAGTAATAAAATATCTTTGGTAAAAGCTTTTGTCTTTTTTTGAGTAGAATTAGCTTAAGAAAATTTGTAGTTATTTCAGAAAAGCTAATCCTTTTTAGAAGTATACTTTCCTTTATCGTGTACGGTATTGATAGAGAATTCCACAATCTCTCTAGATCTTTATTTTTCTGTATAATCTCAGTAAATTTTTGTAGTTCATTCATAACTTGTTCTACTTTATTTTTTTCTTTAGCTTTGTTGAATAATGAAAAAGCATATCTTGCTGCTATTGACAACATAGTCAGTTTTTATCCATTTCCTTTATTTTTTTAGTTGTTACTTCTATTATTTTTTGATTCAACGAGGTATCAACTACTTCTCTGAGAACCCCTTTAGCAAGGGAGGAAATGATTTCTATATAAGTAGCTTTTATTTCATCTATAACTTTTTTCTGAGCTAGTTCTATTTCTTTTAGAGTTTTAGATTGAATTTCATTTGCTTTATTTTGTGCTTCTTCTATGATATAATTTTTTATATTTTCTGCTTCTTTCATTGATTCTTGTATTATTCTCTCTCTTTCCTTGTATATTTCATTAAGTTTTAGTTCTAGGTCTTGTTTAATTTTTTCTACGTCTTTTCTAATTTCTTCAGCTGTTTGAATATTTTTTTGAATCATATTCTTTCTTTCTTCAGTTATCATTTTAAATGGTTTATAGAAAAGGAAATATGCTAATACAGAAAATATTGTGAAGTTAACTATTTGGAGTATAAGCGTCCAAAAGCTAAGTATTTGGTCCATATAGTTCACTCCTTATTTTGCAAAGAATAATTGGAATACAAAGAATAAGGTGTACAGTACTTGTGCTTCTATTAGAGCAAAAGCTACAAAGAACCATACTAGCATTTTGTTGGTTGTTTCAGGGTTTCTATATATTCCTTCTATAAAAGCTTTGGATAAAACTCCTATACCTAATCCTCCTAATCCTGCTGCAAATCCTAATCCTAGTACTCCCAATGATTTATAAAGTTTATCTTGCATTTGAGGTTTCATAAGTTCTTGTGTTTTCATAAATTCCGGTGTTGGTGTTACAGATGTCGTACTTGCAGCTACTATACTAACTGTTAGAATTATTGATATAAGTATTATTGAGTAAATCACTAGAGTATTTTTCGACATTCTATTCATGTTTTTTCCTCCTTTGCATTCTTGTTTCTGTATTTATTCATGGTTATCATGGGGTAGATATAAAGCAATATATATTGCACTGAGAACTTCAAAAATAAGTGCTTGTATTATCGAGGCTGCTAACCCCAGAAACATCACGAAAAACGTTAAGATATAGAGAAATATTTTTATGAAAATTTGTGAGTTTATAATTATTTGTTCTACAAACTTTTCTATCATCAAATGTTCAGAAAATATATTAGCAAATAATCTTAAGGATAATGATATTGTTCTTGCAAGAATGTCAATAATATTTAGTAGAAGAAAAAGAGGTAGTAGGATTATAGCTATTGCTATAGTTACTTTTTCCTTTCCTAGCTTAAGGATATAGGGTATTGGGAAAATGAAATGTTCTAACCAGTTCTTAAAACCGGTTTCTTTTATGGCAATTAGGTTATAGGTTATCACAGATATTACAGTTAGAGCAAGTGTAGTACTTAGGTCTGAAGTTGGAGGTGTTATTAAGCTATACTCATTATACTTAATAAAGGCAGGTATGTATCCAAAAAGATTAGAAAACAGAATAAAAATGAAATATGATACAAGTAAAACCATATATTTTTCTGAGATTTTCTTACCCAGAATACTTTGATTTATACTGTTTATTCCTTCTATAATCATTTCGAATATATTTTGTATGCTTATACTTTTGGGTATAAGTATATCAGACTTATAAGGATAAGATTTGAGAGTTTTTATTGTTTTCATTACTGACATTCTGTAGAATATTCCAAATATTATGATTATACTCATTACAATCCATGTGCTTACTATTGTGTTTAGGTGTATTTCTATGTTTAGTATATTGTATTTTAGGAAGCTTCCCAGTATCATAGATAGTATACTATTTCTGCGTATGGAGATTATTATCCTTTTGAATTAATGGCAATTACAGTTACTTCCACAAGAGCAGGTGGATGATTGACATTCACAGGATTGACATGAACATCCACAGCCATTTTGTTTTTGCTGACTAACTACAAAGTATACTTTATTTTCTCTTTCTACTACATCAATTTCAAGGTTTTCTATGAATGGATAAGAAAAATCATCCACTACTACTTTGAACTTTTCGAGATCTATAAAGTTATCTGAGCTATCGGTTTCGTTTGTTATTTCCATTCCAAAATCTATTCCGCAGCATCCAGAAGGTATAGCGTATAGTCTAAGATAATAGCCTTGTCCTTCTTGATTAAGCATTTCAGTTATTTTTTGTTTTGCCTTTTCAGTTATTATAAGCATATAGCCCTCCTTATGAATATACTCTTATTCACTATCATTCACATAATAAGATTAAATATTTTTCAAATACAATCCTTCATTGGAATTTTTAGGAAGGATTTTTGATTTGGGAGTAGAAAATAGAATAGGGAAGGAAGGGGGCGTAGTTCAGCACGGTCAGAACGTTGGCCTGTCACGCCAAAGGTCGCGGGTTCAAGTCCCGTCGTCCCCGCTTCTCAAATCTACATAATGAAGAAAGATAACAAAAAGAAAACTACAAAAACACACGCTACCAATAATAATACTACCAAGGGTGAAAAAAAAGATATCAAAATACTTAAAGATTTTATAGAAACTGAAGGAGAGATAATTGAAGCTTTACCCAACGGTGTTTTTAGAGTAAAACTAGACAATGGAGCTACAGTACTTGCCCATCTATCAGGTAAAATGAGAATAAATTTTATCAAAGTCGCAGTAGGCGATAGAGTAGTGGTTCAATTGTCCGTTTATGATTTATCTAAGGGAAGGATAGTTTATAGAAAATAAAAAAGTTTTTACAATTTCTTAAAAAAATAAACACTATCTCTACTAATCCACGCTCCATTAATACATCAACCCTTTAATTTAAACCACTAAAAATATAACCAGGAGGGGATAAGTATGGAAATAAACAGAATTAATCCAAGAACAGAACCACTCAGAATAGAATATCATAGAAACCAAAACAAAGAATATATTAACATAGAAGACCTGTATCAAAAAGTAAGAGGAACAGAAGATGAAAAATTTGTTGAGAAATTCTACCATAGTTTAAAAAATTCTGATCTTAACAAAGATATGATAATTAATGAGCAAGAATTTGTTGAAGCAATACATAAGTATGTTAGGTCTTTTTATCCTTGTTGCAAAGTAGTTATTAGTGGGCAGTATGATATACAAAAATCTAAAGAAATATATCTGAACTCTCTTTTGCAGTTAATGGAGAAATATAATGTAAGGAATTACTAAAAATTTTGTTCCCTAAAGGTACGTTAACATTATTTTATTAAAAATACGAAACGAGGTCTAATATAGAACTCTCTTCTAGGGGATAAAATGTTAACAAAACCTAACTTAAGAGTAAAAAACTGGGATAGATGCAGTCTAATGGCTGCATCTACCTCCAGTCTTTGCTTTCTTCTTGCTCCTACTAACTCATATTCAGTATCTTTTATTCTATGAGAGTAACCCAAGGTTTTTAGATTACTTCCCAGAGTAAAAAACCACTGCTTCCCTTTTGAAGGAATATAGTACAATCTAAATCTTACATCAAGTTTATCTGTGAAAAGATCTTTATCCATGTCTATGTCGTTGAAAATCATTCTCATTCTGTATCTTTCAGATAGTTTATAGTCAATAAAGATATTTTGTCTAACATTCAAATTTTTTGGTCTCATATCTACTTCATATCCTAGTCTTAGCTCTGAGGATAAACAAAATTGGCTTATCTGTAAAACAAGTATGATTACTGTACTAATGAAGCACTTAGGTATTTTTAACATAAATCCTAAAACAATTATACCAATGATATTAGATCATTTTCATTTATATTATCTATAGCTAAGTCTATGGAAGGTGCTATAGCACTTAGTAGGGATGATATTGCGTTACCTCCTACCACTGAAAATACTTTTATACCAAATTTTTTGAGCTCTTCTTTTGCTTCTTTTTCAAACTTTCTATCTTCCTCAGTCGGTAATATTCCAGAGCTATTTAGAATTGATGTAGGCTTTGTGATTTCAAATGTTTTGGTATTCATTGGGTTAACATTGAAGCCCGTTTGACTGTTCTTTGACAAAAGTTCGTTAAATTCCATTACTTTTCTGATTACTGCTTCAGTGAAATTAGTTGCAGCTGGTTTTATTCGTTCCTTAACTTCTTGTTTAATTTGATATTTTATACTTGTTATGTCTTTTCCTTTTGACAGTTCTTCTTTGGACTTTTGTAGTATATCAGCTATATCAACGTTTCCAGCCATGTATATTGCTCCTCCGGGAATTTTGACAGGCAGTTTTAATACATCTGTTGATAAAGTGGTTTGGAAAGATAGAGTTCCACTTCTAAGGGAAAGTGTAGCTGATGAGTTGTAGGGTAAACTTACACCTACACCAGCAGAAGTACCTTTTGAAAAACTAAATGATATACCTCCTTGAATTGAAGCTTTATCCGATTTACCCACAGCTTCTATTTCACATTTAATTCCTGCATAAAAAGATGCAGGATTTACTGATAATCCAATATTAGCTTGGATTGTGTATGGATCTATTCTCTTTACTCCTGGACCATCTACTCCAGGTTTACCGTATCCTATTGATCCTGTTACCCTTATTCTTGCTTCTTTGTCCTCTCCAATATCCTTACCAACTGGTGCTTCCGTTCCTATTTGTACGTTATTTTCTGATGCTTGGATCTTGACTTTACTTTTTATATCATTCGCGTTATATATTTGAGGTTTTTCATGATCATCTATTAGTATCTTATCCTGAACATCATAGCTATTTTGGTTTATAGCATTTGATGTTTGTCTATTATTTGTTGTAGTTAATTGGTTTACATAACTTTTATCTACTTTTCTTATCATAGTATCCCCCCTTAGATTATGACTATTTTATATTATCGTTCAGTATGTACTGATCTCCTGCAAAATTACACATTGTTATAACTTTACCATTTGGTAGTTTTACTTGACGATAATTATTATTCTGAGTTTTTACAAATACATCTACATTGTCTTGAGTGTGTGGTGGTATTTGTTGATCTCTGGGAACGTATACATCCCTTATCTCAATTGTACCATTCGTATTTGAATCGTGGTTATGATTCCCACTGTGGTTTTGATTTTGATTATTATTTGTTCTATAGATAGGATCTATTTGAGGTACTTTATAAGAAGGTACTCTTGAAACAGCTGATAGTACATCTGGAAATTCTAAGATATCTTTGATATCCTTTTCTTTCTTTTCTTTTTCTTCCTTTTTCTCTATGGTTTTATCTTCTATTATTTCTTCTAATCCTCGCTTTATATTTTTAAGAGGTGTATTTTCTGGAAATGAAAATGAGTCATTTATTTTATTCAACTTTTATCACTCCCCTTATGATTTTTTACTGCTATAGTTTGCTCACTAAGATATTATATATCCTTTTCATGAGAATATTTAAATATTTTTTGTTAGAGAATTTACATTTTTTTTACAAACTCTTTGATCAATTCAAAGAAGGTTCAAATGAGCTAATTATAGAATTTTCTGGTAAAGGCTGGAAGGAGGTAAAGTTTTATGAAAATGTCATTATATACACTGGTAGTATCGTTTTTTATGATATTACTCTATGTAAAAGCAACATATGCACAACAAACTGTAGTCAATATACAGGGATATATGAAATTTAGATATTTTATTGATGTTTATCAAAAAAACTCTTACTTTGTTTCAGATAATTTTTGGAAAGAGGAAAGTAGTTCTGACCTTAGGTTCTTTTTCCTTAGTTTTACATTCCATAGAAGTGGCAGAATTATTAAATATGACCAATCTTCTAATACTACTCAAGAAATAGAACTAGATCATACCAGTAAAGAATACTCAATTAAAATTCATAAGGGTAATAAAGTTTTAGATTTATGGAATAGTCAACAATCAACTGATTCTTCTGATAAAAGTGACTCATCAAAAAAAGTAACAAATACATTCAAATTTATTTTTCCCAAAAACTTCAATATTTTAAACTTTAATATTTTTCTGAGCCAGACTCAAACTAATAACCAAGAAAATTTAACAATTGACTACAAACCTTCTAATGCAATTGTAAACTCACAAAAAATAGGAGCAATAGATTTACACATCAACTATGCATATAACAATGAGCCTTTCTTAATATTGATTAAACTAATAAGTTCTGAAGAGTTAAAAAATCTTTTGAATGATTCAAGTAGTTTTAAAATTCTTCAACTATATTTATCAAAGCATAAGTTTTCGGATGGATCCCAAAATATGGATATTAGTGGTATACCACTTGACAATGTACTAGATGCACAAATGATGAAGATTCTGCAAATCATTGTGCATGAGAAAAAAGATTTAATCTACTCTCTTCAGCTAAGAAAAAATAATTCTCTCATTATGGAATCTGTTAATTTAGAATCAGTTAAAATTGTTCCATTTAGTTTAGATGACTTGCAAATACCACAAGGCTACGCCAAAAAAAGTAGTACAAATTAGGAATCAAAAAACTTAGTTAATATTCATTTTCATTATCCTCCTCTAAACTTTCATGTTTATCAACTTTTTGCACTATTTTCTCTATTGTTTTTTCTATTTTTTGCTGCTTTTCCATCTTATATTTCTGAAGTTTAATTTCCATTACTCTTATAACATTGTCATGTATCTTGTTTAGTATTTGTTTTGCTTCATTTTTAAACTGATCTTCATTGATTTTCTTATCTTTATAATCAATTATTAATTTGACAAATTTTGTATGTTTATCTATTTGATCTGAGAATATGTTTTTTAATTCTTGATCCTGGGTTTTCTTTAATTTGATATAGAGTCTGCTGGTTATTTTTACAAATCTTTTGTAGTATTTAGGTTCTTGATTTTTTAGGTGATTAAGAAGATTATATGTTTCAGGATGATTTTTTTGCAGATAGTTCCAGAATTCTTGACTATTTTGTATGTCTTCTCTCATTTCCTTTGTGTATCCTTTTTGTTTTTCTTCAGCAAAAACTTGTGAACTCAAGTTATTAGTATAAATTAAGTACGATATTATCAAAATGAATACCGAAGAAAAAATAACAAAACTGGATATCACTCTTTTATTTATATTCACAACTATCACCCCCTAATCATATTATTATTATTTACATTCATCTTTTTTACCTCTTACTCTACCTATTTCGTGAAATTGAAATTTAGATATAACTGTACTATGATTATCGCCATTATAATAAGAATTGATAGTATGGGGAAAACATTAATAAAAGATCCAGTTATATCTTTTACTATACCTACAGTAAGATTTCCTAGAATAGCTCCTACGCCATAAGCTGTAAATACTACTCCATAGTTACTAGAATAGTTTTTTAGTCCGAAGAACATTGAAGTAGTAGTAGGAGCTATAGCCATCCAACCTCCTAAATTCATCCAGAAAATACTAAATGAAATTCCATAAGCTAGTAATGAACTATCATTAAAATATATCAAGCCTATTGCTACTAGAATAGATAAGAATGATAATGTAGCAGTAGTTTTGGGTTTAAATTTGTCTGTTAAAAAACCAAATAATGGTCTTCCTATCCCATTTGATAATGCAAAAGGAATCATAAATAGAGTTAAGGTATTCGATATCTCTTGTTCTGGTATACCACAATTTCTAGCAACTTCTAATCCCATAGGTTTAGAAATACCAATAGCTATTAAACCAATGAAATTCATAGTAAAGAAACATATCCATAAGCCATAAAAAGAATGCTTCTTTAGCATCTGAGAAGTACTTATTCCTCCTACTTCTTGAAATTGATTAACGTTCTGTGATTCATTTTTGTCTGGAAATCTCAGAAAATATGAAAAAGTTAATACAACCAAGAAAAGAGTAACTCCTATCAATTTAAGAGATTTTTGGAGACCATAAGTATATACTAGTAAGTCTATTATGGGACTTAACAAAGCCGGAGACAATCCAAAACCTAGTACTGTTAAACCTATGGCTAATCCTCTGTTTTGAATAAACCATCTAGTTACTACTGATAAAGGACAGTTATAAATAATACCTACTCCCAATCCTACAATAATACCATACAATATTGCTAATTCCAAGGGTGATTTTGCAAATGATGCTAAAAACCATCCAGATCCTAAAAAAATAGCTCCTACTATACTAACCTTTCGAGGACTAAATCTCTCTATAAGTCTTCCTGCTAAAGGCATAGAAAAAGAAAATAAAGCAAGCGACAAAAGAAAAGGTATTTGCATCTCTGTTGCACTTATTTTCAAACCATACACATTTTCAAAAAATTTTTTCAAGTGTATTTGCAAAACACTATATGAATAAATAGAACCCAAACATAAGTTTATCACTAAACCAGAGATGATAAATATCCATCTATAATTTTTCATACGTTGTTTACAAATTCTATAAGCCAAGCAGAGTAGGGTAGTTATAATTCTAAACTTTATAAATTCCTTTCTGTAGTTAGATTATTCACTAACATTTCAGTTTATTCCTGTAAATTCAGGTGTTATCCTAATTCGAAGTATTGCTAAACCACCTGCCTTTTTGATAGAAAAATCTGTAAACTTCCTAAAAGTGTATGGTAGGATATTAATAGTCATAGGTATAAATTTTTAATATAGGCTCCTCATTTATAGAAAATTGGGAAAGAAAAAATGAAAATATTCATAATCATTTGTATACCTATAATTACGCTATTCATCAGTATTTTTATGTACTCCTGTAAATCCAGAGGTGCCAGATTTTTTGGCTTCAACGATAATACCAATTTTTCAGGTTATGTACATGCTGTAGGAAAAGTTTCTAATACCTTTGGTACTCCATTAGGTAGGGACCTAGATAATGATGGAGACCTAGATGCTACAGTCATTTTTCATAACATAGCTGGCGGTAGCCGGCACGAATACGGCTATTCAATTTACGTGCACCAAAATGGTAAAATTTATGTTACTGGTGAGAGTTCGAATACTTCAGATCAAGATCTAATCGTAACAAGATTAAACAGTAATGGTAGTTTAGATACCACATTTGGTTCTGGCGGACATGTTGTCATTAATAACATAGTTGGCAATAACAGTTGGGAACAAGGCAATTCAATCTACGTGGATCAAGCTGGCAAAGTTTATGTTACTGGTGAGAGTAGCAGTGGTTTAATTATTGACCTAATAGTAACAAAGTTAAACAGTGATGGTAGTTTAGACACCACATTCGGTTCTGGAGGGCATGTTATCCTTCATAACATAGCTGGTGGTAACTGGTATGATTATGGCCATTCAATATACGTAGATCAAGCAGGTAAAGTTTACATAACTGGTTGTAGTTGGAATGGTTCAGATGAAGATCTAATAGTAACAAGACTAAACAGCAATGGTACTTTAGACAATACGTTTGGTTCTAGTGGACATGTTATACTTCATAACATAGCTGGCGGAAATTCAGATGATGTAGGTTATTCAATATACGTAGATCAAAGTGGTAAAGTTTATGTCACTGGTTATAGTTATAATGTTTCAGATGAAGATCTAATAGTAACAAGGCTAAACAGTAATGGCACTTTAGACAATACATTTGGTTCTGGAGGGCACGTTGTTCTTAATAACGTAGCCGGAGGCAACTGGGAAAGAGGTTATTCCATTTATGTAGATCAAAATGGTAAAATTTATGTTACTGGTCAAGGTTGGAATAGTTTAGATGTAGATTTGATAGTAACAAGGTTAAACAGCGATGGTAGTTTAGATACCACATTTGGTTCTGGTGGACATGTAATTGTTCATAATATAGCTGGAGGTAACTGGGAAGAAGGTCGTTCCATCTACCTAGATCAAACAGGCAAGGTTTATGTTGCTGGTCAGGCTCGCAATGTTTCAGATACTGATCTAGCAGTAACAAGGTTAAACAGTGATGGTAGTTTAGATACCACATTTGGTTCTGGTGGACATGTAATTGTTCATAATATAGCTGGAGGTAACAGTGAAGAAGGAAATTCTATCTATGTAGATCAAAACGGTAAAATTTATGTTTCTGGTTCTAGTCACAATGGTTCAAACTATGATCTAATAGTAGTAAAGATAGAATAATAGAGCAATAAAGAAAAAAAGATAGTATGAAAGCTTTTAAACAAGAAAATAAAAGTCTATAGTTTTTAAATTATATTTAGATTGAAGGCAAAAGAAGTCTAGCAATCCTGTCTTGATTTTAAAAAGTTTTTGAGTTCAGAAGAATTTTCAAAATAGGTATCGAAAGAGAATCTAATAGTGGGATATGAATTTTTCCAATCCCAATTGTTTTCTAAAAAAAAGACCTTGAAATAGTTCTTTTTTGTTTTCAAAAACGCACCTGATGGTGTCTAAGAATAGAGATTTACCAAATCTGCGAGGTCTAGACAGAAAATAATATTTTCCTTGATTACAAAGTTTTTTAATAAAATGAGCCTTATCAATATAGTAATAATTACCAGCTCTTATTTCTTCAAATGAACTAATACCAATTGGAAACTTCTTGTCCATAATGTATAGTATTATAACTTTTTTTTTGATAATCTTTTTATGGTTATCTTGATAGAATTGGGTTTCATCTTTAACCATTTTCTTGAATGTATTTTGGTTTTAAATAAAAAATTCAAAAGGTTAACAAAAGATTTAAATCTAAAAGATTAATAAAATAAAGCTTAACAGAAGAATTATATTGCTGTGTAAGGGGGCAAGTTATATGGATCAAGAAATGATAATTAGAAATCTTATAAACGATTTTTCGGTTGATAATCTTAAATCTTTTCTTTTATTAAAGAGATTTGAAGTTTTAGAAAATAGGATAAAGATTTCTGATATTGAAGCCCAAAAATTTGATAAGGTAGAAGAGATATTGAAAGTAGGGGAGCTTAATTTAGAATATCAAAAAGTTTTGGTATTTGTAATTAAGCTTTCAGATTTAAATGAAAGGAGTAGTAAGAAGAGGCAGTATGAGATGGCTAAGAAATTGCTTGCACGTTTTCAGGTTGATGCTGGATTATTCTTTTTCTATAATGATGAAAAAATGTTTAGGTTTTCATTTGTTTACACTGTTCCTTTTTATTCAAGAATAGAGTATAGTTATTACAAGAGGTATACTTATTTTGTTTGTCCCGGTAAGCCAAACAGGACATTTTATGAAAATATGTTAAAATGCAGTTTTGGAAGTTTAGATGAGATAAAACAATCTTTTTCGATTTATCCGTTAACGAAACAGTTTTTTACGCAAGTTCAGAATTGGTATGCTTGGGCTCTTAAACTTTCAAAACAAAACATTATATATTTTCCTGGTGGTAAGATTGAGGAGAATTTGATTAGATTGATTACAAGATTAATTTTTGTATGGTTTCTTAAGGAAAAGGGATTGGTTCCTGAAAATATTTTTGATCCAAAGTTTCTTGTTAAGGTTGTGAAGGATTTCTTAGGTAGTAGTAATTACTACAATGTTATCCTACAGAATTTATTTTTTGCAACACTTAATAATGAAGTGGGGGAAAGGAAATTTGCAGAAAATTCTGATTTTCTTAGGAATCGAACTCAATATGGTGTAAAAACTCTCTATAGGTATCAAGATAAGCTTCTTATTTCTGAGCAAGATTTTATAAATATCTTTGAACGAGTTCCATTCATTAATGGTGGTCTATTTGTGTGTTTAGATGAAAATTTTATAGATGAAGATAACGAATATATTGATGGATTTAGCAGGAATGAAAAAAGGAGAGCTGTATTACCAGATTATTTGTTTTTTGGTGATTATCGGGAGGAAGATTTATCAGATTTTTATGGAGAGAGGCGAATAGTAAAAGTTAGGAGTTTAATTAATATTTTTAAGGATTATAACTTTACGGTTGATGAGTCTTCTCCAATTGATGTGGAGGTTTCTTTGGATCCTGAGTTATTAGGTAATGTTTTTGAAAACTTGTTAGCTTCATACAATCCTGAAACTAGTACTACAGCGAGAAAGTCCACAGGTTCGTATTACACACCCAAGGAAATAGTGGATTTTATGCTTGATGAATCACTTTTGGAGTATTTCAAAGATAAAACTGAGGTAGAGGAAAGAAAGTTAGTTAAATTACTATCTTATAGTGATGAAAATATTGATTTATCTGAAAACGAGAGGAAGGCAATAGTAAGAGCGGTGGATAATTTGAAGGTGTTAGATCCTGCAGTGGGTTCTGGAGCTTTTCCTGTGGGAATGCTTCACAAATTGGTTCACATACTTAACAAGGTGGATCCAGATAATAGTTTGTGGCTTGATATACAACTTGATAGAGCCAGAGAAGATATAAAAGTAGTTTCTGAGTTGGGAGAGAAAATGGATATAAATCAAGCAATAAAAGAGATAGAGCAGGACTTTGATGAACTCCTGAATTATCCGGATTACTCAAGGAAATTGTATATTATTCAGAACTGTTTATATGGAGTTGATATACAACCTATAGCGATTCAGATATGTAAGTTAAGATTTTTTCTGAGTTTGTTAATAGATCAGAAAGTTGATTTTTCAAAGCCCAATTTTGGTATAAGACCTTTACCTCATTTGGAAACCAAATTTGTTGCTATAAATACTCCCATAAAATTAGAGAGTGAAGGAACATTGAAGTTTGTTAACCAAGAAGCAAAAAAACTTCAGGAAGAACTAAAATTAATATACAAGAAGCATTTCTCTATTAAAACTAGAACTCAGAAAAAAAGGTTACAGGAAAAAGCAAAACAAATAAGGGAAAGAATGAAATATTTATTAATAAAGACGGGGATAAAAAATGAAGAAGTTGAGAAAATTGCAAGTTTTGATGTCTTTTCTCAGCATCAGGAAAGCTACTAATTGGTTTGATCCTTTTTGGATGTTTGCTATTGATAGGAAGTTTGATATTGTGATAGGAAATCCTCCATACGTAAGGCAAGAAAAAATTAAAGATATCAAAGAAACCCTTAAGAATCAAAAATATGAAGTTTTTGATTCCAAAGCTGATATATATGTATATTTTTTTGAGAAGGGGTTAAACCTCTTGGAGAATGATGGTATTTTAGCGTATATATCTTCTAACAAATGGATGAGAGCTTCTTATGGTTCCAAATTAAGAAAACTATTAAAAGAAAAAAGTGAAATATTGAAAATTATAGATTTTGGAGGATATCCGGTTTTTGAACAGTCTGTAGATACTTGTATAGTAATTTTAAGAAAGAGGAAGTTTGAAGAAGAACATGAGTTTTATTTTGTTAATGTTCCGTCAACTTTGAAAGATCACAATCAGGTCATTAAATATGTATATGAGAATCAAAAGAGTATGTTCCAGAAAGATATGTTAACTGATATTTTGGTTTTGGAAGATAGGAAGATTTTGGGAATAAAAGAAAAAATTGAAAAATTAGGAAAACCGCTTAAAGATTGGAATGTGAAAATATACAGAGGAATAATTACAGGTTTCAATGAAGCTTTCGTAATAGACACTGAAACTAGGGAGAAAATTTTGAAAAACTGTAGAACAAAAGAAGAAAGAGAAAGAACCGAGAAAATAATAAAACCAGTTTTAAAAGGAAGAGACATACAAAGATACTACTACGAATGGAAGGGACTGTGGTTGATAGTGATTCCTGCTGGATGGACTAACAAAAATAAAGATAAACAAGAACCTGAAGAATTTTTCAAAAATACTTTTCATTCTGTGTATTCATATTTGAAGAGTTTTGAGGATTTCAAATCTAAGGGTAAAGGTCTATATAACAGAGATGATCAAGGCGATTATTGGTGGGAATTAAGACATTGTGATTACTACCCAGAATTTGAAAAGGAAAAGATAGTTTGGCAAGAAAATGAGCTGGATACCTTCATTTAGCTATGATTCGCAAAGGTTTTATACTCTCCAAACATGTTATATATTAACAGGTGAGAGAATAACATTTCTTCTGGGTTTTCTTAATTCTGCAGTCTCTTTTTTTTACATAACTAAAGTTTGTTATTCTTTGTCTGAGGCTTCTAATCGTTGGATAAAGCAGTATGTAGAAAGAATACCTGTGCCTGAGATTACAGAAGAAAACAGAGTTTTAAGTAGCAACATACATGATTTAGTCAATAAAATAACAAATCTTAAGCAAAATAATCCTGTATTTAGTACTCAAGATCTAGAAAATCAAGTAGATGATTGGGTTTTTAAATTGTATGATCTGACAGATGAAGAACAAAAAATAATAAGGACATCGATTTTGAACAATACAAAATAAAAAATCGCTTTGCAGCAGGATGTTTGCAAATGGAATAGGTAATTTTGAAAGGGGACTTTGTCAGAATGTGGGAAAGATATATACAATTAAAACCCCCAAAATTAAAGATAAAAAAATACTTCGACTTTAGAACAAATGAAAATGTTAATTATGAAAATTGTCCTATTTGTAGTTCAATTTCATACAAGGAACCAAATCATGAAAGTTTTATTGAAGTAAGATGTATTAGATGTGGAGTGTTTAGAGTTTCAGAGAATGTATATGATTATATCCTTGAGATTAAAGAAATGGGAAGAATGTAACCATATCTTTTTATAATTTCTTCTTGGTTGAGGACATTATTTGAAAAAACACAAGACACAGAAATATTCACTTTTGATAATATACAACAGTTTAATAAAAATCTAGAAATATTAAGAAAAAATGAATATGCTATTAATCAAACAAAACTTTTTATTAATGCTTGTAGAAGACTTATAAATAACAGTACAAAATATATTGTTATTCCATGGATTATACCAGAATTAGAATATGGTGATTCTAATGAATGCCAGAATTTAATAGATCCTTTTTTCAAAATTAATAATAATTCTGTTCTTACGCTTTTTTACCTTTACTCATTAGGCTACTTCAAAAATTTTGATAATTTCTATGAATATTTGAAAAAATTTTTAAAGAAAGGTTTTATCAACCTTGTTTTTACTTATAATTTACCTAATTTTACTTATGATTTTGATTTACTTAAAAAGGCAGGAGATATAGACTCTAAAGATTTAATGAGAGTGATTAGTACTAAGCAACTAGCAAATTACTTGGAGTTGAAGTTTCTAGAAACAGGTGGTTTGGAAACTTCTGCAATGCACATGTTTCCATCATTATGTTTTTCACTTTCCGTTGAAGCCTATGAAAACGAAATATGCCGGGATAAAGTTTTTGTAGCTATGCCATTTTCAGAAGAATTTAACAATGTATATGAAGTTATAAGTAAAGTTTTAGATGGACTAGGCTATAAAGCTATAAGAGCAGATAGAACACATTTTGCTGACTATATAATCAATTTTATACTCCCTACAATAAAAGATAGTAAATTTGTAGTAGCTGATCTAACCAATAACAATGATGGTGTAATATATGAAATGGGTTATGCTTTGGGATCTGGTAAACAAGTTATAGGAATTATAAAGCGAAAAATAGAAAATGGGAAAGATAAAACTTTTGATGAAATTCACTTTGATATTAAACAGTATAACTTTATTGTCTATGAAGATTTAGAAGACTTAAAGACTAAACTTGAAGATAGAGTAAAAAACCTGTTTGGGGGAATTGATTGTAATACATAAATCTATTGAAATGGTAGAAGGTATATGGTACTTTTTAAACATTAACTATAAGGATTTTTACAGTCACTTTGTTATGTACACCAAGATTTTTAATTCTACTATCAATAATTTTGAAATCTTCTGGAGGCAGATAGGCTTTGTAACTGGTAAATTAAACTTTGAAATATCATCAATTCAAAAAACATCTTCCATAGGAGAGAGATTCAATAAACCTCTGGTTTCACTAAAGATTGAGATTATCATTCTTAAAAGAGAGGAACTAGAAAATATTTACAGGATATGTAATATAAATTCCAGTGAACCTTCCCTTTACAAATTTTTATTTATTGTGAAGAGAAATTCTAAAATATACGGGCTATATTTTCCTTTCCTTGAAATTGTGAGCCTAAATTCTATAGACGAATTTAGTAAAGGATACATTATCTTGCAAATGAGTTTTAGATCGTTATATCCTGAAAATGATATGTTTTCACATTTTGAAGGGTACTATCCAGTAGGAGGAAAATTCAGAAATTCAACAGACCCGGAGTTTATAGCTGCATATTTTAATTATGAGGTTGTAAATGGTAAGGAATAAATATTTTGAATTAAAGAAATTAGATAAAGGCTTTAAGAAAAATGTTATGTCAGTTTGATGAAGAGCAAACTTAATATATTGAGAGTATAATGAAATATCTACAAAATTCTGTAGGGAGTAATTGTTATTCCCTGGCTAAAATCGATATACATCAAGAACTATAGATCAATAAGTGAAGTAAAAATAGATTTTCCCAAAGATAAGCCGGTTATTCTAATTGGTGAAAATAACTCCGGTAAGTCTAATATATTGAGGACTATTTATCTTTTGTTCGGAGATTATGATCTTGCCAGTGTGAAACTTAATAGAGAAGATTTCAATGAGGCTTTATATAGGAATACTAATAAACATAACAATTCTCAAATCAACGTAACCATTACTGCTGAAGTTGAAGATTTCACAATAGAAGAGAATAAAAATATTGAAAAATTGAATTTAATTACTATAATGAAAGAAGAAAAGAATGTTTCGCTTTTCTGGACAATGGTGAAAAAGAGGATATTATATTTATCTTTTCTTGATGGTACTTATTTTAATCTGCTTTCGAAAAGTAATGCTGAAAAAATATCTAAACAAAGAAATGATATATATAAAGCACTTAAAAAATATAAAAATAGTTTTTTCGTTAACACCTTTGGATTGAAAGAATTGTGTAAAAATATAAGTAAATAAAACAAGCTTAGTTAGCAAAAAATATCTAATAAGTCCAAAAGTTGATAGAAAATATTTTACTCTACTAATTTCGTCAAATGCATATTTGACGAAATTAAAGATAAAAATTTGAGAAAGTTTATTTCTATTAAGGGATATTTCTATAACTAAAAAGGGAATATACTGTGCGGCTGTCAAAACCTAATTCATGAAGTAAATAAACTTTTAGATTTTTTATTATTTTATTAATTGTATCAGATATTTCTGAACTATACAATATCCTATATACATTTTCAATAGTAATGTGACTTTTGGTTTCAGTATTCGTATTTTCTAGGTCTAGTATTAATTCTGCTAATTTGAAGAATGACCTTCTAGATAAATGTGCTACAAAGTTTCTAATTAGTGTTAATAT
>JBCNVB010000028.1:0-29628 GCA_039630415.1 bacterium | reverse complement strand
GAAATAGTGCATTGCAAGAAACACCCTATCTCGCCAACATCGCTAAAAAAGTCTATCTTATACATCGTAGAAACCAATTCAGAGCTTTCAAATATCTACAAGACAAAGTATTTTCCCTTCAAAACGTAGAGATAATATGGGATACTGTAGTAGAGGAAATACAGGGGGATAATAAGGTTACCTCTATACTGGTAAAAAATGTTAAGACTGAACAAAAACAAATAATACCGGTTGATGGAATTTTCATCTTTATAGGTTTTGAAACCAAGGTAGACATTTATAGGGATTTTGTGGATATAGACGAGTATGGATTTATAAAGACGGATGAGCATATGAGGACTAGAACTGAAGGGATTTTTGCTGCTGGAGATATAAGGAGTGGAAGTGAAAAGCAGTTAGTAACTTCTGCTTCCGACGGCGCTATTGCCGCTATAAGAGCTTTCGAATATGTAAAAAGCTTACAAAATACTCTTCAAGGAGTATAAATATGAAGAAAGCTTTGATTACAGGTATAAGGGGTCAAGATGGAGCTTATTTAGCTAAACTTCTTTTAGAACAAGGATACCAGGTATATGGTGCGGATAGAAGAAGTTCAGACTCTTCTTACTGGAGATTAGAAAAACTCAAAATAAAAGATAAAGTTAAAATAATCTACATGGATTTACTAGAGGAAAGTAATGTATTCGATGTGATAAGGGAGCATAAGTTTGATCAGATTTACAATTTGGCTGCGCAGAGTTTTGTACAAGCTTCATTTAAACAACCCTTACTAACCTGCAATGTTAATGCTATGGGAACTTTAAGAATTCTGGAAGCTATTAGACTTTTTTCGAAGGATACTAGATTTTATCAGGCTTCTACTTCCGAAATGTTTGGTAAGGTACAGGAGATTCCTCAAAAGGAAACTACTTACTTTTACCCACGTAGTCCATACGGGGTTTCTAAGCTATTTGCTCACTGGATAACTGTAAATTATAGAGAAGCATATTCGATGTTTAATGTATGTGGGATATTGTTCAATCATGAATCTCCTCTGAGATCTCCGGAGTTTGTAACTAAAAAAATAGTCAATAGTGTTTGTAAGATTAAGTATGGTATAATTGATAGTTTTGAAGTAGGTAATATTTATGCCAAGAGAGATTGGGGGTATGCGCCGGAGTATGTATATGGCATGTATTTAATGCTTAATCATTCTTATCCGGATGATTTTGTATTAGCTACTGGTGAAACTCATACAGTAAAAGAATTTATCGAAAAATCTTTTGAGTATGTAGGAATATCTATTGAGTGGATTGAAAAAAATGGGGATGTATTTGCTGTTGACAAGGGTGGTAAGATAAGGGTTAGGACAAATAAGGAGTTGTTTAGGCCGTCTGAAGTGGATTTACTAGTAGGTGATTACTCTAAAGCCAAGCAAATTCTTGGTTGGGAACCCAAAGTAAAATTTGAAAAGTTAATCGAAATCATGATAAATGAGGAATTAAAGGACATTAATGAAGGTTTTGCTTTATCGAGATGATGGGTTAGGTGATACTCTTTTTACTATTCCGACTCTTAACATCCTATCCAAATTCTATGAAGTACATTTTTATACCAAACATTCTCACATATTCAATAAAATAAGAATCTCAGATAAGTTGAAAATACTACATCAGATTGAAAATGTTAACTATGATGTTGCTATATTTCTGGGTCCGTGGGGAAGAATAAAGAATGCTGAGCATTTGTACAGAATTATTCAAGCAAAGGCTAATAAAAAGTTTATATCTTCATATAGATCTAAGATGATATTTAGGGTTCTAAAGCTGTTGGGTATTTTTTTTAAAATTAATGTGATTGATTTTGAGGATATATTTGTGGGGCATGATATTTTGAATACCTTCAATTTTGTAAGTTTTGCTCTCAGTTTAGGGCAGTTTGATTTGAATAAAGTTTTGGATTTATTTAACTATGAGTTGTATTTTAAAAATTGTGAATGTTCGAGAGATTTAATATTGGTGCATTTTACTTATAAATCTATAGATTTGGGGATTAGTGTTAGGGATTATTGTGAGATTATAAGTTTTTTAGGTGGTTTAGGACAGGTTTTAGTTGTTTTTGGACCTTATGAAAGAAGGTACTGGGAATATTTGTCGGATCGGAGTTTTTTTTCTAGCTCTGGAGGAGTTAAAAAAATTATGTTAAACAATATAGAGGATTATTTCAATTTATGTTTAAGGGCTAGGGTTATGGTTGGTTTTGATACGGGTCCAGTTCATTTGGCTGCTTTTTGTAATGTTCCTTTTGTTGTTTCTTTTTTCCCTGATAGTGGGTTTGAGTATCGTGTTACTCGTTGGAAACCTTTTTCATGTTTTTCTAAAGTCAACTGTCTTAGGTATTCTGAGTTAAAAAGAATTAGGGAAATAGATTTGGGCTAAGTTTTTAGAGTGGGGCATCTATACTAAACTAAGTTCTGTTGATTTTGTTGGTTCTGTGTTTGATTTTGTGCTTGATTTGAATTTAGAACGTTTGTGATTAGGTTGGGGTTTATCTGTGTGGGTGAGTTTTTCATTTGTAGTATTTGCTGTGCTAGTCTGTCAATTTCTGGTCTTAGTGGAAAGTTCATTGCTTTTATAGTATTGTAATCTTGTTCTAATTTTTGGAGTGCTTGTTGAAGTCCTTGCCCTTGTGATTGTAATGATAGTAGTACTGATAGTATATCATTTATTATAACTTGGTTTGGGTCGTTAGTATTTGGGTTTTGTTGTATTTGGGATATGGGTTGTGATTGGTTTATTGGTTGTGATTGACCTATTGGCTGTGATTGGTCAATAGGTTGTGGATTATTTCTTGATTGTAATTGTTTTTTTATCTCTTCTAGTTCTTTTTGTATGGCTTCTAATTCTTCGTGTATTCCTCTTTTTTCTTGATTTTTATCTGTTTTATCTTTATCTTTGAGGTTTTCGGTAGTTTGTGTTTCTGTTTGTTTTTGTGATTCATTTGTTTGCTCTGTTTGTTGCGTTTGCTGTGTTTGCTGTGTTTGCTGTGTTTGTTGGGTTTGAGGGGAGCTGCTTGTAAATCTTATAGCGTTACTTTGAGAGCTTCTTATGGAATTTATCTCTGACAATTTTATCACCTCCTGTAATACTATTATTCATTGTTTAAAAAAAGCATTTTTAAAAGTTCAAATTAGTTAATTTTGTAAAAAAAGAGGATTATTTGTAAAAAAAGTATTGCAGGTTGCTTGATAAAAATTGAAGAAATCTATCTTTAAGTATGGATTTATTGTACGATTTTTTGTTTAGGATTTTTTCTCCGCTTTGTCATCAGATAGCGGAGAGGAGTTTTCAAAGTTTTGATGGCAAACAGTTTTTTGTGTGTGCTAGAGACACCGGAACTTATTTGGGGTTTCTTTTTTCTTTTCTTATTGTTTTCACTAAAAATTATAAACTAGACATTATTGCTATAATTGTTTTATTTTTGATTCATTTGTTAATTTTTGGAGTGGATGGTGCTACATCTTACTTGGGTATGAGAGAAACTAATAACTTAATTAGATATTTTAGTGGGTTTTACGTTGGATTTTACCTGGGCTTAATTTTTTTATATGCCGAGTGTTTCTTAAAGAATCTACCTAACACTGAAATGAATGTCAATAATAAGTTAATCTTGAATATGGCTTTGTATGAGGCATTTGCTACTATATTGTTTATCATTACGGCTTTTGTGATTAAGTATCTTTTGTATGTTTTGGCTTTTTCTATCTTTTTTTACGTTTATAAAATTTTCAAAATTGTTTTATTTGTTATTTTTAACTATAGGTTTGACTGGAAGTATTATTTAACTTTTGGAGCTATGTTTTTGGTGTTTATTCTTTCGCTTTTTGTTATGGGAATATTTAAGATCAACATAGTTTTCAAGGCGTATGGTTTATGAACGAGAAGTTGATAAATTTGTTGGATTTTGTAAGTAAAAATAATCATTACTACTCTTCAGTTTTGAAGGATTTTAAGGGTAATTTTGAAGATATTCCGTTTTTAACTAGGCAGGATATTTACGAACATGGTTATAGTGGTGATAAAACACTAGTTAGTCGGGGAATGAAGGTAGGATACATTTTTAGTACAGGTGGTACAACGGGTAAACCCAAGTACATAGGATATAGTTTTCAAGAGTTTGAAACAGTTTGCCAATATTTGGTTGAGTGTTATAGAGGTATAGACGAGCAGGATTTGGTAGCTAATCTGTTCATGGCTGGAAATATGTGGGCATCTTTTCTTTTCGTTAGTAGGGCTCTTGAAAAAATAGGGTGTTCTATTTTACCTATAGCAGGGAATACTGATCTTATGTTAACTAAGTTTTTTATTTCCAATTTTAGACCTAACTGTATAGTGGGAATACCAACGCAAATAGTTAACGTTTTTGAAAACGATTGGGATTTTGTAAGAAAAATATATTATGCTGGTGAGAATTTTTTACCACAGCAAATAGAATTTTTCAAAAGCAGGGGTTGTATAATTTATTCTGGAGGATATGCTAGCGTTGATGCAGATATAATTGGATTTCAATGCTCAAATATACCAATTCCGTTACACCATATCTTTACTTCTCATCAAATTGTGGAAATCATAGATATAGATACGGGTAAACCTATAACAGAGCTTAATCAAGTAGGTGAAATTGTAGTTACAAATCTTGATAGATATCTTTGTCCGATTATTAGATACAGAACAGGTGATTTAGGTAAGTGGGTAAAAAGTAGCTGTGGGTGTAATTTACCTACTATTGAGTTGATTGGTAGGTATGATGATTGGATTAGATTAGCCAGTTTTGATTTTTATTATCAAGATTTTGCTTATGTATTCTATCCTTACCCTATAACTCTTGTTATTAATAAGCAAGATTCGCTAGTTACGGTGTTAGTACAATCTTCTTCAGAAATTTCTCAAAAGCAAATTCATGAATACATTGAACTGCTTAAAAACAGAAATTGGCAACTTAAAGAAGGGATTGAGTCTAACTTGATAAAAGTACAAATAAAATCAGTATCTCAATTGCCATCAACCAACAAAAAGATAAATGTAATATATGAATGATGACTATAGGCATTTCCCTGTTTTGAAGGATAAAATTATTGAAATTATCAGTCAAGAAAAGGATAAGCTTTTGAATTTTCAAAAAGAAGTTGTTTTTATCGATTGTACGTTGGGGTTAGCAGGACACTTCTTTTCTATTTTTCCAATCTTAGAAATGGCTACTTTTTTTTTGATAGACTGTGATTTTGACAGTATTCAAATAGCCAAATCCAAAATATACAGTTATTTTAATACTAGTGATTTATCGAGAGTATATATAATTAACCACAGGTTTGGGGATTTCTTATGCAATGGTTTTAATTCATATAGAAAGAAATTTGAGCAAACTGATTTTCTTATCACTTTAGCTGACTTGGGGATATCTTACTATCAAATTAAAAATAAGAAAGGATTTAGTTTCAACATAAATAGTTTTCTTGATATGAGATACTCTGGTGAAGGTACTACTGTCTATGAGATATTGAATTTTTTTGAAGAAAAAAAATTAATTGAAATAATCGATAGAGTTTTGGAGGATCTCAATTTATCTAAGAGAATATGTGGAGCTATTGTAAAAGCAAGGGAGAGAAGAAGTTTAAATACTACTTTTGATCTTAATCAAGCTATATCAAAGGTTGTTTCTGCTAAATCCATGAAGGATATACTACAAAAAGTATATTTAGCCTTAAGAATTTATGTGAATCAAGAATTAGAGCAATTATCTAAATTACTCCAATTTTTTAACAATTATCGAAAGGATTTTTTGCTTTTGATCATATCTTATCATTCTCTAGAGGGCAGAATGATAAAAGGTTTTCTAAAACAAACAGGATTATCATTTGAAAAGTATAAGCCTACGAAAGATGAGATTATGATAAATAAGCCTTCGAGAAGTGCCATTTTGTGGGTTATTAAAAATTATCCTTCATGATAGGTATAATCGGTGGGGGTATTACTGGCTTATCTTTAGCTAAGATTTTACAAAGAAATCATATTCAATCTATAGTTTTTGAGTCTGACAATATTGGTGGGAAAATAAGAACTATATATCGAAGTTACAAGGGCAAGGATTATTTTATTGAGCTGGGACCTGATTCAATAGTGTTTGAAGAATCTAAGATATCACAAATACATCAGTTCCTACCTGGCTTATTTGAAAACAAAAATTTTATAAAACTAAATAGGGTCTATGTCTTATTGGATGATAGAATTGGACTTTTTCCTAATTCTTGGTTTGAATTTATTCAAACTTCTCTAATTCCAACCAATCAAAAGCTAAAACTTGTGTATAGATTGTTATTTAACTTGTTTAAATCTGACCAATCTGGTAAAGATTTGGATTGTACTCTTGATGAGTACTGTTATAGAAGGTTTGATAGGGTATTTTGTGATAGGATTATTTTTCCTTTGTTTGAAACTGTTTTTGGAATTCCTTGTTCTAGATTGGTTACAAAATTTGTTTACCCTTATCTAAGTAAATTTAGAGCTGGAGTATATAAACCTACGAAAATGTTTAATCATCCTAAGGGTTTGAACTTTTTAGTTGAAAATTTTCTTTCCAAGGGTTTGCAAATACTTAAGGAAAGGATAACTAGTGTTCGTCATCTAGAAGACGGGTTTTTGCTTAATGAGAAGTATAAGGTAGATAAGCTAGTTTTTACAGGTGATGCAATGAGCATAAGATCTTTAGTAAATAGCATTAGTACTAATTCATCGGAGCTAAGTAACTTATTAAGTAGTTTTTATGAAAGGTTATCCAAGATTTCTTACCATTCAGCTTTCATAGATATATTTGTTCTAAATAATTTGATAAGCTTTAAAGCGAGCGGGATTATATTTAAAACATCTTTGTATCCCAATTTAAAATCGATTACTTTCTTTAGCAAGAAATGGTATAGTAATTATGAAGTAGAGATATTGAGGATTTTTTCGGATGGATGTGGGTTTGAAAAGATTCTTAATCAATTGAGTGATTTCTTCGGAAGACTGGGGTATGAATTTGAAGGTAATATAGTAGATCATATAAGAATCGATTGGGTAAATTCTTTACTTGACTATGATAGGTTTTACTTTAATGTTTTAGAGGATCTTAAAGTAATAGCAAGGAAACTCCAAAACTGGAAGATATACATTTTAGGTAGTTTTCTAGAAGGGACTAGCATAGTTGATAGAATTATCGCTTCAATTAAATTTTACAAGCTTTTAACATCTAAGTAGACAAGTTACATATTCATTTTGAAAGTTAATGGATATGAAAAAAATTTTTGTGGAGGGTAAATGAGAATAGATTTAAGTATAAAGTTAACTTCCTATAATGTAAAGGACTTATTTGACAATTTTGATGATCCAATAAAGCAAGATGGTCCACCAAAATCAGATAAGCTTAAAAAAGACTTAGCGGGCATACTCAAAAATCTTAACAGTGACATAATAGCACTTCAAGAAGTTGAAAATGAGCAGATACTAAATGAAGTACTTTCTATTGCAGGACTAAAGGATAAATATCATGTATTTGTTGGAAAAAGTGATATAAGAGGTATAGCATGTGCTTTACTTATCGATAAGAAATACCCAGTTAAAAGCTATATTATTCATGATGATCAAACTTTTGCTAGACCCCCTGTTGAGGCAATAGTAGAACTTTCTCCTGGGTTTGAGGTTAGAGTTTTTAGTGTTCATTTCAAAGCGAGAATGGATGAATACTCAGTTTCAAAAAGAATAAAAGAAGCTCAAAGAACAATAGAAATAGCAAAAAGTAAAAATATTCCAACAATTATAATGGGAGATTACAATGATTTACCTCAATCCACTGTGAGTAAAATTTTTGAAGAAAATGGTTTTATCGATGTTAGATCAATTGATAAACAATCGAAAGATGTTGATCTACCTACATTCTATCGATTAGTTATTCCTTTTGTTGATATAGCAATCAAATCAAATATCATAGACTACATCAGAGTTACAAATGATTTATCAAATTTCGTAATCCAGGGTAGTTTTGATGTTCTTGAAAGTCGTGAAGACCAACGTGTTATAAGAGTTTCTGATCACAGACCCTTAAGTATTAAGTTGAATATAACCAAAAAAGAATGAATTCTGAAATTTTTGATGATATAAGAAATAAAGGTTGGGGATATATAGAGAGAGTTATTCGAGAGTTAGGACAAGATTTTTTCCCATCTACTTCGGGAAATATAAGTGCTAAAATTGATAATATAGTTGTATGTACTCCATCTTCTGTAAGCAAAAATAAATTAACCCCTCAAATGCTTTCGATCGTAGATTTGGATAATAACTTATTGGCGGGGTATAAGCAAACTAGTGAAATTCATTTACATTTGGAAGTTTATAAGTCTTTTCCTAGGGTAAATTTTGTAATTCATACTCATCCATTTTTTTGCTGTTTGTTTTCGTGTACTTCTAGGAAAATTAGACTAGATTTGTTAGCTGAATATTACTTGAAGATCGGGAGGATATACTATGTTGATTTCAAAGTGCCTGGTACATTAGAGTTAGCAAAGGCGGTTGTGGAGAAAGTAAAAAAAGGAAATAGGGGTAGAAATGATGTTGCACAGGCAGTGGTTTTAATGAGAAACCATGGATTGGTTGTTTTTTCTAATAATTTGGACAAAGCAATAGATTTAACAATTTGTACTGAACAAATTGCTCAGCTCAATTATTTTGGTTTAGCATTTAGGAAACTAAATTACATACCCTCTAAATATCTGCTTGAGTTGCAAAAAAGGTACTTATAGGGTTTCAAGTGTGGTTTTATTCTATTTTGTAGTTTATGATCCATTCTTGGTTTTCTTGAATGATTTTGCCTTTGACGTGTAGTTTATTTTGTTTTTTTGAATCTACTTGCATGAGTAGGTGTGTTTGTACTGTTTTTGTGGGGTGGCTAGTAACAAGGGATGAGTAGGTTGCTTCGACTAAGTGTTGATTTTGTTGATTTTTGACTTTATAAAAGCTTTTTTCGCTTTGAGGATCGTATGTTAATGTGAATTGGCTGTATGGTATATTTTGACTATAGTCGGCTAGTAATACTGAGGATATATTTTGGCTTCCATTTCCTTGGTAATCTTCAATGTAAGAGGAATTGAGCATTAGGTTTTGATCGATATTTTTAACATGACTTCGTTTTTTATGAAAAGGCATATTTTCTGATTGCATAAATATTATGCTAGAATTGATTTCGTTATTACCTATTTTACCTTGTATTTGTAAGGTAGAGGTGTTTATACCTTTGATAACGAGTTTTATAGGTAGATTTGCAAAGGTACCTTGTATTTGAGCATGTTCCTTATGTTTTAACTTTTCAGTAATTTTTGACAGTATAAAAGCGTCATTGAACGGTAATAGTGCGTGCTCTAGACAGTTATCTATCTTAGAGAAATCTATTTTGAGTATGTCTTGGGGGGATAAGTCGGTTCTAGTTTTTATTGGTACAATACTTGTAGAGATACTATTCATTTTTATTTTCCTCCCATTGTAGTTTTTGGTCTTTATTTTTTGCTAATGTTTAGGTTAGTTTAGTTTAAGTGAATTTTTTTAAAAAGTTGTAAAAAGTTGGTAATAAAGGTGATATGAATGGGAGTAAAGAAATTAATATAGGAGAAAATATTTTCACATGAGGCAAAATCCTTTTGAGAAATATGGTTCAAAAAGTATAGGCAAGTTTGATGCGGGATCTAGTTTTTCAATAACCAAAGCTCAATTTACGGCGTCCGAGAGTAAATTTATTCAGGGTTTCTTTAAGGATTTTTTTGAACAGTTATCCATTTCTTTATCTGAAATTATCCAGAGAAAGATGGTGCTTGAACTTTCGTCTGTTGAGGTTTTGCAATTTTCTGAGTTCATTGATTTTATTCCTAACCCGAGTTTGATAGTGAGATTTGACATTGAAGATAGTTTAACTGTGTATCCTAAATCTGTTGTTATTGTTGATCCTTACGTGGTTTTCATATTTTTAAATCTTTTGCTGGGAGGGAAGGGGGAAGTTTCATCCAAAATTAGAGAATTTACTAAGCTTGAAATATATTTGTTTACGACTTTCTTTGTTGAAGAATTTGTAAAGATCTACAATAAGTTAGTTAATACTATTTCAGCCCAGGAGAATAAAAAGCTGGGTTTTCTCAAACTTGAGAAAGTTTCTTCTGAAGCTGCTTTGGCTTTGGTTATACCTTATACTGCAAACATTACTAAAGTGAATTTTAGTATGAAAGTTGAAATGATTGAATCGATGGTTAACTTTATACTGCCATTCAATTATTTAAGAGAATTAGTTCCAGCTCAAAAAAGTGTGATATCTACTTCTGTCAATCCGGATATACTTAATAAAATTTTGAAAGATCAGACTAAGATTTTGAGTGAGAAAAATCTGAGTCTTAGTAAGGTTGAGTTAGTTGTTGAATTAGGTAAAACAGAGGTTCTTTTTGGGGATTTGTTAAATCTCGAAGTAGGTGATATCATAGCTTTGGATAACAAAATTGGGGATGAAGTTAAAATTAAGGTTGAGGGTAAAACAAAATTTTTGGGAACGATAGGAATGGTAGGTAAAAAGATAGGTGTCAAAATTACCAGGCTGATAAGTGAGGAAGAAGCTGAAGAGTATTCATAGAGGAGGGAGTATGTAATGAGTGACAAGGATAGTTTTGTAAAGCCTTTTAACTTACCCCAATTAGAAAAAACCAATGTTCCGAGCTCAGCCGAATCAAATCTTGATCTATTGCAAGATATTCCACTAACTGTTACAGTTGAGATAGGCAGAACCAAAATGTTGGTTAAAGATGTTTTAAAATTGGCTGTGGGAGCTGTAGTGGAATTGGATAAACTTGCTGGAGAACCTGTCGATATTCTAGTTAATGGAAAGATTATAGCTAAAGGAGAAGTTATTGCTGTTAACGAAAATTATGGAATAAGAATAACAGAGATTGTCAAATAGAATATGGAATTATTTCAATTGGGCTTGTTATTTGTTTTCTATGCACTGATTCTTGGAGCAATTGGATATTTTATTCTTAGATTTGTTAACAGAGTGCAGTATCCCGGAGGTATCAAAATATCAGAAATTATTGATAGGATTTATATAGCTCCGAATAAGGGTATAGTATTTGTCAAGGTAGGGAATAAAGTTTTAATGATAGGTGTAGCGGACAATATGATTACTTTACTTAAAGAATTTGATTTCAATGAATTAAGTAGGAAGGAGTAGTGAGGTGATAAGATGTTGTTTACAATTGGGGTATTTATATTTTTATTGTTTATAGTGTTAATTGGTTGGGGAGCTGAGATGCCGAAAATAGATTTACCAAATGTTACTGTTCAGTTTAAGGATACCAAAAGTACGGATGCATTGGCTGCTCCTTTGAAAGCTTTAGGTTTAGTTACTGTACTGTCTTTAGCGCCTTACATTTTGATAATGATGACTCCCTATGTTAGGGTGGTTATAGTTTTTTCGATGTTAAGGTCAGCGATGGGAACTCAGCAGACACCTCCAAACCAGGTAATAATAGCTTTTTCTTTTTTTGTAACGCTGTACATATTGAATCCTGTTTTGACGGAAATAAATCAGAATGCTTTGCAACCTTATTTAGAAAGAAAAATAACGCAGGAAGAGTTCATAAGTAGATCGGCTGCTATATATAAAAAGTTTATGTTTAAGCATACTAAACCCGAAGATATTACATTTTTCTTACAGTATGCCAAGATAAAGAAGCCTGAAAAGCCTGAGGATATACCTTTACAGGTTTTGATACCTGCTTATCTTTTATCTGAGCTAAAGGCTGCATTTATCATAGGTTTTTTGATATATTTGCCATTTTTAGTAATAGACATGATAGTTGGATCGGTTCTTATGGCTATGGGGATGTTTATGATGTCTCCGATGGTTGTGTCATTGCCGTTTAAGCTGTTATTATTTGTAAGTATAGATGGGTGGAAGTTGATAACTGAGGGATTGATTAGGAGTTACCAATGAATGCGTTTGATATTATGAATTTTGTAACTCAGGCAATGTATTTGATAGTTGTATTATCTGCTCCTGTGTTGTTAACTTCGATGATAGTAGGTTTGGTTATAAGTTTGCTTCAGGCTGTTACTCAGGTGCAAGAACAAACGTTGAGTTTTGTACCCAAATTGGTTGCTACATTTATAGTAATTGCTTTGGTTGCAAGTTGGATTTCCAACTCTTTATATACGTTTGCGGTGGAGGTTTTTAAGTACATATCGAATATAAAATAAATGTGTTTTGGGTATTTTGAAGTGTGGTATTAATGGGGGTAGATGGTAGATATGGTGATAGAAAGCAGAGCACCTAACAGGATAGATATATGCGGAGGTACACTCGATATTTATCCTGTTTTTGTTTTGCTAGGACCTAGTATAGTAATAAACATATCAATTAGCATATATAGCCAGTGTATTTTGGAAAAAATAGATGAGGATGTTTTAGAGATAAACATAAAGGATCTTGGTAAGTTCTACAGGGTATCTGATATTGAGAACATAAGGGATAATTTGGATGCGAGGTTATTATATGAAACTATAAAAGCTTTTAGGATGGAGGATTTCAAGGGGTATAAGATAACGACTTTAAATGAGGCTCCGTTAAAATCGGGTTTGGGAGCCTCTTCTGCTCTTCTTATTACTATAATTAGAAATCTACTCAAAGTTGGTAATCAGATTCATTTTAATGAATATGATTTGATAGATTTTGCTTCGTGTATTGAAGCAAGGGTTCTTCATACGTTAACCGGCAAACAGGATTATATTGCTGCTATTTATGGCGGGATTAATTCGATCATATTTGATAAAAATAAGTTCATAGTTGAAAAAATAAATTCTGAGAAATTGATAAAAGAGCTGGAAAGTTATGTTATACTTGCTCATTCAGGTTTTGAGCATGAATCTGGTAATCTTAACTGGCTTGTAATTAAGGCTCTACTAGATAAAGACAGTCAGGTAATACAAAAATTAAAGAAAATTCAAGAGATATCCGAGGATATTTACGAAATTATTGGTTTAGCTGATATTGAAAAAGTAGGTGATTTGGTTAAACAAGAATGGAATATAAGAAAAACTTTATCTGCTCATCATACCAACCAATATATGGAGGAGTTTTGTAATGCTATAGATAAATACTGTTGGGGATATAAGCTTTGCGGTGCTGCTGGTGGGGGAACCATGCTCATACTTACTAATAAACATCAAGAAGTTAGAAAAATAATGAAAGAATTTAACTTTGCTGAATTAAAGTTTAAAATAGATACTTTTGGACTTTCTACAAAAACTTCTGACTTGTCCTTATGTAAGTAACCATGTACATAAAGAATTTCTATTCAAATTCAAAGAGTCAGATACAACCTACCAGTAAAACTGATTTTGAATTGATAAAAGTAGAGAAGAAAGAGGATTACTCAAAACTTATTTTGAAGCTATACAACAGTATTTATAAGGTTATAATCATTCCGGAAAAACAAAGTATGAAGTTTTATGTTTATGATGGATTCAATAATATGAATGTTTTTGAAGTTTATAGTTCATTTGAAGAGTTGGATTCTAGAGTGGAGGATGTAAGTTACATAATAAAAGAGGGTAACTATTACTTTGTTGTTTCTCCTCTTTCTGGTAGGATAGAAAAAATAAATGATCAAGTTAGTCCAGGAGATCAGATCGTCATTATATCTGCTATGAAAATGGAACATTCAATAATTGCTGATAAATATTACCAGGTAGTAGAAAAATTTGCGGAAATAGGGCAGTTTGTTGATATTAACCAAAAAATAATTAAGCTAAAAGAGATACAAAAAATAGAAGGGAAACAAGATAGTGAAGTGAATTCTATAAATGATAAAAATGAGGAAGATACTTATTAGTTTGGGGTTAGTTATATTAACTTTGTCTTTTTCGTATGCATTCAGCTATTTCAATTATTCTAATAATTACCCGAATTATACTAAAAATTTTGTTTTTGACATAAACAAAATAAATTCATTGAGTAATCAAAATCTTAACGGTAAATTTGGTAGTAAAAAGTTGTTTTTGTTTTTGGACTTTAAATATGAAACATTTGAGGGGTATAAACTGAGTAACTATAGTTTTTCTAACTTTTATAATCAATCCCTTTATCAATCGCCGTATTCCTTTTTTAGTAGCAAGCTTGGAAATTATAGTTCAATAGGTAACCATAGATCGATTAGTTTTGGATTAAATACTATTTACACTGTCAGACCAAATGTTTTTATAGATTTGGGTGCTTCTTTGGACATGCAAACTAGAATTAATTCTAAAGTTAGGGTATACATCAAGTTCTAATGAATGATTAATTCTATCAAGTCGATTATCAGAGATTCGATATCATTAAAGCAGGCAATTCTTGAAGACGAAGAGATAATGACCAATTTGTTGAAGGTTATATATGTCATTACTAATTGTATAAAAAATGGTAAGAAGGTGATGTTGGCGGGAAATGGTGGTTCTGCAGCGGATAGCCAACACTTTGCAGCTGAACTAGTGGGTAAGATAAGTAGTGATAGGGTTCCTTTACCAGCTATTGCTCTGACAACTGATACTTCAATAATAACTGCGGTATCGAATGATTATGATTTTACAGAGATTTTTGCTAGGCAAATAAAAGCAATAGGTAACCCGGGAGATGTTATTGTACTCATCTCTACTAGTGGTAACTCTCCCAATCTACTAAAAGCTGCTCAGGAAGCAAAAAATAAGGGAATAATATCGATAGGATTACTTGGAAGAAATGGTGGAAAACTAAAAGATATGGTGGATATAGCTGTTGTTGTTAAACATGATAATACTCAAAGAATTCAAGAAGCCCATATAATGATAGAACACATCATATGCGAACTAATAGAACAAATACTAACATCATCGTAAATCTGGACACTATAAAAACTAACTTATCTAAAATAAAATCTTTTATTCCTTACCAGGTAATAGCTGTTCTAAAAGCCAATGCTTATGGATTAGGAATAAATAATATTCTCCCCGCAATAGTTGATCAAGTTTACAAAGTGGCTATAAATAATGCTGAAGAATACTTTGAATACAAGCTATACAGTTATCCTAGAATATTTATGCTTCTGTTTCCAGAGCTTAACCAGCAAATTATTGAAAACATTACAAAATACTCCAACATTGAAATAAGTATTAACAGTAGGGAAATGTTAAGCTTAGTGAAGAAAATAAAGCATAAAATAAAAGCTCAGCTTGAAGTAGACAGTGGTATTAACAGAACTGGTATAAAATATACTGACAAAATTTATCTACCAGATAATGTACAGCTAACGGGAATATATACACATTTGAAAAGTGATAATATTCAGGAAATTATGGAACAATTAACATGCTTTTATGAGTTTATCCTCAAAAACAATATAGATTTGAAGAATAAAGATATAGGTTTTTTAAATAGTTCAGGAGTTATGAATTATCATCAATTGATGAAGATTGAGGATGATAGAGTTAAGTACTTATTGCAAATATCAAACAATGTGAGGATTGGAATTTTAATGTATGGTGTAGCTCCTTCATACAAGTATGTTCCTATTAAGCATCAAATGGGTATACATCAATCAATCCATATGGAAGTCAGTTTTTTAGGTACAAAAATGGTTACAAGAAATGAAAGTATAGGTTATACTAATATCAATAATTTTGTAGCCAATAAAGACTATAAAGTTGGATTAGCTTTTGTGGGATATTCTAGGATTCCGTACTGTCAAAACCTTTTGTTTGATGTGATAACAAATAAGAGAAGGGTCTTATGTAAATCTTTAGGTACTATGTCAATGGATATAGTTGCTTTTGATGTCAATTTTCTGGAGGAGGATGAGTATATTTCAAAAATTTATTTGTTTTCAGAAGTTCTAGAGATTGAGTTTTTGGCTATGTTAAATAACTATACACCTCACTTGTTTTTAACCTCTCTTGGTAGTTCAAGGAAGATATATGAGGAGGTGAGTAACTATACAGAAGTATAGAGTTAATAAAGAGATAAGAGTACCTAAAGTTAGAGTTATAGATGAGCAAAACAGAAACCTAGGGATAATGGATATAAGGCAGGCGTTGGAATTAGCGGAAGAGAAGGGACTGGATTTAGTGGAGGTAGCTCCTAACTCTGACCCACCTACTTGCAAAATCCTTGATTTCGGAAAATTTAAGTATGAACTAATAAAAAAAGAAAAAGAAGCACGTAAAAATCAAAAAAAACAGGAACTTAAGGAAGTTAAACTCAAAAACAAAATAGATCGTAGTGGAATAGAGATAAAAGTACAAACAATAAAAAGGATTCTTGACGAAGGGAATAAAGTGAAAATAACTCTTCAACTAATTGGCAAATCTAGGACACAACCTGAACGATATAAGCAAATCATAGAAGAAATTATTGCAAAAATACCTAATGTAAAGGTAGAAAAGGAAATAACTGTGGACAATTTTAACATTTACACTATAGTATCCAAGGCCTAATGAGAATTTTTAATATTTTCTTTTCCTTAACTATACTTTGTATAATGATAGCTGGATTGTTTTATGTGTACAATTTTTTTTATGGTCATGAGGAGGGTTTAGTTGTAGTTCCTAACATAGTTAATATGGACATATATGCTGCACAGGAAAATTTAAAGTTAATAAATTTAAAGTTAGAGATAGTTTCGTATTCTTTTTCTAACAAACCAAAGAATGTTATCATACGTCAATATCCTGAACCGGGGGTTGAGGTAAGAAAAAATAGTATTGTTAAAGTTGTGATTAGTGTAGGTAAGAGAGAACAAGAATTACCTAACTTTACGGGCAAAAAAATAGATGAGTTTTTATCTGACCCAATAGTTAATTCTTTCTTAAAGAAGTATAATCTTTCTATTAGAACGATTTATTACCCTTCTCTTTTGATACATGAAGGTCAAATAGTTATGCAGGTACCCTTTAACGATTTTCCTAAAAACAAAAAGGTAAATCTTATTGTAGCTAAAAAACCGACTAAGAATGATTTACAGAACTATGTTGATTTGAGTGATTTTTTATATTCTGTTGATAATGATGCTTACCTTATAGAGTTGGAAGATACTTTTGAAAATGAAGATAGAGTTATGCAGGACATAGATATAAGTCCTCGAAGTATTGTAGCTAAGTTTGCTGTAAATTACAGACAATTACCAACTATGAAAATAACTAGTATATACTTAAAAACTCCTTACACTTCTGATATTAACCATCTAGAGATTGTACTTTCGGATTTTCTTGGATCTCGTGTGGTATTAAAACAGTACTATACAGGTATGTTTGTTTCTAATTTACAGATTTACTATATTGGGGAAGGAAAGATTATTGTTAAAATAAATGGTAAAAGTATTTCTTCTTATTCTCTACCATGAGCTACTCCTATATAATTTTTCCAATAAATTTGTACCAAAAACTTTACTCTTTGAACGTTAATGATAATTTTATCAAGATTTCAAGAGATACCAATTATATTGCTCATTTAGTGTTTGAAAAAATTACGTATGTTGTTTTGGAGATTGGTTTTGGCGATGGTAAGTTTATTATAGAATACGCAAAAGACAATCAAGATAAGCAAATTATAGGAATAGAAAAATCAGACTATCTAGTTAAGCATGTAGCAAAGAAATTGACCAAAGAAGGAATAAATAATGTTAGATTAATATCTTCGATGGCTAATTTTGCCATATATTTTCTAGTACCGGAAAACTTTTTAGACTTGATTATTGTTAATTTTCCTGATCCATGGCCTAAAAAAGCCCATATTTCTAGAAGATTACTAAATCCTAACTTCTTCAAAATGATCTATCCCAAAATGAAGCAAAACTCTAAGATCTTCATATCTACTGATGTTGAAAAGTACAAAGATTATATACTAGATTCAATTGATACCGTCAATTCTCATAAACCTTTATTCAAAGTTGAGAATGTATTTTTAGGTTTCTGGTATGAAAAGTATCAAACAAAGTATCTTAATAAGTGGCTTAAGGTGGGTAAAAAAATATTCTCTATAGAAATCACCAGAAAATAAGTTAAATACACTATGGCTAAGAAAGATACCTTACTAATATTTGCTAGTATAGTCAGTGGTATTATTTTTGGTTTAGTTTTTCCAGATTTATCTAAAAAAATCAAGATAGTTGGTGATATATTTTTAACCCTGCTTAAAATGCTGGTTATCCCGTTGGTTATTATTTCCATTACAAGCGCTATTGTTAATTTAAGGTCAATAGATAAGCTTAAAAAATTGGGAACATACAGTATTTTTCTTTATTTTTTTACGATGATCATTGCTGTGTTGGTTGGAATTGGATTTGTTTTAGTTGTTGATCCCAGTCAGGGTATAAGTTTTGTCAAGAAAGATTTTCAGGTTGTAAGTAAGAGTTTTGAGGAATTCATTCTAGGTTTTTTCCCAGCTAATATCTTTAGATCACTTTCTGAAGGTAGTATTTTACACGTTATATTTTTCTTTGTTTTATTCTCTATCGCTATTCTAAAGGTTGAAAAGAATGTTGATCAGGTTGCAAACTTGCTTAATTATCTATTAGAAATTTTTATGGTAATAGTTAAGTGGGTTATTTCATTAACTTTCATAGGAGTTTTTTGTATTATTTCAAATTTAGTTGCGAATTTTGGGTTAGATGCTTTTAAAGGACTTTACAAGTATGCTATATGTGTTGTTGGTGGAATACTGTTTCATGGTGGTATTATAATACCTTTGATTGTATGGATTCTAAGTGGAGTGAATGTATATAAGCTTATGGGTGTTGTATTAAAGGCTTTGTTATTTGCTTTTTCAACTTGTTCTAGTTCTGCTACCTTACCTGTTAGCATGAGTGTTTGTACAGATGGATTAAAACTAAGAAAAGAAGTTGTAGAATTTGTTTTACCGTTGGGTGCTACGGTTAATATGAATGGTACTGCTTTGTATGAGGCTGTTGCTGCTTTATTTGTTGCGGGTATTTTTGGGGTTAATTTAAGTTTGTTTGATTATGTTATAGTTTCGATTACTTCTGTACTTGCTGCTGTTGGAGCTGCAGCTATACCTGGTGCAGGATTGGTTACTATGTCCATTGTTTTTACAGCTGTTGGTATACCTTTAGAAGGTATAGCTATTATCGTTGTTATCGATAGATTTTTGGATATGTTTAGAACAGCTATGAACGTTTGGGGAGATATAGCTATAGCTATAATAGCTAACTACAAAGTAAAATAATCAAATCAAGTATCATTGAAGGTTGGCAAAAAGAGCCATAGAAATATGATAGTGTATGGAAAATAGTGATGGATTAATAGACGGAGGTGAAGGAGGGTGATTTTCCTAGCTAGTGAAGCAAAAATAGTCTTACCAACGTTTACAAGTCAAGAGTACTTGTATATATTCTTGGTTTTGGGTTGTGCATTGTTGGGTATAATATTTGCTGGTGTAACGTTTTATAAAGTTATGAAACAGGATCCGGGGAATGAGGATATGCAAAGGATAGCTGCTGCTATTCAAGAAGGTGCAGCAGCTTATCTTAGTAAACAAGCCCAAACCATGAGTATCTTTGTTGTTATCCTTGCCATAGTTCTTTTTATCCTCTACTTGAGTATATTTAAGAATTCATTTTTAGCATTAGGTGTTGCAATTGCGTTTTTGATGGGTGTTGGTTTTTCGTATGCTGCTGGTGGGACGGGGATGTATCTAGCTGTTAGGGCTAATCAAAGGACTGCACAAGCTGCCATAACCAGCTATGTTAGAGCAATGAAAATAGCTTTTAGAGCTGGAAGTGTTGCTGGAATGGCTACAGTGGGATTGGCTTTATTAGGAGCTGCTATATTATTTTTAATCTACAAAGAGGAAGCGGTTAAGGTGTTTATTGGTTTTGGTTTTGGTGGATCGTTGGGAGCATTGTTTATGAGAGTAGGGGGTGGAATATATACCAAAGCTGCTGATGTAGGAGCTGATATAGTTGGTAAGGTTGAAGCAGGTATACCTGAAGATGATCCTCGTAATCCTGCGGTGGTTGCTGACAACGTTGGAGATAATGTAGGAGACTGTGCGGGAATGGTTGCAGACGTATTTGAAAGTTACGCTGTAACCTTAGTAGCTTCTATTGTTCTTGGGGTGGTTGTTTTTACTGATCAGGCTTTTGTTAACTTACTCCAATCTCAGTACGGATGGACAAAAGAGCTTATTAACAAATGGACTTTACTCTTGGTTTTCTATCCTTTATTGGTTAGAGGTATAGGTGTAATAACTTCGGTTTTAGGGGTTATAGCTCTTAATCCCAAAGAGGATGATACAAATCCTATGAGACCTATTAATTTTGGTTTCTGGGTATCTATATTTGCTACAATTTTTGCTGTATTTTTGATTAACTTTTTGATACCTGCATTACCTACTACTCCAGATTGGGCGAAGTGGTTTGGTCAATATGACTTTAGATTTTTCATAGCTACGAGTTTGGGAGTAGTATTAGCTGCTATAACTTTATTGATTACTGATTACTATACACATATTGATAAACTCCCTGTTACGGAGACATCATATTCATCAAAGACGGGGCCTGCTACTTTGATATTAACTGGTATGGCACATGGGTATCAAAGTAGTGCTTGGGCTATTACTTCTATTATCGGTGTAGTTGGGATTTCTTTCTTGCTATTCCCAGAGAATTTGTATTTACAAATGTACGCTATTTCTCTTGCTGGTATGGGTTTACTAACTACTACTGGATACATTTTGGCGATGGATACCTATGGTCCTATATCTGATAATGCAAATGGTATATTTGAAATGTCTGGTGTAGCTAAAAGCTTAGATAGTAAGAGGCCTCAGGAGATAATAGCGAAGTTAGATGCTGTAGGTAATACTACGAAAGCTTTGACCAAGGGGTTGGCAATAGCCACAGCTGTATTTGCTGCTATATCTTTATTTGTTTCATATGTAAGTGAAGCGGAGTTAGTTAAGGGTATTAGAATAGATCAGCCTACGGTATTTTTAGGTTTATTAGCTGGTGGAGCTATACCTTTCTTCTTTGCAAGTTTTACTATAAATGCAGTTGGCAGGAGTGCATTTAAGATAGTAGAAGAGGTTAGAAGGCAATTTAGAACGATTAGTGGTCTTTTGGAGGGTAAGGCTAAGCCTGAGTATGGAAAGTGTGTAAGTATAGCAACTGCTGCTGCTCAGAAAGAATTAATAGGTCCTGGAATAGTAGGTATATTTTCACCTGTTTTAATAGGTTTTCTGTTTGGTGCTGAGGCTTTGGGTGCTTTGCTGGGAGGTGTCATATTAGTAGGACAATTGCTTGCGGTTTATATGGCTAACGCTGGGGGGTTATGGGATAATGCTAAAAAGAAAATAGAAGAGGGATTCCTTGGAGGTAAAGGAACTGAATATCACAAAGCAGGAGTTGTTGGTGATACCGTAGGTGATCCTCTTAAAGATACTACAGGACCTGCTATAAACCCATTGATAAAAGTTATAAATCTTGTAGCTTTACTTATTGCTCCATTACTAGCCAGTATAGACTCCATAAACCCAGGTTTAAGAATAACAATAATTCTTATCTCTCTGGTTATCATAGCTGTAGCAATATATATTTCAAATAAGGGAACATTACTTGATACCCCTGAAGCTCAAGAAGAATTAAGAAGGTATAGTCAGAAATACATGCAATTAACCAAGAAAGAGGTAGAAACTACATGATGAACATACAGTACAATACATCTATTAGGGAAAGATATCTGAAGGATTTTATTGTTAAAGATGCTCAATTTGGGAAGGTGTTAGGTTCTTCGTATACTTTTATTTATTTGGTAGATGGGATTTTGTTTGATAGTGGTGTTAGTGCATGGGCTTACTTGTTGTGTCAGAAATTGAAAAATATTGAGTGGGATAAAAAGTTATTTCTGACTCACTCTCACTATGACCATCTAGGTGGGGTTGGGGTTATCTTATCTTTCTTTAACGATACTGTCATATATGGTAGTGAAAGGATAAATAAAGTTTTAAATTCCCAGAATGCATTGAAAACTATATCAGAGTTTGATTTGTTAGATTCTCAGGAGGTATTAAAGTTTCACAATATCCCAGAAGTTGGTTTTAGTTGTTTTGAATTAAGTGTGCCTATAAGTTTTTCTGAAGGGCAGAGGAGTTTGTTGATAGAGGGTGTTGAAGCCATAAATACTCCTGGACATACTAAGGATACTATCTCTTACTATATAGCTAGTTATAACTGTTTGGTAATGTCCGAGAGCATGGGTGTACCAAATTACAAGTTCAACTTCGTTTTACCTGAATTTTTAACAAGCTATACTTTATACGTTGAGTCATTTAAGTATTTAAAAGGGTTGGTTTTGAATAAAAAGATTAATAATTTTCTATTGCCTCATATAATGTACTTTGAGTATTTTTCTGACGTAGTTGATTTCATAAGGCTTTCTGAAGAGAGTTTGAAATTATATGTTAGTGTTATTTTGGAATTTCTTAATAAGGTTGGTGTTTATAAGGGTTTGGATGAGGAGGTATTGGAGTCTAAGTTTAGAGAAGTTTTTACTATGATGGTAGATAGGTTTTATGTAAAGTATGAGTTAAGCCAGCCTATACATGCGTTTGAAGCCAATGTGACAGCTCAGATAAAAAACGTTTTTAAGGAATTGGTATAAAAATTTGGATCTCTTTAGGATTGGAAAGATTGATCTTTAGGTCTTAGGGCATAGTGGTTGCAAAATTGTGGAAGACATCTTTTTACCTCTAGATCCTTTATTTTAAGAACCAAGCAATAATATCTTGTAGAACCGTTTTTACCTTTCATATCCATTGGTGAGAGGTTTTTGCAAGCTGTTGGATTGGATATTATTATCTCTGGTACTGTGCATTTTTTACAGGTTTCGAATTGGGGATCTAGTTCGAATTTTTCTATGTATGCGTAGCACATGAATACCTCTTGGACTTTGTTATCTTTAACTTTTTTGACTTTTTTGGCAAAAGGACAGTTTTTGCCTCTAAATTTCCAGAATTCTTTTTCATTCATTTTAGATGTTTCTTTTTGTTTTTTGTGAAAAAACATGTTTGTGGTAATCCTCCTTAGTGTGGGTGTTAGTGAGAAATGGAGCTGAGGGGACTTGAACCCCCGACCTTCTGCACGCCAAGCAGACGCTCTCCCACTGAGCTACAGCCCCTTAATAGACTCACATTAAGGTATCGCCTACTTATTATACTTTTTTCTTCCTAACTAAAAATCCTTTCCATCCTTCTTTTTCTATCTCTTTTTCAACTTCGATACTATTATTTTCAAACAAAGCTAGTAATTGTGTGTAATTTTGTAAGTTTACACCTGATATGATTGCTTGTTTGAATTTGATTTCTAGAACAGGTACTTGTTGATATACTGACAAAGGTATGTTAGCTACCAAAACATCAGTTTTTCTCACTATTTTTGGAGTATCTGAATTAATTACGGTTATGTTGTGAATATTATTTATTTTAGTGTTATGTAAACATTCGAGACAATAGGTATAGATTATTTCTATAGCGATGATACACTTTATTGATCGAGAAAGTGCTAACGATAGAATCCCATTACCTGTTCCAAAGTCTACTGCCGTAATATAATTAGCTTCATGTATTGTTTTTTCCAGTTGGTCAATAAGTTCAAGGCATATTAGTGTGGTTGGATGGTTATCTATACCGAATGCTCCTACCAAGGTGTCTAGGTATATTGTTTCGAGCGGATCATCCGGTGATTTTGCAAAAAATGGTTTAAAATTATGCTTTCCAACACTTATCTGTGACAATCTTATTCTTTTCCATTCCTCTACTGAAATGTACTTTTCTAGAATTACGCTAATTTGTTTATTCGGGAAGATTTTTTTGAATTTTTCTAGGATAGGTTGAGAATCTTTGTTTAGCAGTTCTATTTGGAATACTAGTTGATCATCTTGGATTTGAACAATTTGAAGATTTTTTGATCCTTCAAGTATGAAGAAAGAAATTAATGATTTATCAAAATGTTGGGTGGGTGTTTGTAGCCTTAAGATTTTGATTTGCATTTTAGAACATTTGTCCTATTCCGACTGCCACTTTGGATTTTTCGTTGGAGATTGCGTAATCGAGTCTTATTGATCCGAATTGTGGTAGGATAAATCGAATTCCTACGCCGTAACTAAGGCCGGTTTTTGAAAGATTAATTTTTTGTGAGGGACTAAATGCTCCCCCCCAATCTATGAATGCTGCACCATAAAAATTCTCAAGTTTTGGATTTATTGGAAATCTATATTCTACGTTTACCATAAATGCTGTTGTTCCTATGAATCTGTTAAAATCATAACCTCTGAGTGTATCTGACCCACCCAGAGTATATTGATACACGAAAGGTGTGGAAGAGGTAGCTAAGCCTAAGAATATTCTGAATGCTAGTACTCTTTCTTTTTTAAAATTGAAGTATTTCCTATATTCACCTGATATTCTTGAGAAGTTTTTTAAATTTCCTGTACTTCTTATTGAGTGATCGATGGAGATTGAGTAAAAAGTTCCTTTTGATGGATAGAATTCATCGTCTCTTACATCTTTGACTAAATTAGATCCTATTAATATATAGTTTCCTTTGGTTGGTTGGAGTACTTCTGGAAATTCTTCTGTTGGTGTTGGTGAGGTTTTGAAAGACAAAAATGATAGGTTTATATTATACGACATATCTTTTTCTATTAATCTTCTTCCAAAGAAGAAGCCGTAATTTGTTCTGTAATCTTTGTACAAGGCGATTGTTAGTGGGTCAGTTTTAACAATAGCTCTTTGTTGGAATAGTTCTGTTGATTGAATGTTAAAGCCGTAGAAGTAGTCTTTAGGTAGGGAGTATGGATCTGAAAAGGAGAGGGATATGTTGTTTATCAGAGCACCTCTTTCCCAGTTGGTAAATATTTGTTGTCCTCTACCTTTGTAGTTTATTTCGGATACGGAGAAGCTACCTGCTAGTCCACCTCTATTGCTTCCTGGTAGACCTCCAAAACCTACTCCTAAAACTACTTGTCCTGTTTGTTGTTCTTCTACTTTGACGATTAGAATTACTTTTCCTGGTTCACTTCCTCCTCTGAAGTCGGTTTCTACGTTTTTAAATAGTCCTCCTAGTTGCAATTTTCTTATTCCTCTTCTGAGCTTATTAACTTTTATTATTCTACCTTTGGGAACTTCCAGAATTTTTTCTATAACATATTTTTTTGTTTTAGTATTTCCTTGTACTTCAATATCTTCTAGAATTGCTTCGTAGATTTCTATTTTGACTAATTCTGCTATTTCTGATCTTATGTCTGCTAGCATATATCCTTCTTCTTGGTAATATTCATATATTTTGTTGAGTGTGTTTTCCAGGTCTTGTTTTTTTAGGGGTTGGTTAGGTTTTATTTGTACTAGTTTTCGAAGTTTATCTGTTGCTATAGTTTTGTTGCCTAAAATTTGTACCTCCTTTGGGTAGAATGCTTCTTGTATATGGAATGTTAGTATGCCGTCCGGTGAGATTTCAATATCTTTAACGTGGTTTTTTACTCCTATATAACCCATTTTGTTGTATTCTTCATTTATGATTATAATGTCTTCTCTTATTACGTTGTAGTTGAGTATTTTACCTGGACGTGAGTTTATTAGTTCTATTAGATCTAGATCTGATAGGATTTTATTTCCTGAGAAGCGAATTGTTTTTACTATTGGGTTTTCTAGAACGTATATTACTAAATTGAGTTTATTTTTTTCACTTTTTTCGAAGTTTATTTCGATATCTGAAAAATAGCCTGTTTCATAGATTCTGTTTACGGCATCGGATATTTGCTCCATTGTAACCTTTGAATTCTCTGTTAATTGACTGGCTTCTAGGATAGAACTTGTTGGAATATTCTTGTTACCTTTTATTATTATTTTGTCGATTTCTATTTCATAGATTTGTTGTTGTGTGTCATATGTTTGATTTTGTATTTCATTTTGTTGTATTTGTTGTTCGGGTGAGTATAAGGTTTGCTCTGTTGAGGCTTTAGTATTCATTAATGAGATTGCAAAGGTTATGAGAATTATTAGCAATGCTAACCATAAATTTTTACTCATATTTATACAAATTAATTATTTTTCGCCGTCTTCCTTTTCATTGGATAAAAAGCCTGGTCTTTACTTTATTTTCTTAATTTGAAAAGATTTAACAGTTTTGGATGAGGAGTCAACAACTATTCCAATGGCAAAGACTTTGTCATAGTGTAAGTATTTGTTGAAGTACTGCTTGGATTGAATTTGCTCGATAGGTTGTCCTTTGTCCACTTTGAATTCGAATATGTATGCTGTGTTTTGATGTAAGACAGTAAGATCGATATTACCCGTGGAAGAAGTATCTTCAGCAATAACATTAAGTCCGGTTACTACTAGAAAAATATAAAACACAGTACAGTAAAAAGCTTCATACTGGTAAGTTTGGGTATACCATTGAAAAGGAATTTGAGCAAATAAATTGTTCAAGAAAGCAGGTAAAAGTTCCATGTTAGAGTTATCAAAGATATCAATAAGTTGCAGGACAAGCCTTTGTTTTACAGAAGCAGATTTGGTAAAAAGAGAGGCTATTTTGGAATTTAAAGACACCTTAACTTCATAGTTTGGATACGATAACGTAAAAAATGTTTGCTGATTTTTGGTAAACGAATCTTTTATAGTAAGATAACCTGTTTGGAAAAGTAATGCTTCTGGTTCTATATACTCTATATCAAAAGCATTCATTAAATCCTCAGATGATATTATTTTTTCTAGTTGCGGTATATAGAACTGTTTTTGCTGAAGAATTTTTATCAAGAAAGCTGGAGTTCCTGTTTCAAACCAATAACTTCTGAAATCTCTTTTTTGTAAATAAAGTAACACATCAAAAGGGTTATATACATTTTCACCCAGCCAGTTATATCCATTATACCATTGTCTTACTAATTCTAACTCTCCCTCTTCAATCAAATTGCCAAATATACTTATTAATTCTTCTTCAGTATATCCGCATACGGCAGAATATTCTTTATCCAGAGATATATCATTCAGCTGATTAAGTCCACTAAATAAAGATACCTTTGCAAATTTTGATATGCCTGTTATGAAAACAAATTTGAGATATTTATCAAGGGGTTTAATTGTCTGGTAGAATCCTTTTAGAGTTTCTCTAATTTCAGCCGCGATTTGGGGATTTTCAATGTGGTCTAAAATGGGTTTGTCATATTCATCTACTAGGACGACAAGTTGTTTATTAGTTTTTTTGTATACGTTTTCAACGAGTAATAGGTTACGAAATGCGACATTGTTGGAATTTATTTGAATATTGTAGTAGTTGGCCCAATATTGTTGAAGTGATTTGATGAAATCTTCCAGATCATTGGTATTTTTGAAAGTAGTGTCGAAAGAAAAACGTATAGTAGGATAGCTATTTTTCCAGTCCCAATTTCGTTCTAAAAATAATCCTTGGAATAGTTCTTTTTTCCCTTCAAAAGCACATTTGATAGTGTCCAAAAATAGGGATTTACCAAATCTGCGGGGACGAGAAAGGAAATAATATTTTCCCTGATCTATAAGTTTTTTGACAAAGTAAGTTTTATCAATGTAGTAGTAGTTACCGGTTCTAATTTCTTCAAAAGAGCTGATACCAATAGGAAGCTTTTTATTCACAAAGATAAATTAGGTTTACGTTATTTTGATTCCTTCAAAAAAATCATATTACTTAATTTTTTGAACTTGGAAATGTTTTATGGACTTGGAGGAAGAGTCAACCACTATTCCAATTGCAAAAATTTTCTCATAGTGTAGGTATTTGTTAAAATAATGCTTAGTTAAGATTTGTTCAATCGGTTGTCCTTTGTCAACTTTGAATTCGAAAATATATACGGTATTTTGATGAAGAACAGTCAGATCAATGCTACCTGTAGAGGAGATATCTTCGGCGATCACATTAAGTCCAGTAGCTACTAGAAAGACGTAAAATACAGTACAATAAAAGGCTTCATACTGATAAGTTTGAGTATACCATTGAAAAGGTATTTGAGCAAATAAAGTATTGAGAAATACGAGTAGTTGATCAAGTTGTGAGTTGTAAAATATCATCTTGAGATTTTTTACTAGCATGTGTGAGTCTGAGTAAAAGTGGTGTGCGATGAGAGTATTAAGGGCTATTTTTACTTCCTTGTTTGGATAAGACAATTCAAACTCTGTTATATCATCAGATTTTATTGCTTGCTTAATGGTCAGATAACCTGATTGGAAAAGTAAAGCTTCTGGTAAGATGGTTTCGATATCAAAAAGAGAGAGTAATTGTTCAGTTGAATAAGTTTTTTCAAGCCTGGGGATGTAGAATTGTTTTTGTTGTAGGATTTTGATAAGGAAGGAGGGTGTACCAGTTTCAAACCAGTAGGGTAAAAACTGACGCTCTTGCAAATACAAAAGAACATCGTATGGATTGTATAATGTATCACTATTCCATGAATAGCCGTTATACCATTCTTGTATTTTTTGCAATTCTTCGTGGGAATTTATAAGATCTGTAAAAGTGGATTCAAGTTCCTGATGTGTATAACCGCAGATACTCGTATAATCTTTGGAAAGGGAAATATCTCTGAGTTGATTGAGTCCGCTAAAAAGAGAAACTTTTGCGAATTTAGAAATACCCGTAATAAAAACGAATTTTAAGTACTTGTCAAGCGGTTTGATAATTTGATAGAATCCTTTCAGAATTTCTCTAATTTGGGAAGCTAATGGAGGATTTTCTATGTTATCAAGTATAGGTTTGTCATATTCATCGACTAGTAGAACTATCTGTTTATTTGTTTTTTTGTATATGTTTTCGACGAGTTCAAAGTTACGAAAACCTAAGTTGTTAGAGGTAATTTTAATGTTATAGTAATCAGCCCAGTATTGTTGGAGTGATTTGATAAAGTCTTCCAGTTGATCTGTATTTTTGAAGGTGGTGTCAAAGGAGAAACGTATAGTGGGATAGTTATCTTCCCAGTCCCAATTTTGTTCTAAGAATAGTCCTTGGAAGAGTTCTTTTTTTCCTTCAAACGCGCATTTGATGGTATCTAAGAAGAGGGATTTACCGAACCTACGAGGGCGAGATAAGAAATAATAACTACCCTGGTCTACAAGCTTTCTAATAAAATGAGTTTTGTCAACATAGTAGTAGTTATCCGATCTGATTTTTTCAAAGGAGCTGATACCAATGGGTAACTTTTTGGTCATAGGGATAAATTATGCACGGATTATTTTTGTTCCTTCAGGCAGAGATTCCCTGACTAACTAAGTTTTCCGAACTATTTGATTTTTCTAACCTGGAAATGTTTTACAGACTTAGAAGAAGAATCAACAACTATTCCGATCGCAAAGATTTGCTCATAATGTAAGTATTTGTTAAAATACTGCTTAGCTAATATCTGTTCAATCGGTTGTCCTTTGTCAACTTTGAATTCAAATATGTAAGCAGTGTTTTGATGTAAAACAGTTAGATCGATATTACCAGTAGAGGAGGTATCTTCGGCAATAACATTAAGTCCAGTTGCTACTAGAAAAACATAAAAT
>JBCNVB010000027.1:0-6024 GCA_039630415.1 bacterium | reverse complement strand
GCTTCTTAGCCTTGTTCCAAATCCTCCTGCAAGTATAAGCCCTTGTCTGACCATTTATATCTTCCAAGTTTCTACCCCATACTTTGTAAACTGAAATCTTCTGAACTCACCTCCAAATTTCTGTAGAGCATCTATAACTTTATATCTCGTGTTGTACGGACAATATAACATCATAAATCCTCCTCCACCTGCTCCAGATATTTTCCCACCTGTAGCTCCAGCCTTTTTAGCTGTCTCGTAAATCTCCTCTATTACGGGATTTGTTATCCCTTCCGCCATTTGCCTTTTGTATTGCCATCCGAGATCAAGTATCTCGCCAACATCATTAAGCTTTCCTTTAAGTATTGCTTCTTTCATTAAAAAAGCTTGTTTTTTAAGTTTATGCATAGCTTCTACGAACTTCTCTTTTTTTGATTTTACACTCTGCACCTGAGCTTCAATTATCTTTGAAGATAGTCTGCTTGTTCCAGTGTAATATAGAAGTATGTTGAATTGAAGCTCGTTTATAATCTCCTTTTTATCCTCAGAGGGTTTACTATAACTTTGTTTCTACTACTAAAAGAGCTACCTCTCCATGTGATATTAGATTGTCTGATCCGAGGTTATAGATTACCATTACTTACTTCCATAACTTTCTATACCTCAGTGTAAGACTTCAAATACATCATAAACTGATATAAAGTCTCTTCCGATAACTATGTCAAACAAATCTACATAACCCTTTTCTAGAATAAAACTAAAGAACCTAGTGAGAAAAGTTCCTCTCCAAAAAACATTGGATACTCTGAATCCACCAACTTTGTTTTTCAACCCGCTCTTTAATTCATATTTCACATAATAATCAAAATCGAAGGCAAGGTCGGGGGATGTATATAGAGAATGCGTATTCATTATGAGGATTTTCACATTCATAGGCGACCTTAAAGCAACTGCTATTTGAAAGATAGACAAATGGTATATTGAAAACTTGTCAGCTATACTAAAACATAATTTTGAATGTTTGAAGTTATCATTCATCATCTTTTTAGCATCAAATCAGATAAGAAGCATGTCGGTACTTGCTCCTATATTAAATATAATCTCTATGCTATCAGTATATTTTTCTATATTTTCTCTATAAAATTAGCTCCTTTAGTATAATCAATAAAATATCGATAAAATCTATAAACTTTATTACTATGATAATTTTGCCCATTTCTCCGGTGAATCTATGAGAATTAAGTTGTCATAACTAACGGAATTCAGAAACTTATGTATATTGCTATGCTACCGATAAAATCAGGTTTTCCAGTAACCGGAATCGTCTTTATACCCCCTTAAGTTGCACGAGGTAGTCATACGATAAATTTATAGAGTTTTTGACCAATACCGACCAAACAAACGCGTTCAAAGTCTTCTCTGTAAATAGAAGGCTTTTTTAAACAAATTATCAGGAAGTAACCTGTAATTCAACCTTATAGCTAAACTGACTAAGAATTCGATCTTGTTTAAAAATTTTAATTGATATATTTTTTTCATCAGTAAATAGTCTTGTTTAAACACATATAAACCTTTCCTTTTATGAAAATTATTAAATCTAAATAATAATAGTACATCTTGTATATTATAGAATTTTGCATCCTGTGTTATCATTTTAACAAATAAATGATAATCTTCACCATGGTACAGGGATTCATCATATCCTCCGACATGCAAAAACAAGTCCTTTTTAAAGAGAGCTGTTGGATGATTTACTGGACTTCTAAATTTAGCATATTTGACTATATCTTCATGATACTCAGGAACTTTTCTGTAGGAAATTATACTCTTTCCAAAATCATCATTGAATTCAGCTATCCAGCTTCCTATAACATCAACATCTTTTTTTTCTAAAGCTTCAATTTCTTCAGACAATCTATTGGGAAGAGAGATATCATCTGCATCCATAATAGCTATATACTTTCCGATAGACTTAGCCACAAGCATATTCCGCGATTTTGATCTTCCATAGTTATACTCATTAACAAATAGCTTAATTCTACTATCTAATTTTGCATAATACTTCAGAATTTCTAGAGCTTCTATATTGTCGGGTTTGTCTAATGCTATCAGAAGTTCAAAGTCCTCAAATGTCTGAGTGATAATTGATTCTACAGATGATTTTAATAAATTTTTATTCTCATCATAACATGACATTATTACAGAAATTTTTGGTTTTTTCATTGATTAAGCTTAAATCCTATGTTTGTGTTGCGAGTTAGTTTCAAGTATTTTTAAAGCGCTAGAACTAATATCATTTATACATTTTTCAAGTGTTGTGGAAATTTTCATAAAGGTGCTCTCCGATGAAGTGAGTATGGTTATTGAGTTATCAAATTCGGAAGCATCTACAACAGGTGCATCAAAGAAAACTTCTACTTTGACCATCTTGCCACAAAAACTAAAAGACATACCACAAGCCTTGATGATATTCCTTTAATCCACATGCGTCAAAATTGGCGAATAGAGGACATAGACGCCTGCTTCGTCTAATATTTGCTTGTATAGTAAGATTTAATAACTCAGTGCTGAGGATCTCTATCCCTCCCTTATTAGGAGAAAATAGCTTTCTAATATTTAAAATATTTACTTTTCAACTCTTTTCAGACTCTTAGCAAACTTGTAAATTCATTATGTATAGTTTCTGCATACTTTTCCCAACTAAAGTATTTTCTAATAGTGTTTAAGGCATTTTGACAAATATTACGATATATAGTAGGCTCTGTTTCTAAGAGCTGAAATTTGTCAACAAACGATTTTGCATCCTCAAAACATACGATATTTTCCATATCTGTGAAAACATTAGAAGTTTTTAGATCTAAGGGAGTAGCAAAAACTGGTTTTCCACAGGCCATTCCATTTAAAACTTTCAGTCTAATTCCACTTCCAATAACAGTGGGTGATAAAACATATTTGTATTTTCTTATTTCTTTATCTATATCTTGGACAAAGCCAATATTTCTGATGTTTAGAGTCTCTAAACTACCAAGACGTCTTAGCTTGCTTTTAACAAATTCCGTGTCATTTCCAGTTATGTTTATATGCACATTTAACTTTTTAAAAAACCTCAAGTTTGGAAGCCAGATTTTTTCAATAAACCAATTAAAACTTAAATCATTTTGGATAATCCTTAGGTTAGCAGTGTATATAAAATCTGAGTTATTAACACTTTCAACATTACTAAATTTCATGTTAAAACCCTCATAAAGCACTTTGGATTTGTCTTTGATCTCCGGAGCTAGCGAGGTGGCAATTTTATAATCATAGTCGGACATATAGAATATTCTATTGGCTATCCTCCAGTAATCTACTTCTTTTGCTTTTGATTTTTTTAATTGCCATTCGGCTATTTTCTTCATTATAGGATTTCTGGTAAGCTTTCCAAATTGTTCTACCAGAGTATACTCAATATTGTGTTCTCTAAAGAACACAATAGCATCGGGTTTTATTCTTTTTATTCCCGCTGCATAGCTCATCATATGGGGGAAGTTAACAAAGATGAGTCTAATGTTGTGATCAAAGACTAGTTTATTGATGTACAACAGAGCTTCTTTAGAATAATACTTTCTCCATTTAAATGGAAGAGGATCTCCTATATTCAAGAGCAAGAATTTTAAGTCTATCCATTTACCTATTGTTTGTTTATCTATGTGATAAACATTTATGCCCAAACTTCTAAAATGTTCTTTTGCTTCCTCGGCTTTCCCTTTTTTAGCTGGAAAAAAGAGATATATTCTAAAATACTTAGATAAGTTTGTAACTGAGTAATATAGGCTTATTTTTCCTCCATCTGTAGCTGGATAGGGACATTGTGAAGAAATATACAAGAGTCTTTCTGTCATCATAGTAATTTAAATCCTCCTATTTCTCAGACTAGATAAAAAAGCTAAAATAGGCAACATAAAAATTAGGTCCCCTGTGGCCTGTGATATGGCACCGAAGGCTTGTATACCAACATAGTAGTAAGTTGTTTTAACTATGAATAGGTCATATATGTTTATTAATGTTTTACTTGAGACAAAGCTAACATACTTCATTACCAGAGCCAAGAGAAAAGCTGAAAAAATTAACCATGCAAATGGTAACACATAAAAAGATTCTGCCACTATTCCGAATTCAGCACCAAATCTATCATTAGGACCAAATATCATCCAGGTAATATCTACAACAGCCGGGTATTGCTTATTTTCAAGGAAATCGCGAGGTATATAAACTGTAAAAGGGTAGATTATCTTTTGCAGATTTATATCAATGATATCTTGAGTAATTGCTACGTATGAAGCCAGAATAAAATCGGCTCTTGTTAGTATCAACTTAGCTAAATCTCCTTCTATCCCTCTAGTTATACTATAGAAATAAAAGTACACTAAACCAATCCCAAATAAGAATAGTGCATAAGCAAAGTGAAGACCAATTTTCAGATTTATAAAAGATTTCAGAAGGCGAGCCAAACTAAGATTTGAACCATATAGTATAAAGACTATAAATAATAATGAAAAAAAACCTAGTCCACGTATTCCAAAAAGAATGGCAGCGATAAATAAAACAACAGAGGAAGATACAAATAAAAACAAGTTGATGAGTCTTTCAGAGTAGTTTTTTTTCATTCTCATGCTTTTGATGTTCATGTACGTGACGGCAAGAACGACCGGAACAAAAATTTCTATGATTTTAAATATGATAGCATCTGGTCCCCGTGTTACTTCAAACCTTATTTCATATGTAGTTCCAGCATGAAAAAATTCAAAGATTCTAAAGGATATAATAATGTGTGTTAGGTAGGAATAAATTACGACTAAAGATATCAGTAAAATGAATAGATCAAAACCTTTTACATCCAAATATCCGATTTTTTTTAGTGAAAAAATAATTGGCCTATAATTGAGAAACCTCATAAAATTTATAAAGCTAAAATTGAATATAAGATATCCTGAGACAGTTAACAACAGTGATTCTTTATCTATACTTCTTGTATATTCAATTAGATGATGAGCAACATATTTCTCATCTATGTAACCATTAAAAGAATATAATAGCAGAGGAAACAATGCAATTGATTGAAACAACACAAGGATGTTTAAGGGAGAGAAAAGGTTTTCCCTAATTGAAAACTTAAATACAATATAGCATAGGGTCAAGCAATTAAATACTATTACAGCAAAAATTACATTGTCCATCTCTTCTTCTATGCTAATATTTATAAATATTTACAACATATTTTAACACTAAAAGGGAGGAATCAAGACAGTACAAAAAAGTTTCTTTTGAAAGCTGCTTATTAGTTTAGAAGGTACAAAAATTAAGTGGTTTGAGCAATAGATAAAGGAATACGAGGCAAGTGTCATCAAATGGGGAAGGCTTAGTATAATTTTTTCACCTTGTATATTGGTTGACTTTCGAAAAAATTTTATGAATACTTTCCTCGGATTCCTCCCTAAGAATTCGTAAGGTCGTTATTCCAAAAGATTCCTTTATATAGTGCCTTGGGATTTCTATTGCTGTTCATCACCGACCAGCTTGGCTTTTAACTGGCGGTTTAGAATCTGCTCAATAAGTGGGACGCATAAATTTCTTTATGTTATCAAGGATGGAATACTCTTTAGTCTATTTGTAGTGAGATGTTTGCCTACTTGGGTTATTTAGCCACTTACGTACCAGCATTTTTAATCCATCTATTCCACCTTTGAGCTTATATGCATATACCTTAGTGTTTTTGCTCTTAAAAAATGAGAACAAGCCTTTCATTAGCCAATAAAGTGCTGATACGTAGTCTTTATAGATACCACAGACATATACCTTGTTCCTGTATGAATAATACAACTTCCATGCATTTTTATCATCTATTTTGTTTTTTTTAAATCCGTAACCACTGTCCTTGTGGATGATCTGAGCACTATAGAGTAGGTATATCTCGTACCCATTTTTTTTTGCTCTATAAGTATATTCAACATCATCACCCCATATAAATAATTCTTTCAATGGGAAACCTATATCGGAAACGACTCT
>JBCNVB010000026.1:0-79340 GCA_039630415.1 bacterium | reverse complement strand
CAATGGGTATAATTGGCTTGGTGAGAACGTATATAATCCCTTTGATGTATTACTCTATCTTCAAAAAAGAGACTTTAGAAACTACTGGTTCGAAACAGGTACCCCTTCTTTCTTAATTAAAGTACTTCAACAAAAACAGTTCTACGTACCAAAACTAGAAAAAACTTATTCAACTGAACAACTACTTTCTTTGTTTGATATTGAAACTATTCTTCCTGAGGCCTTGCTTTTTCAATCTGGATACTTAACTATCAAACAAGTCATAAAATTCGACGACATAACAGAGTTCGAGCTATCCTATCCAAACAAGGAAGTAAAAATAGCCCTTAATACTCTCATCGCCAACTTCTTTTATCACGATTCACATACATTAGTCAAAAATCTTAAGATAATTTTCCATAACTCACAAATCGATCAACTTCCAACGTTTCTCAATACACTGTTTGCTCAAGTACCTTTTCAATGGTACACTCACACAAGTCAATATGAAGCTTTTTACTGTACAGTATTTTATGTTTTCTTGGTGGCTACCGGATTTAATGTCATTGCAGAAGATACCTCTTTCACTGGCAGCATAGATTTGACAGTTTTGCATCGAAATACAGCTTATATTTTTGAATTCAAAGTTGACAAAAGACAACCCATTGAGCAAATCCTATCTAAACGGCATTTCAACAAATACCTACACTACGAGAAAATTTTTACTGTTGGAATAATAGTTGATCCACCTGCAAAATCTGTGAAACAATTCCAAATTCAAGAAATCAAGTAATAATGATTATCTACCCCCACCTTAATAAGGTGGGGGTAACACTTTTTTATTTTATTTTACCATTCATCTTTATTAGCGTATGGGTAGCTCCACAGTACAACAGATAGAACTACCGCTTTAAACCAAGCATTATACATTTTTTCCACTTCCTCACTAGTATGTGATTTCTTTGCGAGGAATGGTTTTATAGTAAATGTTATTGGAAATATGAAAGCTATCATATATCTTAAAGGTACATGTTCTACTGAGTTAACATTGTCTGTTTGATTTTTCTTTTTTTTGTGATGTCTTATAGATATTTCATATTGATAGTTAAGCCAGTTTTGGTCGTATTCTGCATTTGTTAAATCTATTATCCATTGTCCAAATCTTTTTCTAACTTTTTCTAAGTATTCTCCTATCGGTTCTCCGGTATTCTTATCAGTAAAGTAATATAATAGATGTGGGTTTGAACCAACATAGCTATACCAAAGATTTAGTATATCATCTATTTGATCTTTTAGTACTTCTCCTGCTAGTTTGAGATACTTGATATCTTCCTCAGTGAATAAAAGAGTTTTCTTAAGAAGTTCCAAATCTTCTATTGTGTATGGGGCAGTTTGTACTTTTCCATAATCATATCCTTGTATCATTTTTCCACCACCTCCTTACCATAAATACTTGACACTAAGCGAAGTTAACAAAAATGGTTTCATTAGTATTTCATACATCAATTCAAAAAATCCTTTTCAAAAAAAATAAATAACAGAATTAAATCCATTATCTTTTAGTTGTCCTATCAAGAAATTTTTGAGTAATAGAAATCCATAAACAGCTCTTTGAGTATAACAACCTCATACTTGATAATAGTATACTCTACTATTTTTTGAAGTTAACCCTAACTTAATTCCAGGATAGCACTATTATTTGTCAATTCTACTGTTATATTCATAAAAGTCAGTATCGAAACTTTCTATTGTATGTTTTCTTATGTACTTTTGAATCAAAAAATAACTTTCCAAAGGGTTATTTTTAGAACATAACTGGAATAATGGAATTAATACTAGGCCTTTTTAATCACAAATATTTGTTACTAATCTAATAAAAAACTTCCATATCTATATTCCACATTGGTTACAATATGAGAAGAAAATCAAGAGTAAAGTATTTATTGCTTAATCCTAAGTAAATTGATTATATAAAGAATTTCAACCCATCTTTAAATTGTTAAAATTAAGTTATTTTTTTTACAAAAAGTTAACATTAAGTGTACTTGACAAAATAGTTTTTTGTTATATACATATATGTGGGGTGAACAAAAAATTGATTAGATGGGTTATAGTTTCATTATTGTTATTTGGTTTATACATTTCCATAGTATGGAGTGGTATATCTGTTTCCCAAAATGCAATAAGCTTTTTAGCAGATGAAGTTTCATACAATAATTTTGCTAATCAAATACCTCCACAAATTATGAATAGTTACATGCGATTCTTAGGAGTTAATAACCTTAGATTTGCTACAATTAACCTACCATCAGCTAATAATCAAAACACAACGTATCCTTTCAATCTTTCTAACAACAGTCTATTAAGAGTAGCAGAAGCGAGGATTAATAATAATGTTTTGACTAATGCTTGGGAAATAAATAGAGATTCTAATAACAACTATATTCTAACCTTTGCAAGAATTATAAATGACATAGGTTTTCAAGAACTGGAATTAAATCTCGGAGGAAATTATATTGCAAATATATGCTGGGATCCCAACTTATCAGGATCAGTAGCCAGGGGAATAACACCTAGAGGAGATATATACAAGATATATAAAGATGGTGATAATCTTATAGCAGAACAAAAATACTCAAGTAACCTAAACAGGATGGCAGTATCATCAGTAATAGGAGACTTCAATAATGATGGTAGAGCTGATTTGTTTGTAATCAGAGCAAATAACAATACTATATCACGAGGAATAATAGAAGCAGCAATTTTTGTACAAGGTAATAATGAAACTTTTTCTAAGATCGTGATAAATACAGATTCATGGTATTCATCACGGAATCAGAATAATAATCCAGATGAGATAAAATTAGATATTAAGTGGACTGCACATTCAATAGTTTCAACATACCAAAAATATGATAACAATCTTCAAAAATATATAATAGAAAGATTCGATTATAACAACGATGGTAAACAAGATATAATAATAGCATCAACAGACGGTGCAGTATATGTAATACCAAATCAATCATCTAGCAATACAATATCTTTTGGTAATCCAGTCAAAGTAGTAACAACAGGATTATCAATAAGTGATCAAGGCGCACAAGTAATAAGCGCAGGAGACATAAATAAAGATGGTATAGTAGATATATTAGTTGGAACTACTAATAATTCTCGATTATATATTTATTACGGTAAAAAAGATAATCAAGGTAAGATATACTTTGGAGGAAACAATCCTAACATCCAAAGTTCTCCAGATATTATATTGTACGACTTTGAACTTACAAATAATAATAATAAAACTAAAAAAATAGTAATAAGAAGCAATGCAGTAGAAACCAGCGAATATAGAGGTCCAAATACACAAAAAACGCTGAAGGTAATGCTCCTCCGTTTCCAGAATATACAGGGGCAGCAAACAGTATAGTACTAGCAGATTTTAATAGAGATAATGAATTAGATATATTTATTGTAACAGATAGCACAGTATCTCTTAATCCTACTCATTTCAAAATAGCTGGAAACCAAGAAATTCCTTTTGATTTGTCAATAAAACATACTGATAAAAATAATGCAGTTATTACAAAAGTAAATGGCAGAGTATTTCTTATGATTAGAAATCCAACAAACGGTAAATATAGAAACTATTTCCTAGGACAGTATGGTGGAGTAACTGAAAGTACAAACGCAGATTTTGTCAATGCTGCAATGGTAAATTTTAGTGGACCAAATTCAGTAGATTTTATCGTAACAGATAGTAACACTAGACGAGTTTTATTTTCTTTTCTACAAATGAGCCAAATGTACATTAACGCTGATAATTTTATAATAGAAAGTAAAGATTTAATAGCAAAAACTGGTAACTCCACCGAGTCATTTAATTTCAATAATTCTTCTTTTTATGTAAAGAAAATCATTTTAAGAATTAGTGGGGCCTTTAACCAAATACCAACATCAGTAATGGTTGCAAATAGAATATTAAATAATACTCCCTTATATTGTACCATAAATATACCATCTAATCTTTTAAACAATTCATATACAAAAGTTAATCCACTCTCAATAGAGGTAGATTTCTTCCCCGCAAATAGTACTAAAGTAATGTATAGGATAAATCAAGGTAGCTGGCAAACAACACAGCTAAATAGAACCAGAGGATCATCAATAGTATACAGACTAGTATTTGATACATCTAACAGTAGTCTGAAAGAAAATGTTACAGCATTAACAGGTCAAACAATAGTTGGTCTAAGAAAAACAGTTGAAATAAGAGGAATAGAAGTATCATATGAAATCGCTTCACAAGGACTAAGAATTAAAGACTGGAAAGAGCTTAGGTAATGAAACAAAAAGAATCCAGCAGAAATTAGATCAGCAATTTACTATATATGTTGATAAAGCACACTTTGTCAGAAAATCGTTAGACTAAGTACTTTTTCTAGAAAACAAATCGAATAGAACAACTACCACACTACATCTGACTTTTCCTTTAACATCACTTCTAAAAACATCTACTTCTAGACCATAAAGAAGACACTCAAACTGCAAGGGATATCAATGCACAATAATATATACATAAAGAAGTTATTATTTGCAACTCATCTAGTGAAAAAGAAGGTAAAAATGAAAATAGCTTAATCTTTTTCATAATGATAGCAATGGTATTCACTAGTACTTTTATGTACTCATATAATTAGATAGAGATGGAAACTACAACAGGCCTGTTATTATTTCATAATGTTGCCACAGTAACGCCCACGATGAAAACAGTCTAATCACGTATATCAAACAGTTAAAGTTTACGTAACTAGTTAGAATTGGATATTCAATTGAGTATACATTTAAATTAGCATGAAATCTAATCAGAGACTACCTTATATTTCAAGATATTTCCGGATTATGGGCTATCACAAGAACTCATTCAAGAAATACTATCAGTTTTTAAAAAGCATAATGTTATCTGAGCTTAAGCAAATTAATACGCTTCTAAATGTAGAAATACACTCAAAACTCGAATAAAGAGCTAAAATATCATGGATCTGCCATAACCTCGATAAGCTGTTTTATACATTATTATAACTAAACTATCCCTCTATGCTTTTTATTATTTCTTGTTTTTCAATTTTTGAAAAAGTTCGATTAATTAGATTATCGAGATTTTTTAGTCTTTGCTCGATTTGATCTTTCCTTTGTTCAAAAATCCCCTGCTTTTCTGCTTCAAATATTTCTCTTTGAATCTCTAAATACTCTTTTTCAATTTCCCTAAATTCAGGCCATAAATGACTATACTTAGGGTCATTTTTAAGCTTATTCAAAGCTTTATACACTAAATCATGATAATCACTCCAAAATTGATCATCATCAATGAAAATATTTTTATCAGATACTACTTCCCTTTTTCCATAATCTACCTTAACCTTTCTATTGAAGAAATTCAACATATTCTGGGTAGATAATTGAAGTTCAAATATTACACCAGTTTCTTTGTCTCTTATTAGCAAATGTACTGCTCCCATGTAATTATCCCTTGGGTTTAATATCATGTTATCAATCTCTATTATTTCTTTATTTTGTTGAGGAAGTTGTTGTTTTAATAAATCGACAATTTTTAAAACCTGTTCAAAACTCTTACATTCTATCCTCCCTCTAACAATATCAGTTAATTGTCCAAAACTACTTATATTTTTTCTTTTCATTTTCTCTATAGCTCTCTTAAAAGACTTAACATTTGCTGTAAATTTAATGTCATCAGCTATACTTAGTCTTGTACTTAATTTATTATCATCATCAATCTCTAAAGTTAGAGAAAATCTGGACCGATTATTATTCATAAGTATTTGGGAAATATCATAAAAATTATTGTAGAGTGCAGCATTCAGAAAAACATACAGTTTTTTCCTTTCCTCCGGAGATTTCTCAATTTCTTTTAAATCTACTAAAGTATAATTCTTGTATCTATCTATCTCTGCTTTTATAATTTCTTCTTCTTGTGGAGTAAGATCACGTATTATTAGTCCATCATCTATAAGAGTAAAGATATCCTTTTCGGAGTCATTATTGATACTATACCTATTGGAAATTTCAACATTTCTAATGAAATTACTTATATTTATTTTATTCAATTTATCCATCATTTTTAATAATCACCTCTCTTTTATATATTGTACCCCCCGCAAAATATTCCCTGTAGTCTATTATGATTACAATACTATACTTCTTGGTCCACCCAGGATAGATTTTGTTCTATTTCATATTCTGGATAAGGATACCTACCCTCTAGCTCTACTATTTTGTCTGATACCTTTTCAGAGATTTGCAATATTTGAGACTTTTCTTTTATGAAAAAATCCTCCTTATGGACTATATTTCCACCCTTGTCCTTTACAGTGATTGTGATTTTCATTATCATGTTACCACTCCTTGTAAATATCAGCTTAAGATTAACACATCTATAATTCGTTATTAAGCACTTTTAATCCTCCAACTACAAGGAATTTTTGACTGAAATTTATAAAATATAAGTTAGGAGGGAGGAATGTAGTTGAAGGTTACATAAGTCAGGAATTGCACCTTCAACAATTTGATCCTTCCTCCATTCCCCTACGTATTTTCTCAACCTGATTCCCAAGTCATAAATATTTCATCAGATCTAAGAATTTTCAAACATTCACATAATTACTACACGTAAGGAGGGATTAAAATATGTTGTATTTCCCAAATATCCTAAAACCACTTACAACTAGAGTTATACTAATAATTGTGTTAGTAAGCTTTCTTATCCTACCACCACAGTATAAACCTTTATTTGTGATTATATTAATATGTTCCACAGTTTTCTATTATCTTTATAAACTTACCCAAACTAAAATACAGCCTAATTATAAACAAATTCAAATAAATAAGGTCAATATTTACTATAAGATAGCAAAATTAATTACTTCAATTAATTTCAATAGATCAATTCATACTAATATCAAGTATTTCATTGATAAAATAAAACTTCATACAAATTCAGATCAAGAACTACATAATTCTATTCAAGAATTGATCGAAATATTCAATATCTGCTTATACTACGGAAGAAAATCAATTTTAAGCTTAATAATAGCCTACCTAATATATATTTACCAAAAAGAAAATTTAACTGAAAAACAGAAAGAATTCCTAAGAAATAAACTAAATTCCATCATAAACGAAAAAGTTTTAAATACTCCAAGAAGAATAATAGAAACTCTGGAATTCTGGCAAAATATACATCAAATCCATAATTTACAAAAACCATCAATAAAAAAAATACCAGCATTCGTAAAAAAAAGATTAAAAAAAATTCTCGAGAAATACTCCCCTCTCACTCTAAAAAAACATAAAGTCCTAAACAGAAACATAAAATTAAAAGATCTAATAAAAATTCTACACCCTAAACCTAAGGATAATATTCTTTGCCTTACTTACTCATCCATAATTCAGGATACTAAGCTATCAAAATTGAAACCACAAGAATACTTACCTGATCTAATTAGTAACGATCAAGCAATAGCAAATAAAATATCCCACATACCTATTCAAACTCTTATAAGAAATGTAAAAAAATTCAATATAGATAACCCTGAAATATTTAAAGCCTTAGAAAATAGATTAAATGATATCATATCCAACATACAAAAACTAAATAGATTCGTAAATATTTTTGATTTCTACATACCTATTTTCTCACTGTCGAAAAAAGAAATAATAAATATCCATAATAATTTAAAAAATGAGCAACTAAAATCAATAACTAGAGAATTAATAGACAATTTTGCAACAGACCTTGTTCTAAATGCAATTGACCTTAGCACAATCATAATTGATTACAATATAAACTACTCAAAAATACAGCAAATAATAACAATTATAAATTACCTAACAAAAGTAGAAAGTCTCATCTCCACCCAATTATCAAATATAGATTTTTCCTTATATAACTCAAACTGTAATAAATTAAAGCTTAAACAACTACTAAATAAATCAATAAAAACCTATTACCAAAACAATAGTAGAAAACACGAAAAATTATTAATAGTTCTAAATTTGCCAAAACATAAAGAAACATTGATGTATAATATATCAGATATTGCCAAAATAATTTCTTTCTTCACATCAATATACGAAAATTATACCCTAACCCTTATTGGTACAAAGATACAAAACCTAACTGAATTATATCTAGATTTAACTAAAAACTCAGAACCAATAGATAAATATCTACTAACATTTTCCTTTATAACAGAGTATATAAACACAACTAGAAAAAAACACTCGCATAAATATAACGATATTTGCGAATATCTAAAAAATAGACCTGAACAACATAAAATAGTATTCGAGTTTGAAGATAAATTTGCTTACCTAAAGTTATTATCCCCTGAAAACAATTCAAGTGTAATAATTTATGACTGTATAAGTTACAATGTAGATCTAAAGAGTTTAAGTAGCATATATTTACTAACAGCTCCAGTTAATGTTTTTACGATTAACATTATTTTCTCGATATTTTCCGGGTCAATATTTTATGGGGAGGAAAGAATCCCCCCCATTGAAAATCAAATCCAAACTCTTTCTTTATATGTATAGTATTTTGTTAATCTTCTATTTTGTAGTTTTGTGCAGAAGCTTCAGAAGTATTATGCCCCTGAGAGGAAGTACTTGCTGTAGCACCAGCATAAGCTGTTTGAGTAAACCTAGAAAGTACCATTTGAAGTTTATCATACTGCCTATTAATTATAGATATATCTTCAGAATTCATCACTTTCTTAGACTCTTCAACTTCTCTTTCTAGTTCAGCTTTTAGTGAAGGATCAACATTTGGATATTCTCTTATAGCCTTTTCTGATAAGTATACAATATGGTCTAACCTATTTCTTGCCTCTACTAATTCTCTATTTCTTCGGTCTTGTTCAGCATATTTTTGAGCATCCTTTATCATCCTATCTATATCTTCTTTTGACAACTTAGTAGCACCAGTAATAGTAATCTTTTGAGATCTATTAGTAGATTTATCCTTTGCTGTAACATTTAATATGCCGTTTGCATCTATTTCAAACGTAACTTCTATTTGTGGTATTCCTCTTGGAGCAGGAGGTATATCAGAAAGAATAAACTTACCTAATGATATGTTATCTTTTGCCATTGTTCTTTCTCCCTGTAAAACATGAACTTCTACACTTGTTTGGAAATCTGCGGCAGTTGTAAATACTTCAGACTTTTGAGTAGGTATAGGCGTATTTCTTGGAATTAACACATGAGTCATACCACCCATAACTTCCACACCCAAAGATAAAGGAGTAATATCAACCAAAACAATATCCTTGGTTTCTCCCTTTATAATAGAAGCCTGAATAGCAGCCCCTATAGCTACAGCTTCGTCCGGGTTTATATCCTTTGCAGGCTCTTTTCCAAAGAATCTTCTAACAAAATCCTGCACCATGGGCATCCTGGTAGATCCTCCAACCAAGAGAACCTTATCTATTTTGTCAGGACTAATTTTTAGATCATCTAGTACTCTTCTGCAAGGTTCTTCTAATCTCTTCATTAGATCTTTAGTCATCTCCTCAAATCTAGATCTCGTTAGTCTAAGTTGAATATGCTTAGGTCCACGTTCATCCGCATATATGTAAGGTAGATTAATTTCAGTTTCCAGTTTTATAGATAATTCTTTTTTAGCATTCTCTGCTGCTTCTCTTATCCTCTGCATAGAGGATTTTTCCTTTCTTAGATCAATTCCATGTTCTTTATTAAACTCTTCCAATATCCATTCAATTATTTTATGATCCCAATCATCCCCACCTAGATGATTATCACCAGCAGTAGCTTTTACTTGAAATACACCTTGACCAATTTCAAGAACTGATACGTCAAAAGTTCCTCCACCTAGGTCAAATACCAGTACTGTTAGTACTTGATCTTGTTTATCTAATCCATAAGCCAGTGCTGCTGCAGTGGGTTCATTTATTATCCTCAAAACATTTAAACCAGCAATAATACCAGCATTTTTAGTAGCCTCTCTTTGGGGATTGTTAAAGTAAGCAGGTACAGTAATAACTGCATCTTGAATAGGCTCACCTAAGTAAGCTTCCGCATCCCTCTTGAGTTTTTGCAATATAAATGCAGATATTTGTTCAGGTGTATATTCTTTGTTTTCTATTCTAACCTTATAGTCTGAACCCATTTTCCTCTTTATCGATATTACCGTATTTTCAGGATTAAGGATTGCTTGTCTTTTAGCATGCTCACCAACTATTAACTCGTTACCCTTGAAAGCCACTACAGAAGGAGTCAATCTTGATCCTTCAGCGTTTGGAATAACTACAACATTACCTGAACTATCTTTGTAAGCTATTACTGAATTTGTAGTTCCCAAATCTATACCCACTGCTTTTGGCATTTATACCACCTCCTAATTATATTTTTATACACTAACGTTAAGTAATCCTTCATTTTTACATTTAGTTTTTAGTTCAAAAGTTTATATAAAAAAAGTTTATAAAGGTAATTTAAAAATTTTTCTACTCATAAACTCAACTTAATAGACAAAAGAACTAATCAAAAAATCACTTTACTAATGTATAACCCTTAGGAACAGAAAATAAGGCCGGATCATAACTGACAAAATCAGTCCTATCTATCAAATAAAAAACAAATCCTGCTCCGCCAGTTATATACCCCAAAGAATAAACAAAGTCCTTTCTCTGTTTTAGTAATATAGAAACAGCTTTTTTCGTAATCAATGAAATATCATCCATATCATCTAATTTGTCATCCTGAACATTACTAATAGCTGAAAAATCTATCCTTAAATCACCTATGTATTTTTGCAGTCTTCTCATAGCTTTATACGTAATGGCATTAACTAAATCACCATAATTTATCATCTGTATTACATACATACCCTCTTCTTCCCTGTTCTTATTACTAACTTTATGCACGACAAGTTGCAAAGCATCTACTCTTTTATCATTTATCCTAACATAAACTTTATCATATTTTTTTAGCCTATACTCATACGATTTTGATTCAGATCGATTAGTATCACTTTTATTCTGATAATTTCCCTTTGTTGTATTACCCCACAAACTATATAAAGCATTTCCTTCATATTTCTTCATATAGTAATTCTTCTTCTCATGATAAATTGTATAGCTTACCGTGACATTATTCATTCTATCATATCTTGTTATATGTGAATTGTAAATAAAACCAGTAGTTGGATGTACAAAATCCACTCTCCAAGCATCTTCAGCAATGTAGTTATTTAAATAAAACTCAACCCTAGCAACTAATATTACTAATTCCATGACTGACCTAAAATAAAGTACCTCCTCATCACTAGATAAAGAATTACGATTCGAGAATAATAGTATGAAAAATAAGCATACTAAGAAAGCTATTAGAAATTTAGTATGTTTGACGTATTTCATACTAATAAATTTACTCATTCTTTGACAAAATCCTACCTGAAAAATAGGTAGCTATTTTTGCTTTTTTCTTAATATAAACTGTACATACTTCTTATCAGATGTAACAGTTAAGTATAAATTTCCACCTTTATGTCTATATTCAATCCCTTTTTTACAAAAGTAATTACGATTAAAAGTAAAAATTTCTGCCCGCTCCTCACATATCCTTAAAGTAATACCCTTAAGAGAAATAGGATTTTCTAAAGTAATTAAAGTATAATTATCGTAATCAATAATATCATAACGTGTTTTAAGAAACCTAAAGAAAAATTCTGTATACTCTTTCATAGTCTGAATTTGTATAACCCTATTTGAAACTAATTTATCAAGATAATCTATGAAATAGTAATATTCCCTAGGGTAAACCAAAATATCATAAGGGTGTGTATAATACAACCTAACCGTATCATAATCAGTAACATAATCCAGGATATATCTTAAAAATCGTCTAACTTCAGAATTACTTACTTTTCTTTTACTCATTTCACCTAAAGATACAATAGTTTTATAAGAAATAACTGGAAAAGCAAGGACTTTGTCAGAAACCATTTGGTTATCAAAGAAAGTTAGATTAGGCTGACTCCATAAGTCACCTACATAATAGTAACAAATCATACCTAACATCTCTAAAACTTTAGTATTTATAGGTTGTGGATATATACCATTAGGAGCAGAGTATTCTACGATCCTATAACCAACTATACTCTCCAAACACCGATTATTCTTTTTGATATTCTCCGTAATAAATTGACTCAAATTTACCTTTTCTGGATGATAAAGAATAGTATATGAAAAATAATTATGAGCCCAACCACCATGTGAACCTATTTCACCAAACTTAGACAATAGTTTAACATAATTTCTCCCCTTACCACAAGCATCAAAACCTAATTTATCACCTTCTTTGTCCCTGAAATCACCTGCTGTGATGTGAAAAGAACTCCTTATTGATCTTCTTAAATAATTATTCGAATAAAGAAATTCTATGGCTTTCCAATCAGAATTTGCATCTACGTGATAATTAATAATAATCGTAGGAATACCATTGTATAAATTCAAAATATGATTAACCTTGCATACACGATACAAAAAAGCTCTCAAGTTAATTCTTAAAATAAGATCATCAGAATTTGCTTTTAGATATCCTAACGGAGTATTAACATAGTATATATTACCTTTACCGAAATTTTTAATCACGATAAAAGGTATTTTGTGCTCTTTAGTTCTTGCTAAAACAGTAAAACTATTTTCCTCTATGTTAGCTCTAGAAGCATAATACTTCTTTATAGGATATTTGTATCCGACTATTAACCCTCTATCTAGCTTATACTCAGGAAAACCCAAAAATTTCGGATCAAGAATTTCAATCTGATCAATTAAGTAACATCCCTCCCCATAATCTTCATACGTAATATAATTAATCTTTAGAAGATCTGAAAAAACAGACTTCCTTAAATATCTATTGTTTTTCGTTTTTACTCCAGCATCATAAGATATAAAAATATTTACACCCCCATTCAATAATCTCTTAACAATAAAATACATTTCATCAGGTACATATTGATTAATACCATCCGGAAAGATTAAGCCTTTGAGAGATTTATTTTTAAGCAATAACGAATTATCACTTAAAATTTTGTATATACTCAATACCTCGAAGTTTACTCCTTCTTCCTTTAAAGCTTGTTTAAAAGCAAATAATCTAGTTTTATATCTATCATATAAATCAGGATTATATATAACAACTATAGGCCTATATACACTACTACAAAAAACCCAATCCAAACAAAAAAGCATTAAAAATAGAAAGATAATCATTATCTTAATCTTAAGGATTAATAAATACTTTCCTTTCAGAATGTATATAACCATAAAACTTACAGATACCAGATATATTTATAAACTTTCTTGCAACAACAGACTTTATTTTACCTCCTGTACCAACTACAACACCATCTGAAATACTTATATTACCTTGAGAAAATAAATTATCTTTAACCCAAACATTACCTACTAAAGTTATATCCTTTTCACATACCACACTACCATGTATTATAACATATTTTCCTTTTGAATCAATAATAAAATTGTCGTTTTTCTTTATATTACCGGAAATTTGTATTATTTTATTTTCATCTACATCTACATGCTGATATTTCTCCTCAACATGAAAATTCTTCTTGCATATTAATTCCGGACAAAATATTTTCATAGAGGAAACAGTAGAATTTACAACCATCCTTTTTGAACAGTAAATACTCCGACCAACATTTAATCTAGAGCTTACTTCTATTTCTCCATTAACATGTAAAAAATTTAATATATCTACGGGAAAATTAATGAATACATCACCTAAGACAATTAGATTATTAAAGAAACATTTCTCATTTATTATCAAATTTCCAACAACTATTAATTCTTTTTTGAAGAAAAATTGCTCCCTCAATTCCAAATCCATTGTATTTATAACAACAAAATCTATCCTAGAATCTTTCCTATAACCCGAATGATTGAAATCTTTAGTTATTAAAACCTTATCTTTACCTTTATCAAAGCAAAAATCCATCTCAAAAAACAGTTCACTATCTAGTTTTTTAAAATCATCTATGGAGGTTATATTATTGAAATACTTAGATATAGTACAACTTATGACTTTTATGTAACTATTCCCTAAAAAAGCCGGATCCCTTGTATGTAAAATATCAACATCTAAATTTTTGTCCCTCTTCCTAAACAACTCATAGATAGGGAAAAAAATTGGAGCTATCAAAAGCACAAAAAACAAAAGAATCATCACCTCTAAACTTAATTTGTAAAATACATTACCACCAAACAAATACATAATATTATATTCCATTTACCTAAATCTTTCTGTTTTATCCCAGTAAACCTTTCTTTTTGATATCAAATCAAAAATAGAATCAATAAATCCTAGGGTAGCATAGAAAATGTTGAAGACAAAGATGAAGTAAAAAAGAGGGAGAATCCTAACCGAGTAAATTCTGTTATCCAAAAATGCTGCAGTAGCAATCTGGAAAAAAGGTGCAAAATTACCGTACGAATTATAAGCAAAAATCATCAACAAAAATAGTGAAGAAGCAAATAAAACCATATCCCCCAAAAAGAATAGTAACAAAGATCCAACAAAACCCAAAAAAGTTAAAAAAGGAATAACATATACGCATAGCAATAAGACTCCATCAAATTTCTGAATAAAGTTTAGTTTTTTAGAAGTTATAACCTTAAATAAATACTTAAATAACACTTGATTATGCCCCCTTGACCATCTTCTTATTTGCTTTGCACGAACATACCAGTTTTCAGGAGATTCTTCGTAACATTCTAATCTATTTGCATATGCTACTTTATAACCATTTAAATACATCTTGATTGTTAACTCTGTATCCTCAGCCAAAATATTAGGATCAAATTTACCTAGTTTAATAAATACATCTTTTCTAAAAGCCCCCACAGTACCACCATATTGAGGAATTAAATTTAAATTATACCTTGCTTGCTGATCTACCTGATAACCAGCTGATCTTTCCAAATCAAGCATCATCGTTAAAAAATTAGTTCCGTAGTTAATTGGTACTACTCTACCCATAACAGCTCCTACTTCCGGATCCATAAAAAACTTTACCATATCTTTTATCTGTGAACGTGGAACTATATAGTCAGCATCATAGACTACTATTATATCCCCCTTTGCCAGCTCAACTGCGTCATTAAGAGCATTCTGCTTTCCTCTATTACCACTATACCTATGATATGGCTTAACAAAACTATACTTTTTAGCATATTCATCCAATATCTGACCTGTACTATCATCAGAATGATCATTGATTAGTATTATTTCTAGCCTATCTGCAGGATAGTCAGAATTTATTAATGATCTGACTATATTATGCACAACTTTTTCTTCATTGTGCATAGGTATTAGTACACTTACCATAGGTAAATCGCTATCGATTATATCCTGATAGTATAACCTTTGACTAGAAAAAACCCTATTTAAAGTGAATATAATGTGTCTTAGAGAATATATACTCAATACAATCATTAAAAATACTAAGTAACCTTTTATAGCAATTTTAACACCCTCTACAGTAAAAACCTCCATAAAGTATTGTCCTTAAAAATAATTTTCATAATATAAGATAAGTATACAGAATAAAACGACACCACATAGACAAAATCCAAAAGTGGACCAAATGTAAAAAATAAACTTGCCATATACAAGTAGGAAAATTTATTCAAAATTAGCAGAAAAATTAAGTATCTCAAATAACTAAAAACAACAGAATACCAAATTAGAAAGATTGAGAAAAATAAGTTGAATACTACTTGCCACCCAACTATCGTAAACAATGAAATAAGAAAGTTAACAAGTAACAACATAAAAAATACTATTCCATAATGAAGTAAAAAATACAAAATTGAAAAATCAGAAGTGGTGTAAGGGAAATAGGAGCTAAAAAAAGTAAAATAAATGATAGAAAAAATCAGAGGAATAAAAAACATAAGATACCATAACAGGAATGGTAATATTTTTTTTCTATATAAAAATAATAATATTCCAACACCACCCCATAATAAAACAGCCCAAAGAATATCATAATTGTTAGGGTATCTTGAAAAAATAACTAAATAATTGAAATCAATCTCATACACCATCATATTCAAACAATAGTGCTCAATCTTAAATTCATCAAAGTATCTAGAAAAAAAATCAATAAAAAATTCATTAATTTTCTCATAGTAATTAATGAATAGCAAAATATCCACAAGTAAAACTAGAATAAAACTAAATAAACAGTAAAACCAATTTAAATGTATTTTTCTACCAAATCTGTGAAATTGAATATACCTTATTAAATCATTTTTCATTTTTTCAAATTCTTTATCATAACTCATAGAACAAACCTATCATAATACCATTCTTGATATATGAATTTTTTAGATCTAAATAATCATACTCAAGAATTAATCCAAGATTATTACGCATCCAAGTTCTGTAACTTATTTTATAGAAACGAAAATCCTCATCAAATATAAAGGGTAATGAATACACATTACTAATCAAATATGATTGATTACCAAAGCTATAATCCAAATACAACCACATCTTTTTCTCATTACCTAATCCTAAACTTAGAAGATTTGTACTCGGATTTGTACTTCCAGGATTAATATTACTGCTAAATCTCTTATAGGTAAAAACACCACCACTAAAATAGAAAGAAAACCCATATATAAAACTAAAGTCCTCATAATTATTGTGGTATTTCGTGTAGGACAAACCAAGCGTAAGCACAAAGTTTTTGTTTTTCCCTAACTTATAGTTAAATTCATTATGAATTCTAAATTTAGGTATAATATCACTTTTTGTACCAGCTGAAATTGTAGAGTAAGTATATAAATTCTCATTCCAATCCTTATACATTCCCCAGACTAATAAAGAAGATGTCCTTTCATTATAGCCATCATTATGGTAATATTCCAAAAAATTAGTTTGATATTCATTGATCCTTTTATAATACTTCAAACTATAAACTTTATTATTACCATATACACTAGAAGGATTAAACTGATTATAATAAAAAGAACCCTCTATTCTACTATCATTTGCTAAACATAATAAATTTATAAATACTAAAAAAAGCAATAAAACCACCAATCTATATAGTTGCAACAACATCCTTTATTTTACCCTCAAGTTCCCACCCTAACTTGGTTTGATAGATATTATATACTTCAACAACCTGTCCTTCTCTTGGATTAAGCTTAAAAAGAAGAGTAGACAGAGGATTAACAAGAATCTCTTCAATCTTATTTCCAATACCCCTACCACCCATAGTCAAATCCTTAGTACAATAATTTTGAACAAATTCATAAACCTCAGGCGAAATTTCTATCCTCAACTTTCTCGTATCATAAAGCCTATGTTTCACGTTATTTATCATCTTCTCAAAAATCAGTTTTGCAGATTCAGGACGAATAAAATCAAAAACTATTATGTTCTCCCCTATCCTATTAAGTATCTCTGGTCTATTTATCCTAAACTTAAAGTAATCCTGAATGAAATTCCTTATCTCATGCTCCACTTGCTCATACGGCATTTCAGGTGACACACGAATAATTTTATTACCACTAGCATCCATATCATAAATTCCTAGATTTGAAGTAAAGATAATGATACACTCAGTAAAGTATACAGTTTCTCCCCTACCCGATGTAAGTCTACCTTCATCCAAGATCTGCAGGAAAATATCCAATATCCTAGGATGCGCCTTTTCTATCTCATCAAACAAAACGATAGAAAATGGGTTCTGCTTTATAGCATTAGTAAGCTGACCACCCGCATCATAACCAACATACCCCGGTGGAGCACCTATTAACCTCTGATCAGTATGCTCTTTAGAATACTCCGACATGTCAAACCTTATATAGCTACTTTGATTACCGAAAACTAACTCCGTAATAGCTTTAGCAAGCTCTGTTTTACCCACACCCGTAGGACCAGCAAAAAACATAACTCCCTTAGGCCTAGATGAACCTATACCAAACTGAGAACCAGATATATCAAAAAAAGACCTTCTTATGATTTCACAAGCTTTCCTTATAGCCTTATCCTGGCCTTTTACTCTTCTCTTTAGTATCTCCTCAGCATTTATTATATCATTCCAATTCAACTTATTCCATGGATTATCTTTTACACCTACCCTATATCTTCTCACCGCCTCAGCTATATCATTTACATCTATACCTTCCTTCTTAGCCAAAGAAGCTATACCAACTATCTCTGAACCAAACATCTTATGCGTATTATCTATAAACAAATCAATAATCTCTTCCTTCTTATTATGATCATCCTTTATTCTTTCATAACCATCCAATCTCGGTAGTACCGATTCTATTATCGTTCTTCTTACAATATTATCAGGTCTAGGAATAGATATCACCTTAACCTTATGATTATCCACACAATACCAAGCAGGTAAATCAGTTTCTTTATCCACTAGCAAAAATACAACGTTGTATTTAGGCTGTCTAGTAGTATTTGTTGATGCTATCTTAGGAGTAGAATTTATAGATAATCTGAACATCTTGTATAAAAATTCATTGATATCTTTCTCAGCAATCTCCCTCAATCTACTAGCAAAATTCAAAATTATTGCAACGTGCATTTCATTAGTTTTTACCATTCCTTCTATGCACTCATAAGCTCTAGACAAAATAGCAGGTACATATCCATCCTTATTTGGATTCTCCTTTACAAACTTTTTGAAATCCTCTTCCTTTCCTTTGACTAATTTAAAACCAAAAATAGGTTCAAAAGAAACTATTAAATCATATTTTTCATACTCTGTAAGTAGAGAAGCAATAAAATCTACTAACTTAACTATTATGACTTGTTTTTGAGGGTTTTGTAAAGAACTAACCTGTGGTACAACAGCTACTTGCCCCTGCATACCCGACATTTGTACTCCTGACATTTGACCGCTTGGCATCTGCCCTGACACCATATGTCCTGATACCGGTTGTCCCGACTGCATTTGCCCACTATGTGTCTGATTCCCTTGATCAGTAGACAATGTGGAACTAGCTACCTGACTATCACCAACACTAGAAACCACTAGAGAAACCTCTATAGGATAAATATCATAAACATTACCCTCCAATACAAACTGCGATTTTATCGAAACAAATCTCAAAATTTCTTTAGCCCACTTAGATAATTCAAACATCTTCGACACCCCCTACTACCCCAATTTAGTCATAGCTTTGCATATAACTAAACAATCAATCCTTAAATCCTTATTGATCCTCTTCAAAACCCTAGATACCTCATTAATTGTACTACCAGTAGTGCAAATATCATCAAAAATTAATACCTTTCCATTTACGAGCTTAACCAACAGTTTATCCATACCCCCTTTTACAAAAAATTTATCTCTTACGTTTGAAATCCTCTCTTTCCTATCTTCTACTAAATGTTGCTTCTTTTTATTTTTAGGATTTATATCCAAAAAACTAACAAATCTAATACCATATTTTGCTGAAAGATAATGAACACAAATAAAATTACTATAACCTTCATGATTTGGTACAAAAGTATACAAATCGTATCCTTCAAAAACGTCGTAACTTAAAAACAAACTTAAATACTTTACAAAATCAATTCTACCACCAAACTTGTAAAGAATCATAAAATCTCTAAAATCTTCATAATTAAAAATAAAGATTAAATTATCAAAATAAACCTTTCCGAGAGTTTTCTCAAAAACTAGAGAAGGTAACTTCGTTACTCTAGCCCTATCTATGAAAATTTTCAAACAATCATTGCATATTCCATTCAAACAAAACGATTTGCAAAAGCTACAAATACTATCAAAGAGAAAAAAGTTATAAACTTTGAAATATAAGTCCCATAAGTTTACTTTTAATCCATTAAGATAGCGAGAAATACTCATCTGCTTGATAGTAACCTTCAATCTCTTTCTTGTACTGCATTAGTAAATCATTTATTAACGTGCTTGCTCCTATTCTATAGTATTCAGGAGATAGGAATAAATCACCTAAAGTCTCATTGAGAATAACAGTGTAGGTTATAGCATTTTTAGAATATCTTATCCCTCCAGCAGGCTTTATTCCAACTTTCTTACCCGTAAGATAGTAAAAATCTCTGATTGCATATAGCATAACAAGAAAAGCCTGTGGAGTTGCAGCAGGTGATATTTTTCCAGTAGAAGTTTTTATAAAATCGGCACCAGCAAACATAGCTAGTAAGCTAGCTAATCTTATATGCTCATAAGTAGGCAACTCACCAGTTTCAAGAATAACCTTCAAACAGGCATTATATTTTGAACATAACTCCTTTGCCCTAGCAATTTCATCATATACAACATGATACTTACCTTCTAGAAAAGCCTTACGATTTATAACAATATCTACCTCATCTGCACCCTCCCTAAGACCTATCAATAAATCCTCCTGCTTTACCTGCCAATCAACTTGCCCACTTGGAAAATACGTAGAAACGGTAGCAACCTTCACATTCCCCCCAAACCTACTAATTATCTCTTTAGCCTCTCTAACTAAACTAGGGTAAACACATATAGCAGCTACACTCGGAACACCCTCCATAGGATTAATAGCTTTCGCTATCAAATCTCTCAACTTACCACTAGTATCTTTACCCTCTAACGTGGTTAAGTCCAAACAAGAAATTATAAACTTCAAAACCCAAATCTTACTCTCTCTTTTTATACTCCTCTTTGATAAAACCTCAACTCTCTCATTTATCATTCTCGAATCAACAGGACTATATAAATCCCTGAGAAACTTCATCCCTCATCACCTCACATTCATAAAAACTCATTCTAACCCCACATCCTAACCAAATCTTCTAAACTATCAACCTTAATAAATTCAATCTCTCTTAAAAAATCTTCCAAATCTGGATTATCCTTGTGAACATTTTCAGCAGTATAGCTTGAATAAACTTTATTAATTCCAAATTTAGCAGCTTCTAGCAAACAAACCCTAAATCTACCCCTAGAAATTGGATGTATATCCGAATATAAACTAAGGTTACCAATAAAAATAGATTTATCAACCGGATAAGCTAAATATGAAGAGATAATAGATACAGCAATAGAAAAATCCAAAGCATTTGAAAATACTCTCAAAGCTCCAATTATCGACATGATAATATCATACTTGTACAAATTAAACCTTAGAAACTTCTCAATAATTGATGTTATAACCATTACCTTGATATTATCAATTCCCCAAATGATCCTGCGAGGTTTATCAGAATATGAGCGATTAACCAAAGTCTGTATCTCTACTGGAATAAATCTACTTCCTTCAGGGAGAAAACATAGAATAGACCCCGGTTTTTTGCCGATATTCTCAAAATGAAAATACTCCCCTTCTTTTATACCCTGTTCAGTCATCGTAAAAACCCCAACTTCGTCAGTACTACCATACCTGTTTTTCAAAACCCTTATAACCCTATATTCATCCCGACTATCAAAAAGTAAAACTACATCAACCATATGTTCTAAAAATTTAGGACCTGCAACATATCCCGTCTTAGTTACATGTGCAAGAATAATAAATGTTTTCCTGTATTCTTTACAAAATTCAATTATCTTATCTATGCAATTTTTAACCTGAGATATTGAACCCACTGGACTCCCCAAATCCATAGATCTTATAGCTTGAATAGAATCAATAAAAATAACATCAAAATCTTTAGCTACTTGCAAAATGTACGAAATATTACTTGAATCAAATAAAAATAAATTCTCCGGATAACTACTAAATATTCTATCAAATCTAGCTTTTATATTAGCATAGTTTTCCTCCGCACAAACATACAAAACCCTATTAGACAAAGAAATATTACGAGCCACTTGCAAACAAAGCGTTGACTTACCAATACCCGGATTACCAGCTAACAAAACTATCGTATTTGAATAAATCCCACCACCTAAACACCTATTCAACTCATTAAAACCAGTGTTTATCAATTGTAATGATGAACCACTTATGTCACTTATTTTCAATGGTTTAAGATCTTTTAAATCAAGATCTATTTTATCATTCAATCCAGATTGATTTTGCGGATAATTAAGAACAAAACTATCCCAATTCTGACAATTGGGACATCTTCCTAACCATGTTCTTGAAATATAACCACACTCCACACATATATACTCAGTCGATTTTTTTTTCATACACTATAAGTAATTTCTATGCACACTATGCAAAAGTATTCTCTGAACTATCTAATAATGGAGCAATGACAACTGACTTATAAGGATTCTCCCCAACAGAATACGTGGTAACATACTGATTATCCTTTAAAGCTAAATGAATTATCTTCCTTTCAAAAGCTAACATAGGAGGTAAAGTGACAGGCTCTTTCTTCTGTTGAACAATTTTAGCCGTCTTTAAAGCCAGATCAATTAAATGTTTCCTTCTTCTTTCTCTATAATTATCACTATCCACTATTACATATCTCCTCTGATCCTTTGAAAGATTCCTGTTTATGATAAAATTTATGTAATTTTGTATAGAGTTAAGAGTATTCCCATGCTTTCCTATTAACATGCCCTTATCCTTACCATCTATACGAATTATATACTCACCAGATCTATTTTCAAAGGTAATTTGAACTTCAGCTTCCAAAAGCTCAGCAATTTTACGAATAACTTCTAAAGACTTCTGAACATAATCAGGAACCAACGTTTCCTTATCAGGCTCAGACTTCACTTCAGACTTGTATGATTCAAAATACTCTATTTCATGTTTTTCATGCTCGCCTAATTCCTTTGGCCTCACCCTTATATATACCTGACCCGTCTGTTTCTCCCTCAATATATCAAGTACACTTTTGGGATTATCCGATATTTTTTCTATGATTAATTCACTTTCAGGAAGTTTAAAGTAATCCACTGCCTTTTTAATAGCTTCTTCATACGTTTTTCCACCAAATTCCTGCATAACTTACCTCCCCAAATATTAGTAGCTATAATGGTCTTTTAATTAGGGCTTATTAAGTGACCTTCTCCAACTGTTTTTCTGAAGATTCTTCCTCAAATTCCTTCAGTTTTTGCTTATCTACCTCTTCTACCTTAATTAGCCTATATATTAACCACCCAGATATAATACCCACTACGTTAAAAGAAAACCAATACAGGATAAAAGCAGATGGAAAACCATAAAAAATAATAGCAAAAAGGGATAACATTATAAGTTGCATAGTTTCTGCACTTTTTTTCTCCTCAGGATTACTATAACTAGATGGCGTAATTTTAAAACTTAAATACATCGACAAAACATATAATCCAAAAAGCAAAAAATCAGGTTTTGCCAACGACTTTATCCATAAAAATGATGTATTCTGTAATATTTGAATCTCATCCTTTACAGCAAAAAAAACTGCAAAAAGAATTGGAATCTGAATAAAACTCAACAAAAGCGAAGTAAAACATCCATGAAAAGGATTGAACCCCAATGTTCTATATAACTGCATTTGTTTTTCAACTAACGTCTTGGGATCCTTTTCATACTTCTTTTGCAAATTTAATAAATACGGCTGGATAGCCTTCATCTTAACCTGCATTTCATACATAATTTTAGTTTGCTTTACATACAATGGTAGTATTATAATTTTTGTTACAACACCCAATAATATCAACGCCCACCCATAGTCATTCGTGTACCCATTAAGGTAATTTAGCAAATCCTTGAAAAACTTAACAAATAAATCCATTTTTACCTCCCATATAGCTGTCGTAATATTTCATAGTAAAGATTGCTTTTTACATTAATGTAGTTTAGGCTTTTATTATAATATTCAAGAGCTTTACTGTATTCCCTTTGCTCATAAAAACACTTCGATATAAATCTATATAAACGTCCATACTCCATCGGATCTATCTTGTAATCTGAGTATTTTTTCTGAGTAATAGGAGAAAAGATCAGTTCCTCCGCCTTTAGAAAATTATCCATAGCTTTCTTATAATCTCTAAACTTTTGAGAGTATATCAAACCTGCGGTATAATACAATTTCCAATAGTCAGGATTATTTTTTATTCCCTCTTTTAAGAAATCTAATCCTTCTCGTGGTTTGTCAAGGAAAAAAGCTAGCTGATAAGTCCCAAAATCGTAAGCTTCAACAAAATTGGGATCTAATATTGTTATAAACCTAGTGTAGTAAACTATCTCCGGAAGCTGATTTATAGCTATATGACCTGAGTAATGAATGTAAAACTCAGTTCTTATCCATAAATACGCAGCTAATGTGTATCTTACATTACCCAGGCTAGTAACCAAAATATCATAAAATTTCATATCCTGCTCATACTGCGACTTCAAACCTAAGTAATTTAAGTTCCACAAAACAATCGAAATCATAAAACTAATTATTAAACAACAAAAAGCAAAAACTTTATATATCATCATTCTTCATTAATACTGAGTATTTGCCAGAAAGCTTCTTGAGGAATAGTAACCTTCCCTATCGTTTTCATCCTTTTTTTACCTTCCTTCTGCTTCTCAAGCAACTTTTTTTTCCTAGTTACATCTCCTCCATAACACTTAGCAAGTACATCTTTTCTGATAGGTTTAACCGACTCACTTGCTATAACTCTTCCCCCAATAGAAGCCTGAATCTTAAACTCAAACAACTGCCTACCTATACTTTCCCTTAATTTCTGCACTATCTTTCTAGAAGAATAATAAGCCTTATGTCTATGTGTTATAAATGATAGCGCATCTACCTTAATCCCATGCACCAAAATATCCACCTTAACTAAATCTGACTCCCTATAATCCAAAAACTCATAATCAAAACTAGCAAATCCTTTAGTGTATGATTTTAGTTTATCAAAAAAATCAACTATTATTTCTGACAATGGAGCTTCGACATCGACAATCAACAAATTACCAGCCTTTTCCATATGTACTACTTGCCCTCTCTTATCCTGAACCAATTTTAATACATCCGATAAATATTCATGAGGAGTTATTATTTTACCCTTTATATATGGTTCAAGAACTCTGTCGATTTTAACATTCTCTGGCCATAAGGCAGGTGATTCTATCTCCTTCTGAATACCACTGTACTCTACTTTATACTTTACATTAGGAGTAGTGGATATTACGTTTATTCCAAAATGTCTTTCAAGCCTTTCCTGAACTATTTGCATATGAAGTAATCCTAGAAACCCACACCTAAATCCGTACCCCAAAGCTACTGAAGTTTCTCTTTCAAAAAAAAGGGCAGAATCATTTAGCTTCAGTTTCATTATAGCATCTTCCAATCGAGAGTAATCATCCCCATCCGCAGGATAAAGCCCACAAAATACCATTGGCTTTGGTTCCCTAAATCCACCAACAGGTTCTATGTTCGAATCAGAATAACACACCGTGTCCCCTACTTTCGTATCCTCTAAATTCTTTATACCTGCACACAAGTAACCTACCTCACCAGCAAACAAGCATTCCTTAGGCGTGTAGAAAGGTGCAAAAACCCCTACCTCCTCTACCTCAAAAATCTTACCAGTAGAATAAAACCTTATCTTATCACCCTTCCTTATCTTCCCATCAAAAACTCTAACATAAACAATAACTCCTTTATATGAATTATACACAGCATCAAAGATTATAGCTTTTAAAGGTTTATCAATACTACCAACTGGACAAGGAATATCCAATATAATCCTATCTAATAAACTTTGAACATTATAGCCCGTTTTAGCACTAACCATATGAAAATCTTCAAAAGGAATAAGCAAAATATCTTCTACTTGCTTTTTGAGTATTTCAACGTTATAACCTTGTAAATCAACTTTGTTAAAAACAGGTATTACTTTTAATCCCAAGTTAATAGCCTGTAGATAGTTAGCTAACGTCTGAGCTTGTACTCCCTGCGTAACATCTATAAGCAGTATTACTCCTTCACAAGATCTCAAAGCCCTCGAAACCTCATATGAAAAATCTACATGCCCAGGCGTATCTATCAAGTTCAAAATATACCCATTATAATTCATCCTAACAGGATGCGACTTTATCGTTATTCCTTTCTCCCTCTCTAAATCCATCTGATCTAAAAATTGCTCTTGAAGCTTATCTTTGTTAACCGTTCCAGTTATTTCCAAAAATCTATCAGCTAAAGTTGATTTACCATGATCTATATGCGCTATTATCGAAAAATTTCTTATCTTATCTATCATGCCCTTCAATACCTACTCCCGTCAAAAAAAACAAATAAGGAATAACCACCGGCAATGTACATGGAGAAATAAACAAAAATATACCAGCAATATAAGAAACTAACAAGCTAAAAATGGAAAACGTACTAAGCTGATAAGTCAAACCTTGTAACCAATCAACACCAATCGGTAAAACAAAAACCCAATCAACACCAGAAAATAATAAACCTAATCCAATGACAATAAAAACCAAGCCTAAAAATTTTTCAATGACTATGGAAAACTTATGTATCTTACTGACAATGTTACCAAACATTATAATCCCTACAGAAACCAACATAAATGAGCTAATAAGACCTAAAGTAGTGAATAAGAGCATAATAATCCCCATAAAAAACTCTTGCTGATTAGATATTAATGATAAAATACCAAGCATAACAGGCCCTACACATGGTGCCCATCCACTGGCAAAACTCAACCCTACTAACAAAGAACCTGTAAACACAGACCACAGACTATTTCCAAACTTGAAACCGTAATTGAAAATTCTATAGTATTTTGCAAGTGCAGGTATCCTAAAAAAACCTAGCAAAAATAATCCTACCAATATAAGAATCAACCCACCCACCACAGGTAAAACCTTCTTTATACCCTGTACCATAGATAATCCCAAAAATGGAACAGAAATAGCTAAAAACATAAAACCAAAACCTATAGAAAACCCAAGAGCACTAATCAAAACCCTTATCCTATTCATCTATAATAAATCTTCAATTTTGACAAAAATTATCCCTTTTCTCTGTAAATTATCATCGTAAACTTGACCGTTAAAATAGCTATAAAAATCAAAACAAAACACCAAAACTCCTCTGAAAAAGTTAGAGTTGGTTATAAAATAATCTTCTTTTGCATTTAGTACGTATTCAGCTAGTAGTTTCAAATCAGGGATATGGAGTGCAAAATGCTTAACCTTAACTAGTTGTTTTATTTTACAATACCTTTCATAATTCGCAACTAAAACATAATCACGATAAGAGTTTAACAGTAATTCTAACGAAGAAAGACTTTTCATACTTGCAGTTACAAAATGAACACCCCTAGTAAAAAAATCTAGATATGCTTCACCTATAGCACGATAATGATAATCTCTACTATCAGATTCCCTAAAACTCAAACTCTCAAAATGTATTCCTTTGGAGGTATTTCTCGTAAATTTCAGATAGATAGTATCAGAATAATTTTCTTGCAGAGTCTGTATCAAAGGTAAACCATTAACAAATACATCTTTTGATAGCTTAGATAAATATTCTATTTGTTGCAAATCTAAATTGGAAAGCCTTATTATTGGTTTTTCATTTTTCTCTCCAAACGGCTCCATTAATTTCACTATATCATCTATGTATTTTACAAACTTATTCCAGAAAAATGGAGTTAAACTTAAATCCACATTATAACGATATTTTTTAAGAGGAGTACTAGATAACATTTGCCTGAATTTTTGGAAATCCTCAAGTTTTATCTCTACTCCAGCCGCTTTCCTATGACCACCAAACTTAAGAACTATATCCTTGTAGTTAGATATTATCTCGGTTATATCAACTTCTTCTATTGGATTTCTAACAGAACCCTTAAGAAGATTACCATTGGTTCTTACGAATATAAAAGTTGGCTTTTTATATATTTGACAAACTTTTCCAGCAACTATCCCTATAACACCTAATTCCAAACCCGTTTTTTCCTCTATGTACTTAGGTATAATTATATTGTCTTGATAAGATTTGTTCTTCTCTATGTCATCTATAACCAAATCAAAAACATCCCCTTGTATTTTTTGCCTCTTTCTGTTTATGGCTTCTATAGCTTCTATATCCTTTTCAACCATTACGCATTGGTTACTTAAAGATTTGTAGATCAATTTGAAAGAAAGATAAGGGTTATCTATCCTGCCTGGTGAATTCAAACGCGGTATGATTATGTACGAAAAATGAAAAATATCATATGGCAAAATATCCTTACCATAAGCCTTTGAAAATAGTTTGTGTATTACATAAGGTACAAATCCCTCTCTTGTCATTTTAAATAATCTTTTTACAATAACCCTATTGTCTTCCAATAAAGGCACTACATCAGCTATAGTAGCCATACCAGCAAGAAACATAAATAACTTCTCTAAATCTTGATTACCTTCAATCCAATTTGCCAAATATAAACAAACTTTCAAAGCAACACCAGAAGCACATAAATAACTATACCCTAAATCACCAAAACCAGGGTGAATAATCAAATCAGCATTGGGTAAAGTTTTATCAAATTTATGATGATCAATGATAATTACTCTTAAACCATTTTCCTTTAACACCCTTATCTCCTCAACAGACGAAATACCATTATCCACAGTTATAACAGTATCTATCTTACCTGCAAAATTAGACAAAATAAAGTTTAAAGTCTTTGCATTCATTCCATAACCATGAACAAACCTGTTAGGAATAAAAACTTTGATTTGCCTCTTATTTTTGTAAAGTCTTTCCAAGGTATAGTATAAAAGACACGAAGATATTATACCATCAACATCATAGTCCCCTACAATGAGTATAGAATTACTTCTTTCTAGTATACCTAAGAGTTTATCAAAGGAAGGAATTGAGATTGATAAGTTTTGATCTTGATCAATATATTTGTTTATTTCGTTAGGAGTAAAGTTTCTACTCGTTAGTATTTGTTTAACAAATATTTTATCCCACACTATCTTTTTCGATATGTAGGAGATGACTGTATTAGCCTATCCAGTTCTTCTGGATTAAAGGCAGCTAGCATAGCATAATCGTAGGATATTAATCCTTGTAAATACAGATCCCTGAGACTTTGATCAAAAGATATCATTCCATCTTCTGCACCCGATTGAATCAAATTAGGAAGCATATGAGTTTTACCTTCTCTTATTAGATGTCTTACAGCGGGTGTTCCAACCATTATCTCCAAAGCTAGTACTCTTCCAACTCCAGTAGCTTTGGGAATCAGATTTTGGAATACTACACCTTCAAGAACCATCGATAACTGAATTCTTACCTGATGTTGCTGATGAGGAGGAAAAATATCTATAATTCTATCTACTGCATTAGCACAACCAGTAGTGTGTAAAGTCCCCAGAACTAAGTGTCCCGTTTCAGCAGCAGTTATTGCGGTTTGTGTTGTTTCGAAATCTCTGAGCTCTCCAACTAGTATAACATCAGGATCTTGTCTTAATGCAGCTCTTAAAGCATTGGCAAAACTATGGGTATCAGTCCCCAGCTCCCTTTGTGATATCATTGCTTGTTTATCTTTGTGTATGAACTCTATTGGATCCTCTATCGTTATTATGTGACATCTTCTATTAGAGTTTATATAGTCTATCATAGCAGCCAAAGTGGTAGACTTACCTGATCCAGTAGGACCTGTAACAAGTACTAATCCTCTCGGTCTCATTGCCAAATGCTTGAAAATAGAAGGCAACCCAAGCTCATCTATCGTATATGGTTTCGAAGGAATAATTCTTACAGCCAAAGCCCAACCATTCCTTTCAAAGTATGCATTACACCTGAATCTGGCCACGTTTGGGATAGAGTAAGAAAAGTCTAATTCTCTTTCAGCTACCAACCTTGCCTTTTGCTGCTCAGTTAACATACTCTCGATTATTTTTCTTACAGCATTTGCAGAGAGCACCTGATCTATAGCAGGTTGCAAATCTCCATCTACTCTCAACATCGGTGGAGAACCAGCTTTTATATGCAAATCACTAGCATTTTTCTCAACCATCATCTTCAATAGTATATCTACAGGATTTTCTTGCATTTAATCATCCCCCCTCAATACCCTTTCATAAATTTCTAACTTAAAATCATAACATTCGATCCAGAACAAATAACATAAATCATACCCTCAAATTCAAAAATCGAGTATAAATTATCAAAAGTATTTAGCTTTATCTCTTGATAGTTACTAAAGTCCTTTGTAGCATATAACCCACCACTATTACAACAAACATAATACTCATCCCTCATAAATTGAACATCATTTATCTCAACATAACTTTTGGGTAGATTAAGCATCTGAATCTCCTTACCCGTGAATTTTGACAATATCCCACTACCCCAAACATAAAACTCAGAACCATACTGATTTGAAATAATCTGTTTCATTTTTTTGAATTGTTTATATGTACCCACCTGGTATTCATGAACTTTATTCAAGTTTTCATCAACATAAAACAAACTACTATAACCCATTAAGATTTTATCATCTATAACTTCAACAAAAGAAGCATTCAGAGTTTTTTCTTGTAAAATCTTGAATTCGTTGTCAAGAATAAATACTCTCCCACTTGATAAAACATAAAATTTATTATTTACCTTAGCCAAATCATTGATATCACTGTAACCAATTCTGTAAATCTTACTAACTTGCGATAAGTCATTTAGTTCAGCTATATTACCAGAAGAACCCATCAGATAAATCTTACCATCTACCACTTTAACCCTTTTAATTCTAAAGTTGATTTCCTTGAGTTTAATCTCTTCAAAACTATTTTGAACTTTTTTGTATATCTTGTTTTCTGAGAAAATGTAAAGGTTATTATTGATTATCAGATAGGAATGAAGGTTTTCATATCCACTTAATTTAATCTTTTCAATTTTCTCAAATTTTTCTTGTTTACCGACCTTTTCATGCTTTTCTGGAAGCTTTTCAATTACTTTTTGGTCTACTTGTTTTTGATCCACTTTTTCTTGTACTACAGAAGGTTGTTTTACATATGAAGAAAGTCTTTGGTTTATTGAATCTAGCTTTATATCTATAAACTTTTTGATTTTTTCCAAAGAGTTTTGAAGCTCCACAACTTGATTATCAGTTGAGTGCATAGAATACAGTTGTTTAACTTCAGAACTAATAGAATTAAGTTCCTGGAGCTCTTGTCTGAATACTCCATTGTCAATTAGTTGTTTTAATTTTGATATATCTTGATTTTTTATGGAATCCTCTGCTTCTTTCAATTTATTAAGGATAGTATCTTTTAGATTATTTAATCTAGATTGCAGTTCGTTTAATTTTTGTAAATTAGCCATGGTAGGTTTTTCAACAGGAACCAACACCTGTGTAGTTGTCGTTTTCAAGTAGTTAGGATCAATAGAGTATAGTTTTAACAATTCAAGCTCACCTGCATCCAGGAATATTCCACATCCATTAGTACAAACATCTACCCATATATCACTATCCTTAGAATAATTTATCAAGCTTAAATACTTGGAACATATAGGACAAACTCTCCTTCCACTACCCTTCTCACTTCTTTTGGTGCTGGAAGGGAAAAACTTAGAAATATCTTTAATGTTGATCTCAAGAGCTTTTACAAGCTCACCACGATCAAACCATATCCCCTCACAACTATCACAAAAATCTATTTTAAGTATATCAATGTCTGATTTACCTTTAAACTTTATAGAAATAACTTTCATGGTATATTCACAGTTAGGACATGAAAGCTTATCAGGTCTACGAGGTTTTGAAATACCTAAATCTATCATTATATCACCAAGAATTTCTTCAAATAGCTGCTTAAACATGCTATCACCTCAAATAGTTATTTCTAGCCAAAAAACCCAAAAACCTTCCATAAAGCAACAACAAGCATAACAAAAGGAATAACAAAACTATGAGTAGAATAAGTATAGAAGCATGAAGCTGATATACACTTTTGGAACAGATGGAATAAGGGAAAAACATCCCTTCCTAAACGAAATAATAGCCTATCTAGTAGGTAAAAGCTTTTGCAAAGCAATAAACAAAAAAAATAAAGTCGTAATAGGTTATGATACGAGATTTAACAGTTATTCAATGGCTTTGGCAATAGCCTCAGCTTTAGTATCAGAAGGATTTAAAGTAGAATTATCCCGTGATTATATCTCAACCCCAGCTCTGGCATTCATAACCAAATACTATAACTGCTATGGGTTCCAAATAACAGCTTCCCATAACCCCTACAACTACAACGGTATTAAAATACTCTTCAAAGGACTAAAAATAGACGAAAAATTAGAAAAAGAAATAGAACTAACACTCAACTCCTACCTAGATTCAATCCATGAAGATTTCTCAAACTACCTTAATCTTTTCCAAAAACCTACAAATTCAAATAACAACTTTAAAATATCCGATTTACTCAAAATATACATCGACAAAATCCTGGTCTACATTAAAAACTACCTGGATAACTTAAAAAAGTACACCATAATACTTGATCTATCAAATGGAGCTCTAAGTAAGTATGCACCAGTTATATATAGAAAATTAGGAGCTAAGGTAATAACTTTAAACAATAAACCAGACGGTTTTAATATAAACCAAAATTGTGGCTCCACTAATATCGAAAGCTTCAAAAAGCAATTCATCAAACTATCCAAGAACTACAACAACCCCATAGGTTTATCATTTGATGGAGACGGAGATAGAGTAATAGCAATTTATAAACATAACGGACAAATAATCACATTAGACGGTGACACCATCCTGCTAATAATATCAAAGTACTTGAAAAATGAACTCAAGATGTCTATAAAAAGTGTAGCCCTAACCCACATGAGCAGCCTGGGAATCGAAAAAGCTTTCCAAGAAGAAGGAATTAAAGTAATAAGAACTGATGTAGGAGATAAATATCTAACAAAACAAATCCTAGAAAATGGTGTAGATATGGGTGCAGAACAATCAGGACATATAATAATCCCTCCTTTCCTTTACACCGGAGACGGCATCCTATCCTCACTCTTCCTACTAACCTCACTCAAAAAAATAGATCCCTACCCCATCATCCAAAACCTCCAAAAATACCAACAAAAACTAATAAACATACCCGTAACAGATAAGAAAAAGTTCATAAATCAAAATAATGACCTATTTAGAAAAATATCACAAAATTTTCCCGACGTACGAATATTCGTTAGACCATCAGGTACTGAAGAAGTTGTAAGAATACTCATAGAATCCCAAGATCAACAAAAAATAATACAAGTCCAAAATATAATAAACCAAGAGGTGAGAACATAATGTTTGAAAAACTAGTTGACAGTTTCAGTAAAATAGTAAAAACCCTATCAGGCAAAGGCAAAATATCAAAAGAAGAAATAGATCAAACTATAAGAGAAATTAGAATAGCTCTCCTAGAAGCAGATGTACACTTAAATGTAGTACGTGATCTAACACACAAAATAAGGGAAGAAGTTGAAAATCTCGAATCCAACCAACTCTTTACTCCTTCCCAACTGATCATAAGAGCCACTAGAGATAAGATTCTAGAAATCCTTGGTAAAGAAGCAGTAAAATTAGAAATAAACAATACCCCTTCAATAATCCTAATGGTAGGATTACAAGGATCAGGTAAGACAACCACTACCGCAAAGTTAGCCCACTATTTCAAAGAACAAGGCTACAATCCACTAGTAGTAGCAGCCGACTTTAATAGACCAGCTGCTATAGACCAATTAGTCTATCTATGCAACTCCAACTCAATCCCAATTATCCACGACAAAAATTCAGATAGCATAAGAATAATTCAAAAAGCTATTGAAGAAACACAAAAAACAAATTACAATCCAATAATAGTAGATACCGCAGGAAGAATACACCTAGACCAAGACCTACTAAATGAAATATCAAAAATAAAACAAAAATTCAATGTCGAACACACTATAATGGTAATAGACTCAATGATAGGGCAAGAAGGAGTAAATGTAGCACAAACCTTCGATCAACATGTCAACCTTTCAGGCTTCATAATAACAAAAATGGATGGCGATACAAAAGGAGGAATAGCTCTATCCATTAGATACGTAACACAAAAACCACTCTACTTCATCGGAACAGGCGAAAAAATAACCGATCTCGAAGTATTCCACCCAGACAGAATAGTTTCTAGAATACTAGGAATGGGAGATATACTAACCTTCATAGAAAAAATAGAAAAACAAATAGAAGAAAAAGAACTGGAAAAAGTAGAAAAATACCTAGAAGGAGAATTCACCTTCGAAGACTACCTATCTTATCTTAGAATGATAAAAAGAATGGGAGATTTTAAATCACTTCTATCCATGCTACCCCTAAAAATGTTCGGAATAGACCCAGTAGCACTAAGAGAAGTAGAAGTAGATCCAAAAGCAATCGACAGAATAGAAGCAATCATAAACTCAATGACTAAAGAAGAAAGAAAAAAACCAGACATAATAAACAGTAGCAGAAAAGCTAGAATAGCCAGAGGAAGTGGAACCTCAATAAAAGAAGTCAACAATCTTATCAAACACTTCAGAGAAATGAGAAAAGTACTCAAAAAAATGGGAGGAATAGTTAAAAAAGAAAATATACCAGAATTAAATCTACCTCTACCAAACCAAAATATTAAAGATATTTTTAGCATGTTTAAAAAATAATCATACGGAGGTGCAATATGCTTAAGATAAGGCTATCTAGATATGGACATAAACATAACCCATGGTATAGAATAGTAGTCGCAGATGCAAAAACAAAAAGAGATGGCAAATATGTAGAAAAAATAGGCTACTACAACCCAAGAATGCAACCTAAAGTCCTCGAAATAAACTTAGAAAGATTTAAATACTGGATAAATAAAGGTGCACAACCAACCGAAAGTGTCAAAAAATTAGTTCAAAAATACCAACAAAAACTACTAAAAACTAAATAAAAACCACAAACATTAATAATAAACGAGGTGGTAACAAATGCTAATAACTCCTAACGACTTTCACAAAGGAATAGTAATAGAATATGAAGGTAACCTATGGCAAGTAATAGAATACCAACATACCAAAATAGCACAAGCAAGAGCTTTCGTCTCCACCAAAATAAAAAATCTAAAAACTGGACAAGTGCTCGAAAAAAAATTCGATAGCGAAGAAAAATTCAAAAGAGCTATAATAGAAACCAAACCAATGCAAGCACTATACAAAGACTCAGATAACCTATACCTAATGGATAACGAAACTTTTGAACAATACTCAATCCCCCTAAACCTAATCGAAAAAGAAATCGGCTTCATAAAAGAAGGAGACGTACTAAACGTAATAATGTACGAAAATAACCCAATAGGCATAAATCTGCCACCAACAGTAACATTAAAAGTAGAATATACAGAAAAAGCTGTCAAAGGAGATAGAGTATCAACTGTTATGAAACCAGCAAAACTAGAAACCGGAATAACCATTAACGTACCTATCTTCGTTGATATAGGAGATAGTATCATAGTAAACACAGAAACCGGAGAATACGTAAGCAGAGCTTAATGCTCCCTACTCACTTCTTAAAATTACTGGTAATCATAACTATAATACTCCTATATCCAATTTATTCAAGAACAATACCAGAAAACTTAATCCAACTCAAAAACTCTATAGCAGTTTTTGACTTATACACAAATGAACTCGTATATCAAAGGAATGCAAAAGAACAACTAATACCCGCTTCAGTAGCTAAATTAATAACCACAATAAACGCACTATCAGTACTAAGTCCATACTACGTCTTTGAAGTTCAAATATACAAAAGAGATAATAGGATTCTGATTAGCTCAAACTATAATCCCTCCTTAATAGAAGAAATAATCCCAGATCCATACAATTTTCTAAAGGAAGGAATAAGAAATATCTTAGAAGCAAATCAAATAGAAAACATACAAACCGTAGAAATAGATAATAGCTTACCATCTTACTATCCCGAATCATGGAAAATATACGAAGGAGAACCTTTTGCACCCTACATATCAACCTTTTCCTTTAACCAAAACATGATAAAAATACAAAGAATTCAAGACAAATTAACTATATACCCATCGGCTTTTCCAGAACTACAAGATCAAAACATACTATCAAACTTAATATCCAACCTAACATACATAGATGGAGCTTACTGGTATGTATACCCCTCACCAGAAGAGTATATCAAAAAAATAATAAGAAAACTTTTCATAGATTTGGGATACAATGTCAACGTAACATTAAAAACAACTGTAGATTATAATCACTACGATAATATTGGATCCTTTCCTACTTGCTTTCTCATTCAGGCACTCAAGCAACAAAACTTCTGGAGTGATAATTTTATTTCACAAAAACTATACTATAAACTCAAATTTGAAAAAAAATTCGATATAAATCAAGAATACTCCGGGTTAGGCATAGTTATGGATGATGGATGCGGATTATCTAGAAAAAACAGAATAAACTGCTACTCACTAGCCATGCTTCTATCCTTAATGGATGATTACTATTTACTACCCTACCTAATCTACACTCTACCAGGTTACAACGAAGGAACACTCCAAAAAAGAAACCTACCAAGAACAATAAAAGCAAAAACAGGAACACTTAATGATGTGTCTTCACTTGCAGGATACGTCAAAACTAAAAAAAATAAATGGTACTCCTTTAGCATAATATACAATGGACCCTATACTTACCAAGCGAAAGTAATAGAAGAACAAATACTAAACTACATCTATTCTAACTGGTAAACATGAAAATATCTGTACAAATCAGCACCTTTAATAGAGCAAATATACTTGAAAAAGTTCTTCTTTCCCTGGAAAACCAAACCATTACAAAAGATCTGTATGAAGTAATTGTAATTAACGACGGAAGTACGGATCAAACAGAAAAACTAGTAAAGGAACTATCAAATAAAGTTTCATACAATCTCAAACTTATAAATCAACCCAACCTAGGTCTACCCATAGCCAGAAATAATGGAATAAAAAATACAGAATGCGAAGTAATTTTGTTCATAGATGATGACGTTCTAGCTGATAAAAACTTGATTCTGGAACACTACAAGGTACACAGACAAAAAGAAAAAGTGGTCGTAAGAGGCTGGGTTAATCATGTAACTGAACTACAAATTCCTGAAAAACCTAAATTTAAACTAGCAGATTTTTCAACCTCTTTTTTCTGGACCAGTAACGTTTCAGTAAGAAGAAAGTATCTTATCAAAGCTGGTATGTTTTATGAAAAATTCGAAAAATATGGCTGGGAAGATATTGAAATGGGATACAAGCTAAGAAAACTTGGACTTAAACTTATTATAAACAACAAAGCTATAGGCTATCATTATAAACCTGCTCCATCTATCGATAATATCCCCAAAATTCTTGAAACAGAAACCAAAAGAGCTATTAGCGCTAAGATCTATTACAATTTATATCGTACTATGAGAGTAAAACTCGCTACCGGCTATTACTTCCCAGCTAAAAATTTCTACTACCTGCTCTCCAAGTCCTTCCTGTATAGTTTTTTAATACAGAATCTTACACGTATAAATAACAGGTTTCTGAGAAATTTTTTCTTTTCCTTACTGAAAAAAATGCACTACTACAGATCCTTAGTTGAATAAAGTTATAATCTTTACCTGGAATACAAACCCATTCGCCTAGGATACAGGATTATTAGCTAGTGAACTTACTAATTCCTTGAATTGATCAAAGTTTTCAACAGCTAGAAGTTGCAAATTTTTTCGATCTATTTTTATATTATTTTTCTTCAGAAGATTAATGAACTTACTATAGCTTAAGTTGAACATTCTACACGCTGCATTAATTCTTTCTATCCATAGTTTTCTGAATTCTCTCTTTTTTTGTCTTCTATCTCTGTGAGCATATTTTCCAGCATGTAAAAGAGCTTCATTAGCTACTTTAAATCTTCTACTCCTTGCTCCTCTATAACCTCTTGCAAGTTTGAGTACTTTTTTATGAGCTTTCTTTTTTATAACTCCTCTTTTTATTCTCATACCTATCTCTCCTTGTTTTTACTTTTTGCTAAGAACATTATTAAAATACTTGGTTATTCTTGATTTTCTTCTAGCGGCTTCGTTTTTGTGCATTACTCCCTTTGATACTGCCCTGTCTACTTCTTTATAGAAATTACCTATCATATTCTGTATTTGTTGCAATTCTGAATTAGATAGTGAATTTGAACCAACCAAACTAGCTATTGTTTTCTTTATGTTCTTAGACATTACTTTTATTTTCTTCATAATTTGCTTATTTCTGAGAGTTCTTTTAGCTACCTTTCTGAGTATTTTTCTTTTTTTAAGTTTTCTTTTTTGTTTCTTATTAGTAGTTTGCTCAGCCATAACGATACCTCCATTTCAATGGGATTTATTAATAGAATTCTACGTAATAAATTTTATTACCTTGTATTTTTGCTAAGTCTTAGTTGCCAATTGTTTAATATGATTTAGGGTAAGAGATTTAGGTCTTTCAATGGGGTATCCCACAGCTCTAGCCCATATAACTTGTGCAGTCATTCCCATTATCCTGGATACCCCAAACATAACAGTGTAAAATTCATGTTCCTTTAAATTATAGTGATAAAGAGTAGCTCCTGAATGACCATCTACATTTGGATATGGATCTTTAACTTTACCCGTAGCTTTCAAAATTTCTGGAACCACTTCATACAGCATCCTAACTAACCTAAGAACATCAGAATCTAAATTCTTAGCTTTGACAAATTCTGCAAAAGCTGTATATCTTGGATCAACTACCCTAAGTACTGCATGTCCAAATCCCGGTATGACCTTACCAGAAGCTAAATACGAAGATACGTATTCGTGAAGCTTTTCTTTTGAAGGTAAACCGTTAAAGAATCTTAGAATATCAAGTATCCATCTAAGAGATTCACTACTTGCATTACCATGCAATGGACCAGCTAATCCACACATTCCACCAGAAACAGAGTAGTATATATCAGCTAGTGCAGAACTTATATTAAAACAAGCATGCGCACTTACATTTCCCCCTTCATGATCACTATGTAGAATCAAATACAATCTTACCAAATCAGCAAAGTCCTTATCTAACGAAAAGTCGTTATTTACATGTAGCATCTTAGCAAAATTCGCACCGTAATCCAAACTCTGATCAGGCATAACAAAAACATCATCCCTGTAAGTTCTACGATAAATATATGCTGCTATTACGGGAGCCCTAGCTATTAGATTTATACTATCTTCTAACATTGGCTTCCATAAATCCTTCTTAGACATCCCTTCATAGTATCTTTTAGCAAATACTGATTCTCTCTGCATTGAAAGAATCGCCATCGCAAACTGCGTCATGGGATGGGTGTTTGAGGGAATACTCCTCAGAATTTCCACCACATATTGTGGAAGTTTCTCCCTTATTTTTATGTAACTCTCTAATTCCTCCACTTCATCTTTGGTTGGGATTTGACCTGTTAGTAATAAGTACCAAATTCCCAAAACGTAAGGGAAGTCCGATACTTTAGGGAGCAATTTCATAACCTCTGGAATACTGTAACCCCTGAATTTTATACCTTCATATGGATCAACGAAAGAGGTTTCACATACCAAAGAAGGTATATCTCTCATTCCACCTAGAACTTGGGAAACTTTTACATCTGCAATCACCTCACTACCATAAGTACTCTGTATTTCTTTGTACTCCTTTCTCCAGCTTTCAACTATGTCTTCCATTTTTTCAAACAAAGTAACCTTTACTTTCATATATACTCCTCCCAACCTACCTAAGTTAAGTTCATGATATTTAAATTATTCAAACCAAATTTAGTGTATAGAGTTCCTTACAAAGAGCTTCTATTTTTTGAGCAGATTTATCTAATTGTTGCTTTTCATTATCATCAAGTTGTATTTCAACTATCTTATCTATTCCATTCCTGGATAATACTACTGGAAGACCTATTACGAGATCATTATATCCGTATTCACCTTTACAGTAAACAGATACTGGTAAGATTTGTTTTTTATCGAATAAGATGGATTTTATCATAGTGAGAGTGGAGGCAGCGGGCGCATAGTATGCAGAACCAGTTTTTAATAAAGAAACTATTTCAGCTCCACCATTTCTCGTTTTCTCAACTAAATAATCTATTTCTTCCTGCTTAAGCAATCTTCTTAAAGGTATACCACCTACAGTAGTGTGACTTATTATGGGAACCATAGTATCACCATGACTACCTAAAACCAATGCCTCTATATTTTCATTAGAAACATTTATTTTTTGGGATATGAAATATTTAAATCTTGCTGTATCTAGAACGCCTGCCATTCCCATAATTTTTTCTCTGGCCCATCCTCTAGAAGATAGTATCTTGTAAGTTAAGTAAGTCATAACATCTAACGGATTGGAAACTACTATGACTATAGTTTCAGGAGAACAATATCTTGAAATGTTTTCAGAAACTTCCTTAACGATAGAAGCATTTGTGGTTAATAAATCCTCTCTTGACATTGAAGGTTTTCTAGCTACTCCCGCCGTGACAATGACCATATCACTATTTTCAAGAGCATCATACGAATTTGAGCCTATTACTTTTACATCCGATCCATATAGTGATAACATTTGCATCATATCAAGAGCTTTTCCTTTGGGCATGTCTTGAATTACATCTATCATTACAACAGTATTACACATTTCATGTTGTGCTAACATTAAAGCTAAAGTAGCTCCTACATTACCCGCCCCAACTATAGAGATTTTAAAAGCCATCATCTTCTTCCCCCCTTATGTTAAAAATATTTTGCCAGTATTACTTGAGATATTTAAAGTACTTTTCTTCAAGGTAAGGATCAGTTATAAGAGAAAGTAAGTAGTCAGCGTATTGTCTGGTAGTAGCCCCATCATTTCTTCCTGTTATAACTACCTTCCTTTCAATACTAGCAACATTGAGAGCTATATCTATTTTAGTAGCAATAGTTTTATAACCTATGTATTCTAAAAGCATAGAAGAAGCTTTAATTATACTAGATGGATCTGCATAGTGTTGCCTATTTTCCTGCACCATTCTGGGTGCACTACCATGAATAGCTTCAAACATAGCATAATTTGCCCCGATGTTAGCTGATCCGGCAGTTCCAACCCCACCCTGAATTTCAGCAGCCTCATCAGTAAGTATATCCCCAAATAAATTAGGTAAAACAAATATTTGAAATTCTGATCTTCTCTTTTTATCAATTAATTTAGCTGTCATAATGTCTATAAACCAATCATCTGCTTGTATATCTGGATATTCTTTTGCAACATCATAAAAAACTTTAAGAAATATTCCATCGGTAGTCTTTATGACATTCGCCTTATTTACCGCTGTTACTCTGTTATATCCGTTTTTTCTTGCATATTCAAAAGCCATTTTTATTATCCTATAGCTTCCAATATAACTAGTTATCCTGAAATCAATACCGAGGTAGTTCTCGAACTCTATACCCTTAGATCCCAAGGTATATATATCTTCAGTGTTTTCCCTAAAAAAGACCCAGTTTATATTTTCATTAGGTATACTTATTGGTCTTACATTTGCGAATAAATCAAGCACTTTTCTCAGGTATACGTTAGCACTTTCTATGTTAGGAACACCCTCACCAGCCTTTGGAGTTGTCGTTGGTCCCTTCAAAAGTGCGTTACATTCAAGTATCTTCTGCATCACATCATCAGGTACTGGTTTTCCAACCTCTATTCTTCTTTCAATAGTTAACCCTTCAATATCTTCAAAAATTATTTCTTTTCTTTCTAATTCATCCTTTAGAAGTATTTCTAAAATTCTTCTAGCCTCTTTTACAATATAGGGGCCAATACCATCTCCACCAATAAAGCCTATCTTTATAGGCCTTAAAGTAGTAAAGTCAGTTATTTCTCTATTCTCCTTTATTTTTTCTATCCTCTTGAATTGTTCGATAATTAAATCCTTGAAATACTCTTTAGCCTTTTGTATAGATTCCTCTGTATAAGGAAATACCTGCATACTATACCTCCATGTTATCTATTAAGTTTTTTATTTTCTTTCTTATTCTTTGTAAAGCATTATCAACTGATTTAGAGGAAATATTCATTTTGTTTGCTATTTCCTGGTATGTTAATCCCTGAGACCTTAACTTCAAAATTTCTTTTTCTTTTGGAGTTAGCCTTGATAATAGAGTTTCTTTTATTTGATTTTTTTCTATGAAATCTATAATGGCATCCTCAATAGAGATTTCCTGATAAGATCCTTGAATAATTTTTGACGGCATAATATAATCATAAAGACTCTTCTCTCCAGAATCCTCATCAAAAATGCTAGATTCAAGAGATATAGGATTCCTTAATACTTTTGATTTATTTCTATTTGATGATTTTATTGCAGTAGTTATCTGTCTTTGTACACATATATTTACAAAGTTGAAAAAACTACCTTTATTTTTATCAAAATCTTCTATAGCTTTCAAAAAGCCAATGTATGCTTCCTGTATTATATCCTCTCTCTCTCCACCAGGTATGTAAAAAGGTATCACTTTGGAAAACAGGAATTTTGAATATCTTTGTATTAGAATCTTTTTAGCCTCTAAATTTCCTTGTTTTGCAAGTTCTACTAATTCTTCATCTTTTTGCTGTTCCAATTGATTAGCTGAGAAAATTCCCTCTCCTATTTCTTTGTCAACGCTTTTTTCGGTGATTCTTCTAATATTCTTGGTTACTTTTTTTCTTGGCATTCTATTATTTCTTGTTTTTAACAATTATTCTTTTATCGAAGGATTTTTTTTCATCGTATTCAAAGTATTCATCCATTCTTACAACATCCTGTTGGTTATAAACAGCAAATTCATAGGTATTTTCCATTTCTATAACTTTGGTGGGACATATTTGTTCACATAGCCCACAAAATATACATGCACTTACGTTTATTTCAAATTTTTCCACTATTGTTCTTCCAAGATCGTCCTGTAATACCTCCATTCTTATTGCTTTTACTGGACATATTTGTGCACAGTATCCACAAGCTATACAAACTCCGCTCTCACAACTCAAACACCTTATACCCTCTTCTATGCTATATTCATTTATATCCACTGCCTGCCTTACATACTCTGGTATTTTAGCCATATTTTCCTCCTACTCCCAGCCACATTTAAAACGAAACAGCCTTTTGATATACCTTATGTACATTCAAAGGACCCAAAATATTTACAAAATCATTACTTAGTATAGGTGGAAAAGAATTAGTTAAGTAATAATGGACTCTTTCAGCTGTTCTATTACCACTAGCAACAGCTACTATAGCAGGTTGAGGACCATAACATGCTTCCCCAGCAGCAAATACTTTCTCTCTTTTTGTTTGACCGAATCTATAAACAAATCCATTTACCATAGTATCAAATCCATCAACTACTATCTCTCCTCTTGGCCCTACTATATCTTTTGGAGCAAAAGGTATTTCTATATCTCTGGAAACTGCTAGGATTATTGTATCACATGGTATTACAAATTCTTCGTTAGTTCTAATGATCTTTTTTCTTCCATTTGGTAGAGTTGGTCCATAGACACATTTAGCAACTTTTAAACCCTTTATTTGATTATTTTCATCAACCACTACTTCAAAAGGCATAACCTGGCATATGAATTCTATATCATCATCTTCCTCAGCTTCTACTTTTTCTTCTTCACTTACTGGTATATCCTCTCTAGCAAGTATATCTACTATTTTTACCTTATCCGCAAATACTTTTTTACATGTTCTAGCTGCGTCTATTCCCGTTCCTCCTCCTCCTATTACTACCACTTCTTTTCCTACTTTATAGCTTCTTATTCCCATATTCCAATCTTCCAAGAACCATTCTGCTTGAATTAGGTTTACTTTTTCAGCATTTTTTAGGTTGAGTTTTCTAGGTTTAGTTGCTCCAGCTGCTATTATGACAACGTCATAGTTATTTTCCAAATCACTGAAACTAATAGCACATGGTTCTAAGTGATTAATTTGTTCTTTCGCTTCTTTTATATCATCAACCGTAATTACCCTAGAATACTTTTCTTTTTCCTCTTCAGAGATTACAGTAACATTGTAAAATATTCTTCCGTTTGGTGTAAAGGTTACCAGATTTTCATATTCTTTATTCATAAGGTCTTTATCTAATCTGAAAAATGCTACTCCAGAGTATAGATAACCTCCACAGAAGTTATATTTTTCGAAAACATCAACGTTGTGGCCATATCTTAGGAGTCTGTGCGCTGCTGCTATTCCAGCAGGTCCTGCACCTATTACAGCAATCCTTTTATTACTAGGTTCACAAACAACCGTATATTTTACTGTCTTATCTTGTTTATACTGACTTAATATGTTATACTCACTTATGGCTTTCTTTATTAATCTTATAGCTATGGGTTTATGGTCTTGTACTCCCCTACTACATGTTGTTTCACATGGAGCTGTACACAAATTCCCAAAGCAGAAAGCTATTGGGTTATTTACTACTTCTTCATTGAGGGATTTTAGAAAATTCTTTTCACCAGCTAACATAACATATCCTCTTGCATCCACATTAGCAGGACATCCTCTAACACATGGGGGTAAATTGAATGAATAATTTAAGAAATTGGTTCTTTTGTATATAGTTTCTTTGGTATTAAATGCTCTTACTCTTACCTTCCCCCTCCATCTTGCAAAAGGCTCTTTTATAGTTATGGGATAGTTTACAGTATATATCGGTTCCTTTAGAAAGTACTTATAGGTTATATTAAGCCCTTCTATGAGCCTTCGAAGAGAATCAGCTAGGAAATTCAAAGTTCCTATCATCAATTATCATCCTTCCCCCACAATAAACATACATTCTATGCATACTTGGGTATATTTTTATATTTACTTGACAATCTGAGATTTTTAATTGAAGCTAAATAGAGAACTACGATAAATGTTATCCAACAAAGTACAGGTATAAACCAGCTATTGGATTTAAATAGTAGTACATCAACAGATGCTACAATTATATGAAACAGGGTTATTGGTATAAATCCTTTCCAAGCTAGGTCCATTAAGTGATCTATTCTTATCCTCGGATAAGTCCATCTAAAGAACATAATCAACCCAACGATTAAGAATGTTTTTAAGATTATCCATATAAAGTTATCATTAACAGCCAAAATATATTGGTATATACCTAGCTTTGTAAGTATGGGTGCAAAAAGATTCAGAATTGAATGTGGAATAAGAGAGTATCCCCCTAAAAATATGGTTGCTATTATTGCACTATTAAAAAATAGATATCCATACTCTGCTAAATAAAATAGAGCAAACACCATACTACTGTATTCAGTGACGAATCCTGCTACAAGCTCCGACTCAGCTTCGGGTAAATCAAATGGAGCTCTATTATTCTCAGCTACCATCGACCAAAGGAATATTATAAACATCAGTGGTTGATACAAAATTAACCAAAAATATTGATTCTGAAAATTAACTATATCCACTATTTTAAAGCTTCCCGTAAAAATCATAACAGATAAGAAAGATAACAGTAGAGGTATTTCATAACTTAACATTTGTGCTACAGTTCTAAGTCCTCCTAAGAGTGAGTATTTGTTATTAGAAGCCCAAGCAGCTATTACTAAGGACAAAACCATATAGCTTGACACAGCAAAAATAAACAATAATCCAATATCTAAACCACCCAGTATTATGTAATTATTTGAAAACGGGAACATCCCAAAAGCTATTACTACAGTACAAAAAGCTAGTATTGGTGATAAAACATATAGAAATGGATAAGATCCTTGTGGAATCATTATTTCCTTTTGAAGAAGCTTGACCACATCAGCTATTGGTTGTATTATTCCTCCAAGCCATATGTTTTTGTATCCTGGCTTTAGTAAGAATGGCAAGTTTACCAAAGTAGGTCCCATACGACCCTGTATCTTTGCTGATAACTTCCGCTCTATCCAAACATCTATTATTACACTCAACATTAAAACAGTTAAAATTATCAACGAAGCAACAACCGACAAGCCTATAAAATAACCTATTGTACCAAAATTTTTCCAAATACCACCATTTACACCTACAATTGAGTTAAACATTGAAATAATACCGACTTTATCCAACAAAATGTATATCGGTAGTAACAAAATTACTAGAGCAAAAGAAACTATAAAGTAAAAGACAAGGATTTTTATTGTAAAATTGATAAACCTAAAAACTTCATTTTTCATTTAAAAATCTCCTTTCTGACTGTAGCATTCTCTATCAAATACTTTCTTCAGAAAATGTATAATCCCTTTTCAAAAAAGCCTTTACAGGTAATGCATACTTGCTTGATAGTAGTTTTGTATAACTTTGTATAGATTATCTTTCAAATTAGGATTATTTCGCAAGTTCAAATTATATTCATTATAGTCTGTGACTAATTTACTTAAAATAGGTTCCCTATGCATTATCTTATTTATGAATTCATTATGTATCATATCCTTTTTGTATTTTATATTGCTTTGATTTGCATTTTGATTAGTCAAGAAATTAAGTCTTACCACTTGTGAGAAGAGATAATCTGGATTTTCGTATGTACTTGCGATTGGATATCCACCTATTGTATTTAGCATGCTGTCTAAATTCTTTACAACTATATCAAAGCTTTCCTGATTGATGATAAAGTTGTTAAGGAATGAATTTAACTTCACAGCATCAGAGTAAGAGTTTAGAATACTTCTTAATTTTTTAATCATGTAGTTTCTGTATTGTTGATAGTTAGGATCATTTTTATCAAGAGATTGGTAGATTTTAGTCCATAGATTCAATCTGAGCCAGAACGATTTATCTTTTGGCATATTTGGACTTTTTTGTATCACCCACGGAGCTACTTTCTGACCTATTCTCCTTATTACCTCTAAAGCAGAAATTACTACCGAGTTATCATTACTATCCAATATCTGTACAAGCGGGAAAAGATAACTTTTAGAAATCATCATACTTTTTAGATTATATTTTATGTTATAAAACTGTGTGGTATTGGTTTTTCCATTGTTTATCATATCTATCAAAGCTGAGGAAAGAGTGTAAAGTTGTAGAAAATAAAATCCATCACCATTTTTCAAATCCCCAGACTTTATAGCTTTCTTAAAGTGACTAGCTACTATGCCAACTATTATAGAGTAAAGACTATTACAAGCAGTTTTTATTAGCTCTTCACGATTGGAATACAAGTTGTAACCATTAGATACGAAATTGCTAATAAGTTTTGCAAATCGTTCGTCTTTTATATTCTGCTGAATTTGATAGAATTGATGTGGATTCTTTTGAACCCAATTCAGAAGATTTAAATAACCAAAATAATCCTTTAATTCCTTTTCTGACTTAATTTGAATAGGTTTAGTAAATTCACTAACAAAAGATAGTACACTTATTGCGCTTTCTATCAGCTTTTTCCAAATGTTTATATTATTTCTAGTCATATAGTTATTTTCCGTGATTTCTATCAATCTCTTTAGATAACCTGACTTACTGAAGTAACCAGAAAATTCGTTAAGAAAACTAATTATCTCTTTTTTTAAGATTTCAGTTAGGAAAGGAGTTTTACTTAAAGCTAAATTTATTTGTTGAGATCGAGTTAATAATTCAAGTAATTTTTCACTATCTGGTAGTTGATCTGGTTTAACAACGAATGGTGCTTGACCTACAAAATTATTACCTAAAAATTCAAACACCTTACTAGGAGTAGTTGTAGAAAATACACTTAAAGGCTTCTCTATGAAGAATTTATTCTTTTCATCAAAAAGAAATTTTTTTAACGGATCCTTAGTTGATGACATTAAACTTGCTATCTGTTGAATATAATCTTTAGGTATATATGCTACACCACCTATCGTAGACATTAGCGAAAAATACAAACCTGTTACAAATAAATATTCAAAATCAGGAACCAACCTTGATCCTAATAAACTCGTAAGTATCTGATACTGAGACGTATCAAATGGATCAATTGTATTTACAACATTTACGGTATCTTTTATTTGCAGAGCTTGTTCAATTGGAATATTGTAGTTTTTGTTTATTGATTTTATATACAAGTTAAATATTAATTCACTATTTATCTTATTCATAGTCCAATTAACCTCACTTTTTTTCAATCATAAATACAGGCTTTTCCTAATTATAATTTTGCACTCAAGATGAGTAAACCTTAGCTTATGGGGTTAAAAATATGTTAATTTACGAAGTATTTATCGGTTGGTTATAGAATAACAATACATAGGAGGTGTAATAAAGTTGTACTATTTCGAAGGTAAGGTGATAAAGTTGCGTTTGGAGGGGGGGTACGAATTGGTAGAACATCCCGGAGCAGCTGCCTGCCTTATCAAAATCAAAGATAAATTCATCCTTGTTAAACAATACAGAAAAGCCCTAAATAAATTCACTCTCGAAATACCAGCCGGAAAAATAGATAAAAACGACTTAAACCCTATCCATAGTATCGTCAGAGAAGTAAAGGAAGAAGTAGGATTAGAAGTAAATCAACAAGATCTTATCTTCCTCGGGAAAATATACACTACACCAGGCTTTTGCAACGAAGTTATCTACCTTTACTATACCCATCTCGACATAACACCTACAGACCTAAAACCTATGGATAACCAAGAAATAACTGAAATAAAATTACTTACTAAAGAAGAACTAATAGACTTATTAACGACAAATCAGATCGAAGATTCAAAAACACTTAGCGCTATATGTTTAGCTCTTATAAAAGGACTAATTTAGCATGCTATGGATTTTTAAGAATGATCCAATATTCAAAAATTCAGTAAAACCTAGACCCGTAGAAGAAATACTAAATATTCAGATCTTTAGACCACTTGCCCATATTTTACTAATAGCTATAAAAGATACAAAAATAAAACCAGAAACAATAGTTATAACTCATACATTTCTTGTTTTATCCGCATCAGTTCTAATTTTTTACTCACAAAGTCTCATTTTAGATCTGATAGCTTTTTTAAAATTACAACTAAAAACTATACTCGACAACCTAGATGGGCAATTAGCAAGATACAAAAATCAACAATCCACCCTAGGTAGATACCTAGACACGCTTATGGATTACCTGGGAAACCTATTCCTTTTCACCGTAATTGGGATTAAACATAACCTACTTCCTCTTAGCCTAATTAGCTTCTATACACTAACCATAGTACTCTCATATGACTATAACCTAGAAAGACTGTATAAAGAAAAAAACAAAAAAAGTGATACCTTACAGTTCAATAACAATGAACACAACAACTTATGCAAACTTTTATCAAAACTATATGAATTTCTGCTAGGGTATCAAGACAAGTCAATATACTGGCTAGAAGAAAATATCTTTAAAAAAATAGATAAGACAAACAAATATACACATGTCTTCTGGAATAAAAACTACCTAAATCTGACAGTAAATATGGGTTTAACCACTCAACTATTCATACTTGGAATACTTATACTCCTCAACAAAGAATCCCTATACCTATATTTCCCATTCATCTGTCTTCTTTTAATAAAACTAATGTTGGTTTACAGAATAATCGTTACATACAAGGAGGTAAGAAAACATGGAAAGAACTCTAATAATTCTTAAACCGGATACTGTACAAAGGAAACTAATAGGTAGAATAATTCAAAGGTTTGAGGATAAAGGGTATAAGATAGTTGGAATGAAGATGGTATGGATAGATAGAAAATTGGCAGAAAAACATTATGAGGCACATATTTCTAAACCATTCTTCGAATCTCTAGTAGAATTTATAACCTCATGCCCCGTAGTAGTAATGGCTCTGGAAGGGCCAGATGTAGTAGAACAAGTAAGAAAAATGGTTGGAGCTACAGATTGTAGAAAAGCCGATGTAGGAACTATTAGATTCGACTTTGGAACTTCCATCCAAAATAATCTAGTCCACGCAAGTGAATCTCCTCAAGATGCTGAAAGAGAAATCAAAATCTTTTTCCAAGATCATGAACTATTCTCCTACTAAACTATGATATCCCACCCAAAGGGGATAATAAAGTACCACTACCAAGACTTCATCGTTATCGAAAAAATTATACCTCAATTTAACAAAGGATCTAACTTCTCCTTATTCCTACTATCAAAACAAAATACATCAATGTTTAATTGCTTAATGAGAATATCTAAAATTCTCAAAATACCAATAGCAAAAATAAATTTTTTCGGCGAAAAAGATAAATACGCTCAAACTAAACAAATAATCTATACTCCAAAACTCAACATCATACCCTCCGAAATCTCTTCAAACGGATTTGAATTACTATACCTTTTCGATACCCATAACATATCACCAGAAATAATGATAGGAAATTACTTTAAAATAACAGCTAGAAAAATAAAAGAACTAGATATCGTAAATCAAAGAATACAAAAAATAATAAGCAGACAAATAAAAATCCCTAACTACTATGATATTCAACGATTCGGGAAAAGATACATAAATCATGTAATAGGTTACTATCTGCTCAACAATAAATACTTTGAAGCCACCTACTTACTACTCTGCTCATCAAGTAAGAATGAAAATCGAAAGGTAAAAAAAGCTAGGCAAAAATTAAGAGATCTCTTTGAAGGTCAAAACTTCAATATAGATCAAGCTCTAGAATTGAAATTACCCCAATACATGGATCTCGAAAAAATATTCCTAAAAATACTATCTAAAAAAAGGAACTACAAAAAAGCTTGGAAAGAATTCCCCCACAAATTCTCCTCTCTCTTTAAACAAGCCTACTTTTCATACAAATTCAACACTGAACTATCTAAACTTATAAAAAACACTACCGATAATTACATCGTAAAACAATATGAAATTACTATCCCACAGGAAGTTATCCAAAACTTTTTAACCAACTTCAATCCTACACTCGAATTAATCTATCCAGAAGAAGAAATAAACATTCAACACCAAATACAAGATTACCAAAAAAGAAATCTATTTATACTACCAGACATAAAACATTACAATTTTGAAAAAGATGAAATATTTGAAGGTTATTACAAATTAACTATAGAATTCTTTTTAACAAGAGGTGGGTTTGCAACAAACATACTTAACTATATTCTAGGATAATCCAGGAGGGCAAAATGGAAAACAAATTTGGAAACGTAATAACCGCTTGTATAACCCCATTTGACAGTAACTTAAAAATCAACTTCAAAGAATTAGAAAAATTATTAATACATCTCGAAAAAAATAGTGATAGCTTACTAGTATTTGGTACTACAGGAGAATCACCAACTCTAACACTATCAGAAAAAATAGAAATAGCTAAGTTTGTTAAAACTACAACCAAAATGCCAGTAATAGCAAACATATCATCCAATAATACTTCCCAAGCACTAGAACAGTTAGAACAACTAGAAAAAATAGATTTAGATGGATATTTAATAACAACTCCGTATTACAATAAACCCCCTCAAGATGCTTTGATTAACTACTTCTCATTTTTAGCCAGTCAAACTAACAAACCCATAATCATATACAACATTCCCTCAAGAACAGGAATAGACTTAGAACCAAAAACAATAGTTGAAATTTCAAAGATAAAAAACATAATTGGTCTAAAGCAATCCCATCCGGATATAACCAAAATTTCAGATATTTTATCTATGAATCCAAACTTTACTATATACTCTGGTGATGATATAATGACTTTACCAGCTTTAGCTTTGGGAGCCAAGGGAGTAGTATCTGTAGCTTCACACCTAGTAGGCGATATGATTAAACAAATGATAACCACTTTCCCAACTAATCCAACTCAAAGCAAACAAATCCACTACAAACTACATGAATTATTCAGAGTATTATTTATAACTACAAATCCAATACCTGTAAAGTATGCCTTATCATTAATAGGTTTTGATGTAAATAACCTACGCCCACCACTAAGAAAAGCAAATGATTATGAAATGGAAAAAATACGAAAAGTAGTAAATGAACTACAAGTAATACCTACATAAAACCATGGCTTTTTCCACAATAGGAAGATACCAACTAAAAGAAGAAATAGATTCTACACCATTAGGACAAATATATTTAGCATTTGACCCTATCATAGACAGAGAAGTATACCTAAGAATACTAAGTCCATTCTTACTAGAAAATGACCAAAAAAGAGATACACTATTTAAAGAAATACAACTATCAACCAAAATAAAGCATAAAAATGTAGCCCAAATATTCGAAATTCAAGAGCAAGAAGGAATATATTTTGTATCATTGGAAAAAGCTGAAGGAATTAAAGCCGAAGATATATTTAAACCCAACCTTAACCCTTCTGAAGCAGATATAAACAAACTTATTGACCTATTCACAAAAATAGCAGAAATACTACAGTACATCCACGAATACAACATAGTTCATAAAGACCTTAAACCCAAAAATATAGTACTACTTGGAGATAACACAGAAAATATAAAAATTTTAAACATAGCATTTGGATATTTGGATAGTAGTTTTTTATTTCAAAGTAAGCAATTTTCAGATAAATCAATATTTTGGGCTCCTGAACAGATAAAATCCCCTGACAATGTATCAAAAAAAGCTGATATCTTCTCTTGGGCACTTGTCTTTTACCACTTTCTAACCGGACAAAATCCCTTCCAAAAAGAAAGTGTTACCCAAACCCTAGAAGCTATTGTTAAAGAACAACACAAAAGCCTTATAAAAATTATCCCTTCAATAAATCCACTGCTATCCTCCATAATCGATAAATGCCTATCCAAAGAACCAGAAAATAGACCCGAAAGTTTTAGAGAAATTATTGACAATCTCTACTCAATAAAAAAAGAGTCAAAAAAATACACCACTTCACCAAGTAAAGCAGTAATGCACAACACTTTGGGAACAAACTACTTTAAACAAGGTAATCTAGAGTTAGCTATTCTCGAATGGCAGAAAGCAACTGAATATGATCCATACAACCCACTTATACATAACAACTTAGGAACAGCATACGATGGGTTACACAAAATAGATGAAGCTCTCAAAGAGTATACGAAAGCAGTAGAATTAAGCCCAGCTAACTTCGTAGCTCACTACAACCTAGCATCAGCACTATACAGAGTAGGAGAAATAGATAAATCAATAATTCACTATAGAAAAGTAGTAATGTTAAATCCCAAATTCGCAGCGGGATACCATAACTTAGCTAATGCTCTGTACAAAAGAGGATTTACCGAAGAAGCAATAGAAAACTGGCAAAAAGCATTAGTTATAAATCCTAACCTAATCGAAGCTATGTACAACCTCGCTAATGCCTATTTCTCCCAAGATAGAGTAGATGAAGCTATCCATTACTGGCAAAAAGTAATAGAACTAGACCCAAATTTCGTAATGGCTTACTACAGTTTAGGTATGTACTACTTAGAGATAAACGATATAGAAAAAGCAATTGAATACCTAGATAAGTGTATACAAATAAATCCCAACTTTGCTGAAGCATATTTCTATGTGGGGAATATATATTTCAACAATTCTGATTTTTATACAGCACTAGAATATTGGAACAAATGTGTAAGTTTAAAACCTTCTTTCTGGAAAGCCTACTTTAACATGGCAAATGTATACTATATTCAAGGCAATATAGAGCAAGCTTTAGAGAATTGGAAAAGGACAGTTTTATATAACCCTGATTTTTGGCAAGCTCACTGGAACATCGGAAACGTTAGCTATTTCGAGTTGGGGGACGTAGAAACAGCAATAAAAAGTTGGCAAAAGGTAACAACCTTAAACAGGAAACACTGGCAAGCACATCATAATCTAGGAGAAGCATACTACGTACAAGGAAAATACAAACTGGCCCTAATGGAATGGGAAAGAGTTATAGAACTTAACCCCTATTTTTGGCCCTCATACTTCAATATAGCAGTAGTATACTTCCAAAATAAAGACTTCGCAAAGGCACTCAATTACTGGACTAAAGCATTCGCAATCATGATCTTTGGATAACTATGCTCAAAATCTTTGTCCATACCCACAAACACCACTTTTATAAACTAATATCGTTCTATCTCAAAAAACCTTATAAACCAAATACATCCACCATAACAATAAACCTTGAAACCAAACAATTTCAAAAAGTCCTAGAAATCTTTAAACCACAAAAAGTTACCTATGAAACAATTACCTTCTATACAAAGCTGAATGAACCAATAAGGGAAATGGTATCAAGCGATTTTAATATCTTAATCTTTAACTCTGAGCAAGAAATGAATTCCGAAATACAAAAAATAAAAACCAGAGATAAAGAAATAATAGAAGACTACTTGAACTCTAAATCGATAAATAAAAATCCTTCTCTAAGAAGTATCCTTAGTGAACTACAATTACATATTGACAATTATCCTAACTTAGATACCCATCAACTAGCACGAATAAACTATCAATACAAAGAAGTAATAACCCAGCTAAGTCTTTTATCAATCAAAAGTCATCTCATTATAATTGATGAAGAAATAGAAGATATATCCAAAACTATTGTAAAATATCCTTTATCGCTATACAGTGAGTTACTTGATATTCCTCAGCAAGAATTAGACGATTTCCTAAAATTGTACGATGTTGATGGCAATATAATGCAAAAAGTAGAACTATTAGTGAACCTGATAAAAGAGACTGTCTTGAATTATTGGACCATATTTTACACTGCTAACAATAGAGAAGCCAGACAATATCTTATACCTACAAATACGAATGTACATAAGGCTAGTGAAAAAATACATACAGAAATAGCTCAAAAATTCATCCAAGCTGAAGTATTCAACGTAGATGAAATTCAGGATATAAAAACACTACCATTTAAATCCTTTGGCAAATCATACATAGTAAAAAATCACGACTTTATATTGATCAAAACTTCTTGAAAATCTTCTATGAGTAATCGTTTATCAAAAAATTATTTGCTTTGGAATTCAGATGAATCCTCAATACTCATTTCTACAAGAACTAATATCAAACATATATCAACGCATAAAGGGAAAATAGAACTAAACTACCCTCTGGAATATGGGGCAACTATAATCTCCTCAACAAATAAAAAATACTACGTACTAATACCTACGCATCAGGATATTAATGTAAAATTAAACAGGACAACAAACACCTTTACGGTAAAAGATTTATCACTAATCTTAGGTTTTACATCACTTACAAAAGATTCAGTGGTTTTAGAAATAGGAGTAGGAAGTGGAGCCGGAAGTATTTTTTTATCGAACTTCGTAAAGAAAGTAGTATCAATTGACAATAATTTCTACAACATATCTAATGCTAAACAAAATATACATAAGTTCGCAAAACAAGAAAATGTGGTTATTACATTATCAAATGAAAAGCATTTGATTTTCAAAAATAATACTTTTGACTGCGTTATAATAGACATAGCTGAGCCTCAAGTATATTGCGAGTTATGTAATTTTGCTTTAAAGCCGGGAGGAGATTTAGTTTTTGCAGTACCAAACATAGAACAAGTAAAAGAAGCTAGAAAAGTTTTTGCAAAAAGCGGATTTATATACTTTAGAACAGTTGAGATATGGCTAAGAAAGTGGATAGTTAGAGAAAATTATAGCCGCCCAGAACATGAATTACAATCACACTCAATGTTCCTCACCTTCTGCAAAAAAATAAAATGAATGAAATATTAAATATCCAAAACCTTTCTTTTAGCTACAAAGATCATCCCATCTTTAACAATCTAAACTTAACAATATACTCCTCAACGGTTAACTTTATCATAGGTCCAAACGGTAGCGGCAAAACCACACTCATGAAAATACTTTTCTTTAACAAAAATAAGTATTTTAAAACAGATGACGTGCAATTTGTATGGGAATTCCAAAATTTGTATGAAAATCTTACAGTTCTCGAAAACTTAAAAATATATTTCAACCTGAACGTTAAAAAAAGATTGAAATTTGAAGATCAATTGAACTCTATTTTGAAATATTGGGACCTAAAAAATTATTTGAAAAAGCCTGTTAGTAGTTTGTCATATGGCTACAGACAAAAAGTTCATATTTCAAGAGGTATAATCGTACAACCAGACGTCTTACTCATAGATGAACCATTTCTCGGCCTAGATTACTCATCCTATTTAACAATGCTAAGAATAATTCAAGAAACGTCAAATAAAATAACTTTCTTCATCTTTACCCAAAACCCAACAGTAGTCCAAGATTACGCGAAAAACAGTAGTAAATATCAAGTAACAGTTGTAACTCTCAGCAAAGAGCTAAGTTTATACTGTATTCAGAATGGTTCAAAACTGATCGATTCCCTATAAGTCTTTACAAGATAAATTTTTGTTCCTATTTTTACGATGTAAGGTCTGAAATTTGGTTCTCTGAAAAATATATTATCATGTCTACTTCTGTAGCTATCAATAACAGTGTTAGAGTAGGACCATCCATTAGTATTGACTCTAATAATCTCCCCTACATTCAAGTAAACTCTTTTTTCAATATAATCTCTTTTTTTAGTTCCCTCCTTGTAATAGTAGTATCTTATTCCAAATTCTCTCCTTCTATAGACAATAGCATATATTTTTTCATCATACATAGAAACATCAACATATACCAGTTTGGGATCATATTCATAAGTGTAACAATCCAATGGATCTAGGTAAATTCTTTTACCATTATACCAGTATACTTCATAGCTGTATTCGTAAGCAATATCATCGGATGTGATCTTGGAATACGGTATAGAAACAAACGTATCATTAGAATAATTGTATATATGGAGTTTTTCGACGGTAGGTATAATAACGAAAGGTGGATAGTAATAGAGCCCCATGGGTGTTTTTGGAAAATCATGCTTTCTTCTAACAATAAAGTCACCTTTGCTAATAACGTATAAACCTTTTATTGAAGCAATTGAAAAATGATCCTGATCCAACATTACTATCCCACTAACACTTGAACCCAAATTATACTTACCTACTAACTGCCCTTCTATATTAAAAACATTCAACTTATCATAGACATCAACCAAATAAACAAATCTATCATCAGCATTTATAAATCTCATCTTATCAAAAGGTAAACTAATTATTCTTGAATCATTTAACCTAATAACCTTAAAGTCATTGAAAATAATGTTGTAGTCTATGAAAAAAGTGAATTTGCTTACTTCAATATGCGGTATTACTGCAAAATTTGTTCTATTCTCATTGAGATTATTATCCAGATTAATTAACTCAACCCTACTATCATTATGTAAACTATAAATATCAACACTATTCTGATTAACTTTTAAGTACCTTATAGGAGAGCAAGTAATATTTTTAACAGTATTAAAAGACTCATCTATTACCCTTAAAGAAGAATGTTCGGGTATAATTAGGTAATTCTCATAAGATATTGGTTTACCCGTACAAGAAGAAGAAATACTAATGTGACCAGCATAAGAAAAACAAAAACAAGCAAATAAGCAAACAAGTAAGTAAAATATAGCTTTTTTAATTCTTACTATACCCATTTAAAATATTACCCTTGTTATTTTTGAGATTTAAGAAGGAATTGCTCTATGTTGTTTTTGGAGTTAGCTGCAAGAATAGCACTCATTTCCCTGAGATACTTTATTTTTTCACTGTATCCATTTTGTACTACGAAACCAAAAGCCTCTTTACCCATTTTTAGAGCAACTAAACTTCTTTCAGAAAGTTTAGAAATTATTTGCTCCGAAAAACTTTGAAGATTGGAGCTTTCTACTACAAAAGAAACAAAACCTATTTCTTTCGCTTCTTGAGCATCTATTATTCTACCCGTTAAGAATAGCTCTAGTACTTTTTTGGTATTTGCAAATTTAAGAAGAGGATAACTTATGATCATAGGCCACATACCCAAATTTATCTCAGGTACACCAAATTTGGCTTCTTCTGAAGCTATTGTTATATCACAAGCGACTGCCAAACCACAGCCTCCAGCTATCGCATATCCATTAACTATCGATACTGTCGGCTTTATACTATCCTCTAAAGCAAGAATAATTTGAGAATAAGCATTAAAATATTCCCTTACCTTGTTATTATCGATAAACGTCTTTAATTCTTTCAGATCTAAACCAGAACAAAAAGCCTTGTCAGAAGAAGAATTTATAACTATTACTTTAATCTTATCATCTTCATTAGCCTGTCTTATTGAACTAGCTAGCTTTTTCATAAGCTCATAGTTCAATGCATTTCTACTTTTAGGCCTATTGATAGTTATATACCTTACACTCTCTTTATCGGATATAATTAATTCATCCATACAATACACTCCTCTTTTGTTTTTTGTTGATATTCTATCGTATACTGTGAGAGTATTTAGTTAAGTCTTTTGTAATGTTTTTTTGGTGAGCTTCCAGTGTTCCACCTCCTATTTCTATAAGTTTAGCAGACCTCCACATTCTATCCACTACCGCTTCAGCAAAATAACCGTATCCTCCTAATACTTGCATAGCATTATCTGCTATTTCCTTAGCAGCTGTTGAAGCAAATAATTTTACACCATCAGTATCAATTCTAAACCCTGGCTTACTCATATCTATTTTTGAAGCTACATAGTAAAGATAACTCCTTGCAGCCATATACTTAGCATAAGAATCAGCTATATATCTTTGAATCTGACCAAATTCCTTTATAGGCTTTCCAAAAGCATATCTATTGTTTGCATATTCTATCATTATTTCTAAACACCTAGAAGCTATTCCAGTGGATATAGCTGCCAATGTTAACCTTTCTATCTCGAGATTTTTCATCATATGAATGGTACTTTCTCCTTCTTTACCGAGTAAATTTTCTTGGGGTACCTTACAGCTATCAAATACCAATTCTGCAGTTATGGAAGATCTCATACCAGTCTTATTTTTTAATACCTGTCCAAGAGAAAAACCTTCAAAAGTTTTTTCAACAACAAAAGTGCTTATTTCCCTATCACCAGTTTTAGCATAAACAAGAAATATATCAGCAGGTGTATCTTTGTCTATAGCTCCATTTGTTATGTATGTTTTTCTACCCGTTATGTAATAGTAATCACCTTTTTTGACTGCACGAGTTTTCATTCCAAAAACATCAGTTCCTGCATCAGGCTCAGTCATACACATAGCACCTATCCATTCACCCGAAATTACTTTACCCAGATACTTTTTTCTTTGATAATCATTCGAGTTTTGGAAGAAGTTGTTAACGAAAAGTATAGAGTGTGCAAGGTAAGCAAGACAAAATCCAGGATCAGAATATGCCAATTCTTCATGAGCTATAACAGAAGCTACTGCATCCATTCCAGCTCCACCATATTCTTGAGGTACTGTTAACCCCAACAAACCCAACTCTCCTAAACTCCTAAACAACTTAACATTAAATATCTCCTTTATATCATGTTCTAAAGCTTGTGGTTCTACCTCTCTCTTTACAAAATCTCTTACCATCTGCCTTAAAATATGATGTTCTTCACTTGGTGTAAATAAATCGTATTTTTGAGTTTTTATCATCCTAAAAACTCCTCCCCCTAAACCCTATAATCTCAAAACTTTTCCGCTTTTATTGATAACTCGTTTATCTTTGTAAGACAAAACACCGTTAACAAAAACCATTTCCACACCGTCAGATAAATTTTTAGGACTTGTATAGGTAGCATTATCTTTAACTTTCTCCAGATTAAACACCACTATATCTGCGAAATAACCTTTTTGTATTTTTCCTCTTTTTGGTATGTTAAACTTTGTAGCAGGCATAAGAGTCATTTTATGAATAGCTTCGGATAGAGTTAACAATTCCCTTTCTTTTACGTAGTAGGAGATAAATTTGGTATAAGTTCCAAAGGTTCTGGGATGAGGGAAAGAAGGAGAGTTTGTGTTTCTAACTGCACTGTCACTAGCCACCATTACAAAATTTTGACAAGCTATATAATCTACCTCTTGCTGATCCATTAGAAAATATATGGCTCCCAAATCGTAATTTTCTATTTCAAGTAGTTTCAAAACAGTCATAGCTTCTGGTAAACGCATATCCTGTGCAATCTGTTTTATTGACATACCCAGGTATTTTGTTAGCTTTGGATTATAAGCCTCCGATATTATAATTTGATCCCAGGGTGTATGAGGATATTTTTCTATTTCTTGGGCAATATTTTCAGGATTTTGAGTTACTTTCTTTATTATTTGATCAATAGAACCTTCGAGATAGTGTGGTGGTAAAACTTGAGAAAGCCCAGTGTTTGAGGCATTGTAGGGATATTGATCAGCTGCTACATTTATACCTTTTTCTATAGCTTTTTCTATTAAATGGCAAGCAGATTGAGCTTTACCTTTTCCAACTCCAGCAGCTTTTAAATGAGATATCTGAAAATTTACCCCCGTCCTTTGGGATATCTCTATACTTTCCTCTATAGCCTCAATTAAATGACTACTTTCTGACCTCATATGGTTTGTAACTATCTTATTTTTGGATTTAACTATTTTGGCGAGTTGCACTAGTTCATCCATACTGGCAAATCTTCCTGGGATATATATTAGTCCAAGTGAAAGTCCAACCGCACCATCATCTAACGCTTTTTCCAATTCATAACTCATCTGCTTTAGATGGTCTTCCGTAATTTTGATGTTTGAGTATCCCACTACTTCCGCCCTTATTTGCCCATGACCAACTAGATAACCAAAGTTAATACCTATCTGTGTATTCTCCAAATGTTTGAAGTACTCGTTTATAGTTTTCCAAGGTATGTTCGTTATGCCATAAGCACTTGCTTCTTTTAGAATTTCCTTTTTTGTTTTATTAGCAGGGCAAACAGAAAAACCACAATTACCAGATATTATTGTAGTTACTCCTTGAGATAAAGCACTTTCAGATTCGGGATGACAAAAAATTGTCAAATCACTATGACTGTGAACATCTATAAAACCTGGACCAAGATACAACCCATCTAGATCTATCACCTGATAACTTGGATCAGGGTTTTCTAAATCATGATAAATAACATCCTTTATAATGTCCTTTTCAATTACTATTGATCCTTTTCTAATTTCAGAGCCCTTTTCTCCAGTTAATATGTAAGCATTCTTTAGTATCAGCATGTTTTTTACCTATACTACCCTTACAATCTCTTGTATACTCGTTATTCCATTAAGAATCTTTGAGACAGCATCATTTATTAAGAAGTTTTGTTTCTTTTCTTTTCTAAGAATATGTTTGATTTTGTGGTGTGGATTGTTTTCGAGAATCAAATTTTTGACAAAATCATCGAATATAATGATTTCAGTAATGCTAGTTCTTCCAAAGTAACCAGACCAGTTACAAATTGGACACCCAGTTGGAAAATATACTGTAATTTCAGAATCCAAATCCTGTATCAATTCGCTATCTTTTTCATTAAATCTAGTTAAAGTATCTACAATTTTTTTTGATGAAATTTTCTCAGGTTTTTTACAATAATTACATAATACTCTAACCAGCCTTTGATTTATAACACCTATTAATGATGAAAAAAGATATTCTTGATTTACGTTCATTTCTTTCATTCTGATAATAGTTGATATTGCATCATTAGCGTGTATAGTAGATAATACCATGTGTCCTGTTAAGGAAGCTTGTATAGATATTCTTAGAGTTTCTTCATCTCTTATTTCTCCAACGAGGATAACATCTGGGTCTTGCCTGAGGATATATTTTAGTGCATTATCGAACGTAAAACCAACCCTTTCATTAACTTGAGTTTGAGTTATCCCCTCTAATTGATACTCTATGGGATCTTCTATTGTTACTACATTTTTTAAACTTAAATCCATTTTTTTTAGCATAGAGAACAAGGTAGTAGTTTTACCTGCTCCAGTTGGCCCAGACACAACTACAAAACCGTAAGGCCTGCTTATAATTAGATCTATCTTATTTATATTCTCCCTACTAAAACCTAAATTGTGTATATCCATTATAGTTTGCCTTTTATCTAAAATTCTTACTACAACCTTTTCTCCATATCTTGAGGGTAAAGTTGATACTCTCAGATCGTACTCCGAGTTTCTAGTAGTTACGGTTATACTGCCCTCTTGAGGTAACCTATGCTCAGTTATATCCAATAGAGCTATTATTTTTATTCTACTTACCACTTCGGGATGTTTTTCAAGTGGATATTCAAACCCTCTGTACAAAACTCCATCTATTCTATATCTCACTTTAACAATGTTGTTTGTTGGTTCTATATGTATATCAGTAGCTCTGTAGGTTATTGCTTGTTTAAAAATACCCTCAACAAGTCTGATTATTCCTGGTTGAGCTTCAGCTTCATCTAAGTTTATTGAGCTTATCAATTCTTCTGCTTCCTTAGTAACTTCCAGAGTTATTTCGCTAAGTGCTGTATTTACAATTATCTTATGCTCTATATCCAAAATAGTTTTTTCAAAAGCATTTGGAGTGACTATAGCTATATCAACATTTATTGTGTTTAGATATTCCCTAGCTATGTTTATTGCTTCTGTGTCTAATGGATCTACCATGCCTATTAATATCACACCATATGAATCTTTAGATATCGGGATGAATTTATAATCTTTTAAAATTCTAATAGGTATGTTTTTGATTAGTTCCTCATCAATGTCCGTTGCTAGTAGATCTACAAACTGAATATTTAGTGATTCTGCCAAAGCAAGGGCTAGATCTTTTTCGCATATGTAGCCTTGCTCTATTAAAATTTCCCCTATCCTCTTGTTGGGTTGTTCATTTTTTTGATAATCCAGGGCTTTGTTGAGAATTTCTCTTGTTATAAGCCCCTTTTCTATTAGTGCTTCACCTATTAGTTTTCTTTTTATGTTAAGCATTATCTGTATACCACCGTAATGACAGCAGGTGGACTATCTATTCTTGTAAAAGTATAGTTAGCCAGCGTATTAAATGGTGAAAAATTTGTGTTTAGATTCGTTAGAGAAATATTAGCAAAAACATCGAGAGTTACCATTCCAGAGAATGGTGCAGAAGTTCGATATATATAAAATGAAGTATAACGTTCTATTATATCGAAGTTTTGCATTTGTCTTAGTGTTCTGTCCTTAAAACCATTATTGTCAACTTCATCAAACTTAAAAACACCCTTATCATTTCCGATTCCATCCTGGTTCCTATCGATTGAATTTAGATCTATACCATCAAAACCAAAATGAGGGTGATTTTGTATATCCAGGATTACTGCAGTGTTAAATACTTCTACAGTTGTCATAAAATCTTCATTTCCATTTATGTTTTCTATCATATTTATTCCATCTACTGATGATCTCATCATATTTCTCCATGCATTATTAAATCTTTGCTCCAGATTTTTGACAAATAGATAACTTTTTCCATAGTTTCTAACCTCTATTGTTTGATGATCAACAACAAGAGGAGTTTGATGAGGTGAAGAAAGAAATTGTATTATGCTTCTATTTCTTACACCACTAAGGTACCCACATATTTCTTCACCGTAAGTGGATAATCCTTCTTCTATCCAAACTTCTTTGTTTCCTACAGAACTTGCATGGTAGGACAACAAATGAACAAACTCATGAACTGTAGTTACATGAGCCTCATTATATTGCCCATTCTGTCCCTGATAAACCATGTAGAATGTTGCTGGATGCACATTAATTCTTTCGATATCTTCTGCAGCATAAAAATATCCTATAATTCTGGGGTTTGGTTGATCATCAACCTTACGAGTTATTAAAATATCCACATAAAAAGGAGGTGTATAACCAAGCCTGTTTACTAAAGTCTGATAGTCGTTAATAAATCTTGCACCCAAAGAGTTTATCATAGTTTGATTAACATAGCCCAAGTTAAAATCTTGCAGATCTACCCATATAGCAAAATCAGGATTACTACTTATGTAACGGCATTTAGCTATAACTTGTGCTTCATTAGGCATGTTCTTATTTACGGTAAAATTTCTCTCCTCATCAAAATTTGGAGGTGTTTGAGAGTATAGAATATTTTGGTTGCCACTCTTACGTGTAGGTCTAAATCCACATCCGTAAAATTGAGATTCATTATTATCTGGATCAGATATATTTGCAAGTATGTTAGGGTTAGGATTGGAGAAATCAAAGGAGTACTGACTAGTTTGTATTGAATTTTGTTTTATTGAGATTATGATCCAAGCTCCCTGAGTTGAATTTATTTGAAAGTTAATGCTAGATGATTGCCCTCCTCCCCCTCCTCCTCCCCCTCCTCCATCTCCACCACCTATAATGCCACCTCCACCACCTCCACCACCACACGCTACCATTATAAATATCGCACCTATTATACACAGAAATATCCAAACATAAAAACTTACAAACTTTACTTTACCTTGCATTTACTACCCCCCTTTTCTCGCCCTCCTAATAAAAATTATTCAAAATTTTTCAAATTCCTTAATAACAAGATATAATGTTGAACTAGTTTTTCAATAAATTCTGGAATGGAAGATACAACAGCAATTCTTGAATTCTCATGATTATAGGGTATTAAATTTATACAAATTATATTCTCTGCATTATTTATAAAATTTTCAAGCTTTACTTTATTTGCCCATTCTATAAGATTTATAGTTTTATCTGAACTTAAGTACTCCCAAAAATCAATGGTTTTTAGATTTTCTTGTGTAGGTTCTATTCTATATAAATCCCAATGGTTAAAAGTGTATTTACCTATCTTTGTGGAGTTCATTATTGCAAAAGAGGGGCTGTTAGTTTTGATAAAAGAGCTTATTAATGTGGTTTTTCCACTCCCCCACACACCTGTAAACAATACATTTAAATATCCCTTTAAATCCACTAACTCCGTAAAAACCTTCAAAAATAGTACCCCAATCATTTCTAAATCACTTTTCTCAAAACTGAATATTAGATAATCGTTGAAGTAAGGGTATGTTTTCAAATTAATTGATAACCTACTTGGTTTTTTAGAAGGTAATAATCTTTGTAAACCTTTATCCCAAAACCATATATCCAGAGCTTCAAAATCATTATTTTGATAGAAAATATCATTTGAGTATCTTGCGATTGAAAGATATTCATGGTTTTGATAAATCAATTTAGCTCTTACGTACAAGTCAGCGGGAATAACGTCATGATATAGTGGTACAAGAGTTTCTTGATTAGGATCAAAAAAGAAGGGGGATAGTTCATCCCCCTCCCTATCCCAAACTAAAATATTCTCAATATCCTCCCGAGTTATTTCAGATATTTTTTTTCTAATCACCTTTCAATAGGTACTCTTACCGAATTCCCCCATTCTGTCCATGAACCATCATAATTCTTTACATTCGGATATCCTAGCAAATACTTCAACACAAACCAGGTAAGTGAAGATCTTTCACCTATTCTACAGTAAGCTATTATATTTTTGTCAGGAGTTATTCCCAATTCTTCATACATTTTTCTAAGTTCTTCAACACTTTTGAAGGTTCCATCTTCATTTACATTTTTGCCCCAGGGTATACTAATGGCTGTAGGAATATGTCCTCCTCTAAGTGCTCCCTCTTGAGGATAGTCTGGCATATGTATTAGTTCCCCGGTATATTCTTGTGGACTTCTAACGTCGACTAACTTAACATCAACACCTAACTTACCACTTTTATATAGGGAAAGTATTTCATCTCTGAAAGCTCTTATTTTTGAATCATCTCTAGGCTTGGCTTTGTAGTTCGTTCTTGGATATGAAGGTACTTCTTTTGCTAGTGGTTTATTTTCTGCTATCCATTTTTTTCGTCCTCCATCCATTATCCTACATTCTTCATGTCCAAAAAGCTTAAATACCCAAAAAGCATAGCATGCCCACCAATTATTCTTATCCCCATAGAAAACTACTACTGTATCATTAGATATACCTTTACTCGAGCATACTTCAGAAAATCTTTGCTCATCAACAAAATCACGGGTAATAGGATCATTCAGCTCAGTATGCCAATCTATCTTTACAGCTCCTGGAATATGCCCAGTGTCGTACAAAAGCACATCTTCGTTAACTTCTACCAATCTTACATTTGGATTGTTCAAATTTTCCATAACCCAATCAGTTGAAACGAGTACTTCATTAGCCGATTTTGTTTGCATTCTTCCCACCTCCTCCTTTAATATTACTTCTATACATGATTTACCCAACCTTTACTACAGGATAAATTTATTTTGACGTAGAAGCTTAAACTTATGAATATATTGATAACAGGTTCTTGCGGGTTTATTGGATACTTCGTAACACTCGAATTTCTAAAACAAAACTATACAGTTCTCGGGGTAGATAATTTAAATAATTTCTATACTCCAACTCTAAAAAGATACAGACTTTCAAAACTACAAACCTTTCCGAACTATATTCATCTTGAAATAGATATATCCTATAAATCTCAACTAGAACATCTTCAAGACTTTGTAAAAAAGATAATAAAAAATGGGATTGATTTAGTAGTTCATCTTGCAGCTTATCCTTCAGTTAAGTATAGTTTAAAACATCCACAAAAATATATCAAAAATAACATCATAGCAACTCAAAATTTACTGGAATTTATTAAAAACAACAATAACATTAATAAAAAACTAATCATAGCATCTACCTCATCAGTGTATTCAGGTAATCCACTACCATACAAAGAAGAAAGCTACATAAATCACTTTCTTTCCCCCTATGCTTACACTAAATTCTGCTCGGAAAACATAGCCAAATATTTTCATCTAGTTCACAATTTTAGTATTGTTGTTTTAAGATACTTCACAGTATATGGACCATACAATAGACCAGATATGGCAGTTTACAAATTCATGTGGAATACAATAAACCAAAAACCTATAGTTATAAGAGGGAAAGACATAAGCAGAGATTTTACATTTGTTGAAGATGCATCAAAAGCCACTTTCAAAGCTAAGGATCTACTAAACCATAAAATCTTCGAAATAATCAACATAGGGAGTGATAACCCCATAAAAGTAGTAGATCTTGTTAACATGATATTCGAAGTTCTGCAAAAGGAAACTAAAGTAATAGTGGGTAAGTATGAAAGCTACGAACCACAAATTACATGGGCAGACATATCCAAAGCCAAATCCCTTCTATCTTATAATCCATCAAACAATCTTAAACAAAATCTGTACCAAACCTACATGTCTCTTAAAGAGTACTGGTTATCCATCAGTAAGCAATCATCCAAACACCATACTTAATCCTAGGGTAAACTTCTTTCATCAAATTTGTTCCTAATAATCTGTCTAAGGGAGTTTTTTTGTAAAGTTTCAGCTCTATAAACTTAATATCTTTTTTTCCAAGTATTTCTTTCATTTTATCTTTTGCATCATCGAAGAAACCTATTTGGTCTATTAAGCCGTATTTCAATGCAGTTCTAGCAGAAAATACCCTACCATCTGATATCTCATACAACTCTTTTATCTGTTGTTGAGTCTTTAGATTTCTATTTTTTGATATGTCAGAAACAAATTGATAATAGTATTCCATAACTAGGTTTTGTAGATATTGTTGTTGATCTTTTTGAAGTGGTTTAAATGGGCTAAAAGCATCTTTGTAGTATCCACTTTTGATATTTATTATCTGTATTCCAATTTTATCCATTGCTTTGTGTACTTGTGGTACAGAGATAATAACTCCGATGCTTCCTACTAAGGATTTTGGATTTGAGATTATGTAATTAGCTGCTGAAGCAAAGTAATAAGCTCCAGAAGCACCTAAACTTTCAATATAAACTACAACAGGTTTGTCTTTTTTAATACGACGAATTTTTTCACATATTTCTAAACTAGGTGCTGCCATTCCACCAGGACTATCCACAACCAAAATTATACCCTTATATCTCTTATCCTTATGAAGCCTATCTAAAACCGATATTACTTGATTGCTATCTATGGTTCCTTCTTTACCTTCTTGATTTATTATTATACCTTGAAGCCTTATTACTGCCACTGAATCTCCCTTTTGTTGATCACTACCAAGTAGCATAAACATACCAAAACCGATACCACATCCAAGAATAAATAAAACTATTAGCAACATAAAAAATTTAAATAATCTCATACTTCACCACCTACCAATTTTATTCCGCTTAAGCCAGTATACCTAATTTTCAAAAGTTTTAACTTCAAGTCTCATGTTGAGGATCTGCTCGAGATCCTTTATAATTCTTCCCTTTCTACCTATAATGTCTCTTTTATGCTTTTCAGATACCCATATTATAGCATATCTTGAGTTAATAACTTCTACTTTGAATTTTTTGTTTCCAAGGATAGTTTTTACATTTTGTTCTATTTTCTCAGTAATTTCTTTTAAGATTTTTTGATTATTTTGAGCTATGGGTACGATTATTGTTTGTTCGCCGAAAGTGTAGATTTCATATTCTAGTGTGTTATCTATGAAGTTTTTTACTTCAACTACTGGTCTAGCAAGTCCTGGGTCCGCCATACCTTCCGGAACCTTGACTAATATACTTAGTGTTAAAATCTTTGATATTTTACCTTTGTCTAGGAATATTACAGTATCGATAACAGAGGGTATAATACCTAGTTCTATTCTGTGAATGAATCTTTGTATGGCAGCGAAGGGTGAGGTAGAATGAACTACACCAACCATTCCTACACCAGCTAATCTCAAATCTACATACAGATTAAAATCCTCATCATTTCTCATCTCATCAAATATGACATAGTCTGGTCTTGATAAAAGAAGTATATCATATATTTCAGATATGCTTGCATAGTTTTTGGAATATTGGGTTATGTTTGCTTCGACGTGCAAATCGCGGGGTGATTCTAAAGTTTTGACTATTTTTTTGTTGTTAGCGAAGTATTCAGTTAGTGCTTGTGCAAAAGTAGTTTTCCCTTGACCCGGTGCACCAGCTATCAATAATCCCTCAATCTTACCATCTATCCTATCCATTAGCTCATACCTAACATACTCGTCAAATTCATTCCAATAATCTTCAAGCGAAAGTTTTTTGATAGGTTTTACTATAGTTATTTCTGTTTTATCAGCTATAGGAGGAAATACAATTACTATCCTATACTTACCCATTTGAACTACTTTCGTGTTAGATCTGTCTATTTCAACTATAGAATCTGTTGCTTCCAAGATCTCCTGAATAATTGCTTTTATTTCTTCTGAAGAGAAAACTTTATCTTCTTGAATCAGTTTCCATTTCCCAGGTAAACCAACTTTCTTCAAAACAAAGCTATCTTCTTTTATATGTACGCTCGTAGTTTGATTATCAAAGAGTTTTTCTACATAACTCATAACTCTTTCTTACTAAATAGCAAAGTAGACAAGCTTAAAAAGAAAATAAGATAGGATACTCCATAAATAAAAGCAAAGAAAACATACCAAATATTTACTGGTGCTCCTTTTTCAAAAATAATCCCCTGATTTATATTCAAATAATCAAAATAAGGCAAAAGCAGTTTGATAAATAAAAGTATATCTCTAAAGATACCTTCAGAAATGGTAGATACGTAAAGTACCGATGCTTCACAAAATACATAAAAGAGTAATGTTGATGCTATGGTAATAGGAGCTGTAACAAAAATAGACAAAAGCATGGTAAAGGCTAATAAAATCATGGACTTTACTAACTGTAACCCCAAAGCGGCAAATACAATGAATTTCATCTTAGAAGTATAAAAATATACGATAAAAAATACCTCCAAGCTAAACAAAACATAAGCAAAAAATAAGAAGAAAGAGGTACCTAAAAATTTACCAATAAAGTACTGGTCCCTAGATAGAGGTTTACTTATGAAAGTATATACTATTCTTCTTTCAATTTCTTGCGAAATATTAGAAACTCCTAAACTTAAAGCAAGAACTACCAAAAGTACTCCAATCAAAGTCAAAGATAGATCATAAAAAACTCTTTCCTGAAACTTTAAACCGAAGAAATTAAACGTAGAACTAGCACCAACAAATACTAACCCCCCAAACACTATAGTATGAGGTAAAAATCTTCTAAATTCATAATCAATCGTATAGGAAGCTATCGCCAGTAAATTTTTAAACCAATTCATATTATCAATCTTCTACATTCTCTCTACTCAACCTGTTTATAATACACATACTAATCGGATTTTCTGAATAACCTATGATTACACTCAAAGACATACTCTATAACCTTTTGCTTGGTCTCCTTACATAAATTACCATCTATATAGTTGTAAATACTTTGTTTTAGGTTCAAATCAAATATAGGACAATCAGAACCATACCCAATACCTACGAAGTCTTTATACCTATACAAGTAATCTATTGTAAATTCATGACTCTCCGGGTTTAATACTAAGTATACCCTGTAGTTTAGCTTATTTGCTTGTATTAAACTTATTATTTCATTAAATTCACTTTTCCCCATTAGGGTGCAATGTTCTATTCTCAAAATTATGTTAGGTACTTGTATAATTTTGGGAAGCACAGAATACATTACAAATCTAAATGCTTGACTTCCTATGCAATGAAAAGCCAAATATATCCTTTCAAGATAGACATAGTTTTTCTGAATTATTTGTATTACTTCATCAACTTCCTTAGGATCTAAGAATAGATTTACTTTATCCATGCTGATCCAAGCAGTAGAGGAACTAATCGTACCATCAACAAAGAACTTTATCCCCAGTACATGATCATCTAGAATTACCTGTGGATTCAATAAAAAAAACTTGCTATCAACTAGAAACTTTATGCTGACTTTATTCATGTTAACTTTTTTGTAGAACTGGTAAAAAGTATAAGTTGTAAAAGCATCGATAACCTTATCTATGTGATTTTTTTGAAACTCGGAGCTTAATTTGAGATAATACTCCTGCGCATTACTAGATAAATGATCAATTATGAAATTGTCAACTATTTGAAAATTTCTTTCTTTCCATATGAATTCATGCTGATTGTGATATTTTATTTTTTGAAGGAAAGTTTTATTTACTACGAAAGTATGGTAGTCAGAGGATTTAACAATAATCGGAAAATCAAAAGAGTTAATAAAGTTTACTAGGTCATTGTCTATTTTACTTGTGGGTGTGTCAGTAACTATAAGTATTTGATAAGTGTTATGTTTAGAAAGCGCAGAGTGCAGTTGGTTAAAGTGGATAGAGTAGTTGAGAATTTTTTGAAGGAGTAGGATTGGGTGGCAGTGAGGGTCGGTTAGGTGGAGAAGGTAAGCCTGGTTCTGTCGTTCGTTAGCCATTTGTCTTAAGTTCAGATTACTCTGAACTTTTTGCGGCTCGAAGCCTTGCTCAGGGTGGGGTTTACCAACCTTAGTATCGCTACTAAGGTTCGTGGGCTTTTACCCCACGGTTTCACCTGTATGTGGGTTGCCCCACATAGTCTGGTTTCTGTGGCACTATCCGTTGTAGCCTTAAGCCACACCTGGAGTTCCTCCAGCACCCTTTTATTAGAGCCAGGACTTTCCTCGGTATAACCCTTTTTAGGTCATACCGCGGCTAACTTAACCACTCCACCAACCGACCCGTTATCACACTTCCCACTATATAGCTATTATCTATCCTACTGTTAGGCCAAATAACACTGTCCCTTATATACCCAGATACTTCACTACCTCTACCTACTACTACCACTCCTTCAAACGTAGTTCTAGAATCTACCTTTACATTATCATCCAAAACAACTACACTATTGCTATGTTCTATTATTTTCGACTCTATAAAAGGATGTTTATACAATGCCAACTCTCTATTTGCCCTAAAATAAGTGTTCATATTCCCTATATCAATCCAGTAGGATTGCTTTAAAAATTTGGGATAGTTAGTCACTTCTATTCCAATAAATTTAGCTTTATCTTCAAGAAGGTTATTAAAAACCTGCGTTCCGAAATCATAGAACTTTTCAGATAGTATGTAGTTAAATATCTCCGGACTAAAAATATATACGCCCGTGTTAGCAAGGTAAGATATTGGATTTGATTTGGGTTTCTCTTGAAACTTAAGGATGTTATTGTCTTTATCTATCAGAGCTACACCATACTCAGAAGGATCTTGAACTTTAAAGAGTGCTATAGTAGCAACTGCTTTTTGTTGTTTATGAGCTTTGATAAGTACTTCCAAATCAAAGTCAAATATATCGTCACAACCGATAACGATAAAATCCTGGTTTTCGAAGAAATTTTGTAATTTTTTTACTGGTCCTGCAGTACCTGATAATTGGTCTTCTTCTAAAACAAATAATTGTGCATCTTTAAATTTCCTTTTAAATGTCGTATAGGCATAATTTTTCACTATTTCTGCTTTATAACTAACATTTATAGCGAATTCTCTTATTCCGAAGTAGTAGAGGAACTTGATAACATACTCTACGGAAGGTAGATTATTTACAGGTACGAGGGGTTTTGGTAGGGTATAAGTTAGGGGGCGAAGTCTTGTTCCTTCACCCCCTGCCAGTATCATCGCTTTCATATTACACTCCCAGAGCTTTAGCCCATCTAGATGCAAATTCAGTATTTTCTTGAACTTTCTTTAGATATATATCTCTCCACATTTGATTTATTTTCTGATTCATATCATAGTACATTTTCCACATATTTAAGATGTGATTTTTTTCATTAAGCATTTCAGCCCATAAGATATTTTCTATTTCTCTTCTAATGCTTTGTTCAAAAGCCCATTTGTTATAAGCTTCTGTTTGCATCTGCTTCTTTACAATCAATATTTGATCATTCAACTGCTTTATTTGCTCATTAATCATGTTGTTTTGATTATTTACCTCTGCGGATAGGTTATCAAGTTGAGATTTTAGTGTTGATATTAGGTTTCTTTTTTCTGTTATTTTTTCTGCTATTTTTTCTGCTTCTTCCGGGCTAGAAGGTTGTTGATTTATCAGATCTTCAATTTCCTTGTTTAACTTTTCTATGTGTTGATTTATTGCTTCTATTTGCTTTTTATAGCTTTCATTCATATAGTGTTGATAGTTTTCGATTTGTTTTTTGAGACTATTGAGCTGATCTATAGAGATTTGGTAATTTCTTGATATTTCCTGTTGTAGTTGTTCAAAATTTCTTTCTACACTATTTTCGCTTAAATTATTAGATACTTGATCAATCATAAGCTTTCTTTGGTTTAATGCTGTTATCTGATTTTCTAGTGAATTTTTTTGCATGTTTAAATCTTGTAATCTCAAATCATCACATAATTCTAAGTATTTTCTTAAATCAGGGTTAGTGTTTTCATCCATAGAGCTTCTTTTATCGAGTATACTCTGAATTTCTTGTTCAATTCTTTTTATTTCCTCTTGTTTTTGAGCTATTAGTTGGTCTATTTTCTTGATCAATTCTTCTTTTTGCTCAGTACTTATAAATACGTCTTGTATTTCTGAAGTTTGTTGATCTACTTTACCTTGCTCTACTCTATCCTGTTGGTTTGTTGAAAGCTTTGAAACTTTTGATGATTCTACAAAAGTGTCTTTTATAGTATTAATGTTTTTATCAACAGGATTAACCATTTTCATTACCTCCTTTTTATTTTTTCTGATTATGTTATTTTAAGTCCTGGTTGTATGATATTGGGCTAAATTGTAAAAAAAAAGTTAAATGATTATCTCAAGTAAGCACCTACAAACGTATTCAATCTCTTGGGATGTATTCTTAGTAGAACTTGGTAAACATATACCGTTTTGGTATATATACATAGAGTTCGCATAAAAATCTTGTATTTGGTTTTCGGGTAAATATTTGACAACATATTGTTTGTAAAAATCCATAAGTGGAAGAGGGTAAAATATTCTTCTAGTTGGAATTCCCTTATGTTCCAATTTTTGCTGAATAGATTGTATATCTTTGTTTGGGATAATACAGGATATTAGCCAATGATTTGAGACTGCATTTGGCAAAATTTTTTGAAAAATGACGTAATTAGATAGGTAGTGATTATATATTTCCCAGAAAGTTTGTCTAATTTTAAGAAAGTAATTGAGTTTTTGTAATTGTGCGAGGGCAATAGCAGCCTCTATGTTTGTCATCCTATAGTTAAATCCCAAATCCTCATGATAATATCCCTTTGATTCATTCCTTGCCTGTAAAGTCAGAAATCTTAAGTACTCTATTTCTTCTTGAGATTTAGAAAAGATTGCTCCTCCAGAAGAAGCAGTAATTATCTTGTTTGCATTGAAACTAAATACACCCAGATCTCCAATCGTTCCACACTTGAGTCCATTGTAATAACTGCCAAGACTTTCTGCAGAATCCTCAATGAGTACTAAATTGTGTTCCCGGCATAAACTTAGTAGAGGTTCTAAATCTACAGGGTTTCCATATAGATGAACAGGCATTATAAATCTAATCTCTATTCCTCTTGATTTACATAGCTTTATAGTATCAGATATTTTAGAAATATCTATATTCCAAGTTTGAAGATCAACATCGACAAAAATAGGGATCAAGTTAGAGTATATTACTGCATTAGCTGTAGCAGCAAAAGTTAAACTCGGTACTATTACTCCAGCACCATCCTGAATTGAAAGCTTCTTTTTTTTATAGAGTAAGGATAGGTGTAGAGCTGCAGTGCCACTATAAGTAGCAGCGACAAAACCACCTAAATATCTACCTAGTTCTTCCTCAAAAACTCTTATCAAAGGTCCTCTAGTAGATATAAAACCACTTTCTAAAGCATCTAAAACATACTTTTTTTCTAACTCACCTATATTTGGATTATCCAGATATACCCTTCTGTTAATGCTCATGCTTGACATAGCTAAACAAATTACTATAAATCAAGTTCAAATTTTGACTAATTTCATTCATGGTGCAAGTTAAGAATATTTCTTTATTTAGGCAAAATACTCTGTCTGTGAATTTAGCTACCATATTTAGGTCATGACTTACGACTATTATTGTTTTGGAGCGCTTGAAAGACATTATTATTTCATAGAAGTTTTTCTTTGTGTTTTCATCTATGAAATTAGTTGGCTCATCTAGTATTAATAATTTGGGATCATTAATTATAGCTCTAGCTAGTAACATTCTTTGAAACTGTCCACCCGATAGCTCACCTATAACCTTATCTCTTAAATCATAAATATCCAGCATTTTCAAGATATTGTCCACCTTCAAATCTATATCTTTAGGATATTTTCTAAGTAATCCTCTATAACACGAGAGCTTGACAAATTCATGAACTGATATTGGTATATCTTTTCTTACATTAGATATTTGAGGCAGATAACCTACATATTTTGTTGATTTTTGTGGAGATTTACCAAAAAGATAAATATTTCCAAAAGTTGGCTTAATTAAGCCAAGTATTAGTTTTACTAATGTTGTCTTTCCCCCTCCGTTTGGGCCAACTATACTAATAAATTCACCTTCATTTATTTCAAAACTAACACCCCTGAGTATTTCTTCCTTCTCCTCATACCAAAAATGAACATTATCAAAAACTACCACTGACATACCTATTCCATTATTGATAACAGTTTTCTAAACTCACCATATAGATCCTTTGAATTGCTATTGAATACTATAAAATGCACATTTTTTATTTTGGTTTGTATTTTTTGTTTAACCTTTTCATCGTAGTAGGGGGGTAAGATTACGTAGTTTTTCTCGTATGAAGTCATTTTTTTTAGAATTTTATCGAAAGCAGATGGGGATATATCCTCTTCATATTCAAAAAGTGGTTGCATATTTAAGTTATAGTCCCTAGAAAAATAACCAAATTCATTATGGTATGAAAATATTCCAATATTTCTTTTTGAAGCAAATTTTTCCTGTAGCTTACGTGTAAAAATCTTATCTAAATCGCTGTAAGCTCTGTATAACTCCCTGTAGTTTGTATATATCTCCTGTGAAGAAATTTTGTGTTTAACAAGATACTCATACATTTTAGCAATTATGATTTTACAGTTTCTTACTGAAATCCATAAATGAGGATCATTGTTATTTGTTTTTAAAAATTCTGTAGTTTTGAATACTTTATTTTTGTCTACTAAGTTAAGTATTTTAGTCTCTATTTCAAGTGTTCCAACTACGAATACCATATTAGAAGTTTTTATTTTCTGGACCATAGATGGTTTCATATCAAAATGGTGATGATCGAAATCCTGTTGAACTAGGATGGTGTAATCAAATTCGTAAATTTTATTTCCTATGATTTGATGAAAAATACCAAATAAAGGTTCTATACTAAAAACAACCTTTGCTTTTGAATAAACTACACCTAAGATTAGAAATAGGTAAAGTATTGCAAATTTGATAAAGCTAGTTACTTTAAACATATTAAAATACTCCTAATAAGTTGAAAACTCTTCCTAGTGTAAAGGCTATAAGTAAAGCTGCCATGAAGGACAGTCCTATTGATATAAGTGTATATTTCAGACCTATCTCCCTAACTTGTGTAGCTATAGTGGAAATACATGGAGTATAGAGAAGTATAAATACTGAGAAAATGAATATTTGAAGATTTGTCATAAAAGATGATATTGCTTGATTATCAAGTGAGGAAAAAAGCATAACTAAAGCATATTCCTTGGCAAGAATTCCAAATATCAAAGGTATAGCAGTATTTTCTGGTAAACCCAGTATACCTACAGTTAAAAACGAAAAAGCATAATTTATTATGTTATCTAGTTTAAAGAAAGAAAGGTAGCTTAAGATAATGGTTCCAGCAATAAGAATAGGCCAAGCAGTAAATAAAAATGACTTAAATCTTAACCATATCTTAGTTAGAACAGATTTAACTGATGGCATTCTATACGGAGGAATATGAACCATAAAGTAAGGCAAATTATTTTTTGTGAACTTATTTACCCCCAAAAGAACAAGCATTATCACAATTAAACTTAGCAGATACATAAATACTCCCCATATAAATCCTAAATATCCATTAACTAAACTCATGATTACAACTGTTCTTGCTGAGCAAGGTACAAAAGGTATAACCATTCCTGCTAGTATTCTTTCATTATATTTAGTTGATCCCCTAAGACTCATTATAGCACTTACATTACACCCTAGACCCAAGACAAAGCTTAATACACTTCTTCCTGTTATCCCCAATGGTTTAAGAAAATTATCCATTAAATACATCATTCTTGGTATGTATCCACTATCTTCCAAAATGGATATAAAGATCAAAAATGGTACTAAGTAGGGTAAAACTATTCCTATCCCTCCCATTATACCCTCTTTAAGTCCAACAATTAATGGTTCCCAGATTCCCTTATTGCTTGCCAGATTATCTACATAGCCAGAAAATGGACCCAAAATCTTGTCTACCAAATCAGCTAACCAATTTCCAATAAAGTAAGATAGATAAAATGCCGTAAAGATTATTATTGTTAGGCTTACATAACCCCAAAACTTGTGAAGAATGACCCTATCAGCTATATCGTCAAAAGTTGGTCTTGGTTTATCTATTTTGAATACAAACGAAGATACAGATATAACTATGTTACTTTTTAGTTTTAGTATTTCATCTCTTACTTGGGCTAGTGACTTATTTGATGGAGCATATTTCTCTATATTCATCAAACAGGCAGGTACTAGCTTACAATTTTCAAAATGACAGTTAACAGTTCTAAATATGTCCTCTACCAAGTTTTTCCACAATTTTTTGTATGCTTTTATCACAAAAGGTAATTCTTCTTTTGCGAAGGATGATCTATATAAGAAATTATTTTCTTGATCAACTGTAAACTGATCCTGAATAGTATTGTCTGATAAGTTTTCAGAAGAACGTTTTTCTATTTTTTCTATAAGTTTGAGAAGCGCTTTGAGAGTGTTTTCTCCTTTTATGGATATAGTTGGGACTACAGGTACATTTAGGATTTTTTCTAAAGCTGGGATATCTACATTTATCCCCTTAATTCTTGCTTCATCATACATATTTAAGGCTATTACTATAGGTATGTCCAGTGTAAGAAGATCGAGAGTGAGCACCAAAGCATGAGGAAGAGAAACTGTTTCAACTACCTGAATTATTCCGTCCACCTTAAAATCCTGATTAATATTAGTCAAAATGTCGAAAGTTACTTTTTCAGCTATATCGGTATAATTGAGAGAGAAAGTTCCAGGTAAATCAATAAGTTCAATTTGATAGTTTTTAATGTTTATTTTAGTTATGTGATATTCTACGGTAGTACCTGAGTAGTTAGCAGTGTTTACCTTAAAATTGGACAAGGAATTAAAGAAAGTACTTTTGCCACTATTTGGTTGGCCAACTAGAGCTATTCTTAATTTACGAGTTGTCTTAATACCTATTAATCTAGTACTAACTAATCCGCAATCCTTACATTCTTTAGGTATTTGAGTCATTTAATTTATTTTCTCCCTTTTTCAAATTTTCATCAAATTCAGTAAGGATTATTTCATTCAGGAATTCTTCAGATATAGCTATTTTTCTGTTAAATCCCATAATTTCGATGAATATAGTTTTATTATCGATTGATTTATCGATTATTTTTATGATGGCATTTTCGATTAGTCCATAGTTCATATATTGGGGTTTATCCTTAGTTATTGAGGTTATTATGTAGGTTTTTCCTTTTTGGACCACTTGGTTTGGTGGGCTGTGCAGGACTCGAACCTGCAACCCCTGGATTAAGAGTCCAATGCTCTACCATTGAGCTAACAGCCCACAACTATTGATAGTCCCCTACTTCCTCATTTTTATATTCAACAAAAAATCTACCCTTTCTTTCTTAAAATTTTGTAAAAAACCGGTAAAAGTGAAAGTATGATAATCATCAATATAGCTACATGAAAGTATTTTTCTATTTTGGGTATAGATATTCCCAAGTAGTATCCGAGTAAAACAAGCCCATAAACCCATATAAAAGCACTGACAATATTGAATATGGTATAAATAGCAAAATTCATTTTTACCATACCAGCAACAAAAGGTACAAATCCCCTAAAGAATGGTATAAATCTTGCATAGATTATTGCTAGTGAACCATATTTTGAGTAGAATTCGTTAGTTTTTTTTATGTGTTCTTGGTATTTTTGTAAAATGTTGTAGAGTACTTTATCTGCCATAAAGTATCCCAAATAGTACGCTAAAAAATTACCCAGGATAGCAGCTACTGTACATCCAATTAATGTTATGTTAAGATCTATGATTTTAGCAGCTGCTAGTATTCCTAAAGCGAAAAGCAAAGAATCACCTGGCAAAAAAAATCCTAAAAATATTCCCGTCTCAACGAAAATTATCAAGAATACTAAAGGTAAACCACCTACTTTTATGTACCACTTTACAACTTCTACCAAACTATTTTCCATATCTAATGATAAAATTCATCATAACCATCTTTATACTCCTGCTAAAGTATGAAAAACTTAAGCTTATTCAATAGTTGTGAAAATTTAGAGT
>JBCNVB010000025.1:0-151672 GCA_039630415.1 bacterium | reverse complement strand
TTTTCATCATTTCTAAGCGTTTGATGCAATTTTTCTACATTTTCTGGATAGTCTTTGAAGTTAAATACTACGTAGTAAGCAGTATTTAATTTTTTTATAGGGTAAGCAAGTTCTCTATCACCTATTACACTCTTGGAAATTATTTCTCCCTCTTGAGAAATAATATTGGTATATTTTTGAATTATCTCCTCTTTTTCCTTTGGAGTTGTGTTAGGATCAATCAAGATAACTAACTCATAGGTTCTTTTCTTTATGATTTGTTTGATTTCTTTTACTTGATTATTTTGCTTGTACTTTAGTAAAACTTTACCTTGTTTCATTATTTTTACCTCCTTATTTGTATATTTTTAACAACATTTTCAATATCCTTCCAATCCATACCTATGCAGGGTTTGAATAGGTTCTTGTGGATTAGCTATTTCTAGTAATTTCAGCACCTTACTTATCATCAAGTTACTTGATAATCCATCTTCAGGAAAGGAAACAATAGATTCCAAAACAGTCCCATACTCTGACAATTTAGTATATAATCTTTGAGCGACTATACCAGCTCTCGATTTATCAGTATGTGGAAGAAGAATCAAAAATATTCTCTTATCCTTATCAAAAGTAGCTATATCAATACCAAATCGAATATTTTCCCTTATTTCCTTACCTATCTTAGAAGCTATGTTAGCAATAACTTCATTATCATTAGTTTGCAGTAAAATTAATGGTTTTATAGCTATCATAGAAAGCGGTAAAGTATATCTCCTAGACCTTTTTATTTCTTTTTCAGTATCCAACATAAATTCAGAATAAATATATAGGCTTGTTAGAGAATCTATTCTTGGTTCTCTAGAAGAATCCACACTTACTTTTGAACCCTCTTCTTTTTCCAATTCCCCCGCAATAACAACTTTGTTTTTTCCCGTCCTTTTAGCTTTGTAAGCTGCTTCATCTGCCTTCTTGAATAACTCTACTTTACCCTTAGCATCCGAAGGATAACTAGCTACACCAAAACTAGCTGTTAATACATAATTCTCCGGCAAAGATGGATATTTATGAGAACTTATTTGAGCTCTAATCCTTTCAGCAATCTTATATGCAGAGTTCTTATCAGTTGAGGGTAAAAGTATAACAAATTCTTCCCCTCCCCAACGAGCAGCAACATCTATACCATCCCTTAAATTCGACTTTATTATATTTGCCGTCTCTTTTAAAACCCTATCTCCACTTAAATGACCAAATGTATCATTTATCTTTTTAAAATTATCCAAATCACAAACTATTAATGATACTGATAAACCGTATCTTTCAGCTCTCTTAAGCTCATTTTGTAAAGAGTTTTCAAAATATCTCCTATTGTATATACCTGTGGTTTCATCAATTATAGCAGTCTCATGAAAAAGAAAAGAATCTAGGTAAGGCAACATCTTGAAAACCAAATTCCCTATCTTTTGATTAACATCCAAAATACCCCAAAATCCAATCTCCTTAGATAACTTTAACACTATTATACCCTTTAAGTTGCGCTTATCTATTAGAGGTATTATGTAATTCATACCAGCTTTTGTTATTCTGTCCAGAAAACTAGGGAATATTTCCTCCATAGCAGAGACTATTCTAGGAGGCAAAGCCTTAATTGCTATCATATCATTTTGTATTATCTTCTTGTTGAATATCTCTCTAGGATCAACACTTACTACTATTTTAGTCTTTAACAACTCTTCAGAAGCTTGACCAATATGAGAAACTACATATAACTGAGATGTTGAAACATTGTTTATAAAAAATATACCGCATTCAAATGTATTCTTTAAAATCTCAGATATGAATCCAATAAATAGATTGCAAAAATGATGTAGATTATCAACTTCCTCAACAACCTTTTCTATCCTCCTGTTGAGTTTTTCTAATTCCTTATGAGTATTATACGTATATATGCTAAATATAACTAGAGTCAGAATTAGCATGAATAGGAGTAAAAAGATTACTTTTAGGATTAGACTACGAGTTTGTTCTTTTATCGCTTCTTCTATTTTGTACTTCAAAATTTCTTTACTTGAATCAGGTTTTAGATTATAGGCAATATTTATAAATTCTCTAGCCTTTGATAAATCTTTCTTTGTAAGACTAATGCTGGCTAAATAATAATATCCCTCTGCTTTGATTGAATTGTCTGGATAATTCAATAATTTTTGACAAACATCCTGTGCTTTTTGATACTCACCAAGCTTTATATACAAATCCGCCAACCGCGAGTAATTTATGAATAACTCAGGCTGTAAAGATATGAGCTTATTAACAACCTCTAAAGCTTCCTTATATCTACCAGCTCTATAATAAGCCATATATAATTGGTAAAGATAATACCCCGAAGTAGGTAAATAATTAACTATTTCCTGGTAATGTCTAATTCCATCTGAATATTCCTTCAGATCTATGTATATCTGAGCAAGCACTCTCCTGGCTATAACAAATGTTGGCTTAATTTTTATACTATTCTCAAGATACTCAATTGCTTTTTTATTGTCACCCCTAATAAAGTACAGATTACCAAGTAAATACAAGGAAATATAATTTGAAGGATTAATATCTATACTTAAATTAAGGACCTTGTAAGCCTCATCAAAATTTCCCTCATTAAAATAGCAGTACCCAAGTAACATGTAGTATTCAGAAGCATAGGCAGATTTAGAATATCCATCTTCCATCTGCACAAGAACATCAATAGCTTCTTTGTATTTCAAATCCACAATAAGCTCATTATAGATCTTATTTAGAATTTGATCAGGCAATTTTAGATCCACAAATTTGGCTTCATACGTACCTATCATAGGTGGGTTACCACCTATAATCGTTTCAAAACCAAACCCCCAAACTCTATGCATTACAAATAATACTAACCACAAAATTATTACAAATTTACCCATCTTAATCTTCACTAAGTATCATTTGCTTTACAATCTCCTTTTTTTCCTCCGGTAAACCACCTATAAGTAACTCCAACTCCTCCATATCTACATCATAATCAAAAACATAATGCATAAAATACAGCTTCAATATCTTCAAATTAGGTTGAGGATATAATTCAATTAAACCATTCAAAAATTTCACAACAGCAATATCTACATCTTTTATATTCATGCTATCTAAATACTTAATGTACTTAAAAATAGCAAAGGCACTTATAAAAAGATCATCACTATTCCTTATTATAAAAGAAACAAGTTTATTCTCATCCAGAGGAGTATTGAAAAGATTATTACATTCAATCATATCCAAAAGTATTTTAGCTTTCATATACCCTCTTAAGTAAGATATATTTGCTAATTCTTTTGCTTTATCGTAATTTTGCATGCAATACTCATAAAAGCACTGTACTATTTCATCTTGTAATTCCTGATCATCCAGGATTTGCTCAACTGATATCAAATCTATTAAACTCTCTAAGAACTCAAGATTCCCTTCCTCAATAGCTTTCCTTATGGACATATTTATTAAATCTTTCTTACTCATTACCAGATTGTTTAGATAAATAGTCTATGTATTCTTTTATACCCTGCTCTAAAGTTACAAAACTCATACCTGTTATTGACACCAACTTCGAATTATTTGCCTGTGTAAAAGCTTGATACCTATTAACCAGTTTTGAAGGGAATTTAATATACTGTATCTTACCGTATCCCATATACTTTATCACCATTTGAGCAACATTAAAGAAAGTTTCACTTCTTCCACTTCCACAATTGAATATCCCCTCATGCTCATTCTCAAAAAAGAAAAGATTTATTTTTACAATATCATCAACGTGTATAAAATCCCTTCTAAAATTTTGACTACCCTCAAAAAGTAGCACTTTACCTTTGTTTTTATTTTGATGAAAAAACTTAAATACTACAGAACTCATGTCACCCTTATTTTCTTCATGCGGACCATAAACATTAAAATACCTCAAACCAACTATCCTTGTTTTATTGCACCTAGAGATATTTATGAAATAGTTATCAACCAAGAACTTAGAGTAAGCATAATAGTTTAATGGATTTAATGAACTATCCTCATCTACAGGAATTTTAACATCACCATACACAGAAGCAGAAGAAGCATATATCATTTTAACCCTATTACCAACACACCAATCAATAAGTTTTTTTGTAAATTCATAATTGCTAGTTAAAACATACTCAAAGTTATTCTCCATAGTATTAGTACAAGCTCCTTGATGAAATATACATTCTATCCTACGATTTAGTACTTTCTCAATATCCCACCTATCTACAATATCCATAAATCTTACACTCTTCAATCTCTTTAGTTTTATATCTAAACTTTTTGTTTGTTTAATGTTTTCTACGATAATTATTTCAGTAACCCCGTTTTGATTAAGTTTCTTAAGTATGTTATATCCTATAAATCCCAGTGCACCAGTGATTATTATCATACTATCTTGCTACTTGTACAGCTATTACTTTCCTTATAACAGTTACCCTTATAACCCCCGGATATCGCAGATTATTTTCAATAGCTTTAGATATATCTCTAGCGAGATTATAAACAGCATTATCTGCTACAATGTCGGGTTTAACAAATACGATAACTTCTCTGCCTCCCTGAAGAACAAAAGCTTTCTCTACTCCATTAAATCCCATAGCTATTTCTTCCAGTTTCTGTAGTCTTTGGATGTAGAGTTGGAAAGTTTCTTTTCTAGCACCCGGTCTCGAAGCAGATATAGAGTCTGCCACTTGTACGATTAAGTCCTCTATGGTTTCTTGTGGAACTTCATTATGGTGGCTGGCAATTGCCCTAACCACCTCTTCTCTTTCTCCATACATTTTAGCTATTTTGGCACCTGCAATAGCATGCGGTTCTCCGTTTGAATCCTCTATAACTTTACCTATATCATGCAAAAATGCAGCTCTTCGACATACCTCTACATTTGCTCCAATTTCTGAAGCCAAAGTAGCCGCTATCGTAGCAACTTGTATACTATGCTTTAATAAATTCTGACCATAACTGGTCCTATACTTCATCTTACCCACCATATACACTAAATCAGGATGTAAATCAAATACCTTTGCCTGTAAACATGCATTTTCTCCTTCCTCTTGAATTCTAATATTTATTTCCTTCTCTATCTGATCATATACTTCTTGTATCGCAATCGGATTTATTTTTCCAATAGATATGAGCTTTTCTAAAGTTAGTCTAGCTTTTTCTCTTCTTATAGGATCAAATGAAGATACAAAAACAACTTCTGAATTATCATCAATTATTAAATCTACTCCAGTAATTTCTTCAAATGCTTTTATATTTCTACCTTCTTTCCCGATGATTCTACCCTTCAAATCTTCGGATGGTAAGACTATACTGTATGTTGTATTTTCTGCTACACTATCTGAGGTTATTCTACTGAGAGTGTTTAGAATAATCCTTTTTGCTTTCTGTTCAGCATTTTTTTGAGCTTCTTGCTCTATCTTAAGAGCAACGTTTTGTAATTCAGATCTTATTTGTTCTTCTACTCTCTTTAAAATTATTTCTCTTGCTTGCTCTTGAGTTAGTGAAGCAACTTTTTCTAGTTCATTTTCGAGTGTCTTTTTGAGTTCTTCTATCTCAATCTCCGTTTGCTTTATCTTTTGTTCTTTTTGATTTATTTGCTGAAGCTGTTCTTCTAAAGACTGCTTTTTGATTTCTAGTTCCTTCTGAAAAACAGTAATCTGCTTCTCTTTCTCCCATAAATCCTGTTTTTGTTTCTGAATATTTTCCCATTCCCTTGATATACTATCCAATTTATCTATTGCTTTCTTGTTTATTTCTTCAGCCTCTTTTCTTGCTTTTTGAAGCATATTATTTATTTCTTGTGTTATACTTTCTTTTTGTTTAGTTTTATTCTGTATCTCATTCTCAATATTTCTAAGATTTTCATTAGCTTTCTGTATTTCTTGGTATAGTGTATTTTTGGTATTAAGTAATTCCTGTACTTCTTTCTCAAGTTGGATCTTCTGTGAAATTATTTCTTGAGTATTATTCTGTTGATCCAAGAGTAAAGGTGGTTCAGATTTTTTACTTTGGTTAGCTTCAATAAGTTTATACATTTTATAGGCTATAACCGACAAAGCAGCTAAGATAATTATTAGTAGAATGATTAGAACAGTAAGATAGTTCATATTATTCAACTCCTTCTAGAGAATTTAGTTGTAGTTTTGAACTTTTTGATAATTCCTTGAAGTACTGGTTAAAGGGTCTAGCTGGGTTACCAGCATAGATTTGATTTGGAGGAATACTTTTAGTAGCCATAGAAGCACCTGCCAAAATAGAGTTAGGTCCAACCTTTATTCCATCTCTTACACCAGCCATTGCCGCAATTATACTGTTATCATATATTCTTGCACTACCAGCAACTCCACTCTTCCCAGCTATCCTACAATTCTTCCCTATCTTCACATTATGCCCTATCTGCACTAGATTATCTATCTTGGTATTTTGCCCAATATAAGTATATCCAATGGTTGCTCTATCTATACAACTGCAAGCACCTATTTCCACATTGTCTCGTATTACTACACCCCCTTCTTGTGGAATTTTCTGTATATTATCAGTATACCCAAATCCATCAGCACCTATAACACTATTTGAATGAATTACTACATTCGAACCTATATAAACATTATCATATATCACCACATTGGGATATATTACCGTTCCAGATCCTATATAAACGTTACTACCTATGTGAACATTGTCATGTATTATACAACTCTTATCAATAAATCTATTTTCTCCCCCAAAATCTCTTCTTTCCAATTTAATCTGTTTTAAACATTCCAAAAATAAATCAAATGCATTATCAACCTCTATGATTTTAGATGACCCAAAATTTCCTAGATTCAAATTCTTTTTTATTAAATTCCTAAACCACTTAGAAAGATTCCTATCCACTATAACATAATCCGCAAAAATATCATTAGCCTCTATATTGCTCAAATCTTCAAAAAATATTCTTTTGCTGAAAACAAAGGAAATTTTGATTAAATCCATAAAGACTGATGAGTTCTGAAAATAGATACTGTTTACACCTTCTACTGGTAGTATAGTAAAATCACCGTCTACTTTTAGTAGATTTTCTATATTTTGACTTAAAGTGCTCTTTCTTATTGCCAACATTTTGTACTCTAATAATCACTTGGTTTTTAACTTTTCTCTTATTCTCTGTACACATTCCTGTGTTATATCCACACAGTTATAAGTCGATATTGGATTAGCAAATACATATTCCAAATTTTTCTCTCTTGCTACTTCTTGAACAATGTTAAAGATATTATCTCTTATTTCATAGTTTATTTTCTGTTTTTGCTGTTCTAGCTGTTCAATTTCGAGTGTAATAGTCAATATTGTATCTATTAGAATTCTGTCATATTTTTCTGCTAGATTTTTTCTATAGTTCTCAAACCTTATTTGCATCTCTCTTATTTTCGTATTATACTGTTCATACAATTCCTTTATTACCTGTAAATCAAGATTTTTCAAAATCTCCATGACCTGTTTGTTATATTCATTCTCCATTTTCTTTATGTATTCTTCATACTGGGATATCATTTGCTTCTGTTTATGCCTATAGTCTTGCTCATATCTTTTGATTATCTCTTTTGATTTTTGCTTATACTCTTTTTCCATTTCCTGGGTAATCTTTTGTATGTTTTGATAGAGTTGTTTTTCTACTTGTTCTATTTTCTGCTTTACTAATTCTTCTTGAGTATTCTTTATTTTTTGGAGAGTTTCTAATGCTTGCTTTCTTTCTTGGTCATATATTGAGCTATTTGAGATCTTGAGATTCAGATTAATTATTTGATTTTTGTATATTTCTCTTACCTCTTGTCTATAGTCCTCTACTTGCTTCCTGGATTTATATATTTCTTCTTGTATTTTCATTTCTGTAATGCTTTCATATTTTTTTCTAAGAGCCTCCAATTCTTTGGTTAAAGTGTCGTAAATCTGATTTTCGATTTCATACATTTTTTGGGTTATTTGTTGTTTTTTAGCTTTTATCAGAGCTTCAGTATTTTTTTGAAGATTTTTTATTTGATTTTTAATGCTATCATCAACGTTTCTTTGTTGCATGATACTTTGTTGGAGTTCCCGTTCCAAAATATTCCTTTGTTTAATAAGCTGATTATAGTAATTCTCCATCTCCGAAATAAATTTAACTTCTAAAGATCTCGGAAGATTATAAATTTTATTCTTTTTTTGTTGTATAGCTATATCTACCTTTTGTAGTTTGCTTTTTATTTCCGGAAATAGATCTATGATTTTTTGGGTATCTACAAAACCCACCCTTTTACTTACCGATAAAACCTCACTTAAAATCAAAAATAATAAAATGAAAAATATAGCTAGTTTATTTAGTACTATTAGGAATAGATTGTTTTGGTAATTTTTCATTTAAATCAAATCCTCCCAAAAAAATATCATTCTTAGAAAGAACAACATAAATCCTTCTTTCTTTATACAGTTCTTTGATGATTTGTTCTATTTTTTTTTGATCTATTAAACGATCTGTATATGCTACTAGCTCAACACTATTATGCATCGGCTGATCAGAATAATTACCATTATCCAGATTTTGGATAACCTTATCCGTTATATCTATCCCACCATAAGGTAAACAATCGTACGATATAACTATACCTATTCCCTCCTGGTTAGCCGTGTAATATATAGCTTTTTGTAACTTCTCATTGAACTCCTGGATAAATTTTTCCTTCTTTTCCTGTAGATTAGCATAAAGAAAATATTTTAGTTGATGCTTTCTTTTTTGATTTATGTTCTTCTGAAGCTCATCAGTTATACTTTTAATCTTTTGATTTATCTGTTGATATGTTTTGGATAACTTTACTTTCTGTAAGTCTACAACCCCTATTTTTAACTCATACTTTTCCGTCTGATTAGTACTACAACCACATAAATATATGCATATGATATAAAAAATAACGCCAAATACCCTCATCACACTAATAATTCTAGATTTAAGCTAAAAATCCTGATATATTCTAAGTAACCTCACCTTTTGAGAAACCGTATCATAAATAGGATTATTTTTTATAAATTCCTCAAAAGAGATAATTCGATTACTGCCATCAAATAGAAATATGTCCGTTTTTTTAGCATATATACTAAGCTCTTCAGTTAAGTCATATAAATCATGAAGTTTAGTATCTTCCTCTTGGTATATATACTGCTCTTTTCTTGTTTTCCAAAGTTTTCTACTTCTTAAATTCTGAATAATTTGCTTTATTTGTTTAACTTCAGAACTATGAGGATATTTGTACTCTAACTGGAAATGCAAATTAAGTAAGTAATCATCCGTCAAAATTACAAATTTCTCCGGATCGATTAAATACTCCCGAAAATCAACCAATTCAGAGTATAATTTCAACAATTGCTGTATCATTAAATCTGCAGCCCTTGCAGTCCGATGAAAATACAAATTCTTATATAACATGAATCTTCCAAATAAAGCTGAATAAATCTCATCCACTACCTTAACATGATATACCAACTTATCTCCTATTATGTAAGAATTGGAAACTATTCTCTCTATATCCCCCTTTGAAAAACCTTTAATACCAGAAAAGTAAGAATCCCTCCATATAAAATCCAACCTATCAGCGCCCAATGTACCCTGTACTATACTAAACTTATAAGAATCCTTATCGTGATAAACCTCAACAACTTCCCTGAGAATATTAACAAAGCTCTCAACAAAGTTAGAAAAGTCTATGATGCTTTCTTTGCCAAGGTTCACATATAGCTTATTTGTTGATGATGATTTTTTAATTTTTTCAAACTCTTTTTCTATAAAGTAAGGTAAAAATTCGAGTATGATTTTTTCCCTTACTTCATCATGCCCATGAACAAAACCTAACTTTCTGTATACCGTCTCATCAAATTGGTGACTAAATGGACCATGCGATATATCATGCAATAAAGAAGCTAATCTAAATATTCTATATTCTCGGTAAGATAAGCTACCATCTTGCATTAATTTTTGACAGTACATTGAACATATATTCATCGCACCCAATGAATGAGAAAATCTAGTATGTGTACAACCAGGATAAACATACTGTGCTCCGACCAGCTGACTTATATATCTCAACCTCTGAAAAAGCGGAGTATCTATAATTAGCTGTTCTATAGGAAATACTTTTATTTCACCGTGTATAGGATCCCTTATTATTTTAAACATGTTTGGTTAATTATTTTAGCTGCAAGAGTCGCAGCGTATTGCCCACCATACCCCCCAGAACCTTCCAAACTAACCACTATTACATACTCAGGTTGAATCCTCCCAAAATACCCAACAAACCAGGTATTATTCAACCCCTTTGGATTATTGGCATTAGGCATAACCTCAGCTGTACCAGTTTTACCAGCTACCTTACACCCCTTTACCATCGTTTTTATAACACTAGCTGTACCATAATCCACCACTCTCTCTAAACCTAACCTTACCACTCTTAATGTATCCGGTGATATATCTACCTTCTTAAGTATGGGTTTTGATTTTAAGTTTAGGAAAGGGGTAGGTCTGTATCCTGTTGCTACGGTAGCTACCACAACAGCCATTTGTAAAGGAGTTACTAACCCCATACCCTGACCAATTGATATGTTAACATCATCTCCAGATGTCCATTCTTCACCCCAATTTATTCTTTTCCATTCCTTATCAGGAATTAACCCCCCACTCTCAAAAGGTAAATCTATACCCGTTGGACGATTTAATCCTAGTAACTCAGAATATTTCTTTATTTTCTCAATCCCCAATTTGTAACCCAAAACGTAATAGAAAACGTCACAGGAAACAGCTAAAGAGTCAACTATATCCAAATAACCATGTCCAGCCGTGTTAAAACAATGAAAAGGATGAGAACCAACATAAAACACACCAGAACAATAAATCCTCGTATTCTTTGTTATTAACTTTTCCTCCAAGGCAGCTACTGATGTGATAATTTTAAACGTTGATGCCGCAGGATATTCACCACTTATAGCTCTACTGTAAAAACATGAAAATTCCCTATATCTAGATATAACCGAATTACAATCAGGCTTAAGTGTATCAGTGTAAAAAGATGGATAAGATGTAAGCACCAAAATTTCTCCATCGGTTTTCATAAGAATTACACTACCAGCCACCGGCTGATCATTCCTTAAACTTAGTTCATCACATAGACTTTTTAAAAGTGCATATGTGAATTGTTGTAGTTCTGAGTCTAATGTAGTTTTTAGATCACTACCTTTTTTTGGTGGAATAGACTCTATAGCTTTTACCGGTTGTCCTAAGGGATCCATAAGGTATTTGATTTTTCCCAATTGCCCCCTTAAGATTTTATCATACTGTAACTCGAGCCCAGATTTACCAACATCATTGTAATATCTCAAGGAACTGTCTTTTTCAATCTCTTCTTTGTACGGTACATTTACATATCCCGTTACGAATGAAACAGAAGGTCCAACAGTCACTCTTTCATAATCCGTGTAAACCTCAACACCATAAATATACAGCATATTTTCCATAACCATACACATCTCATTATAAGTAGGATTCTTGACCAAAACCAGTCTCTCTACGTAACTACCTGAAATCAAAGATTCAAGATCGTAGATCTGTAAATTATCAGCAAGAAATTGTTTTAAGTACTTTTTTTCTTGATTAGTCAGAGTATTATACTTGGATTTATGAAGAACTATTCGATTAATCTGACGATTGTAAGCTATTTTCCTATTATTCCTATCTAAGATATCTGCTCTAGGAGGATTAGTATATATGACATATGTTGTATAGTAATCTAGCTTTTGCCTGAATAAGTCGTACTTAAAAACATTGATCCTAATAAGATTATACACTATCCAACCAAAAGCAAACAAAACAATACCGGCAAGAATGTAAATCCTCATTATTTGTAAATAAATTTGTAAATAAAAAAGACCAAAATTCCAATAATTGAACAAATAATTTGTATTAGGTAATGAATTATGTCAACTATAAAAGACAAGTTTATGTCTTTAAGGAGCAAGTTTATACCTATTGCCCTTGCTCCTAACCCCCCAAACATAGAAAGCAAAGAACTAAAACTACCAACAACATAAGCCAATACCCAATCAACTAGATCAATACCTTTACTAAAAACAAACTTCAAAAATACATATAATGACAAAGATTCAATAATATGTGAAAATAGCGATAATAAAAAGGCTAACAAAATAACCCTATACTCATTTCTAGTATAAATTAAACATACTCCCAAAATCAATAATCCCAAAACCAGTAAAATTATATTCTTAAGGAAAAATATCGAAAAAATAGCTATTGCAGCTACAAAACCTATAAATCTATCAAGGTAGGGACTAAAAAGCAAATACCATTTATTCGAATTAGCTAAACCAATATCCTTCATAGTTGATAAAACCAGAACCCCACTTTTTATACCATCACTGATTAACAAACTTAAACCCACAGAGTTTAATAAAGAACCTGTGGCACTTAAATTTAACAAATATAAGAAATTTAATCCTGAATAACTAAGCCCCAACAGCATGTACCATCTAATAACTTTTAGTAAAAAAGATATAAAGCACAAGAAAATCGAAACAACTAAAACCACCCAGTTTGACTGTATTAGTGCATATACGTAAGATATATTAATGATAGACTTTTGATACACCATCCAAATAATAATCACCGATATACAAGTGTACAAAACAATAATTAAAATTCTCAACATTTGTTATCAACCCTTAAACTAAATTAGCTTAAAACCTCATCAGCAGGAAATAAGATACTAATCTTATCCTTATTCAATGCCATAAATTTAACTTTTTCTATTTCTAGAGAAGTATTTTTGTCACATATAATGCAATCCGTAAGAGGGAGGAATTGATTTGTTTTATTTAGTTCATCCACAATTCTTCCACCAGGTATGATATACATATATCCTTCTACTCTGTAGTCATCAGTTATAGCTATTATTCTTACTGGCTCTTTCTTAACCATAGTTCACCTCTATTGCCAAATTTTTTTAACTATTTTGTTCAAATAAACTTTGTTTGTACTTTCTTAATTCCTGTGATTTTTTCAAAATTTCGGAGTACTTGGTCAGCTATTTTAATTACTTCAGGTTTAACCCCGGCTATTTTAGCTACAAATATTCCGTAACTCTTTTCCGCTGCTCCTTTAACTACTTTGTAGGTAAACTCGACTCTATCATCTGCTTCCAAAACTTTAACATGATAATTAGCTATGTTGGAATTAACCTTTTCTAAATTTGCTAATTGATGAAAATGTGTAGCTAGAATCGATCTACATTTTACTTTAGTTGATAGGTATTCACATATAGCCCAGGCAATTGCCATACCATCATAAGTACTGGTCCCTCTACCTATCTCATCCATTACAATTAAACTGTTTTCAGTACAATTATCAAGTATATATGCTGCTTCTAACATTTCCACCATAAATGTACTCTTGTTCCTTATTATCTCATCTGAAGAACCTATTCTAGTGTATAAACCATCTATCAAACCTATTTTTGCATAACTACAGGGTATAAAACTACCTATATGAGCCATTAGTGTATTAATAGCTACCGTCTTTATGTAAGTGGATTTACCACCCATGTTCGGACCAGTTAAGATTATAAAAAACTTCTCCGGCGTAATATTAACATCATTAGGTACAAAAAATTCAAAGAATTTTTCGTATACTGGATGCCTTGCTTCCTTCATATATATAACTTTTTCTTCAACTATTTCAGGTTTGACGTAATTATTAATAACTGCTGCATACGATAAGGCTAAAATTATATCTAGCAAAGAAATATTTTCCACTAGATTGATTATGTGTATTCTATTCTCATTTATACTTGATACTATGTATCTGAGCAGTTCCTGTTGGAGCTGATTTATTGTAGAAACAGCTTTTTCTAAATTTGCTTCAAATTCTTTTATCTCTGGAGTTACATATCTTTCCGCGTTTACAAGAGTTTGCTTCCTTTCAAAATAGCTTGGCACTAACTTCGCATTAGCCTTGGTAACCTCTATGTAGTAACCAAACACCTGATTATACGAAATCTTTAGGGATTTTATACCCGTCCTTCGTCTCAACTCATCCTCATAATCCCTTAACCATTTATCATTATTTTTCAAAATATAAATAAACTCATCCATAGTATGATTAAATCCTTCCTTTATTACGAGATCTACATGCTGAAATTCTCTTATTTGATCGTCTATACAATTTAACAACATTTGTCTTAATTCAGTAAGTGAACTAAAACTATCCTGTATACTCTGTAAAATATTTTTAATCAGCTCAGGAGTATTCTTGATCATAGATATCTTTTGAACTAATTCCTCAAGAACTTCAAAAAATCTTTTGCAAGAAATCAAATCATTTAAGCTATACCTGTAAATAGAAAACTTGGATAATATTCTTTCGATATCTGGTAACTTTTTGAGAATAGTTCTTAGATCAAGAATTAGATCAGTATTATTGTAAAAATACTCAACAGCTTCTAATCTTTGGTGTATTTTCTGCCTATTCTTTAAAGGTTGAGTTATAAAAACTTTGAATTTTCTACTACCAAACACAGTCGAAGTATTACCAAGTATTTCCGCTAAACTGTTCTTACCAACTAAATCCAAATTTTTTATAGTAGCAGCATCAAGGAATATCACATCGTCATCAAATTTTCGTAACCTGAACTTAATAGAACTTTCTGGTTTCAAAATTATATTTTTCTCAAGATAACTAAGAAGCAACGAAAATACATCAAACATCTGATTCCTTTCCAGTAAAAATAAAGAGTTATTATCAATTATGTACCTAACTAATTCTTCATAAGAATACTTACGATTTTGAATCACGCTACATCTATAGTTAATCAACTGATTTTTATACAACTCCGGAAAATCTGAAGATATAAGCACTTCTGAAGGATTAAAATAAGATATAACATTAATCAGTCTACTTGGTTCTACAATAGAAACAAAACCCTCTAATACGCTAATATCGGCTGATAAAACATGGAATACTCGGTTAGCATAGTGTATAGCAGTTAGGAAATTAAAACTCTTTTCATCCAGATAGTTATACGACGTTATAGTACCCGGTGTAATAATTTCAACTATATCCCTTTTAACAATATTTCCTTTATTTGAAGGTTCCTCTAGCTGTTCTGCTATAGCTATTTTGTAACCAGCAGTTAGAAGATTTTTTATGTAGTTATCAACTGCATGAAAGGGTACTCCAGCCATCGGTACGGTTCTACCATCAGGTAACGTTCTCTTAGTCAAAACAACAGAATTTACCTCCGAAAATATTTTAGCATCTTCAAAATAAGTTTCATAAAAATCTCCTACTCTAAAAAGCAATATTGCATCTTTAGCTTTTTGTTTTAACTGCAAGTACTGTTTAAATAATGGCGTTATATTCATGTTTACAAATAGTTAAGTGGATTAACAGGGTTACCATTTATGTGGACTTCGAAATGCAAATGTGGCCCCGTGGAGTTACCGGTAGACCCCACCCTAGCTATAACCTGCCCCTTATAAACAGTCTGACCCTTCGAAACCAGTATAGATGAGCAATGAGCATATAAAGTAGATATTCCGCTTCCATGATCTATTACTACAGTGTATCCATATCCATAGTACCATCCAGCAAAAATTACTATTCCATCGGCTGCCGCATATATAGGTGCTCCATATGGTGCTCCTATGTCTATACCCGAATGAAATCTCGTAGTACCCCATATGGGGTGTACTCTATAGCCAAAGTATGAGGTTATAACTGAAGAAGTAGTAGGCCACAAGAATTTTCCACCCCTATAAACTAAACTCCTGCTCATGTTTCTTGCTATATATCTCTGCAATTCTTCATACTTTTCCTTCTGGATACTTTCATAGTACTCAATATCTTGCTTTGTCTTTTCTATTTCTCTTTTATATTTACCTAGTAATTGTTGCCTTTTTTTCAAAATTGAACTGTGGTATTTTTTTTGCTCTTCCAACCTTCTACTTATCTGTTTTAATTCTTTATTTAACTCTATTAGCTCTTTATTTTTCTTGGCAATCTCTTTATTTTGATTGTTAAGCATATTTATCAGGGTTATATCTGTCTTAATTGATTCTTTTATTATGTACAAACAATCCAAGATTAGGTCCTGAGATTTTGTTGTAAATATTAAGTAAAAAAAATCAGCATCATATTTCATAAATTTTATCACCTTGTTTTCTAGATAAGTATTGATTGTAATTATTCTAGCTCTTATACTATCCATTTGCGAAGAAATACTTTTAATTTTTTGTTGGATCTGTTTTTGCCTCTTTTGAGTAACCAAAATATTGTACTCTATTTCAGTTAATTCTTGCCAAGTTTTTGAAAGTTGCCTTTCTATCTCTTTCTTAGCTAAGCTTTGGTAGTATAGTCTCTTCTTTTTCTCTTTTATCCTCTGCTTGAGATAAAATATTTGTTGCTTGAGATTATCAACTTTATCGTCAGAGTTTACTAAACTCACACCTGAAAATAAAAAGCAAACAAAGATCAATGTAGTAATTATAACTCTACTCATCTTCGGATAATTTTTTAAGATATTTTTCTATTGCATTTGTTACAAATATAAATGAAACCACTAAACCGATTGCCAATACCACGTTTCTTATATGTATAAGATAATCCACTGGCAATAAGCTAAAGAAAGAAAATTGAGAATTGAACTTATCAAAAATATATCCATAACCTAGTCTTAAGAAGTAGTGTGAAATGAAGGCAGATATTACCAAAACGATAAATATCTCCGCAAAGAGAGGAGTTTTTATAAACCATCCCGACGCTCCAACTAAATTCATTATCCTTATCTCATTTTTTCTAGACAAAATTGACATCTTTACCGTGTTGTTAATTATTAGTATCACACCCAAGCATATTATAGCCATTACAGTAAAAAGTATTTTTTTTACTATCTCAAACAAGTTTGCAACGTTTTTTGCATACTCTTGCCAATATACCACATCCTTCACTACTTTATGTTTTTTTACTTCTTGAGATATTAAGTCAACATACTCGGGTTTTTTTACCTTTATGTATATTACGTTTCCTATAGGTAAATCAGAATACCTTATCTTCGTCTCCTGTTCTATTCTTTTTATTAGCTCCTCTTTTGATACCAACGTAGCATTCAAAATTTTATCATTAGACTCCAAGATATACATTAGCTTTGATATTTCGTCAATTTTGGCATCTCTTTTAAGGTATACGTGTATAGTTATTTGAGTAAACATTTTTTGTTTTATATTTTCCATGTTGTAGTATACAAGGATGATTAGTTGAAGTACGAAGAAGGAAAAAGATACGATAGTCGTTGCTGCAAAAAACATTCCCCAGTTTTTGCTTATATTATCGTATATCTCTTTTGCTAATGAAGTTACTACGGTTTCGATATACTTGAACATATTAAGTTTATTTGTAGTATAGGTATTACTTCTTCTTGTTAGGGTTACGTGCGCCGTACTTTGATCTACTTTGTTTTCTCTTTTCTACTCCAGCGGCATCAAGCTTTCCTCTTACAACCTTATATCTTATTCCCGGTAAATCCTTTACTCTTCCACCTCTTATGAGAACTACCGAGTGCTCTTGTAGATTGTGTCCTTCACCAGGTATGTAAGCAGTTACCTCCATTCCATTACTTAGTCTGACTTTAGTAACTTTTCTTAAAGCTGAATTCGGTTTTTTAGGAGTTATAGTTTTTACTTGAATACACACTCCTCTCTTTTGAGGTGATCCTTTAGAATCCCAATAAACTCTACCTTGTAGAGAGTTATAATAATAGTGCAGAGCAGGTACCTTTGATTTTTTCTTTACTTTTTGCCTTCCTTTCCTTATAAGTTGGTTTATAGTTGGCATCTATTTTACCCCCTTTTCAGTTAACATATTATAGTTCCTATATTTTGACCAGATATAATTTTAGTTATGTTTCCATAATCCTTGATACTAAATACCGCTATTGGCATTCTGTGCTCCATACAAAGTGATATTGCGGTACTATCCATAAAGCCAAGATTTTTTTCTAGAACTTCCTTGTATGAAAGTTGAGTATATTTTAGTGCATTTGGATTAATATTGGGGTCACTACAGTATACTCCATCTACTTTAGTAGCTTTTAGAAGAATATTGCAGTCTAGTTCTATTGCTTTTAGTGCAGCTGCGGTATCAGTTGAGAAGAATGGGTTCCCTGTTCCACCAGCTATTATAACCACCCTTCCTTTTTCTAGGTGCCTTATAGCCCTTCTTCTTATGAAAGGTTCAGCAACTGACTTTATTTCCAAAGAGGTCATTACTCTTGTTTGTACACCTATTCCTTCTAGTATTTCTTGGAAAGCTAAAGCGTTTATAACAGTAGCTAGCATTCCCATATAATCTGCTGTAGCACGCGCTATACCTTTTAACTCTCTACCCCTTACAAAATTCCCCCCACCAACCACTACTGTAAATTGTACTCCTTGCTCTTGAACACTTTTTATTTCTTGCGCATACTTGGTTATTATGTCAAAATCTAGTCCTTTGCGTGCCTCACCACCAAACATCTCTCCACTTAATTTTAACAATACTCTACTGTACCTCATTTCGATATCTCAAATCTAACCATTTTCTTTATGGTTATATTTTCCTTTATAGTTTGTGAAATATGTTTTAGGTAATCCTTGAATTTGGGCAGCTTTAGAGAATCATCATAGAATTGTTGTTCTAGTAAAACACTTTCTTCGAATATTTTAGCTGCCTTTCCTTCAGCTATTTTTTGTGCTATATGCTCTGGTTTACCCTCACTCAATGCCTGTTGGAAAGCTATTTTCTTTTGCTCTTCCATCTCTTCTTTTGGTATACTGTTTAGATCTATATAGATTGGTTTCATAGAAGCAATTTGGAAAACAGTTTTGGTACCAAACTCCCTTTTTATCTGTTCATTCTCACTTATTGGTTTTTCAAATTCTACTAAAGCTAGTACACCTACTCTATTATTGAAATGTAAGTAATCAAAAATATATTGGTTTTCGCTTTGTGTTGTAAATTTTTCAAATCTAGTTAGCTTTATGTTCTCTCCAAATATAGAGATATTTTCATTAAGGAAGGTTTGAAGGTCTTTAGAATCCTGATATTCAGTTTTAAGTAATTCTTCAATGGATGGAGTTTCACTAGCACTAAATTTTTCGAGTATGGAAGAGGCAATATTTTTGGACAGCTCTATAAATTTTTGATTTCTTGCTACGAAATCGGTTTCACATGCAAGCTCCAATATTACAGCTATTTTACCGTTATTTTGTACAGCTATTACCCCTTCCTTTGTTACTCTATCTACTTTTTTGGCTGCTTTAGCAGACCCCTTGGCTAAAAGTATTTTCCTTGCTTTTTCTATATCTCCATTAGACTCTATTAGAGCATTCTTACAATCACTTATCCCTGCTCCTGTTTCCTCTCTCAATTGTTTTACTAATTCCATTGATATTGACATACTTCATCCTCCTCCAAGCTTTTTATACTTTTTATTTACTTATTTAGCTCAAGTGCTTTATTAAGGATTTCCTGAGGTATGAAAAAGTTAAGGTGTACTTTTTGTACGTCATCGTGGTCTTCTAAAGCTTCAGCTAGTTTTAGTATATTTACTGCTTTATCTACATCGTCTATTGTTACTGTATTTTCAGGTAAGTAGGTTATATCTGCGCTTGAGGGAGTTAAACTCATTGAATCAAGGTGGTCTTTTACTATTTCGAAGTTTTCCGGCGCAACTATTAGCTCTAGTTCGTTATCTTGTATTTTAATATCTTCTATGTAGTCTATTAACTCCGATAGGAGTTTATTTTCAAGATCATTTGGGTTTGATAAATTGGAAAAGTTAAAAACTCCTTTACGCTTAAATATCCAGGATACACTTCCACTTTCAGCTAAATTACCGTTATGTTTTTGGAAAATCCTTCTTATTTCTGAGGCCGTTCTGTTTCTATTATCGGTAATTATTTCAAGCATTATGGCAACACCATAAGGACCATATCCTTCATATATTATTTCGTGTAATTCCTCTCCTTCTAATTTACCTTGAGCTTTAAGAAGTATTTTTTCTATGTTTTCTGAGGGGAAACCAGTAGCTTTGGCTCTCTTTATAGCTATTCTAAGTTTTGAATTAGTAGAAGGATCAGGTCCTCCCTCTCTTGCAGCTACCATTATCTCTCTACTAACTTTAGAAAATAACTTACCCCTAATTTTATCCATTCTTTCTTTTCTATGTCTAATGTTATGCCACTTGGAATGCCCCGCCATCGTTTCACACCTCTTACTTTTCTTATTCTCTACAAAACTTTCCTAACCTTTATTCTAGCAAAAGGAAACTTTACCCAAAACAGCAAAATAAAAACTAGAGTATGTCCAAAAAAGGATTAACCCTAGTTGAAGTAATGATTTCTTTTTCAATAGCATTCGCTTTGATTATATCACTCTACTCAATTGTTTATTGGGGAACTAAAGTAAGTGACATAAATCAATACTACATAGACGTCAACAATATCCTTATTTTTGCTTCAAATGAAATACTGAATAACACCGAAATGTATATAACTTATAATCCATCAAATAATACTTTCTCATATTCAGATCAAGCACAAGAAATGCTTAGAGGTAAAATTGAACTCAATAATCTTACAATAGCCAGATCAAGAAATTATGATGTAATTCTCAGCCCCATTCAAACAACCACTGTACCAAACGTAATAGAAATTAAGATAACTGTTGTGTGGTACTATAAAGGTAAAAGATATCAAACTTCAACTAGCTTACTTCTATCCGTTTTTGGACTTACTAATTCTTTTGTACCACCTATTCCTCAGCAATCAGATATTGAACAAAACAATACTAATTAATTCTACTCTATCACTCTGTAGTATACAGGATAATAACATGCTCCCAGAGGTTGGCATATAAACTCCGTTATAAATACCTGATTGTTAAAAACAGGTTTTTCATCGTAAGGCTTATGAACTCCTCCAGAAGTATATATAAAATCACCCTGTTTTGACTTTAGGTGAAACATAGGTATGGAAGGCCCCCCTCGAGCGGAAAAAACTATACCGCTAACTTGTCTATTGACCACAAAATGATAAAAAACTTTGTACGTACCCTTTAGTAACATGTTAGACTCTATTCCTGAAAGAGGTATATCTCCAACAACCATGTAGTTCATATCAGTTGGAAGGTAAGTTACTATTCTTCCCATACCGAATATTCCCTTAACATGTTTGTTATCCTGAGGCAGAATATGGCGATAATTGGGTTCATGTACCCAAGATTCAAAATCAATCCTTCCATTACTAAAAACCCATACAAACCCTGAGAGCAAATTTTGAGAGTAAAAATCAACCTCAAATATATACTGATCCTGTACTACTATTTTTTGAGGACTATTTTTAAGTATTCCTAAACCAACATCATTACCAACTCTGAAATAGTTTTCCTTTGAAGATGAGAAAGTTAAACTAACAAAAGCTTCACAGTTACCCTTAAACCTCAAGTACATTTTCTTATCCTGATTGGAATCATTTAAATGATAAAAATATATCATTGTTGGTGTGAATTGTGAAATAGTTCCACTTATTAAATACCCATTGCTTTTTACATACTCCGGAGAATTTGAAAAAAATAGAAGTACAGGCTCATCTATCTGAGCCCTCACCTGCAATACACTTACGCATAAAAATAATACCCAAAGTACAAACATAAACATTAATCCTCACCACCTCTAAGATAGTTATAAACCAAATAACCAAAACCAAAGTACAAAATTCTTTTGTTTATTCTCTTAAAAATTGAGTTACTATTTATCCTGTTAAACCTATCGAAAAGATTGAATATACTGCTTGGTGTGATTTTGCAATTAATCCTCCTATGAGTTTTCTCCAAAATGTATTCCATATCAAACACCTTAGTAAAAATGAGATTTTTTTCAATATTCTTTAGTAAATCCTGATCATGCAACTGCTTATAGTACTTCAAAAACAATATATCTCTAAAGAAAGCTTTAGTTATACAAAGAAGAATCCTGTATGAACTAAAAGTAGAAAAATTTTTGACCCAGAATTCCTCATCAAAAACCACCTCTAAATTTTGATCTATTAAAAGCTGGAATATTTTGCCAAAATTCTTGGCTACACTCTTATTCCTTGAGTCCCAAAAATTTTCACTAAAATAGCTAATTAGATCAAAATCTCCATTTGTAAACATAGTTACAAACTCAGCCCAGTTAAGAGTATAATTGTAACTCTTGATCAAATATTCAATAATGCCACTTTTTTCAACATTAAGATGGATTTTTATAGATCTCGATAAAATCGTAGGAATAATATTCGTATCTTTCTTCAGAAGAAAAAAGTAAACTCCATTAGGTGGCTCTTCAAGAGTTTTTAACATAGCATTCATTGAATATATGTTTATGTTATCTAAATCTATCACAACCAATCTTGGATCAGTACTTTTTAGCTTGACTAGATTTAGAACATATCTGATCATATCAATTGGAATCGTGTCATCTTCAATAAGATAGTACTTTTCCAACTTTTGATTCATGCTTGCTGATACCTTCTCAATGATCGATAATTTTAGCTTCTTTGATTGTCCTATAAATGCAAAAGTAGCAGAAGAAAGGTTATTTAAATAATACAAAACTTGATCAATTATTCTGGAACTAACTATCATTTGGATCTATGTATCATTTAGATTTAATTTTCATTCTATCATAGAGAAAAACGATATTAGCTATAATGATGAAAATGATTATGAGTGAGTGTATAAGAGACTGAGTTAGCATATATTTTACTGCTTCGCTGACTTGATCAGGTTCTGGATTGGAAACTAATATTTCGTAGTCTGCTGCGCCTTTTAGCCCTCCAAATAATCCTATTAATTGTCCACTGAGTATATAGGGGTACATTTCTGCAGCCATAACTGCAGTACATCCCCCAGAAACATTAGCCCCATATCTACTTTTAAGTATTCTGATATAGAATACCAAAGTATCTCCAGCCGCTATTGCAAATACAAGCCCTAGATCATTAGCTGTTTTTATGTCCTTTAAGAAAGGAGCTGGATTATCAGCTATCAAAGGTATTGCACTTTTTAAATCCACACCCATCTTCTCTATTGCAACTCCGCCACCCACCACATACCCACCAATAACAAAGTCCACATCTTCTTGCTTGTTATACATCTTAGCTATTTGCCTAGTTTTGGTAGCTACGATTGGCGCACCGTCAGGCCATAACGAAATAGCTATTACATTTATGTCCTTCCTAAAACACTGTTTCAAAAAATTCTCAAGAATAGGATCAGCTTCTACTCTCGTTGAAGGTCCATAATCCGCAGATACTAAAACCGTGGTACCAGCAGGTAATGACTCTATAAAATCATATGCCTGCTTAGAAGCCGGAGTTATCGTTCTTCTTAATATCTCCAAATTAACCCTCTTAACCCATTCAACATCTGAAAATATTATCCCCAAACTGATAAAGATTCCCACTATCAAAAATATCGTTCTTCTTGTTATTCTCTTTAGAAGCTGTATTATTATCATACGTTTTTACTCACCTTTACCCAGGTGTGATCTTTCTATTCCAAACAGCAACTTGAGAGATATTATTATGGTACCTATTCCTACAGCTATCATTATAGCTCTTTGCCCAGCTGCGTTTATAACTGCAGTTATGTACTCTGAAATTGGTGATATTTTTAATCCAACTAGTCCAAAAATTAAGTCTCCAACTGGTACTCTTCCAAGTATAACGATAGATGCTGCAAAAAGGAGTAAAGTAGCCTCTAAGTTTCTAGCTCTAAATGCTCTATAAGAAGCGGAAGCTATGAAAAATGCCAATAATGAAAACATTGCAGCACTTAGTGGGTTGTATATACTATAAAATATCACGCTAGTGAAAGGATTATTGTCAAAACTTGACAACTCTATGCTTATAATTGGTAATGCATATCTATTATCAGTTATAAACCTTAGCGAAGTTTCTGTTTGAGAATTGACACCATAAATCATACCCACTATGATAGTTGCAATTAGTGATAGTATCAAAACTATATTAGCTATTCTATCGTCCAAATGAGTTATAGGCTCTAGTGTTTTTCTAAGACTAACAATAACTAAATTAAGGATACCCAAGATTATCGCAAAAGATGATATAATTATATTCCAGGTCCTTACTACTTGGGTAACACCTCCAGTTATTTCAGGTAGAAAATAGTTGATTATTATGATTAATCCTGTTATCGCCGTTATTAGTAAAGGTATTTCCCTTTTCATTCGATTTTACCTTAGCAACATTGTACTTGATATTTTGTGTATTATATTGATTATTGGTATCTTCGCTATACCTGGGTTTAGAATATAGATACTATTTATGGTAGATCCTATGACTATAGCTATCATTACCAATGCTTTTGATATGTCTTGAGTTCGTAGAGTTATTTTATCTATCATATCTCTGGATAGGTAAGCTGAAGCTGCAAATAGTTCTTCACCAATTAACACATAATCACAAGCAGCTATGAAGAATGGTAGTTGGGTTATCATAGCGGTTCCAGCTATCTGAATCGCTCCAACTGAAAACCCTGTTTCAGCAAGTATTAAAGATTCGGCATAAAATGCACCTATAAGGAACACAGCACCAGGTTTTTCTCTACTAATTATTCCATCAACACCTGCAGCGTATCCAAATTGATCATCCGTAAGGTAAAACACCATATCACTCTTGTAAAGGTCACTCCTTCCAGCTCTCAGATACGACTCTTTGACTATTTCCTGAGCCACCGTCATTACAACCGATCTACTTACAGGCATGATAAAATCAGTTTCATATTCAGCACATCTTTGTGAGACATAACTAAGCAAAGACAGCGAAGCTAAAGTCTGGATATTATCTATATCCTGTATACCGGGTATATACAAAACGGGTTTTCCCATTTCCGTACATCTACCAACCGCTTCTTCTATCGAATTTAAAGCAGGAATCTTCCTAATATAAATGCTTGTCAGCTTGCCACTTCTAACCAAAGCAACATATATGTTCAAAACCACTGAAATAAATGCCAGTAAAAATAAAGAATATCCTAAAAGTTTATTTTCAACATAAGGAATATATATTTTGTACCACAAGTACCCCAGGTCCATTAAAATATATTTCTATGTAAAATTCACCATATCCTTTGATAAAATATCTATGCTTAGAGGTATTCAGTTATAGAGGTTGAATAGTTTTTATAGTGAGCTTTAAGGAAATTTTAAAAGAGTACGATTTTGTTTCTGACAAAGAAGAGTTTTGGAATCATCTAATCTCTCCCAAGCCAACTTACTTTAGGATAAACCTAATAAAAGCCGATACAGAAACAGTAATAAACTGCTTAACTAGATACCCAGACTTAGAAATAGAGAAAATCAAGTTAAACGATAATCAAGATTACTTTGTAGTTAAGAAAGGAAGTTTAACTAAAAAGCCAGAGCATCTTTTTGGTTACCTTTATGTTCAGGACATATCCTCAGGTTTAGTAGTAACAAGCTTCAATAACACTAGAAAACCGGCGCTAATTGTGGACATGTGTGCCTCACCCGGTGGCAAAACCACACTACTAGCAACAATGTTCCCAAATTCAATCGTTATTGCCAACGATATAGGACATGATAGGATAAAAGCCTTAGTTCACAATATCCAAAGAATGGGTACACTAAACGTAATTGTAACGCAATGTAATGCTGCATTTTTCCCAAAGATTATAAACAAACAAATCGATTTCATTTTAGCAGATGTTCCCTGCTCCGCTGAATCAAATCTTAATGATTATCAAAACTATAATGTCCAAAAACATTACTCATTTGTTAATCATATTAAAGATGTTCAATACAAACTTTTATCTAGAGCTTTGCAAATAGCTAATCAAAACACTGAAATAGTTTACTCAACATGTACCTTTAATCCCCTTGAAAATGAATATATCATAAACTCTATACTAGAACAAAATCTAGCCCAAATTATACCCATAACTACACCAAACCTGCATAACATAAAACCTGGAATTGTTGAATATAAACAATTCAAATTTTCACAAGATTTACAAAAAACCATAAGAGTATATCCTTATAACATGACAGGAATGTTTATTGCTAAACTCAATCTTACAAATAATTCTGAACCAGGTATAAACAAACACCCAATTAACTCAGAAGTAGAACTGGTACCAATAGATCAAGGTGTAACTTTTCAAGGCAAAAATATCAAAATAATCGATTACTCAATGGTATACGAACACTTAAGTTCTTATGGAATTCCTGAAAGTATAATCAAAAATCTCGTATGGTTCTACAAATGCAAGCAAGAAAATGAAATCACAGACATATATGTAACAAGTTTAAAGGAAATAATTGTAAAGAAAAAAGGTCCTTTAACAGTTGAGTACTTTGGTTTAAAAGCTTTAAGATACTTTAAACCTTTAAAAATCTATAAACCAACCAGTACTTTTTTATCTGTAATGAATAGATACATTAATCAAAACTATGTAGAGTTAGATTTTAACATAGACTTGCTCAAGAAATTCATATCCAGGCAGGAAATAGACAGACAATTTTTTAGGGAAGTAAACATAAAATCCAACCAACCTTTTATAGCAGTAAAATTTAACTCTATAGTTATTGGCTGTGGATCGATAAAAAACAACAAAATTCAGAGCGAAATACCCTCATCTAAAGCAAACTTTATAAACAACATATTATAATCCATTTATCCTTAGGTAAATTGCTTCCGTTCGTAAAAACGTGTTATTATACCTAAATCCGAAATTAATAGGTATAGGCTGTCTCCAAACTCCGTTACTATCTCTTATAAATAAATATACAGAAGGATAATCTAGCCCCCACGGCTGACTCCATTGAACAGCATTTGTTAATATCAAAACAGTTCCATCTGGCTGGACAAATATGTCTCCAAACGTCCCTATCGTACTAAACGTTTGCGAATATATAGGTACAGATATCAAATTATCTCCTACCAAACCAGTACTTGTTAGGAAAGTATTTGTGTTATTATCAAAAATTCTGTAATAAGTAGCAGGCGGGCTATACCTATTATTATAAGCAGTACTATGAGCAAAGTACATAGAAGAAAAACTAAGTATATGTAATCTATTTTGATTATCCAAGAATGTTCTATTCAAAACGTTAACCGTCTGATTTGGAGGCTGAAAATTAACCCAACTATTACCCATCCTCTTGGTTACTATTAATCTACCTTGACTATCTGAGTGTGTTATGTTTACTATACTTCCTTTGATTTTCAAATCTATGAACCAAGCACTATCGGAGTTATTTATTACTGAAGTTTTCCAAGTTTGTCCATTATCCTCACTCACTGCCATTTTTAACCTTAACCTCTTTGATGGAGTTATGACCAATTCAGAGTATGCTACATATATTGCGTTATTTACTACTTGTATATCATTGTAGTATCCACAGGTTCTAGCACCTTCCGAATCCATAAACGTTGTACTTACATTTCTATTACCGTCGACTTCAGTAATGTCGTGATTAGGCAGAATTACTTTAAGAGTACCTGCATAAGGATTCAGTGAAGCATATATAAAATCATAATTATTAAGATGACTATAAGGAATATAAGGATTATAACAACTATAACTAATAACTCCGCTATCAGAACTTAGAGTATTTATTCTAATGGGTTTATCAGCTGGATGAACAGCAATAGTATCAAAAGAATTCGTAGAAGGCAGATTAGTACTTCTAGGATGTATATACATAACCTCACCAATTAAATCATCTATAAACAATATATGGAGATAATTTGACACTGCTATTGCTTGCATAAATGGACTAGATACAGTTCCTAAATCCAAAGGTTGGTAATCAACAGTATTATTGCTTAATGTTAAATTCAAACTGATATTTCGATTTGCTATTCTTTGGTAAGGTTGATATGGATGTGATATTCTTATGTAGTCTAGAGCTAACTCACTAGGTGGAGGTTGGTGAAATCTCGTATCCCAATAACCTATTAGAAAAGAAACATGTAAATAACCGTCAGCATATACTGAATCCAAACTTGATATAAAAAGATCTCGAAATTCGTTTAGTTCAAAACCTTGTGAATACAAGTCCATGCCTATTATTGAATTTATGTCAGCTCTAATATAATGTAATCCATCTCTATATCCAGCAGCAAATATGTTTACAAAATCAGTGCCTGCAAATCTACCTACTGAAATAGTTACACTTTTAAAAATTTCAGCCCTAGAATTGAAGTAGTCATTGTATATTGCACTAGTGTTAACGTTATTTTTTACCATGTATACTAAATTTGCTATTGAAAAGTGTAGGGGAACCGTTAGTAGTGATCTACAACCTATCACTATATGTATCGCATTATTGTATATTACAGCTTCCATATCAGAAAAATCAACTATGTAAAATGGTACACTGACACCTCCCTTGTATAAAGGGTATAAACTACCGTAATTCAATACTTGCGGTGGTCTATAGTTGATAGTGTTACTCGTAGATGTATAACCGATTGATGTATAAGGATTTCCGAAAGCATACACTATATGTAGAGTGTCCGAGTTACCACCTATATTTCCTATCAAAGGTACTACCCTATGCGGATATATGTTATCATTTCCAAATTGATCATCTATACTTCTCCCAGTCCAATTTATACCGTCTGGACTTCCTAGATAGTATATATCTGTATGTAGAATTCGATTAGTATCGTTATCATGGCCTAAAGTAAAGACATGACTATCCAGAATAAATGTTACATGAAATCTATTTGATCCTACTTGCCCATATACCATCCTTACTGAACTAATACTGTATTGCCTATCTCCTATATGTGAAATATGTGAAGGTTCATTTATGGAGAATATTTTTCTTTTTACCCATGACACTCTTGTATTCGTTTGCCAATAATTAGGTACATTTTTTCTATAAGCAAAATATATTGAATGTGAGTACCTAGTAGCACCTGGTGCTCCAGCTTGAGGATCATACACAACCTCCGTTACAGCATACACTGTATATAAATAATTACCAACTACAATCAGTTCAGCAGATACTGATCCTAAATCATATGAAGGTGAAAACTCCCGGATATTACTAGCCATGTAACTATTTATTTGAGAATTATTACTAGACTTCATAAATCTACACATAACTTTTGGTTCATCTGTTGTAGCTCCTCGAGAAAAAAAATTATTACGCGAATTAGTATTAAAATGAAGGATGGGGAAAACAAGATTATATGTATTATCAGCCATGTTTACGAAGGTATCTATGTTTGAGTGTGGAAAATGGTTTTGTGGAGGATCATTATCGTAAGGATGATAGTAAAAATAGATAGTTCTTGGCATACCAAAAGAATTTAAACTATTTCCTGTTACTAATTGTATATTGTAATCAATAGCTCTAGGGTTAGAATGATAAAAATAAGGATAAGATGTTCTAGCCATTCCAGATAAAATATACTCGCCTATTAATGGGTCATTATTTCCGCTTCCTCCAGCTAGATATGAATGCTTTTTCCTTAACAAAACAGCAAATTCATGATTTGTTGACAACTTTTTGGATACACTATTCATTCTGATTGATACCAATACCACTTTCGCATCTTGAGAAGGAGTTGTTGCTCTAAACACTATATCCTCAATTCCTGCAGGATTTGACAATATAAACCAACTATGCCCCCCATCCGTAGATTTTTCCAATCTCCTTTGTACTATCGGCACATTTCTTCTTATCCTATAAGCATATAAGTCGTTCCTTACTTGTAAGTATATTGCACTCACTACTGATGTATTGTAGATATTTTTCACCTCATTGGCTTCCTTTATCACCTTGTTTAACTCAAAAAATACTGTCCTATATGCAGATACTTGTTTGAATTTATCTAGTGTAGGATGCTGATAAAAATATAGAACTGCTGTGGACGATATCCAAAATATCAATAACAATATAACTACACCTACTATCAACTCCAATAACGATATTCCCTTTTGTAATTTTACTTTATCTAGCATTATTAACCCCCCTTTTCAAGATAAACTAGATTCTCCAAATTAATTTTAGCTTTTCAGATTCTAATTTCCCTAATAGATAACTACTAAAACCTATTAATTCTCAGATGAAGTGTTTCATATCGTAGGAATGAGGTAGAACTTCCAATCCCGAAATTAATAGGTATAGGTTGTCTCCATACTCCGCTACTATCCCTTACAAGCAAATACACAGAAGCATATGTTTCTCCTGCTGGAGTGGCATTCGTCAGTATTAAAACAGTCCCATCCGGTTGAACAAATATGTCTCCATACGTTCCTATCGAACTAAACATTTGTGAATGTATAGGTACTGACATTAGATCATCTCCTACCAATCCTGTATTTGTTAGGAAAGTATTTGTATTATTATCAAAGACTCTGTAATAAGCTATAGGTGGGCTAAACACAAGATTTGAATGAGTAACAGTACGAGCGAAGTACACCGAAGAAAAGCTAAGTATATGTAATCTATTTTGATTATCTAAAAATGCTCTATTCAAAACATTATTCGTTTGATTTGGGGGTTGAAAATTAACCCAATTATTTCCTACCCTTTTAGTTACCATCAGCCTACCGTAACTATCCGAGTGAGTTATATTTATTATAGATCCTCTAACTTTTAAATCTATGTGCCATCCACTATCAGAGTTATTTACTACCGATGTTTGCCATGTTTGTCCATTATCCCTACTCACTGCCATCTTTAACCTTAACATCGATGGACTCAATAGCTCTGAATATGCTACGTATATCGCATTACCCACTACCTGCACATCATTATAGTATCCGCAAGTTCTAGAACCATCAGAATTTACAAACATTGTACTAACATTCCTATTACCATCCGCTTCAGTAATATCTCGATTAGCTAATATTACTTTGAGAGTACCTATACGAGTATCAAGTGCAGAAGGCGGACCACTACCATTATAACAACTATAACTAATAACTGAATTATCAAAACTTAAAGTATTTATTCTAAGGGACCTATCTACTGGATGAACAGCTATTGTATCAAAAGACATACTGGAAGGTAAACTAGCATTCATAGGATTTATATATAGTACTTCACCAATTGATTGATTTATAAACAGTATATGGAGATAATTTGATACAGCTATTGCCTGCCTTAATGCATATGATAGATACACTGAAGGTAAAGCTTGGTTATCAACACTATTATTGTTCGCTGTTAAATTAGCACTGATGGTATTACCTGCTATCCTTTGATAAGGTTGGTTAGGATGTGATATTCTAATGTAATCTAGTGATAATTGTATTCCTGGATTAAAGGTACCTGACTGGACATTACCAGATGGTGTACTTATGAAAGAAACATGTAAATATCCACCAGCATATACTGAATCTAAACTACATACATATGTAGTATTGAAATCAGGTAGTACAAAACCTTGTTGGACATTTAGATCCATACTTCTTATTGAATTTATATCAGCTCTGATGTAATGTAGACCTCTATTTAAGCCAGCAGCGAATATATTTACAAAATCAATACCTACGAATCTACCTAGTGAAATAGTTACACTCCTAAACCTAACAGCATCAAGATTGTAGTAGTTATTGTATACTGCACCACTATTAACATTACTCTTTACCATGTATACCAGGTTTGCTCTTATTGAAGGGTTTGAAGGAACTGTTATTGATTCACAACCTATTGCTATATGTATCTCATTGTTGAATATTACCGCTTCCATATCTATAAAATTGTTTATATAAAATGGTAGACTGCTAGTTCCCCTGTATAAAGGTCGCAAACCAATCGAAGTACTATCATTCCATAACTCTGGTGTTCTATAGTTGATGGTATTACTTGTAGATGTATAACCAATTGATGCTTGCTGAGGGTTACTAAGATTACTCAAAGTATACACCAAATGTAGAGTATCCGGATTACCACCTATATTCCCTACTAAAGGTACCACCGCAAGAGGATATATATTATCACTTGCAAATTGATCATCTATACTTCTTGATGTCCAATTTATTCCATCTGGGCTTCCCAAATAGTATATATCTCTTGTTTGCGGATTGGGATTAGTGTTGTTAGTATCGAGAATAAAGGTTACATGGAATCTATTTGTTCCTACTTGCCCATACACCATCCTTACAGAGATAATGTTGTAATTTACAGTTGTCAGTGGTGTACTTGTACTTTCAGTGCTTACTATGGAAAATATCCTCCTCTTTACCCATGACACTCTTGTATTCGTTTGCCAATAATTAGGTACATTTCTCCGATATGCAAAATAAATAGAATTTGAGTATCTAGTATAGCTCGTAGAAGGTTGAGGATCATATACTATTTCCTTTACAGCATATACCGTATACAAATAATTACCAACTACTATTAACTCAAATGTATCAGGATCCTGGTTCGGACTCATATCCGATAACCTTGCACTACCATATGAAGGGAAAAATTCCTGAATATTACTCACTACCTGACCCGTCACCTGACTACTATTACTAGGCCTTGTAAATCTATACATAGTTCTTGGTGTATACGACATAGGTCTTATATTATCAGGAACAGAAAGAATTGGAAAAGCTATATTCTGTGTATTATTAGCCGTATTTATAAAGGTATCTATGTTTGAGTATGGAAATGGATCATTAGCATGGATTAGTTGAGAAATAGAGTAAGAATAAATAGTTGATGGTAAACCAAAAGAAGTTGAACTACTTCCTGTTACCAATTGTATACCGTAGCTTACAATCCAGTTACCTGATGAAGTAGTTGTTAATCTTCTCATCATTCCAGAGAAAATATACTGTCCTGTTATTGGGTCTGTACTTCCACCCCCACCACCGCCACCACCTCCTCCACCACTACCTCCTCCGGCTTGATATGAATGCTTTTTCCTTAACAAAACAGCAAATTCATGATTCGTTAACAGCTTTTTGGATACACTATTCATTTTGATTGATACCAATACCACTTTCGCATTTTGATAAGGAGTTGTTGCTCTAAACACTATATCCTCAATTCCTGCAGTATTTGACAATATAAACCAACTATGACCTCCATCCGTAGATTTTTCCAATCTCCTTTGTACTATCGGCACATTTCTTCTTATCCTATAAGCATATAAGTTATTTCTTACTTGCAGGTATATTGCACTTACCGCTGACGTATTGTATATGTTTTTCACTTCATTTGCTTCCTTTACCATCTTGCTTAACTCAAAAAATACTGTTCTATATGCCGAGGTGTGTTTAAATCTATCCAGCATAGGATGTTGATATAGATAAAAAACTGTCGTGGATGATATTGAAAATACCAATCCTAGTATAACTACCCCTACTATCAATTCCAATAATGATATACCCTTTCGTGATAATACTTTACCTAACAAGCTTAACACCTCTCTTAGGGATATTTTCAATGATTTGATAGCTTGGATCCCCCTATTAATTTAGTCTTTCCAGTCTTAATTTCCCTTGAGTACCAATAAACTTTCTACATGAGGTGTATTGGGATAAAAATCATAGCCTCTGAAAAATTCCAGATCATAATAATCCTTGAGGATTTTATAGTCTCTAGCTTGTGTTACAGGATTACAAGAAAGATATATTATCCTTTCCGGTTTATACTTCAAAAGAGCTTTTATAACCCTTGGGTGTAAACCATTTCTCGGAGGATCTACAACTACTATAGGCTTAAGGTAGGATTCATCAATATTTTCAACAGGAATATTAACGATATTGAAGTTGTGTATTTGATTTATTTGCGAGTTCAATTTTGCAAATTCTGCGGCTTCTTGAACTATTTCCACACCTAAAACTTTTTCTGCTTTTTTTGATAGTGCTAATCCTATAACACCCACTCCACAATATAAATCTACCAAACTTTGTCCATTAACAAACTCCATCATATCTAATATCACTTTCTCAAACATTTCCACGTTATTTTGAAAGAAACATTTGGGGCCATAAACAATCTTTAATTCATGTATCTTTTGTTCAAGCCTATCTAAACCCATATGAAACAAGCATTCATCAAACGTGTAAGCTGGAGTTTTAGGATTTGAATAAAACAAGAATATACCCTTGTCAAAATCTACTAAATCCTGTAAGTTTTGATATAGTATCCTAAGACTTGATGGATCAATATATTCTGATACAAATATTGAGCAAATTAAATTAATACTTTGCATAGATGAATAGCTTTGTCTAACTGCTATTCCTTTGATAGAAGAAAGTTTGGTATAGTTTGATAAATCATTCATTCTAGAGATTATATCCAAAGCAAAAGAGTTAAGGTTTGAAGGAGCTAAAACGCATCCTTTTTCGAGTTTCCACTTAGCTTTATGAGTTCCTCTTCTGTAAAGCCCTAAATAAGCAATTCCATCCAAGTATATGCAATACTCCATTTTTGTCCTGTATCCAGTAATCTTTGAACAAGGCAAAAGTTCAATATCGAAACCAAAAATTTTTCTTAGTATACTCCTTTTCATATCTATTTGGTATTCATATTTTGCTATTTGCCACGGAGAGCAAGATAGGAAATGGTCTTCGATATAATCTACTCTATACGCTGATTTGGATATTATTTCTAATGGAATACACTCTATAAAGTTTCTTTGCTTTTTTATTGGCTTAACAATAGCTTTTTCAGTTGGTAAAACTCCAAAGCACTTTATTAACCTAGAATTATGGTACGAAATAGAACTTCCATCTATGTCAATCTCCTCAAACTCTAATTGTATTTCTTTACTCATAGTTTTTTGTTGTATTCTCTCATAATTTTTGCTAACTTGAGCCTTATTTTAATCAATTCAATAAGTACCTTGAATACGTATCGTACAATTCTTAAAGGAGTGAAGGTTGAGTAATGATTTGCTTTTGGGTTGTATTTAGGGTATAAAAAAAACATTTTGTACTTTTTTTCATAGCTATTGATTAATTTGGTAAAGAGCAGAATTTCAAAATGAAACAAAGAAGTATCAGAAGACAGATAATCCTGTATTTTTTCAAGTAGATGTTTTTTTATAACCTTGAATCCAACTACAAAATCATCCAGTCCCTCAACCGCATTCCCAAACATTAATTTTATCACTTTAATAAGGCCTACATGAAGAATAGCTCTATGCAATGGAACTATATAGGAATCCTTTCTCTTAGTTCTATCAACAGATATAAGGTCATAATCCTTTATAAACTGAAGTGAATCTGAAATCACCTCAATTCCAAAAGGCAAATCACAATCAACCATAAATATGATATCGTTTTTAGCTATTTGTATTCCTCTTCGTAATGCATATCCTATGTTTCTATTCTTAGAGTAGGATATCATATTGAATGAAAACTTGGAGTCATAAAAATTTTTCTGAATAAATTCATTCATAACATGTAGCGTTTGATCTTGGCTTCCATCATTGACCAATATTATTTGCACCTTGTCGACATCAGATTTACTTCGTAAAAGAGATACTATTTGTTCTAGAGTGTGTTGTATGAAATTTTGTGCATTAAAAACTGGCAATATTATGGATATACTTAACATGAGTTCATCTTATATATCTTACTTTCGAGAATACTCTAGAATCTGTTTATCTTTAATGCCCTTACATTCATTCCTTCAACTAATCCTGGTTGGAATTGCACGGGTCCAAAAGGTACTCTTACTGGAGGTAACCACATACCCTGACTCCTTTTGAACAAATACACCTCCGTCCTATTATGTGGATTCCATGTTTCTGCTACTATCACAACATCTCCATTTGGTTCTACAAATATATCCGCTTCAGGTCCAATTCTACTAAACATTTGTGAATATTGTGGTAAAGATGTTAACGTTAAACCTCCTAAACCATTATCAACAAATGTGTTAGTATTGTTATCAAAAATTACGTAGAAAAATCCATGAATACGGTATTCTGAGCGCCCCAAAATATGCAATCTGTTTTGATTATCCAGTTGAGTTTTTATACGTTCTGCTTCGAAATTTGTAACTGGTATATAAGCCTCACTAAATGATTGACCCGGACCATGTTTTACTCTCTTTATTAGGTAGGTATATGAAAGTGAATCAGCCGAAGAATACACTATGTTAATTAGGTTTTCTTTCACCTCCATTGCTATTTCTCTAATTTCTTGACGCGACGGTAGTACCATTCCAAACCGTGGAGCATTGAAGTCTAGTATAGACCAACTTTCACCTTTATCCCTACTTATTGCTAACCTCACAACATCCCCTCTTCCTCTTACTGCCTCTGCATATGCTACGTATATGTATTCATTTACTACCTTTATGTCACTAGCTTCTACACCAGTAGAATATGGTATAACCTGTGTTTCTGAACGATTGGGGAGTATTACCTTTATATTACCCCTATATGTATCAACATATGTTACAGCATTTGCATCACAACCGTTAATGTGTAAAAGTCTGTTGGAATCCACAGGATGAATATTTTTAGCATCAAAAGATCCCATAGTATTCAGGGGTTCAGAGAAAGGATTTATATGTATCACTTCTACAAAAGGATGGCCTACATGTACAGGTGCTCCATTATAAGTGTAAAATGCTCTTTTTATTGCAATAATGTGAAGATAATCAGTTAAAACTAAGCACTGCCTAAGAGTATTAAGATAAACTGAACCAAGACGAAGGAAATCTTGCATTCTTACACCATCACCATGTATACTTCCATTCGTATTAGCAAAATAACTACTAATCTCCAAATCTACAAATACTTGATTACTAGTTCTTATTCTAGTATAGCCAAGTTTAATTAGGTTATTTGGGTTATACATCTCAAAATAACGATTACCATTAGAATCTATAAGTGGTGGATTTGTCATTATGTAGGACACATGTATATATTCATTCTTAAAGGCACAATCTAGGCTGCCTATATATCTATCCGAATGCATTATAGTTATTCCTCCGTAGCTAGGGCTATTCAAATCAGAAACTATTATACCGTTAGCAGTATCCCGTATGTAATACAAGCCTCTATCTACATCAGCCATGAAAATATGAACATACGTCGTATTTTGTTGATCTAGCACACACAAGGCTACACTTTTGAAAAACTTTGCTGGTCCTGGTAAGCCATACTGTGGATGAAGATAAGCATTAAATATTGCTGATTGATTAAAATTCCCTTTAACCAGGTACACTAGATTTGCATAAATCGTCCTAATAATATTCGTCCCCGCAATATGTAATACAAACTGAACATGTCTATTAACTATAACCACATGTATCTGTCCGTTATGTATAAAAGCCTCCATATCCGCATAGCCCCTCATTTGAATCGAGGTAGCAATGAAATTTCTATAAAGTGGCGGATTCTGAGACCATGTGTTCCATATTTGAGGTGCAACAAATGCCACACCGTTTGACGTAGAAGTATAAGCCAGCTCAAGTGAGCTATTCATTAAATCACTCGGATTAGTCGCATTTATGTAAACCATATGTAGCTTGTTTGTAGTCCCATTTAAATCACCAAACAGAGGTATTACATCTAAAGGGTATATATTATCTTGCCCCAAACTATCATCTATGTTTACCACACTCCAGTTTACTCCATCTGGACTAGCTAAATAGTATATATCCCTTCTAGAAACCGCAGTTCCAGCCCCGATTAATCTTTCCAAAATAAATGTCACATGGAATCTGTTACTCCCCACTTGACCATATACCATTCTTACTGATCTCATAATCGGTATTGGCAGGTTACCTGTATATTCTGGAACAGCTATACTAAATATCTTTCTCTTCACCCAAGGAGTAGAGATATTCGTATTCCAGTAATTTGGAATATGCTTCTTATATGCTAAATATATAGAATAATGATGCGTACTACTTGAAGAATTTGCCGAGGGGGTATATATTATTTCCATTGTCGAATACACAGTGTATATGTAATTACCAACTACTATAGCTTTGATGGCATCTGCTTCCTCTTCAGCATTTAAATAAGGACTTCTCCCTAAATGATAAGTAGGATCATAACTTGACATAGACGTAACCATTTCATAACTCATCGGAGAATAAATACTTTGCCTTGTTATTTTTGCTATATTCATATATGTATCATAACCTGAGGGAGGATTGTAAGGACTAATAGTAAAAATCAGATTGTATGAATTGATAAATGAATCTATTGTTTTGTAAAATACATTATAATCAGGAACAACACGAAATAAAGAATAAACTATAGGATTGGGAAGATTATCTAGATTACGTGAGAAAATAACCTGCAGATGATCTCTGAAATAGCGGTTATTACCGTCCTGGATTACTGTACGTATTGTAGCTGCAATAGCATAATTTTGAGAAGACTCAGAATAATACTTAGATCTCAGTAAAGCTACAAAATTATGAGTATTTGTAAATCTTGCTTTTGAATATCCCATTTTGATATTCACAAATACAGCTTTCGATTGTGAATATGGAATAGAGGCAATAAATCTTATGTCCTCTATATTTTCCGTATTGGGTATAAAATACCATGCATATCCACCATCTACCGATTTCTCTAACCTTCTTTGTAATATAGGTAAGTCCCTTCTTAACCTATAACCATATATTCTATTTCTTACCTGCAAGTATATCGCACTTACAGTTGCTAAATTGTATATATTCTTCACCTCATTCGCTTCTTTTATCGCTTTCTTCAATTCAAAAAACACTGTTCTATATGTTGATGTATCCTTGAATCTATCAAATATTGGATGCTGATAAAAGTATAAAACAGCTGTACTGATATAGCAAACATCAACGTTATTATCAATACACCCACTATCAGTTCCAATAATGATAAACCTTTTGAATTCATTACGGCGTCACCTCCTCCTTGCAGAGGTAACCCCATTAATTTTGCTGATTTAGCAAATTTTATCTTGCAATAACGATACCCCTCTAATAATTTGGTTCTTCAGATTTGGATATCCTTTGCATCTAGTCTTTCAAACAGATCATTTATCCTTGACTTTAGACTTTCCCTTATAAAGTAGAATTGTTCGTAAGAAAATGGATCAGGTAAATACCAATGCAGTATTTTCTTACCTTTGAAAACTTCATCTGTCGAAGGACAATAACTTTCTTCACATACAAAGATAACTAAATCTATGTCATTTATGGGAATTTGATCCATACCTTTTGAATACTGATCCTCTATCGGAATATTATCCTCTTCTAAAATTCTTATTGCCATAGAATTAATAAATCCAGAAGGTTGTATCCCTGCAGAGTAAACCTTAATATTTAATCCTTTTTCTTTAGCTATTTTCTTTGCTATTGCTTCTGCTATTTGACTTCTTGCAGAATTACCAACACATATAAAAGCAACGCCCCTTATCATATTCCCCTCCTCTTTTTACATAATTTCCTCAAAATCATATCCTACGTACAAAATCATGAAAAGAGATAGCTTCATATTCCCACTCATCATAAACTCTTACTAGATCATTAGATATTCTACTTAACAATTCACTATTTTCTACCATACTAAGTAAGACTTGACAAAGTTTTTCAGGAGTTATTTTATCGATCATTTCGGGAACAATTTCAGAGTTTGAAACCATATTTGGCATAGCTATGTACCTTTTTTTGTTTAGTAGATTTTTTTCAGCGTATTTGATTACAAAATAGCTTTTTATTTTTTTTCCAAAACTTCCAAGAAAATCTAGCCAACCCACTATACCCCATACCGGAATATGCTCAGGTTTTTGCAAAGGTAGTATCACCAACTGAGGAATACCCAAAAAACCAGCTTCATTCGTTTTAGTACCAGGAATAGTTACCATTAATCTCAATTTCGACATAACTTCATACTTTTCAACTTCGTTTACCAAAAACTTCACTCGATAACCCTCATACATTTTCATTATGCCTTGAAGTTTTTGTTCAAAACTATCATCTTGATAAATAAAAGGGGAAACAAAAAATATGTATTCATAGTCCTTGGGCATTAAAGCAATTGTTTGAAGGTAAATTTCTAGTAAATTCCAGAATTCGACTTCTCTACTACCCAACATAAATCCTATCAACTTGGAGTTCGGATCATACTGCTTCCTTTTGAGCTTCTCAAAGGCAAGATCTTTTATTTTTACTATTTTACTTGATGGTATACCACGTTCAGTTAGTTTTCTGTAGTAGTATTGATTTGGAACAAGGTATAAACAGAAAAATTTATCTAACCTTTTTGTTCCCCAGCCGTATGAATACAGTTTGGAAGTTTTGAACTTGGTAGAATACCATATATCGCCTCCCATGTGGAAAAAGAGATCGTATCTTTTTTGAGGTAGCAAGATTTCGAAAAGTGTTTGTTTGGGTTTATAGATTTTGTCAAAGTGGCCGTGTTGCAGAGCTACTTCGTATTCTTTGTTGGTAGCAAACATGCAGGGTGTTAGGTATAAATCTATAGTGAATCCAAGTTTTTTGAGAATTGAGGAAGCAGGAACTGCCCAACCTAAAACCTCTCCAGGACTATTCGATACTATCCCTACCTTCATCTATTTCAAACTTATTGGTTTATCGTAAAATATTTTCTTCACCCTCTTATTTAACGCCAGTAACTTTATACCTGTTTTGGGTAATTTCGCTGCAAAACCTCCTATTATTGGTAAATCAAACAAATACTCTCCACCAACTGATTTTACCATTTTTCTATCCTCTTCTTCTTTGCATCCGTCATACGTTTGTATTATTACCCTTATCAACTGATTTTCTTCCTTATTCATTTGGTCGACTAGGTCTTTATCTATTTTTTCTTCCATAATTGTTTGGTATTTGCCAGAAGTATTTATATAGCACCCTTTCCGGCAGGTGCAGCTTTTAATCCCTCAAAAATTTTTCTTTCAAAACATATTGTAAGATGCCTCCGTTTTTGTAGTACTCTATTTCAACTTGAGAATCCAGCCTCATTACAACATCAAATTCTTTTACGGTCTTGCCTTGACTATCGAATATTTGAACCTTAAGCTTCTTTTTGGGGTAAAGATTTTCGGAAATTCCTAGGATACTGAACGAGTAGTATGGTAGTTGTTGCTTTGCTTCTAGGAAGAAGTTATAGTCTTCAGATGAGACGAATTCTAATGGGAGCACACCCATTCCAACTAAATTACTTCTATGGATTCTTTCAAAGCTTTGAGCTATGATGGCCTTTATTCCCAGTAATCTAGTACCCTTAGCTGCCCAGTCTCTAGAAGATCCAGATCCATACTCTTTGCCCGCTACTACTATTAAAGGAGCGTTTTCTTTTTTGTACTCCATACATGCATCATACACTGTCTTTATTTCACCATCTTTTATCGTATACCCACCTTCTTTATCCACCAGGTAATTTCTTATTCTAACATTTGCAAATGTTCCTCTAATCATTACTTCATGATTTCCTCTTCTAGAACCATATGAGTTGAAATCTTTACTTTCCACACCCTGCTGGATTAGATATTTCCCAGCTGGTGAGTCAACTTTTATACTTCCAGCAGGAGATATGTGATCTGTCGTTACACTATCTCCGAGTAACAACAGTAATCTTGCTCCCTTTATATCTTCTGGTTTAGAATTCATAAATTCATCCTCAAAGAATGGAGCCAACCTAATGTAAGTGGATTTGGGATCAAATGGATAAAGATCGCTTTCATACTCAGGTAATCTTTTCCATTCTTGGTCGCCCTCAAGAATATCTTGGTAAATTTCGCTAAAATATTCCGATTTAACAACTTGCTCAATAAGTTCATATATTTCTTCGTTAGTAGGGGTTATATCTTTAAGGTAGACTGGTTGTCCCAATGGGTCATAACCTATAGGTTCAGTTTGTAAGTCTATGTTTACGGTCCCAGCTATAGCAAAGGCTACAACCATTGGAGGAGAAGCTAAAAAGTTCATTTTTACCAGAGGATGTATCCTGGCTTCAAAATTCCTGTTACCAGAAAGAACTGCTGATACTACCAAATTATTTTGGGTTATTGCTTTGGAAATTTCAGGATGCAAGCTTCCTGAGTTACCTATACAAGTAGTACAGCCATAGCCAGATACGAAAAATCCCAGAGCTTCTAAATAAGGTAATAGTCCTGCTTTTTCAAGATAACGGGTTACTACCTTAGATCCCGGTGCTAAAGTAGTTTTAACATGCCTTTTAACCCTCAAACCTCGTTGAACAGCTTTCTTAGCTAATAGCCCTGCTGCTAACATAACAAATGGATTAGATGTATTGGTACAGCTAGTTATTGCAGCTATTACAACATCCCCATCCTTAAGTTCTATCTCTTCCTGACCTATATTCACCTTAACTTTTGTCAAAACACTTGCAGAGCTATCTACGAAAACTTTTTTGAGGTTTGATAGTGGTATTCTGTCTTGGGGTCTTTTGGGACCAGCCAATGAAGTTGTAACTTTATTTAAGTCCAACTCTATTACATCGGTGTAAACTATTTTATCCTCATCTTCTCTCCATAGTAAATTTTCTTTTGCGTATGTTTCAACTAGCTTTATTAATTCTGGTGGTCGATTAGTTAGTTTTAGGTACTCTATAGTCTTCTGATCAATTGGGAAGTATGTTATGGTGGAGCCGAATTCGGGAGACATGTTAGAGATTGTAGCTCTGTCAGGTACCGTTAAACAATCTAATCCTTCACCAAATACTTCAACGAACTTTCCAACCACACCATATTTTCTAAGTAGTTCAGTTATTGTTAGGACTAGGTCTGTAGCATTTACCCCTTCAGGTAAACTACCTTTCAACTTTAGACCTATTACTTTTGGTAAGGTAAAATATAGTGGTTGTCCGAGAGCTACAGCCTCAGCTTCAATACCTCCAACTCCCCATCCCACCACACCTATACCATTTACCATCGGAGTATGTGAGTCCGTACCTATAACTGTATCCGGGAATATCATCCCATCCTGTTCCCAAACTACTCTAGAAAGATACTCCAGATTTATCTGATGGCAGATACCTGTTGATGGGGGTATAAGCCTTAATTTTTTAAAACTCTTTTGTGCCCATTTTAAAAACTCGTACCTCTCTCTGTTTTGCTCATACTCTAGCTCAACATTTCTATACAACGCAAATGAAGTACCATAACTCTCTACTACTACAGAATGATCTATGACCAAGTCTATGGGAATTATGGGATTTACACTTGAAGCTGGTTTGTTGTACTTTGTAACAGCATATCTTAAAGAAGCCAGATCAACTATCAAAGGTACTCCCGTAAAATCTTGAGCTAGTATCCTATTTGGACAAAATGGTATTTCCTTATCGGGAACATCTTTTGAGTTGTAGTTCATTATTAAGTCAACATGTTCATCATTGACTTTAAAGTTATCATAATTTCTCAGAATGTTTTCAAGAAGGATTCTAATTGAGAATGGAAATGTTTGAATATTAGGTACTTTCTTGAGATCTATGTACTTATAACCTAGCATTTGGTTTATGAATTCTCTGGTTCTACTCATCTTACACCTCCTTAAAATACTTATATATCCAGTTTGCTTTTTATATCCTGAATTATTTCTTTAAGTTTGTTTTTTATTTTTTGGAATTCTTGGTTTAGGTTGAGAGGTTGATAGAATATTTCTCTTTCTCCTCTGGCTGTATCCAATTCATTGACTATAGGTTTACCGAACAGTCTATGGGAAAGGAAATTTGCAAACGTGTATATTAATACTGCTTTTAGCAGATTTTTTCTAAATCTTCTGGAAGAGGAGTAAGCTACTGCGGGAAGAAACACTATTCTTCCGTATTTGGATATTCTTACTCCCAGATCGAGGTCTTCACCGGTTTTGAGATTAGTGTTGAATCCTCCAACTTTTATGAAGTATTCTTTGAGGATAGCGAAATTGGAGCCATGGAGGGCTGGTGAAAACCAAAAAAAATTCCCTATTCCAAGAAAAACGGGAATCAATCTATTTATTACCTGCAATTCATATGTATCGTCATCATAAAATTTTATTAATCCTGTTGCACCAACGATTGGCATTTTGAATGACTTTATTATCTCTTTTCTTATTTTTCGTGGTAAGCCGCTTATAAGTTGATAAGACAAGTAATCGTAGTTGTGTTTGAATATGTTGTAGATAGTTCTTATCCATAAGGGTGGTAGAATGCAATCCGCATCGGTAGTAGCTATTATCCAGCCTCTTGATTGGGAAAACCCTGTTTGCCTTGCATACGCAACACCTTGCTTTTTCTCTTCTATTATCCTTATGTCTATATTACTTAGTGACTTATCCAGTTTCTTCTTGTTCTTAAAATACTGAATAAACTCCTCCACTCTTTCCTTAGTTTTGTCCGTACTATTGTTGTCTACAACTACTATTTCATATCTTATTTTGGAGGATAAAGATTGATTAACAAGTGATCTAAGAGAGTTGAGAATGTACTTCTCCTCATTGTAAGCCGGTATGACTACTGATATATCTATCATAGTTTTTGAACTTGATCAACGAATTCACTTATTATTTTTCTTGCTGTATCAATTTCTAGGGAAGTGGAGATTTGTCCTAAAACTATTCCTTTTGCACCTATATCATACAAAATTCTCACATCTTTAGGCGTTATTTTCTTTTGGGTTGGCACAAAGATCGGTATCGTTGTATTTTTAACTATTCTTTCCAAGTTAATAATGTCTTGTAATGTTAAAGGTAAACCGTAACTATTTTTATCAACTATCGATGTTTCTATTCCCCAAAAACCCATTCTTTCCAAAATAGATAATTCCTCTCTTTGTAATACTCTGTCTATTGCAACCATCTTGGGTAAATCAATTTTGAGATAGTGAGCTGTATAGGAGTAGTAAAATAGATCTACGAAATCGAATAACCGTTGTAAAGTTTCGTTTGGAATTTCCTCAAAAGATTTGGGATTGGTTAGCAGATTACCCGGAACTATTCCCCATACGATTTGAGGATTTTGAGATATTACAGGATAAATGTTTGACTCTTCTTCTTTTAAACTTGATAAAGTTACATTGCTTACGGGGTGAGTCATGTTAAGATGCAGCTTAATTATGTCTATCCCATGATCTATAAAAGTTTGTACTACTTGATAGTTGTTGCTTGCTGGTGAACCTATTATTATGAACTTTCTTGTTTGTATTATTTTTTGTATTTTTTGGTATTTCACTTAGTTTTGTCTCCGTTTTATAACCAAAAGTAGAATGCTTTTATAAATTCCAGAAGAAAGTAGGGTATTTTCTTTCTATGTACGATTTGATCTATTAGTCCGTTAGAAAGGTTAAACTCTGCGGTTTGAAAGTTGGGAGGTAGTTTTTTCTTGATGGTTTGTTCTATTACTCTTTGACCAGCAAATCCAATAATTGCTTCTGGTTCGGAGATAATTATGTCTGCGATTCCGACAAAGCTAGCAGCCACTCCACCCGTAGTAGGATTTGTTACTACGTTTATGAATGGTATTTTTTTTTGCTTAAGTTTGTTTATAGATGCTACGGTTTTAGCCATTTGCATAAGTGCTATGATTCCTTCTTGCATTCTAGCTCCGCCTGAGGCTGAGAATATTATTAAGGGTTGTTGTTTTTCGTATGCTACTTGCGCTATTAGAGCTATTTTTTCTCCCACTACGCTTCCCATTGATCCACCTCTAAATCCAAAGTCCATTATGCCAAAACATATGGGGTATTCATTCTGTTGATCGGGTAACAAATAGGCTTGTCCAACTACTATTGCTTCTTCTATACCTAACTTTTCTGCATCTTTTTTAAGTTTTTCCGCATAGTCTTCAAAATTAAGGAAGTCTTTCGGTTTTATGTCTTTGAATAATTCCTGATAATGATTGAAGGTTATTTGTATTCTTTGGGTAGCTGTTATGTATTGGTGGTTATTACACTTGGGGCAGACCCAGAGGTTTTCTTCTAGATCTACAGCGCTTATTATTTGTCTACATTTATCACATTTAGTCCATTGATTATGCATTGCCCATAAATACTACTCTTAGTGCTTCTTCTACGGATATTATTCCTTCCAGTACTTTTCTTATTGCATCATCTTGGAGGGTTTTGAAACCTTCTTCTAGCACTGCTCTTTTGATTTCGTTTGCACTTCCTCTTCTTAGGATTACTTCTCTAGCTTTGTCTGAGATGATTAGTAGTTCATGTATTCCTGTTCTTCCTTTGTATCCCGTACCTTTACAAGCTTCACATCCTCTTCCTTTGTAGAATACTATTTCTTCTTCGGTATATGCTAGTCCTAGATCTTTTAAAGCTTCTTTTGGTGGTGTATAGGGTTCTTTACATGCGTTACATATGGTTCTAGCGAGTCTTTGTGCTAGTACACCTACTACTGCGGAGGCTACTAAGAATGGTTCTATACCCATTTCGATAAGTCGTGTAGCTGCTGAAGGAGCGTCGTTAGTGTGTAGAGTTGATAGTACTAGGTGTCCCGTGAGTGCTGCTTCTACAGCTATTTGAGCTGTTTCGTGGTCCCGTATTTCTCCGACCATTATTATGTCTGGGTCTTGTCGTAAGAATGCTCTTAGTGCAGCAGCAAAGGTTACTCCCGCTTTTGGATTAACCTGAACCTGATTTATACCTTGTATTTGGTATTCTACGGGATCTTCCACCGTGCTTATATTAACTGTTCCTTGGTTAAGCTTATTCAAACATGCATAGAGAGTAGTTGATTTTCCTGATCCCGTAGGTCCTGTTACTAGGATCATGCCGTAGGGCTTTGATATAAGCCATTCTAGTTTTTCTCTTATATCTGGCATGAATCCTAGTCTATCAAGTCCCAGCATTACTGAGCTTTTGTCGAGTATTCTCATTACGACTTTTTCTCCGTTAACAGTTGGTACGGTTGATACCCGTAAGTCAAAATCTCTTCCTTCGTATTTGAGGTGTATTTTACCGTCTTGAGGTTTTCTTCTTTCTGCTATGTCAAGTGCAGACATTATTTTTATTCTGGAAACCATGGGTGCGAGTATGTGTTTAGGGATTCTCATTATTTCGTGTAGTATACCGTCCATTCTGTATCTAACTACTACTTCTTTGGGCCAGGGTTCTATGTGTATATCTGAGGCTTTATCTGATATGGCGTGGAATATTATTTGGTTGACCAATTTTACGATTGGTGCTTCATCTACCATTTCTTTTAGTTTATCGACTGATATTTCCTCTTCTTCTGCTTCACCTAATTCTAGACCAGCGAGTTCTCCGATATTTATTTCTGCTATTGAGGAGGATATATCTTCCGCTTCTGCTATTTCTGCTGTACCATAGACTTTGTTTATAGCTCTTCGTAGATCAGATTCTGTTGCCATTACTGTTTCTATTTCCATTCCAGTCATTAGCATTATATCATCTACTGCATTGGTATCTAGGGGGTCTAACATTGCTACGACTAATTTTTCTCCGTCGAATTTTATTGGCACTGCGTTATATCTTTTAGCAAGGTTGTCGGGTAGAAACTGTGATAGTTCTGGTTTTAGTTCGATTTCTGAAAGATCGACGAATTCATATCCGATTTCTTCTGCGATTGCTTGATACAATTCTTTTTCGGTTATGTAGCCTAGTTCTATGAGAACTTTATCAAGTTCTTTGTTTTCTTCTTCTGCTTTTTTTTGAGCTTTTTCAAGTTGCTTACGAGTTATTAATTCTTTTTTAAGAAGAGTTTCCGCTAACTCATCTTTTATTTTTTGTTCTAACATTTGACAGCCTCCTTACTTTGGTTGGCTTTTTTTATTTTTCCACTTTTTATTTTGGATGGCAAAATTTATTCTTCCTCTATATGGATTTTTAGGTTTTTGCCGAGTATTTTACGTACTGCTTTTCGTATGGTTTGCGTGTATCTAGGTAAGATTTTGCTGTTTGTTTTGATAATTAGTTTGTTTTTTTTTGAGTTAATAATGGAGACGGTAAGAGGTATGATGGAGAGGGGGAAGGGGTAGGGACGGAGGGAGAGGGATTCGAACCCCCGGTGGGGATTGACCCCACTGCGGTTTTCAAGACCGCCGCCTTCGACCACTCGGCCATCCCTCCTAATTCCCTTCCTCTATATTCTACTCTCAACCCGTCCCACCCTTCCTATAAACCAGAAGGATCAACTTAAACCAAACTAGAATATATTATAAACAAATGCTTTTCTATCCATGTTAATCTTATGAAAAGAGTTCTGATAGCTAACAGAGGAGAAATAGCGGTTAGAATAATTAGAACTCTAAAAAAGTTAGGTGTATACACGATTTCAATTTACTCGGAAGTTGATAAAAATAACCCACATGCTCACATAGCCCATGAAAGCTATAACCTACATGACACCCTCTGCTATCTTGACATTGACAAAATAGTAGAAACAGCTAAGAAAGCCAAAGCAGATGCGATACATCCTGGATATGGATTTTTGTCAGAAAACTATCTTTTTGCAAAAGCCTGCAAAGATAACAACATTATCTTTATAGGTCCTTCACCAGAATCTATCGAAATTCTGGGAGACAAAGTACTAGCAAGAAAAATAGCTCAAGAAGTGCAAGTTCCTATCCCACCAGGAATGGATATAACCACAAACAATCCAGAAGAAATTCATAAATATGCGCAAGAACTTGGTTATCCCATAATGATCAAAGCCGCCAAAGGTGGGGGAGGTAAAGGAATTAGAGTAGTTTATAACCCCAAAGATTTAATAGATTCAATTCAGGCAGCAAAAAGAGAAGCATTAGCAGCTTTTAAAGATGATTCAGTCTATATCGAAAAATACTTTGAAAACCCTAGACATATAGAAGTCCAAATTTTCGGAGATCATTATGGAAATGTAATTCATCTAAATCTTAGAGAATGCTCAATACAGAGAAAGCATCAAAAACTTATAGAAGAAGCCCCAGCATTAGACGAACAAATGCAAAATCAAATAGCTCAGGCAGCAATCAAAATCGCTAAAAAAGTTAACTACTATAATGCAGGAACCGTTGAGTTTATCTACAAAGATGGTAAATTCTACTTCCTTGAGGTAAATACTCGTCTTCAAGTAGAACATCCAGTTACTGAAATGATTACAGGTCTAGATCTAGTAGAACTTCAATACCTAATAGCAATGGGGCATAAAGTTCCAGAAAAAGTTAATTTCAATGGTCATTCAATAGAGTGCAGAATAACGGCAGAAGATCCTGAAAATAATTTCATGCCAGTAACAGGCAAAATCAAGTATGTAGAGTTTCCCCCAAACGCCAGAATAGATACTTTCATTGAACCAGGAACAGAAATATCACCCTACTACGACTCGTTAATATGCAAAGTTATCACCAAAGGGAATACTAGACATGAAGCAATTCAAAATATGATCTATGCCCTGAAAAATCTTATCATTTTACCCATCAAAACCAATAAAAACTTACTCCTATCCATCATCTCATCTAAAGAATTCCAAGAAGGTCAAGTACATACCAATTTTATCCAACAGTATTTTCAAAATTGGAAAGAAACTTATCAAAATGTTTTGGATGAAAACATAATAAGTGCACTTTACTATAAGTTTGGGAATATGACGAAAAATCAAGTTTGGTTGAAAACACCAGCAAGAAATCAGACTCAAAAATACGACTTATCTATTTGGAAGGCTTAAAGCAGGAAGGCTTAAAGCAGGAGAGCTTGAGGTACAAATAAACTATACAAAAACGTAGTATGACAAAACTAATAGAGGCCAACTTTGTTGAAGAGCTGAAAGATAGCTATATAGATTACTCTCTAAGCGTACTTTTATCGAGAGCACTACCTGATGTAAGAGATGGTCTAAAACCAGTACAAAGAAGGATAATGTACTCCATGTATAAATTAGGACTTTTCTCCAATTCTAACTACAAAAAGTGTGCAAGTATAGTTGGAGAAGTGTTGGGCAAATACCATCCTCATGGAGATAATCCGGTATATGAAGCTTTGGTAAGAATGGCTCAAGATTTTGTTTTAAACTATCCTTTAATAGACGGTCAAGGTAATTTTGGGTCAATAGATGGAGATCCGCCAGCAGCTTATAGATACACCGAAGCCAAACTAACAAAAATAGGAGAATTAATGCTAGAAGATATAGAGCTAAATACAGTAGACTTTAGATCTAATTTTGATGATACAACAACCGAGCCAATTGTTCTACCTTCTGCTTTTCCAAATCTACTTGTGAATGGGTCAACCGGAATAGCCGTGGGAATGGTAACCAATATTCCACCTCACAATTTAAACGAGGTAATCGATGCATGTATCGCTATACTTGAAAATCCAAACATACCAATTAAGCAAATTTTGGATATTATAAAAGGTCCTGATTTCCCAACTGGTGGAATAGTTTATACTTCTAAAATAATAAAATCAGTTTATGTTACAGGCAAGGGTACAATCAAAGTAGAAGGGAAATACCGTATCGAAAATATCCAAAAAAAAGATTATCTGGTAATATACGAAATTCCATATTCTGTAAATAAATCAAAGCTCATAAAAGAAATAGCCGAAGCAATAAAAGATAAAAAATTAAATGATGTAGTTGATGTAATAGACCAAAGTAAAAACACCGATATAAGAATACTTTTGGAACTCAAAACACCTTACAACGAAGAGCAAATAGTTAATTATCTAAAGAACTTCACTTCATACAGAACATCTTTTTACTGTGCATTCATAGCTGTAGATGGTCATATACCCAAGCAATACTCGATTTTGGAACTTCTAAAAAAGTACGTAGAGCATAGAAAAGAAGTAGTAATAAGACGAACAAAAACAATACTCGAAAAGTTATCCAACAAGGCATTTTTGACCAAGGGTTTAATTAAAGCCATAAAAAACATAGATAAACTTGTGAAAATAGTAAGAAATAGTGAAGACTACAAAAAAGCTGTGCTAAATTTAGTAAGTGAATTACATGTAAATCACAAACAAGCAGAATACATTCTTAACCTACAACTCCATCGTCTAACTAAACTGGAAGTGGATAAATTGCTTCAAGACTACAACCAAACAATGCAAAAAATAAAAGAGCTATCCGAAATACTTGACAATCAATCTAAGTTAATCCAAGTGGTAAAAGAGGAGCTAAACGAAATAAAACAAAAATATGGTAAACAAAGAAAAACAGTCATAGCAGAAAAAGATACTTTCAAAGAAATAAAGATAGAAAAATCCCAACAAGAAGAAGAATTAATACTTGTAGGTTTTTCTAACGGCTATTTATACTCTTACAAAGCCAATACCAAAAAAGATAAAATATTTGCTAACGTAAGCAACTACAATTATGTAACTTCAATATACAGATCAAGCTCAAAAAATAAAGTAATCGTATTCTTATCTAACGGTAAGTACAGTCTTTTAGACTTGAATAAGTTAATAGATACCTCAATCTTTTTACCTAAAGTTTTCAAGTCAGAGGAAAATACTAAAGCTATAAAACTGATAAGTGCCAAAAAATTATCTAAAGCTAGCTATGTATTGATTATAACTCAAAAGGGCATGGTAAAGAAAGTAAGTGTTAAGGAGATTTTGGAGATCAGTAGAACAAGCAGTTACATCAAATTAGAAGAAGGGGATGAAGTTATTGAAATCATACCCCTTTCAGAAGATTTAACCATAACCACATTAACTGAGATGGGGTATGCTTTTAGAACCAATACTTCACAAATACCTGTATTATCAAAACCTGCAAAAGGTGTAAAGTTAGCTTCTTTAAAACAAAACGATAACATCTGTATTACCTTTTCTAGTCCTGATTTATATCAATCTCAATTACTTATTCTTACAACAAATAATAACAAAATTGTTTCCAACTCCGATATACCTCAAATAAATCGGGGTAAAAATTTAACTGAAAATATGAGATTAATATCTAAAAATGAAAAGCTGAGGTTCACTAGAAGTATAGGAGTATTCAGTCAGGATAAATCTAAGCTAAACCTGGTAATTAAAGATAATGACTTCTTGCTAATTAGATCTCTAGAAGCACAACCAGACTATACGTTTATTAACTATCTAGGGGAAACTGATATTGAACTGTAAATGAGACTTGAAAGAATAATTAATACTTTTTTGATCTTGTTGGCCATAGCATATAGTCTATTTCCCATAGTAGTTACATTTTTATACTCTTTGCTTCCGAACAAGATGATATCTCAAGGCAAGTTTAGTGAATGGACAATAAACAATTATCTTTACATACTCAAGGATCCTAATATTCTTCACTATATTTACAACAGTATAGTTGTTTCTGGTATTTCAGCAACGATTACTTCCTTTCTGGGATTTATTTTAGCCTATTCAATTGTGAGGAAAAAAATACCTCTCTCAGGTTTCCTTGAAAATTTGATACTTTTACTTAATACCGTCTTAGTTTTGGGCGTACTCATTATAGTCCCAATATTTGAAATAATAGTCAAAGTTGGGTTATTTAATACACTGGTTGGATTGATTGTAGTTTATACTTCACTAGGGTTTGTGTTTTCATTTATACTTCTTAGTAGGTTTATTAGCAATTTAAGTAGAGATTATGAAGAAGCCGGTATAGTTGAGGGTATGAATGATTTTCAGATTATGTTTCTAATTGTTTTACCCATGATAAGACAAGCTTTTATTAGTGTATGGATTCTTCAGTTTATAGGTTTTTGGAATGAATTTATATTTGCTTTAACTTTAACAAATGATAGTATAAAAAGAACTCTTACGGTTGGTATAACGCTTATAAGTGGTTCGGATATTTATGAGATTCCTTGGGGTATGATAATGGCCGGTGTATTTATATCTATCCTACCACTTATTCTGATAGTTTCTTTTCTAGAAGAGTACCTTGTTAAAGGTATTTCTGGAAAATAGCTATTTCCAAATGAATTATAACTCAGATTATGACTACTCCGTTTTGATAATAGATGAGGATTTTACCGAAGAAGAATTAGAGGAATTAAATCAATCCCTACAAACAAGAATAACCAATTACTTTTTTTTGACAAACCTTATAAAACAACTGGTTAACGTTAATTATTTTCTGATAAGGAAAGATCAGCAAATATCTCTTAGTAAGCTCATTAAGATTCTGGAAAATCTGGGATATCAAAGTTCAAAAGGTGATTTGTTAGAGAACCGATATCAAATCAGAGGTAATATCATAGACATATTCTCAAACAATGCAATAAGAATAGAGCTGGAAGATGACATAGTTGAATCAATCAGGATATTTGATCCTAATAGCTTCTTGACTATAAGAAAAATGGATTCAATTAAAATATTTGCCTGTAATGAAAATCAAACCATAGCTTTGCAAAACTTAAAGATTCTATTTCTTACTTATGAACCGGAAGAAATAGTAAAGAATGTGCTTGATCGTAAACTAAAATCGCTTGACTTTACAGTTGATCTTACGTGGGATATAAAACAAATCAGTATACCCAATCATGTAAAGAAAATAGCCGACATCTATGAAACCATAAAACTAATAGAGGAAGGCTACAAATTTGTTTTTCCAAAGCAGGAAACATATCAAAAATATCTGAAATTGATACTTGATTATTCAAGAAAGAAGCGAAAAACCTTTTCACTTTTAGAGTACGAAATCTCATCTTCACCCATACCTTTTGGATATGTTGATTTAATAGATAAAAAAGTATACATAACCGAAAGGAATTTAAGAAGTGAAAGAGTTGATGTTATACACATAGATGTTTTCGATGCGATAAAAGATTTCAGAGAAGGGGATTTAGTAGTAGTAGAAGGTTATGGAATAGGAATTTACTTGGGAACTCAAAAAATTAGAATCGCTCACTTTGATGAAAAAGAGTTTATATGTGTACAATTCAAGAATAATCGCAAAATGTACTTCAGTATAGAAAGTGTTAACATTCATAAGTATATTTCGTCAGATAAGATAACTCAAAGGATAAAAGAGAAGATTCTTTCAGTTCCATCCTTCAAATCTTGGCAAAAAAAGATAGAGAAAATCTATCAAGACGTAAAAGACGTTGGAGATATGATAGTAAGAATAAATGCTAAAAGATACTCAACCAGTTGTTATAAACTTTTACCAACAGAATATGATAGTGTACTAGAATCAAATTTTGAATACATACTAACTGAGGATCAGCAAAGAGTGATAAATGAAGTTTTAGACGATTTAAGTAACAGTTATCCTACAAATAGATTAATTTTGGCGGATACAGGATATGGTAAAACCGAGGTTTTAATTAGGGCGATAGGTAGAGCTGTTTACAATGGATACAATGCTATCCTTTTTGTTCCAACTACAATTTTAGCTTATCAACACTTTATGTCCATGCAAAAGAGACTACCAAACATTAAAATAGCTCTTCGTACCTCTATTAGTGGATCAAGTAACATAGAAGAAGCTAATTTTGTAATATCAACTCCGTTTGACGTTACTAAATTAGATAGAGATTGGGCTCAAAGAGTTGCTTTAGTTGTAATAGATGAAGAACATTTAATGGGTGTAGTATTTAAAGAAACTTTAAAAGAAGTTTTTTCTAAAGCTCACTTTTTGTATTCTTCGGCAACACCTATACCTAGAACATACTTTATGGTAAAAACTGGTCTAATTGATATATCAACAATAAATACTCCACCCCCTACTCATAAAAAACCCAAAACTCTAATCCTAACTTTTACAAATTACAACCAAAAGTTACTAATCCTAAAGAAAATACTTGAAAAATCACTTAATTTGGGTCTTAAGGTAATGTACGTAAATAATGATATTGAGGAACTATATGAAATCTGGCATGAACTTAGTCAGTATGCTAAAACAGGAATAATACATGCCAAACTTTCTTCAAAGCAAATACAGAAAGCTTTCATAGACTTCATTAAGGGTAAATTAGAATTAATTCTTTGCACGACTATAATCCAGTCAGGTATAGATACTCCAGAATTTGACGTAGCTATAGTAGATAATCCCCAAAAGTTGGGTATTTCTCAGATTTATCAGATAAGAGGTAGAGTTGGTAGAGGTAGTAAAGATCCCTATTGTTACATTCTTATGGATCATAAATACACAAATACCAATACTTTCGAAAGAATATCTATATTCGAAAAGCCAGACTTATCCAACGTAGAAATCATTCAAAAAGATCTGGATATAAGAGGTCCTGGAGGAATTCTATCTAGAAAACAATCGGGGCATATACAACAGGTAGGATTAATACAATTTCTCAAAATGGTAAACAGTTATCTAAATAATGAAGAAGATTTTCCGGATATAGAGTGTGACTTACCTACATACTTACCAGATAGCCCCATCAAAAACAAACTCTACAGAAAATTACTAACTGTTAAAGATATACAAGAATTTAACATCATAAAATCATACATATATGACGTTTATGGCAAAAATCTACCTAAGCCAGCAAAAAATCTTTTGCTCTTGATAGAATACAAGCTCAAAAATAAAGGTAGAAAGGGTAAAATTAAGGTCAAAATTATTAATGATCAAGTTGTTGAAGTTTAAAAGAATCCTCAGAAAAATATTAGAGTATAACTTATTTGTACTTGTTTTGTTATTTGTCACACTTGGTATATTCTTGAGCGGTTGCAAAAATGATCAAAACAAGGTAAATCAATTTAGATTCAAGAACTTGTACTATCAAATTAACAAGCATGTATATTTTTCGGTAAGAGAGGGAATTTACGAAAAGCGCAAAATAACTTTCAATTCTATGAAGCTAGTCTTTGAAAATGGATTTACTTATATAGAGCAAGGGTACGTAGATTTGGCAGATTTGATTATCTATCCGGAAGGTAACTTGAATTTGTATACTCCTGACTTTGAAATAAAAATAAAAAGGGAAGCTATGATTGATCTGAAAAGAGCAATTATTCAAGGATATGATGTACATATCATATCCACCAAAAAAAAGGATAAACTTACTAAAGCGTATAAAATAAAGATAGATCTATACAACAACCAAATACATACCTTCTTTAACAAAGGAATACTTTAGGCAAAGCTAGCTGCCGGGATAATGAAGACAATTATAGATCTAAAAGAGATAAAGAACATAAAAAATAGCTTATTAGAGTATAGCTCGCTGATTGAAAAATATTCAGATAAACTAAAAAATATAGAACAGAAAATACAAACCAGTCAAGAAATAGACTTTACCAAGCTAAAAGAGAAGAAGAAAATAGAGACATATATTGAAAGGTATAAGAAATTATTGAAGGAAGTTGATGAGTTTGAAGATCTATACAAAGCTTTTGGTTCGGAAGATATAGAAGGGATAAACAAAATATATTCTGATATTTTGAAGGAGTTTGAAAAACTATCGATTGATCTACTGCTTAGTGAAGAATATGATGATTATGATGCGATACTAACGATAACGGCGGGTGCTGGAGGGACAGATGCTCAAGACTGGGCCCAAATGCTACTTAGAATGTACATACAATGGGCAGAAAAAAATAAACTACCTTATACCATAACAGACATAACCTACGGACAAGAAGCAGGTATAAAATCATGTGAAATAATAATTAAATCTGCTTATGGATATCTCAAGTCTGAAAAAGGGGTTCACAGACTGGTAAGGAATTCTCCTTTCAATGCTCAAAACAAAAGACATACCTCCTTTGCACTGGTAGAAGTCATTCCCAAAATAGATGATACAATAAATGTAGAGATAAAACCAGAAGATCTGAGAATAGAGACTTTCAAAGCAGGCGGAGCAGGTGGACAACACGTCAATAAAAATGAATCAGCAGTAAGAATAATACACATACCAACTGGAATAGTAGTAACTTGCTCCAATGAAAGAAGCCAACATCAAAATAAAGAAACAGCCCTAAAAATACTCAAAAGTAAAATATATGATTTAGAAAAACAAAAACTATCTCAAAAAGTGGATAGCTTCAAAACCAAACAACAAGCAGCATGGGGCAACCAAATAAGAAACTACATCCTACACCCCTATAAACTTATCAAAGATCAACGTACAAATACTGAAATATACAAAGTAGAGGAAGTACTAGATGGTAACCTTGACAAACTCATCCTTGACTACCTAATCTACCATAACAAACAAAAAGCAACCTAAGAAAATGTAAGAAACCCAAAATGTTTGCAGGTAAATTAATATATACACTCTGCTATGAATCTACCCAGACCCTAATACAAATACTACAATACAAAAAACTTGATAGCCATATACCTACTCTTCGAAAGATAGCAAATTTCTTTCAAATTCTTTCAGAAGTCGATGTAATCTTTTACAAATTATACACTCTTAAAACAAAACAAATTAAACTTCCAGGCAATTTTGCTAATCTTTCCCTTATTATTGGGATCTTTTCGATAGAACTGGTTATAAAATTAATTGACAAAATCAAATATGCAAAAGTATTATCTTACGGCCTACAAGTAGACATAGATATTATAAGACTCATCTTGCAAACCTGTATTAAATCTATTCGACAGTTAATAATTTTGAACAGCAATTCTAAAATTCAAAACTAATCTATGTTCAAATTCTTAATGATACTAATTGTTAATATTGTCAGAGGAGTTTTGATTTTTATTTTGCTGTTTCTAGTCTATTTTTGGGATTTCATAAATCAGAAAGTTTTTGATTATATGTACATTCGAGAGCTTGCGAATTTCAAAAAAGATAGGAAGATAGTGGGTATATATTTTTCTATTCATACTTTTGAGAATCTGCAAAGAAGATATGTTAAGGAGTTTTATTTTCTTGAAAAGTTCCTAGCTTCACAGAGAATTCCTTATTTAATCATAACTGATTACACCCTTGATTTACTTGATCAAGACATAGATTTACTTATAGTTAACGATGCAAGATATATACCGGCTAGTACTATTTTGCATATGATTGAGTATTCTCAGAAAGGCAAGATACTTTTTACTTATCAAAGTTTGATGTATAATTCTAAAGGGCAAAAGCACAAAAACCATTTACTATATCAGCTAGGCTTGTACGATATTGTTTTTGTAAACAGAGATTACAATTATTTTAGTTTTAAGCATTTTACTAAAATTTTATTATCACGGAAGTATTGTGTAGAATACTATACCGATAGTAATAACGTTTTAGGTTTTACTTCAAATAAAACTCCTTTCTTAGTTAAAGCTGGTAATGTATATTTCCTAGCAGAAAATACTTTTTGCGTAGAAAATTTATCTAATCAGCTAATATACAAGTTTAACTCATACCTTATTAGACACATTCTAGATGATATGCATCATAGTTCTATGTCATTTAAATTCAGCAATCTTGAACTTGTAATGCCTATCGAATTTATTATAACTCATCCAAAAACAAGAAGATATTTTTCATTTTCTAAAAAAATGAGAAAATTATTATCAGAGTTGGTAGAGGTTGTAGAAAGTAGAGTTCTTTATCCTAAATTAATGGCTAAGGGAAATGTTTATTTAAAAGTAAGCTTGAGTAGAGTAGATAATGTAAGTTTTAAAAGATTTGGTTTTAGATATGGTAGTAGTAATTTTGTTTTGTTTATCAGATACAATAGGCAAGGTGGGATAGAGGACTATTGGTCATATAGGTATGAGAAGATAGAAAGTAAGAGGGAAGAGTATGTAATTGACGTAGAGTTAGAGGATTATATAATGTCGGTAGTAACTAGTGAGATGCCGGATTATTTTGAGTTGGAAGCTTTGAAAGCCCAAGCCCTAGCAGCCAGAACCTATGCAGTAAAAAACTTATCTAGACACACCAACTTTGATCTATGTGATCTTCCCCACTGTCAAAATTTCGAAGGAGAAAAAAAAGAAACTTTTAAAAGCTTTATAGCTACTTTATCAACGAAAGGAGAAATTATAACTTACAAGGGGAATCCAATAGATGCAGTTTATCATTCCACATGTGGAGGAATAACTGCTAACTCTGAAGACGTATGGAATACATATGTCCCATATCTTAGAAAGGTTAAGGACTACGAAACAAATCTGAATGATTCCAATTGTAAACAATCCCGGCTTTTTACATGGATAATTGAGATTCCCCTAAACAAGGCCAATAAAATTTTATCTAAAACTATCCCGTATCTTCTACAACTGCCTTATGAGGGTTCCCTCAAGTCAATAAAAGTTTATAAGAATTCAAGCCAAAGAGTACAAAAGATGATCATTCAAACTGATTTAGAAACTTACGTAGCATACAAAGATGACTCTATCTATTTATTTTCAGAGGATTTGTATTATAGCATGCTTCCCTCTAACTTTATAGAAAAAGTCGAAATAAAGGACGGGATTATTAGGTTTTATGGTAGAGGATTTGGGCATGGTGTAGGAATGTGTCAATTCGGTGCAAACAAGCTAGGAACTAAACTATCTTACAGACAAATAATAAAGCATTACTACAAGGGAGTTTCTATCGGAAGGATTTAAATACCAGGTATTTTAATCTTAATAATGTGATAAAGTGGCTTTTTGGATATATTTTTACTTGTCTACTACTTCAGTATAGCCTTGCAGGGGTTGAAATAGTAAAAAAACAAAAAGATGGAATAATATTCTATAACCTCAAAACTAATAACACAGAGTACAGATTGTTTTATTTACCAAAAAACAAAGACAATCCCAAGATAATGGACAAGCTAAACAAAAATATTTTTTCCGATATGCCCGTAGATTACAAGATAGTATACAACGATTACAGTGGTAATTATGAAGTTTATATAAACAAGGATTTACTTTTTTCTTTTGATAAACAAACAGCTTATCAATTAGGTTACTCAGATTTAAAACAGTTAGTTAATTCTTATCGTATTACTCTATCAAATCTTGCTTACATACCAGAAATTTTCTTTGAAAAAACACATATCGAATTAACTGTAAACCAACTACAGAAAATAAGAGTATACAATAAAACAGGCAAAGATTTCATACTATCCATACCAGACTATTGCAGTTATAAGGACGGGTTTTTATACATAAAGCATGAAAATCCTGTATACCAACAAACATTGTCTATTAGTTACGAAGGTGGACAAGATATCTCTTTTTTAACAATCAAAATTCCAACTTTCTATGTAAAAAGCAACAAAATATACCTTTCACAATATCCTAGTAAATTAAACAAGGTAGATATTTTTCAATCCTTTATTTTACCTAACATCATAATAAACACAGATATCGAGATAAAGTATTACTCAAGGGGGAATAAATATATAATCTACTCAGAAGGTGCCAGATTTCCTTACAAAGACATTAAAGAAGTTATCGATATAGTATTTCTAAAACAATATGTACGTAATGAAATAGATTTCGATTACCTAGTTATATCAAACAATCCTGAGAAAATTACTCATAAGGGTATAATATTTGAATCGAATGTTTTGGGAGAAAACGGTTATTTTGTTTGGTTTCATCATTTATTCAAAGATAACCTTAACTATTGTATTGAAGTACAAAACGGTGAAGAAGTTGAAAGTGAGGTTGAGTTTTTTGTAGAATTAAGCAAAAGTCAAAATGAGGTAGAAAGTGGTATAAAAGCATCTTTAGAATTTTTTGATTTCGTAAAAAATAAGAATATGTCAAGATTATTGCTAAATCCGGGTCAAAAAGCCAGATTAGTTATAGAAAAAATGTATCCAAATCAAGTAATCACCGGATTCGTGTACCTTAAAGCTAGTAATGATCTTAAAATTAAAATTTTTAGCTTTGACAAAGTCGTTCCTGACAATATTCTAGATAAGGATGGTACTCCAAGATCAACCGGTAAATATCCAAAACCCATTATCCATAAACAAATATCCTTTGATACATCTAAAAATTTCATGAGTTTTAAAATCCCCGATAACGAAATTATTTCCAATAAAATTGATCAAAATTATTCAAATTACTGTGTAATGTATAAGTTGTTTTTTACAATACATAACTCAAAGCAACAACCAGAAAGAGTAAATATCTACTTCTCCTCTATTTCTGGTTATACTCCTTTAGTTTTTATGTATAATGATAACATATACAGGGCTGAAAGTGGTTTATACAGAAAAATTTTTAGTTTGGAATTAGATGCAGGTCAAACAGTTGAAATACCAATCACCATCCTGATTACACCAGGTCTATCTTACCCTGTAGAGTTTGAAATATCTACTAATAAGTTGTGAAATTAGGAGGTGTTACAACTGATGGAAAGAGTTTATATTTTCGATACTACCTTAAGGGATGGAGATCAAACACCAGGAGTTAATCTCAAGTTAGATCAAAAAATTGAGATTGCTAAAGAATTAGAAAGGATGAGAGTTGATGTTATTGAAGCAGGTTTTGCAGCATCATCACAAGGTGAATATGAAAACGTAAAAGCAATAAGCTCAATTATCAAAGATTCCACCGTAGCTACATTATGCAGAACTGTTCAAAAAGACATAGACATAGGTTGGGAAGCTATTAAACATGCAGCTAATCCAAGACTACACTTATTCATCTCAACTTCAGATATCCATCTCGAGACAATGATGAAAAAAACTAGAGAACAAGTTCTGGAAGCTACAGAGTCAATGGTCAAATATGCAAAAAAATTCTGCTCAAATGTGGAATTTTCAGCACAAGATGCTACAAGGTCAGATAGAGAATTTCTTATAAAAGTCCTACAGGTAGCAGTTAAAAGTGGAGCTAAAGTTATCAATATACCAGATACTGTAGGTTATGCTATACCAGAAGAGTATGCCGATTTGATAAGATATATTCTGGAAAATGTTGAGGGAGACTATATAGTTTCAACTCATTGCCATGATGATTTAGGGTTAGCAGTGGCAAATAGTTTAGCAGCTATCAGAGCAGGCGCAAGGCAAGTCGAAGGATGTATTAACGGTATCGGTGAAAGAGCCGGTAATACAGCTCTAGAAGAAGTTATTATGGCTATCAAAGTTAGAAAAGACTTCCTTAACCTATATACCAAAATCGATACAACCAGAATATATCATGTAAGTCAACTAGTGTCTAAGTACTCTGGAATACCTATCCAACCCAATAAAGCCATCGTCGGACTAAACGCTTTTAGACATCAATCAGGTGTACACCAACATGGTGTCGTCTCTAATCGACTAAATTATGAAATAATAAATCCCAAAGACATAGGGTTAGAAAGAGGTGGTATTATAGTACTAAATAAAAATTCTGGTAGACATGGCCTAAAAGCTAAACTTCTCGAATTAGGTATTGATCTAGATGAACAAACATTAAATAAAGTATTTGAGGAGTTTAAAAAAGAAGCCGATCAAAAGGGGGAAATTAAAGAAAATGAATTGTTAGAAATAGTAAGGAGGGTAACATGGGCAAAACCATCATAGAGAAAATCTGGGAAAATCATGTAGTTTATGAGTTTGATGGATGGTATGGCTTATACGTAGATTTACACTATATCCATGAGGTTACGTCTCCCCAAGCTTTTGAAGGTATTGAGCTAGCTAATAGAAAAGTTAGAAGACCTGACTTAACAGTAGCTACAGTTGATCACAATGTACCAACCACTCCAAAACATAGACCAATAATAGATCTAATAGCGGAAAAACAAATAAACAAGCTATATGAAAATGCTAAAAAGTGGGGGATATTATTTTTCGATTTGGATTCACCTTACCAAGGGATAGTTCATGTTATTGGTCCTGAGTTGGGGCTTACACAGCCGGGAATGGTTATAGTTTGTGGAGATTCTCATACTTCCACTCATGGTGCTTTGGGAGCTATGGCTTTTGGTATCGGTACTTCTGAAGTAGAGCTAGTACTTTCCACTCAAACAATCCTTACTAAAAAATTCAAAACTATGGAAATTAGGTTTGAGGGAACTCCTGGAAAAGGTGTATATTCAAAAGATATAATACTTGCACTTATTGGTAAAATCGGTGTAGGAGGATGCGTTGGATACGCTGTAGAGTATACAGGTCAATATATTCGTAACTTATCAATTGAAGGAAGGCTAACAATTTGTAATATGAGCATAGAAGCAGGTGCCAAAGTAGGCATTATCTCGCCAGATGATAAAACCTTCGCTTATTTGGAAAATAAAAAGTTTGCACCTAAAGGTAAAGACTGGGAAAAAGCTTTAGATTATTGGCAGAAATTAAAAACCGATTCAGATGCTCAATACGATAGAGTTTTTGTTATGGATGTTAGTAATGTAGAGCCTATGATTACTTGGGGTACAAATCCTTCTCAAGTACAACCTATCTCCGGAAGAGTACCCTACCTAGATGAAATAGAAGATGAGTTCGAAAGAAAAACAGCAAGAAGAGCTTTAGAGTATATGGGTTTAAAGGAAGGGACCAAGATAACAGATATAGAGGTTGATGTAGTATTTATAGGTTCATGTACGAATGCTAGGATAGAAGATTTAATAGAGGCTGCAAATGTGGTAAAGGGTAAAAAAGTGAATCCAAGGGTTAGAGCAATGGTTGTACCGGGTTCTACGCAGGTTAAACTACAAGCTGAGAAAATGGGATTGGATAAGATTTTTAAAGAAGCGGGGTTTGAGTGGCGTGAATCTGGTTGCTCAATGTGTTTAGGTATGAATCCGGATGTTTTGGGATATGGTCAAAGATGTGCTTCAACTTCAAATCGTAATTTTGAAAACAGGCAAGGTAAGGGAGGAAGAACGCATTTAGTTAGTCCAGCCATGGCTGCCGCAGCAGCTATCGCTGGTAGATTTATTGATGTACGAGAAATACTATAAAGAGGTGTTAAAATATGAAGGGTATATCTATTCACAGGGGCAAAGTATGCTTCATAGATAGGTCAGACATAGATACTGATCAAATCATGCCCAAACAATTTCTTAAAAGGGTTGAGAGAACTGGTTTTGGAGAGTTTGTATTTTATGAATGGAGATATCTCAAAGATGGTACGATAAATCCAGATTTTGAGCTTAACAAGTATCCGGGAGCGTCGATACTTGTAACTGGTCCCAATTTTGGGTGTGGAAGTTCTAGGGAACACGCAGTATGGGGGCTTAAGGAATTCGGATTTAAGGTGATTATTTCGCCTTCTTTTGCAGATATTTTTTACTCCAATGCAATAGAAAATTTACTTTTACCTTGCACTGTGAAGCATGAATATGTAACTAAAATTATAGAAAATACAAAACAAAAGCAAGAATACTGGTTGACTGTAGACCTACCAAATCAAGCAATATTTGATGACTATGGATTGAGATTTGATTTTTGGATAGATCCTCAAGCAAAAGAAAGGTTTATTAAGGGGTGGGATAGTATTGATCTTGTTTTGAGATTTGAAGATTCGATCAAGGAATATGAAAGAAATAGGCCTTTATTTTTTCCGGTATTGAATGAAAATGTAGATTTATGAACTATTTTGTTTTAATACTTCCTTTTATTGTGTTATGGTTTATGTTCAATATTTTTTCGGTTTTGATGAGTATTTATTTGTTGGTTAAGGATGGGAATTTTTTTGAGATAGCGAGTAGAGTATTATTAGATAGTCTTTTCTGGGTATCGTTGAAGAATTCATTTATTTATGTTTTAGTAGTTATACCTTTACAGTTTTTTTCTTTTTTGATTGCATTTGGTATATATCACTTGACTAGTTTTTGGGCGGGTTTGTTTAGAAGTTTATTTTACTTGCCTGTTGTAATTCCGATAGCTAGTATAGGTTTTGTGTTTAAGATAATGTTTAATGATGAGGGAGTAATTAATGATTATTTGAGTTTGTTTTTGGGGTTTAGATTACCTTTTATGTCGGATTATTTTTTTGCGATGTTGGTGGCTTTTTTGGTTACTTTTTGGAAGGGGTTGGGGTATTATGTAGTGATATATTTGTCTGGTCTTTATTCTATATCAAGGGAGATTGTAGAGAATTCTGTTATAGATGGGATGAGTTTTGTGCAGAGGTTATGGTTTGTGTATTTGCCTTTATTGAAGGGAACTTTTTATTTTTGTTTTTTTTTATCTGTTTTGGCTGCTTTGAAAGTTTTTGCTGAGATTTTTATAGTTACTGAGGGTGGGCCAGGTACTTCGACTTATACTCTAATGATGTATGTTTATGGTAGGGCTTTTTATAGTTTTGATATGCAGGGTGCTATTTTTGCTTCTTTTGTTTTGTCTTTGATTTGTATTTTTGTTAGTTTGTTTATATTTCGGGATCAACTTGTTAGGATCAGGTTTTAGTAGGACCAGGTTTTAATTTGTTAATATTTTTCGATATTTTTTTACATTTTTCATATTTTGTTCATATTTTTGTCATATTTTGGTAATATTTGTCATATTTTGGTAATATTTTTGCTTTTTTATTAACATTTTTTTAATTTTTTTGTAACATTTTTTCATGTTAAATTTGTAAATTTTTAGTAAAATTTGTAAAAAAATAATTAATTTTGTAAAAAATTTTTTATGTTAATATTTTTTTTACAATTTTAATAATTTCGCGTCGTTCTCTAATATTTTTTTAAAAATTTTTCAATAACTTTGTTACATTGTTTAAAAAATCGAATGAATTGTTTACTTTTTTTCAATTTTTTTAACAAAAATTTAATAAACTTATATTGTTTTTTTGCTTTTATATCAATGCTTAAAAATTTTTAACAAAAATTTTAGAAATTTTACATTTCATATGTTAACATTTACAACTCGTCAATATTTGTCAATATTTTGGCAATATTTTTAATAATTTTGTAACAAAAAATGTAAACAAGTTTTCCACAAAGATTTATAGATTTATCCACATAAATTTAAAAGTTTTCCACATACTGTAAAGATAAAATTTTTAGTTTTCCACATCCTTTGGTAATTTTTCCACATTTTCGGGTGAAAATTTCCACATGTGGAAAAATTTCCCCTAAAATGTGGAAAAATAATCAAAAAATGTGGAAAAATATGTGGAAAAAATGTGGAAAACTTCTAAAAGCTCAAAAATTTTTCCACATACTTTAGTAACTTTTCCACACTTTTTCCACATACCCCCCTTCTTTTGATACCTTGAAAATACTAGCTTGGTGTAATTTTTCCACAAATGTGGATAATTATACTACTACTATAAAGATATATTTATTAAAATAGTAGTAGTATTAGGCACTACTAACACGATTTTTAATTTTTTTGACTTAAAAAAAATTTAAAAGCTAAATTTTTTGAAAAACCTTCTAAAGGTTGACCTATCTAGGTTGAAGAATTGATTATTACCGAAACATACATTACAAAAATGGGATACGAAAATGGAGGTGTTTGGGTGGGATACCTTTTAACGCACGAAGAAATAAGAGAAAAATTTTTAAAATTTTTTGAGAGTAAGGGGCACCGCGTGCTGCCTAGCTTCAGTCTTATCCCCGAAAACGACCCTTCTCTCCTCTTCGTCGCTGCTGGCATGGTACCCTTCAAAGCAGAATTCTCCGGCAAAGTCGAACCTAAATACAGAAGAATTACCACCTGTCAAAAATGCTTCAGAATGGATGATATAGAAAACGTAGGTTATACTCTTAGGCATCATACTTTTTTTGAAATGCTTGGTAATTTCTCTTTTGGTGATTACTTTAAAAAAGAGTCAATATATTGGGCCTACGAGCTTCTTACTGAAGTTTACAAAATAGATCCTGCTAAATTATATTATAGTTGTCATCCTCAAGATGATGAAGCTGAAAAGATTTGGTTGAGTTTGTCTATACCTTCTGAAAAAATAGTACGTTTGGAGGATAACTTTTGGGGACCTGCTGGAATAACTGGCCCTTGCGGACCTTCTACTGAAATATTCTATGAAAACTTTCCGTGTAATCAACCTTCATGTAAGCCTGGTTTTGAATGTGAAGAATGTCAAAGAAAAGAAAGATTCATTGAAATATGGAATATTGTATTTACTGAATATTTCAAAGATTCTGATGGAAAATTGTTTCCTCTTCCTCAAAAGAATATTGATACAGGGATGGGACTTGAAAGACTTACTAGAATACTTCAAAACAAAAATAATCAATACGAAACTGATTTGTTTTTACCCCTAATTCAATATATTCGTCAAAATATTGATAAAGATGTAGAAAAGGTTTATAGTGAAATGAAAATAAAATACGACCCTAATGAATATAATCAAAAAAAGGAAATATATGAGAGAATAGTTGCCGATCATATTAGAGGAGCTAACTTTTTATTAGCAGACGGCGTAGTACCTTCGAATGAAGGCAGAGGTTATGTCCTTAGAAAGTTAATAAGAAGAGGACTACTGTATTCAAAACTTTTAGGTATATCAAAAAACTTTTTGAAAAATACAACCGAAATCGTAGCAAGTATATTTGAAAAAGTATACCCAGAAATAAATCAAAGAAAGGACTATGTACAAAAAATGCTCGAAATAGAGGAAAATAGCTTTAATAGAAACGTATATCGTGGTATGGAGTATATATCAAAAATAGACATAAATAAGATAACAGGTAAGGATGCTTTTTATCTTTATGATACATTAGGTTTCCCCATTGAATTAACGATCGAAATATCAAAAAGTAAAAACTTTCAAATAGATTTAGATGAATTTTATAAAGAGCTAGAAATACAAAGGCAAAGATCTAGACAGAAGGAAACTGATATAAAGATATTCTCTGTTAATCAAAAATATGAAACCAAATTTGTAGGATATGATAATTTAGTGTATCAATCCAAGATAATAGGTATATTGAAAAATACTGGTAATGGACTAGAAATGGTAGAATACATTGATAAACCAGGGGAGGAAGTAATACTAATATTATCTGAAACACCTTTTTATCCAGAGTCTGGAGGACAAGTTGGAGATAAAGGGATAATATATAACCAAAATTTTGTTTTTGAAGTATACGATACTCAAAAACATGTAGAAGAATTTATTTTTCACATTGGTAAATTAAAGGAGGGAGTTATTCAAGTAAACCACGAAGCTTGGTTGGAAGTAAATCAACAAAGAAGAAAAGAATTAGCAATAAATCATACTTGTACTCACTTATTACATTCTGCTCTTAGAAAGATTATTGGTCATCATGTTTATCAAGCAGGATCATTGGTTGATCAGGATAAACTGAGGTTCGATTTCACTCATTTTGAAAATTTAACATCGGAACAAATAGATCAAATAGAAGAACTAGTAAATGAAAAAATATATGAGAACTTACCAGTCCTAGTTGAATATAAGCCTTTATCAATTGCATTAGAAGAGGGAGCTATAGCTTTATTTGCTGAGAAATATCCTGATACTGTAAGAACAGTAAAAATAGGTGACTTTTCGTATGAACTATGTGGAGGAACACACCTTGATCAAACTTCAAAAATAGGAATATTCAAAATAAAGGAATGTTCATCTATCCAAATGGGAGTTAAAAGAATAGAAGCAATAACTTCTAAAAAAGTAGCTCAATACTTATCTGAATTAACCAATCTCCTAGCTAACCTAAAAGACATAACAAAACAAGAAGAAAAAAACATTATAAATTATATTCAAAAAATGCAAGCGCAAATTAAAGAATTAAATAAAAAAAATAAACAGATTAAAACAAAACTATTCCATAAAATTGTGGAAGAGAAAATCCGCAACCAAACAAATCAAATTATGGAATTCGAAGTGGAAGATGAAGAGGAAATAATGATGATTCATGACATTATAAAAACAAAGATGAACTATGTTGCTCTTTACAAAACACCGTATAAAAATATTTTAGTTTACCATAAAGACATGCAAATTCCAATTAATTTACCGGATCAAACTAAAAAAATACCTATGGGAAATTATTTCAAGGTATTTTTGTAGGGGATTTATAAATTAAAAAAAGAAGAGGTATATTAACTAAAATGGGAATAATAAAAAAATCAGGTAAATCAGACTATCCAGAAAATCAACAAATACCAGAAAATCAGGGGCAAATAGATATCCAGCAAATTCAAACAAATCAAATTCAAACAAATCTCAATGAAGCAAATTTCAAGCCTAAAATTATAGGAAGTATAATAAAGGCAGAAAATGTTGGAACAGATTTGATATCACTAAACCTTACCGAAGAAAAGATAGCAAAGAAGATAATAAAAAGAACAGAGATAGCTGCACCAGTAAATGAGATAGTTGAAGAACTAAAAGATGTAAACATTGTAACAAAGTCTAACATAGAATTTGAATTGGAGCAGGAAAAAGAAAAATATCAGAAACTTAATGAGGAACTACAACAAAAAATAAATGAGCAAGAACAAAAAATAAAAGAGATAGAAAATCAAAAGAAAACAATTTTAGAACAGGCTCAGAAACAAGCAGAATCAATAGTTCAAAAAGCAGTTGAAGAAGCAAACAAAAAAGCCCAAGAAATTATGAACAATGCATATAACGAAGGATACCAAAAGGGTTTATCCGAAGGCCAAAAAGCTATAGAACAAAAATATATCCAAAAAATTCAAGAATTAGAACAACAAATATCAACTATATCAAGTATAAGACAAAGCATAGTAAAGGAATTTGAGAAAGAAATAATAGACCTAGTTTTTGAAGTAGCTGAAAAAATAATAAACAAAAAAATTCAAGAAGAACCAAGTATTGTTACATCTTATCTTTCTGAACTACTGTCAAAAGTTGAAAGGAGTAAATCAATAACTATATGGGTTAACCCTGAAGAATTAGAAGAGGTAAGAAACTATAGGGAAAAAATAAAACATTTACTTGAAGATGTAGAAAACTTGACAGTTGCGCCAGATGAAAGAATAGGAAAGGGCGGGTGTATAATCGAAACTAATTTCGGTAAAATAGACTCAAGAATATCTACTAAACTTGAAGTTTTAAAAGAAATAATTCTTAGGACTAAATAGATGGGAGAGGTAAGAAGTTATGCTTCAATTGGAAAAGTATAAAAACATAATAAGGAATGTTTCTTCAAAAGATTTGATAAAGGTATATGGTAAAGTTAAGCAGGTTATAGGTTTGGTAATAGAAAGCGATGGTCCTCAATGCCAAGTTGGAGAAATTTGCCATATATATCCTAGCGAATATGCAGAACCCATAGTTGCAGAAGTGGTTGGATTTAAGGAAGATAGAGTTTTACTCATGCCAATAGGGTCAACAATAGGTGTTTCACCTGGAAACGAAGTAAGAGCAACTGGGAAACAGTTAATGGTTAAAGTAGGACCTAAAATACTTGGACGAATACTTGACGGGTTAGGGAATCCCATAGATGGTAAAGGACCAATAGAGTATGAAGAATTATATCCAATATACAATGATCCACCAAATCCTTTCTTGAGACCAAGAATAAAAACCCCTCTTTCAATAGGTGTTAGAGCTATAGATTCACTACTTACCCTGGGTAAAGGACAAAGAGTAGGAATTTTCGCAGGATCAGGTGTGGGTAAAAGTACAACACTTTCAATGATAACAAGATTTACCGAAGCTGATTTAACCGTTTTATGTCTTATTGGAGAAAGAGGAAGAGAGTTGAGAGACTTTATAGAAAGGGATTTGGGCGAGGAAGGGTTAAAAAGGGCAGTTGTAGTTGTTGCAACCTCTGATACACCAGCACTAGTAAGACTAAAATCAGCCTATGTTGCAACAGCTATAGCTGAATACTTCAGAGATAAGGGTAAAGACGTGATGCTAATGATGGACTCTGTTACAAGATTTGCTATGGCTCAAAGAGAAATAGGTCTAGCTATAGGAGAACCACCTTCAACTAAAGGATACACACCTTCCGTGTTCGCTTTATTACCGAAACTAATGGAAAGGCCAGGAACTTCACCCACAGGTAGTATAACTGCAATCTACACAGTTTTGGTAGAAGGTGACGATATGAATGAACCAATAGCTGACACTACAAGAGGTATTCTTGACGGACATATAGTTTTATCCAGACAACTAGCTCATATGAACCACTACCCAGCTATAGATGTTTTGCAATCCGTAAGTAGATTGTTCGTAGAAATAACAACTAAAGAGCATCAAAGAGCAGCAGGTATAATCAGAGAGATACTAAGTACGTATAAGAAAAATGAAGATATAATAACTTTGGGAATGTATAAAAAAGGAACTGATCCAAGGATAGATTATGCAATAGAAAAAATAGATCAGGTAAACTCTTTCCTAAAGCAAGGAGTTTTCGAACCGGATAATTTGCAAGATACTATTAAAAAAATGCTTGAGATAGTTAGTGATTATGATGAAAAAGTAACCAAGAGGTTGAAAAGATAATGCATTTTAAGCCTTTTAAATTTAAGCTTGAAAAAATATTGCAAATGAAGATTGAGGAAGAGGAAGAGCAAAAAAAGATATTTGCTCAAGCTCAAAGAAAGCTAATAGAAGAAGAAAAGAAATTGGAAGATCTCATAAAAACATTAGAGTACAAAAAAGAAGAATATAAGCTTAAGTTAACGCAAGTAACACAGCCTGATTTTTTCCTAAATTTCAACAAATATCTTGATAAGTTAAAAAAAGACATAGAGCTACAAAAAATAGTAGTAGAACAGGCAAAATTACAAGTAGAGATAGAAAAGCAAAAGTTACAGGAAAAGATGAATGAAAGAAAAAGTTTTGAAAAACTAAAGGAAAAAGAATATCAGAAATATCTGCAAGAGCAGAAAATAGCTGAAAGTAAGTTTATGGATGAGCTATCCACTATAAAATTCTCAAGAAACAAAGCTAATGAAAATTCCTAGAATAATAATAAGAGTATTAGCAATATTTTTCATAGTGTTTTGGGTTAAGGGATTAATTGGGTGCGCTACTAGCCCACCAACTTTATCCACCCCTACAAATCAAAACACAAATTTACTATCTATATCAGTTTTTCTAAAAGGAAATAGACAAAATAGCTTTAATTACCAGTATAATTCGCAAAACTATAATTACAAATTTTACTTAGCTATTTTCTTTAGGTTCGATGATAATTTGTTATCTAATAACCTGGATCTGACACAGTATATCATGTACTTTCAAAATGGATTTAGAAGGATTAGAAGAATCAATCCACCTTCTGCAAATACTCCAATTGCAGATGAATGGTCAACTATACTTGTAGATAACAATTCTCAATTACCATCAAACAAAGAGTTACGTTTCAATATAGTTCTACCAGATACCTTGATAGGGAATGTTAACTTTTTTAAGTTTATAATACTAGTTTTTTTAAGGGATTATGAGTATCAAATAATTGCTGATGATTTTGGTCAGGATCCTGTTCATTACTTTAATAATCCATCTCATGCGATAACGATAAACTTGTCAAATATTCAGCAAGGGAATGTTAATTCATTAACTAATCCGTTTGACGGGTTAGTTGATTCAAATTTACCTCCTGGTTTTCCCGATAACTTTAAAGATAGTCTAAAAATAGAGAAAATAGAATACGTATACAGATCCTTTTAGAGAAGGTAAAATTAAACTAGCAAAGAATTAGATAAGTACATATGGAAGAAAAGCACCATCAACATTCAGCAAATAAGAAGTATCTATACTGGATAATAGCCATGTTTATTATACCCATTCCATGGATTATAATCAAGGTTAGTAGTTTATTGGGTATAATGAAGTGGAATTATGAAGAGTTGGCATTAGTATCTGCGTTTATGACGGGCATATCGATAATAGCAGGTGCTTTTTTAGTTAGTTGGGCAGCAGAAAGCACACAGCAGTACCTTCCACCAAACTTGGTTCTTGCTCTGATAGCAATAATAAACGTTATTCCGGAGTATGTTGTAGACATATATTTTACTTGGGTTGCCGGAAAAAATCCAGATTATACCCACTATGCAATAAGTAACATGACTGGTGCAAATAGAATGCTTGTGGGGATAGTGTGGCCACTTATACTCTTTGTTTATCTTCTATCAAGATACCGTGAAGGAAAACAGAATGAGTTACCTGCATATGTCCAAATGGAAAAAAATAATGTTTTAGAAATAGTTTTTTTACTTATATCAACGCTATATTGCTTTACACTACCATTTAAGCAGAAGTTAGAGATAATAGACACGCTGGTATTGTTTAGTATATTTGCTGCTTATATGTATATGGCGACGAAGATGGGAAAGAGGGAGCCTGAGTTAGAAGGACCAGCTCACTATATCTCTACTTTACCAGAGTTCAAAAAAAAGTTACTAATAACGGTAATGTTTATTTTTGCTGCTATAACGTTTTTATCTTCTGCGGAGCCATTTGGTGAAAGCTTACTGATTATAGGTGCTTCGATCGCTGAGAAAATAGGTTTTGATCCCAAACTAGCTAAATTTTTGATGGTACAGTGGGTTGCTCCCATAGCTTCAGAATCACCAGAAATAATAGTCGTTATTATTTTTGCATGGAAACTTATGGCTACTGATTCATTTACAACTGTTGTTTCTTCAAAAATAAATCAGTGGACCTTACTTGTAGGATTTATACCTCTGATATACTTAATCTCTCTAATATATCATGGTAAAGAACCATCTGGAATGGTTCTTGATGAATTACAAAGGCAAGAAATATTTCTTACGGCTGCACAAAGCTTATTTGCTATGGTTATTCTAATGGATTTTAGATTTACCATTTTTAAGGCAATTCTATTAGCTATACCATTTTTTGCTCAACTTATTAAGCCTGATATAAGGATGGAAGTATCTTACGTATATTTAGTTATGTCACTAATATCGCTTTTTGGGGTTATAAATAGGCAAAGTCTTGGTTTATTGAAAACATCAATCACTGAATTAATTCAGAAAATAAGATAATCGTAAAAGGTTTTTCAGATAGGTTTTGAGAATTTTCATATAGAGCTTATGGAAGTATTACTTGGTAGATATAAAGTTTTAAAGAAATTAGGGCAAGGGGGAATGGGAAAAGTATTCCTTGCCAAAGACAGTGTTTTAGAAAGAGAAGTAGCAATAAAAGTAATGGTAGCTGACTTGGTGAAGAAACAAGAATTCCTACAAAGGTTTATAAGGGAAGCTAAAATAACTGCTTCTCTTGATCATATTAATATTGTGAAAATCTATGATTTGGTAGTTTCTAATAATCAGTATTATCTAATAATGGAATACATAGATGGAGAGTCACTAAGAAGTTACATAGAAAAGGGGTACAATCAAGATTTCAATGCTTCAATGGATATATTTCTGCAGATTCTGGATGGTATAGAATATGCTCATTCCAAGAATATAGTTCACAGAGATCTAAAACCAGAAAATATAATGATATCAAGTAATGGAATTGTAAAGATAACTGATTTTGGTTTAGCTTTTGCTGTAGGTAGTCACAGTATAACAAATCCTGGTATGTTAATGGGTACTTTGGGATATTTATCACCTGAGCAGGCAAGAGGAATAGATGTAGATCATAGAACAGATATTTATGCTTTAGGAGCGATATTATATGAATTATTGACTTCTAATTTACCTTTGGTTGATCTAAACCCCGCAGGGATGATATACAAAATACTCAATGAGCCTCCTGTACCACCTTCTAAATATAATCCTTCTATTCCTCCTCAAATCGAGAAAATAATAATGAAATGTCTTGAAAAAGATAAGAACAAAAGGTACAGTAGTGTCTCTGAGCTCAAAAAAGAAGTAGAGAAGTTTATTTATCAGGGGTATGAAGATAATTACTCAGATGCTAACCAGACTAGTGTTAACCAGGCTAGCAAACCCAGTGATGTCGATGTTAATCAAGTTAACCAAGTAATTTCTGAAATCTCATCATACAAAAAAAATCTACCAGACATATTGTATCATACCGATAGGTTATATGACATAAAAGAGAAGGTAGTTATAGATAGTTATAGTAAGCAGAGTATAGATTCCCCAAAAAGCTATTCTCCTAGTTCTAGTTTTTCAGTCAGGGAAATAGAACAGTTACTTTCTAAGGCTCAAAAGGAATACGAAAGGAAGAATTATGAGGAAACTATCAAAATCTTGGAGATAATACTTCCTCATCATAAGAGTAAGAGTATTCTATATGTTCTAGCTAAATCGTATTATAAGCTTAAGGATTACTCAAAAGCATTAGAGTATATAAATATGTACAAGAGAAACTACGAAGAAAATGACAAAATATTATCATTGGAAGGAGAGATATTGTATTGTTTGAAGGATTATGTTAACAGTTATGTTAGTTTGTATAGAGCATATGATCTAACGGGGGATAGATATTATCTGCTGTTGGCTTGTAGGTCTGCTTTGAATTACAGTCCAGAAACAGTAGTGGATTACTTGACTCCAGTTGTATCAGTGGAGAAGGATCAACATATTTTAGCAAAATCATATAAGTATCTTGGATTAGCTTACTATGAATTGGGGAATTACGAGTTAGCAATAGAGAATTTAGAGCATTACTTAAGGATGTATGATGACTCATCTGTAATAAACCCGTTGATAAAATCGTACAAGATGGCAGGTAAAAGTTTACAACTAGCTAAGATATATTCAGCGTTGTTAGAAGCTACTGAAGATGAAGCTGTTTTGAAGGATGCTCTTTCTTTCTACATAAGTACATCTAAATATAAAGAAGCAATAGAAATTTGCTATAGGCTAATTTCTCTAAACCCAAACGATGTAAGTATCTATCAAGATCTTTACTTAGCATCAAAATCTATCAACAACCCTACCTCACTAATATTAGCAATAGAAAACATCTTAAAGCTTGATAAAAATCTACCAATTGAATCTAAAATAGAGTTAATGGAAGAGTTATTAGAATTATACGATCAAGAGCAGCAATATGAAGATGCTATGAACCTGATAAACGATCTAATAGAAATTGCAGGATTTAAGATTGATTACAAGTATAAGCAAGCCGAGCTTTATTATAAAATGGGAAGTTATGAAATGGCTTTAAACATACTATATGAACTTGTTAGCATAAACTCCAATAATCCTTTCCTTTACGAAAGGATATCAGAAATATATAGAAGGTTGGGGAATATAGAGCAAGCGATAGAAAGTATAAAAACTGCTTTACAAATAGATCCTTCGAATTACCAATACTACAAAATACTTTCAAACTTGTACTTAGAATCAAACAGGACAGAAGAATTAATCAAGATATTGAAAAATTTAATAGACTACAATCCGGATGATATCGAGGCATATATATTGCTTTCACAGGTATATTTGAGTATGAAAAACTATCAGGATGCATATGAAAATATTTTAATAGCTTACTCAAAGGCTAATGGTCTAAATATTGATATTCCTCTCAAAACTTTTGATATACTTATGTACTCTTTGAGTGGTATATTCAGGGGCACTGATATAGTTAATAAATTTAAGGAAATAGTGCTCGAAATAAAGAATCAAAAATATTTGCCTTATCTTTATTTCTGTGTAGGTTTTTATTACTGGATAAATGGGTATCAAATTAATGCCATTGAGTATCTGAATAATTGTGCGATGATTTCAAAAAATCTTAATCCGGAAATACATATACTAGCCAGTTCTATTGTTAATTTTATCAAGGGTAAATATTTTGAATCTATAGAAAATCTCGAAAAAAATCAAAAAAAATTTAGGGAAAGCAAAGTAAATGAAATAAAAAAGAAATATTATGAAACGATTTTAACGATGTACTTATTAACAAATACTTACCCTTCTAATTTAGATAGCTATTTTGGTGTATTGGGAGATCTTTATGAGAAATATGAAGTATATGGACTGTTTTTAAAGGGTATGTTTGTTGAAAAATTATCTAAAAATAAAACTGACTACTCTAATGCTTTGTTTTTATATGAAAAGGCTATTCAAGAAGGATACGATAATGAGTATATTAACTTTAGAGCTTTCTTTAGTAGTTACATAATTGGGAATTATCAAAAAGCAAAAGAGTACATCAAAAAACTGATTTCTTACAACGGTTCGGATGAGGTTTATTTGTACTATTACAAGGTTTTGGGACATGAATAACCAAGAAGCATGTGTGTGTTTTAGAATACTGTCTTGTTTACTATGTTTAATAACAATCTGGGCTTATGGAATATTCATATTTTTTACGATATTTGAGATAGAGTTTATTACAAAAGCCTTTTACTATTCTCTTATTTTAATTTTAGGTTATATTTGGAGTTGGTATCATAGAAATAGTCCACAATATTTCGTAAAGTTTATTCTGGCATTGTCAATGATAATAGCTGCGGTAAATTTTTTTAAAGAACTAGCTGGCAGTATATATGATCCAAGAATACCTCTAATAGAGCTTCTTATAGTGCTACTCTTAATACATAGCTTTGATTTACCTAAGAAAAAGGATATATTGTACTCGATTGCCTCAAGTATGGTTATACTAATGGTTCTAAGTGCTATATCAATATCTTCGTTTTTGCCTTTATTTATGTTTATTTTCTTTTTTATACTTTTTGTCACTTTGTTCTCTATGGATCTTGATGACAACATAAGAGGCTGGATTAGAATATTATCAAGGATAAGTTTTGGATTAGTTAGTTTTGTGTTTATTTTGGGTTTTATATTGTTTATAATACTGCCTAAGCCAACTGGAGGATATTTTCTTAGATACGTATTTACACCTAGGCAAGAACTAAGTAATTACATACCAACTACAAAATATGAACAAAATAAGCAATCAATAGAGAATATATTCTCGAAAAATCATACATATAGAAGCTTTAAAGGTCAGATGGATTTGACTGATAGGGGTTTATTGCCTCATATAGTAGTTATGAAAGTGAAAGCACCTACAGTTACTTATATCAAGGGTATACATCTAGCCCAGTATGATGGTAAAAAATGGTATAATGGTGATCAATCGGAAATTATAATATCTTCCGGATCTTATTCCTATTTTTCGCTACCTTCAGAGTTTGATTACTATACTTCGAAAGTAGTAAATACTTACTATGTTGTTTTGCAGGATTTACCTGACATACTTTACCATATCCCTGTTCCCTTTGAAGCCTTTTTCCCTTCTAACTATTTGAGAATCAAAAATCAAAATTTCTATACTGAATATCCTCTGGTTAAAGGATTAACCTATACCATAAGTACCAAAATAATATACTTTGACTTTGAAAAGATTAAAGATTTAAGTATGAAAGATTATCAAATTTTTTTAGAAAGGATAATGTTTAGGAATATTAATTACAAAGTTTATTTGGAATTACCTGATGGTTTGTCAATTCGTATAAAGCAACTTGCTGAATCTATCAGTTCAGAATACGATAATTTTTGGGATAAAGTTGAAGGTATAAAATATTATTTGGAAAAGAATTATACGTATGATTTGTTTATAGAAGAGCCGAAAGAAGAACCTGTATATGAGTTTCTATTTGTTAAGTATAGAGGATATTGTGAACAATTTTCCAGTGCTTTAGCTATAATGTTGAGATCTATTGGTATACCTTGTAGAATAGCACTTGGGTATTTACCTAAGGAAAAGGATATTTTTACGGGGTATATGAATGTATATGCGGATGATGCACACGCTTGGGTAGAGGTTTTAACTCCTTTGGGATGGGTACCTGTAGATCCTAGTCCTTCTAATGTAGATCAAAAAACAATTCAATATCTTTATCAACGAAGTGTATTATCTTCTGTATCTCCGTTGGAAGGGATTGAACCTGAATTGGTAGAAAACCTTTCCTACCTACTCAAATTAGTAATTACAACATTATTCATATCCATTATTTCCTTCCTCGTATTTATGTCATATTTAAACATCAGGAAAAAATATATCAAAAACTACTTGTTAACGGTCAATTTTGCTAATCTTAACCCAAAGGATTTTTCTAAAACTTATTCTTTGTTTATGGAATATTTTAAGTATTCTGATCTGCTTTTCCCAACTCATCTTACACTAAGAGAAATGGTAATAAAAGATATACAAGATCCCGTTTTTCAAAGATTTAAAACATTTGTAAATCTCTATGAAAGGTTTATCTATGGTAGAATCGATTAATGGTCATTACGTTTTTGGACAAATTTATAGAGATTTATCTAAAGAACAACTGGAAATGGTTTTTAAGGAAGCTAATAGTAAAAAATATTCTCTGATTGACATAAAAGTAAGAGATATAATGAAGATTATAGATAAAGTTAGTAATTTTTGGTTAAGTGATAATAGTTTGTATCCAACGGTGTTTGAAAATCTACAGCATATAGGTTTTAGTCCAGAAATGATAAAGCTTGCTATAACAGAACTATGTAGAATCTTTACTATGGATAATCTAGAAAAAAGAATAACTGTTGAGATAGGTGATATAGAGGTTTTAGATAACTGGGTTGGTAATGTAAGACTTTTTCCACTTGGAGTACTTGCACATATTACAGCAGGAAATGTATTCGTATCAGCCATAGATTCTTTACTATGTGGAATTATAACTAAAAACATTAATATTGTTAAAACATCAAGCAAGGTAGGCAACTTTTTTGGTTTATTATGGATCGATACTCTTAAAAAGGCAGAAAAAGAATTACAAATGGAAGGATTAATATCAAATAATATAGCTATAATATCTGCTTCTTCAGAAGAGTTGATAGAGTATCTTAATAAATATACCGATGGTGTAGTTGTATGGGGTGGTTATGAAGCTATAAAGTTTTATAGAACCAACTATGAACCAACTAAAAGACTAATCCTGTATGGACCTAAATATAGCATAGCAGTTATAGATCAGGAAAGTATATATCAAAACATCGATCAAATATGTAGTTCTTTAGCGTGGGACATATGTTTATGGGAACAAAGAGCATGCTCTTCAGTTCAAACTGTATACCTTCTCGGTGATATAGATCAACAAACTGCGCAGGAATTCTGTCAAAAACTTTCACAAGCCATCCAAAATTTTCAAATCCAGCAACCAGAACTCTCTTTTGACGAATATACCGAATTATTTAAATATCACGAAATATCCATAGCTAGTCAAGTTTTAGGTAAGGGTAAATACTTAGAAAGAGTATTACTTGATTTTGATAAGTATGACTTATTTATTGGTCCACTGAATAGATTTGTGTGCGTAAAGGTAGTAAAAAATTTAGATCAGCTAAAGCAGATTTTATCTAAATATCATGACATACTTCAAAGCTGCAGTTTAAAAGTGAAAGATAGTAAACTATTTTGTAAAGAACTAGCTACATGTGGAATAACAAGATTTGTAGAGATAGGTAAAATAGGGTTTAGTGAAGTAGCAGCACCACATGAAGGAGAGTTTATACTCAGAAATATGTCTAAACTGATTTATGCAGGTTTGTAAATCAGAAAGTAGAATTTATTATGGATGGTGGAAGAGATTATATTTAGGTCTTTGCCTCATAGATACCCTTTTCTGTTCATAGACAAGATAATAAGCATGAATTCTGAGGAAATAGTAGCGCAGAAAAATGTAAGTAACAATGAGTGGTTTTTTGTAGGACATTTCCCAAACAATCCGGTTTTACCGGGAGTAATAATAATAGAAGCCGTTGCTCAGGCAGCCGGCGTTCTCTTCCTTTCCTCATTCGAAAAAAAAGATGAATATTTGGCCTTACTGTTAGGGGTTGAAAATTTTAAATTCAAAAAAATAGTTAAGCCTGGTGATACTCTTACAATAAAAGTGAAAAAACTATCAATAAAAAAGATAAAGGATAACTATTTCCCATTTGCTTATGCACAAGTATTTGTAAATGATGAGCTGGTTGCTGAGGGAAATCTGAATTTTGCTCTCAAAAAAAACGATAAGCAACAGATCAAAAGCACAGGAAATGAAAAACAATAAACTTTTAAAAGCTGGTGTTATTGGTGTTGGATACATGGGTTTTCATCATGCCAGAATATACTCAACCCTAAATAATGCCGTAAAATTGCAAGGTGTTTATGATATAGACTTTTCCAAGGCTGATTTGGTAGCAGAAAACCTCGGTGTTAAGAGCTATAAATCATTCGAAGAAATAGTAGATGAATGTGATATACTTTCAATAGCTGCACCTACTGATAAACATCACGAAATAGCTATACCATGTATTAAAAAAGGGAAGCATCTTTTAATTGAAAAACCCATAGCTGATTCTGTTGAAAAAGCTGAAGAAATAAAGTATTATGCTGAAAAATTAGGAGTACATGTAATGGTTGGATTTACTGAAAGATTTAACCCAGCTATAAGGCAATTATCTAACCACATAACAAATCCCATATTTATAGAATGTAGAAGAATGGGACCGCTTCCAAGTAGAAAACCTTCTACAGGTGTACTACTCGATCTAATGATACACGATATCGATATCATCGTCAATTACCTGATGAAAAATAGGCAAATAAAAAGCATTAGCTCAGTCGGTAATAGTGTATATAACTTCACAAACAATGAAGACATAGCCGTAGGAAAAGTAATATTTGATAACGGAAGTATAGCTATAATGACAGCAAGTAGATGTTACCCATCAAAAGAAAGAAAAATGAGAATAGTACAACCAAATAACTCAATCTATGTAGATTTGATTCTCCAATATATGGAAATACATCACGTACCATCCAATATTTACAAAAACACTGATGTAGAATCTTTTGAAGTTAAAATTGAAATACCTAATATAATCAGGGAAGAATCTTTAAAGTTAGAGATAATGGAATTTGTGAATAGTGTCATAAATGATAGAGAGCCGTTAGTGAATCTAGAAAATGGAATAAAATCATTGAAAATAGCGATGAAGATGCTAGAAAACATAGAAATAGCTAAAATATGACCTAAATATGACCTACATACATCCGACTTCAGTAGTCGATCAGACAGCTATAATAGAAGAGGGTGTTTACATTGGTCCTTATTGCAAAATAGCACAAAATGTAAAAATAATGCGAAATAGTTACCTTACCCATACTATAGTAGACCAGGAAACTATAATTTACCCCTATGTGATAATAGGAACAGAGCCTCAAGATAAAAACTTCAAAAATGAAGTAAGCTTCGTTAGAATAGGAAAGAAAAACATTATAAGGGAGTTTACCTGTATACATAGAGCAACAGGTGAAAACAAACAAACATTTATAGGTGATAATAACTACATAATGTCTCAGGTACATATAGGTCATAATTGTAGAATAGGTAACAATACTGTTATCTCAAGCCTTGCGGGAATAGCGGGTTACTGTGTAATAGATGATTTTGTAATAATTGGTGGAATGTCAGGTATACATCAGAAAGTTAGGATAGGTAAATACACCATCATCGGAGGATTATCTAAGGTTTATCAAGATATACCACCGTTTATGATGGTAGATGGAAACCCTCCAAAAGTTGTGGGTATTAATCGAGAAGGAATGAAAAGAAATAATTTCTCTAGCAAACAAATTGATATAGCAAGAAAAATATATAAAATTATATATACTCGAAATCTTTCAATCAAAAGTATAATGTCAGAGATTAATCAGCTCAAACAAACCTTTGAAGACAAAGATTTAATATTGATAATCGACATTTTTCTTGATTTTTTCAAAGGTAAATCGGAAAGAGGGATAGAGATATAGTTTATATATTAAGAATTATTTTGGCTACTGTGAAATAGATAATCAAACCTGTTGCATCGACAAAGGTTGTAATAAATGGTGCTGACATTACTGCGGGATCTATCCTTAATTTTTTGGCTATTACAGGTAAAGTACTACCTACTAGTGTAGCCCAGATAACGATTAAAATTTGAGATAAGACAACTACGGGTACAATTGGCCATTGAATTTTTAAAACAAAAATTCCCATGGACAATACGTAAACTATTGCTATCAATCCTATTTGCAAACCTAATAAAAGAGATATTTTAAATTCTTTTTTAAGGATGTATAGAAAATTTTTTTCAGATAGTTCATTTAGAGCTAAAGATCTAAGGATAGTGACACATGATTGTGAACCTGCATTTCCTCCTGTACCTATCAGCAATGGAATAAAGAATGCTAATTGAACATACTTTTCTATTGTTTCACTATAACTTGATATGACATTACTTGTTACTGAAGCTGTTATGAAAAGTAGTACAAGCCATGTAGCTCTTTTCAATGATAATTGGAAAGGTGTTATTCGTATGTAGGATTCTTCAAAGGATTGAACAGCGCCTGATTTTAGTATATCTTCACTATATTCTTGGAATATGACTTCTATTATATCATCGTGGGTAATTATGCCTATAAGTTTGTTATTGTTATCTACTACTGGTAATGCTAGGATGTTGTAATCTCTAAGCATTTTAGCGGCTTCTTCTTTGTCTGTGTTAGTATGAACTTTTATAATGTTTGTGGACATTATTGATTTTACTTGTATATAGGGTTTAGAAAGAACTAGTTCTTTAAGTGATATTACTCCAACTAATTTTTCTTCGCTATTTACTATGTAGATGTAGTTGAGAAAATCAGGTAGCTGTTGGAGTTCATTTTTTTTTCTAATTATTTCGAGAGTTTCTCCTACAGTGTAGTATGGGTATATTTTTAGGAAGCTTTTGGTTGCAAGTCTTGCTGCGCTATTTTCAGGATACTGTAAGTATTCCTGAATTTCAGTGTATTCTTGTGGAGATAGCTTATTTATTACCTGTTTTTTTATATCGTCAGGAAGTTGAGCTATTATTTCTGCTGCCTCCTCTTCTTCTAGTTCAGTTATTATCTTTACAATTTCGTTAATATCACTTGATCCTATTTCTTGTATAATTTTCTCAACCAGTTTATCATCTATTTCAGTTAAAATGAGTGGGACTTTATCTGTGGGTATCTTTGATAAGAAAGATTTTATTATTTCCCAATCTTCTATTTGATTCAAACTTTTTGCTATTATGGGTAGGTTTATTTCGTCGAAAAAGAATGGATCATTTATGAAATCGTAGTTACCTGTTGAAAATGCATTTACTATTTTTTCCTTGAGCTCTTCTATACTAAGGGACATACTGCATAGAGCTAATATTAAAATCTGCGAAATTTCTTTAAAGCATTAAAAACTTTAAACCTAATTTTATGATGTAAAAGATACGTATAAATCGTTTTAATATTAAAATTACCGCAGTTGATAATTATCTTTCTACCCTTGACTTTTATAAGTGGTAAAAAAGAAGGGGTATTAGAATCAAGTTTAGATAGGTTTTTTACTTCTAGTTGTTTGTATCTCTGTATAAAATCAGAAAACATCTCTTTAATAATTTTCTTTTTATGATTGCAGATTACCTTTTGAAGATATGTTTGATAAAAATAAAGGTTGAGGTATGTATGATATAGAAAAATCAAAGTAGTATGATAATAACTAGGTTGGTTTTAGAGAATTTTGGTAGCTTTTTTGAAAGGCAAAATATAGAATTTCCTACTTCGGGTTTTTTCCTAATATCTGGTCCTACGGGATCTGGTAAAACTACAATTCTTGAAGCTATATGCTTTGCTCTGTTTGGAATAGTCCCCAGATACAAACATTTCGATATAAAAGAAACCTATTCTTTAATACAATCTAAAGTAAAAGTCCAACATGGTTTAGGTAAGAAAAAAAGTCCATATGTCCAACTGGAATTCATACTATCAGAAAAAATGTATAAAATAACAAGAGAGATACAAACCACAAAAGATAATAATGCATGTAATATAAGATATATATGCGAAGACAAAGTGATAACTACAAAAGTAAAAGAATACGAAAGTCAAATATGTAGGTTATTTGGTGTGGATCAAATACAAAAAGCTTATAAAACATTTACTAAAAGCGTTTTTCTACCTCAAAATGCTTTTGACGAATTCATCTACTTACCTCCTAGTGAACGCAAAAATACTATCTTTAATATTCTCAGCCTAAATTTTTATGAGCAAATAAAGCAAAAAATAAAGCAAGAATACGAAAAAATATCCAAACAGATAGAGGACATCAAAATTCAAAAACAGCTAAAAGAAAAACAAATAGAACAGCTTAGTAAAAAAGTATCTGATAAATCAAAGGAGTTATTAGAAGAGGAAAAACAACGACTAAAACAATATCAGAGTATCCTAAATAAACTTAACTCTTACATACCACACGAATTGATCGAGAATATAAGACAATCCATTCGAATCATAGAAGAAATTTCTCAAACAAAAGTACTGTCGGATCAGGAATACAAACAAATAAATCAGCTTCACAACGATCTGCTAGTTCACTTCGGTATTTTACAAAACCTAAAGAATACCTATAGATACATAATTAGCTGTCTTAATAATAATCAAAATACTATCATGGGTTACTTGGAGCTAAAATACCGAAAACAGCTTGAAATCATAGAAAATCAACAAAAAATAGGTGATCTTGAAAAAAGTATAGAAGAAATTGAACACAACATAAAAAAAGTTCAATTAGAGCTTGATCAAGTTAAAGCCGAATTAAATCAAGCTCTAACAGAAAAGGAAAAAATAGAAAATGAAATAAAAATAAAGCAAAATAATCTTGAAATCGAGGACCTCGTTGTAAAAATAAAAGAAAAAATTATAAAAGACAACCTTGGTAAATGTATAGTATGTAATTCCGTGCTAAATCAGGAAAATTATGAATATATCAGCAAAACCATAGATCAGTCAAATAAAAGTATACTTCAACAAGAACTAAAAAAACTAGAACAAAAGTTAAACCATATACAAGAGATTATAAAAAATAAAGAAAATAGGCAAAAACAGTTAGAAAAAGAATACGATATACTTAATGACAAAAAACAAGACAAAAATATAGAATTAGAAAACAAAATAAAGCAGCAAGAAAAAATTAAGAATGAACTAGATCAAATAAAACAGGAAAATAGTACAAGCATAGAACAAAAACTTTTAGATGCTATTAGTTTACTGGGTATATATCAACAGAATCAGCAAGATTCTATATATCAAACACTTGAAGCTAAAATTACTGCCCTACAAAAATTTAAAGAGTACTTTAATAAAATAAGCGATCTAAATATAAAGATTTATGAATCCATAATCAAACATCTTGAAAATATTTTATCTAACATTGGGGAACACGATGTTTTAAAACCTAACCAAAGACAAGAACTTACAAAACTAGTTGATAGTTACAAAAAAGAAGAAATATTAGACAAATTTATGATTGATGAGTTAAACAAAAAGTTAACCAAACCATCTAAAATTTCTGATTACCAAAGTATTATAACAAACATATCTAGTCAGATTAACAGTATTATCAAAATCTTATCTTACAAGAAGCAGGTTATTGAAAACTTGGCTAACAAAAAAAATCAATTGGATACACTACTCAAAAACATAAAGCATGATTTATCTAAGTTAGAAAAAATAAAGGTCAGCAAACATATAGATACCATGATTCAGGAAATAATATCTGATGCTCAAGGAATTCAAATAGATCAACAAAGAGAGTATAGTAATCTAATAGAATGTTTATCCGGAATTTGTAAAAAGTTGTTATCTTTAAGTTCTAGAGTTGAGAGTAAATTACAAGAAATAGAAACGAAGATCGCTCAAATCGAGGAAGAAATCCGTATATATAGAGATATCGAAAATTTAGAGAAGGAAATTAGTGATTTGGAAAAACAGATACAGGATATACGAAAAGAGCAAGAACCATTGGAAATATTAAATAATGATTTTTCTCCTCCTCCATCCAGAATAGGAGTAACGGATTTCGTTTTTTCTCTGGCCTTTGAAATTATTATGGATCATGCAAACAAAAAACTATATGAACTTACAGAAGGTAGGTATGAATTAGTTTGCAAAGAAAGTGATTCAGATTTGATAGTCCTGGATAATTGGTATGGTGAAAGTAGAACGGCTAAAAGTTTATCTGGTGGAGAAAAATTTTTACTTTCACTTTCGTTAGCTATGGCAATATCAGATATAGTAAGCTACTCAAAACACAAAACACTAGCTAGAAGCATATTCATTGATGAAGGTTTTGGAACACTCGATATTAATACCTTAAATTATGTTATTGACTATCTTGAAAACTACTTCTACTCCCATTCAAATAACGTATTAGGAGTGATAACTCATGTAGAACAGATAAAACATAGATTCCCTTATGTTATAAATGTTTACAATACTCAAAAAGGTTCGGTAATTAAATATGGTAATGATTTAAATCTTTGATTTATGCATAGAGTTTTTTGTATAGTTGAGCGTAATCTTTAGCAAAATAAGATATAATAATGTCAGCACCAGCTCTCTTTATTGCATACAAAACTTCCAACATTAGTTTTTCTGTATCCATATTAGAGTTTACGATTAAAGAATATTCTCCACTTACGTTATAGGCTGCTACAGGGACGAGAACTTTTTGTTTTATTTGATATATTATATCAAGATAGGCTAAAGCTGGTTTAACCATTACTATATCTGCTCCTTCTTCCACGTCTTTGAGTGTTTCAAGTATGGCTAAGTTTGCATTTTTATAATCTAGTTGGTAGGTAGATCGATCACCAAACTTAGGTGCTGAGTCTGCTGCCTCCCTAAATGGAGTATAAAATACACTACTAAACTTAGTAGAATAACTCATTATTCCTACATTCAAAAAATTATTTTCATCTAAGGTTTGCCTTATATATTTTACCTGTAGATCCATCATAGAACTGGGGCATACAAAATCTACTCCTTCTTCTGCATAAACAAGAGCTACTTTACTGAGTATTTCCAAAGTTTTACTGTTATCTACTTTCCCGTCAACTATGATTCCGCAGTGTCCAGTATTGGTATACTGGCAAATGCATACATCTGCAAATAGTGTTATTTCATCACCAAATGTTTGTTTTATTTTCCTAATGGCTTTGGGTATTATCCCTTCTCTTTTATAAGCCCAACTTCCTTTCTCATCTTTCCTATGCTCAACTCCAAAGAGTATAAAGTTACCTATTCCTAGTTCTAAACATTTTTCAATTTCCTTTAGAACATAATCAATTGATAGCCTATAGATTCCTTTCATAGAAGGGATTTCTTGCTTAATTTTTTTACCCTCTATGATAAAAAAGGGATAAATAAAGTTCTGAGGATGGATAAATACATTCGAAACTAGATTTATTATTTTTCTGTTTTTCCTTAATCTTCTCAGCATACTGGTTTTTTATATTTTTGAAAATAAAGTAGTTATGTATGCTATAACTATTGCTCCTGGTAGAAATACTATTTGTGCTAGAATAGTTCCCAATACTGTTCCTACTAGGTTAACCCACATGACGTTGTATAGATATTCAATGTTTTCTTGGTTATTGTATACCTTATCTGTTATGTTTGCTACTATTGGATCAAGGAATATTGTAAAAAGAATAGTTGCTACTCCATTGACTATACCTGAAAGGATAGTAGCTGTTCTTGCGTATTCCGGAACTATAACACTCGCATATATTGCTGATAGTACTCCTGTAGTCCAAAAAGCGCCAATTATAACACACGAAAAGAAAACAACTCTCGGAACTCTTCTTAAATATTCTTTTTTCAAATAAAACTTAGGTATCGTAAGGGACTTTATTATAAAAATTATAGTTTTGAAACTAAGTGCATAGGCGATGGTAGAAAGTACACTTTTTTTCCTATCGAATAACTCTACCCATTTGCGAAAGATTATTTCTGAAGTTGAGAAGAAAAATATCCCTATTATTGATCCTAAAGTGCTTGCGAGTATTATCAAATGTATCTTTATCCTGAGTAAATCCAGTGAATTTTCTTTGTAAGCTATGTCAACCATAGAGCCTAGGAAAGGAGTTTGAAGTAAGTTAGATAGTCTAACTATTAGAAAAATTACATTGGCCAGAGAATAGGAGGTATTTAAGAGTTTGGTTTTTATACCTGCAAATCTTATGGAAGCAGCTGCAGAGCCAGAAAAGTATATAAAGAAGGTAATTATAAAAACAACTATAAATCTTTTATCACTTAAAATATCTGCAATCATGATCCTGTAAGCTGTTCTATTAAAGGCGCATAAATGGATAAGAAACTTATAACAATAAGTGCTCCAACTATTACTAGGCTTAAAGTAACTAGAATACTCATTATTGCTCTTATTCTTTTTTCTAGGTCTTTTGTTGATTCTTCTACAACTCTTTCTGATAGGGATATTAAGTCCTGGTCTAGGGTTCCTTTGGTTATTGAACCTACTAGAAAATTTCCCTCTGGAAATAGTAAAACTATCTCCTTTATTATCTCATTACTTATCTGGGTGTAATTGTTAGTTAAAGTAGAAAAGATGGAGTTAATTTTCTCTTTTATTAGTGAGTTTTCCAGAGTAGAAACAGATACATATAAGGACAATGGAATTGATATACCTGAAGATATCAAATTTCCCCATACTGTCATAATCTGTGAAAAAGCAAGATTTCTATAAGGTTTACCTAAAATGTAATACTCAAACATATCGAGAACTAAGTTTCTAAAACTGAGAAGCATATTAAAAAGAATTACTAATAAGAAAACAAAAACCACGGTTAACGAATTAAGCAAATCTTTAACTATTCTTATTATACCTATCAAGGATCCTTGCTTTGTTGGGCTATCTTCAAGTAAAGGTAACATAACATTATTAAAAATGAAGTAGAAGATAATTATTCCAAATAGAAAAACAAAGCTTATAAACATGAGGTAATTTTTATAACCTTGTATTTGTGCTTCGATTTTGATTTGGTTTTCAAGGATTTTTTGATAAGATTGAAGTATTTCTGGAACTTTTCCACTTTTTTCCCCAGCTTCCAATAGATAAACTACATGCGAGGGAAGTATGTTAGCTTTTTTAAGAGCAGAAGATAAAGAATTCCTATTTGCTAACTCAGCCTTTACAATCTCTTTATTGGATATTGGTAAGTTTTCTACTATTTCCAAAGTGCTCGAACCAGCTTTGTAACTTTTAATCAGATAATCAACTATCCCTAATAGTCTCTTTTTATTCATTTTGTACTGTTCTTTAGAGTAATCGTTTTTATTATATCGTAGATAGGTCCAAGTGGAGTTAGGGTACTCTTAAATAAGCTTATCTCTTGAGCTTTGAAAATTACAGGTTCAATCCTATAGTTCTCTAAAATTTGCACCTTATCTAAGCTAAGGTTTCTTTTTACTCTTCCAATTGTTATATGCGGAACAAATTTTTCTTCAAATTTGTGAAAACTAAATACTTTTTTTATTCTCTGATAAATCTCTTGTACAAATTCTTCAGGCTCAACTTTCAAATAAATTACCTTTATAGCATCTTTATTTTTAAAGAATCCCAGTGTAGAACAGATAGAAAGATTTTGTGATTCAAGATCTTTTAAGTATTCTTGTAACTTTTCAAAGTAAGACAGTATTTGAGCTTGATCTATGGATTTAAAGAAAAGGAATGTTAGATGGTAATTCTCTGTTTCTGTCCATTTGATATCACTAAAATTAAAATTGGGCTTGAGATTAAATAGTTGTACGGTTATGAAATTTTTAGTTTGATAGGGAGGGTTTAATGCTATAAAAGCTCTTATGTTACTCATGGGTTACTCTGTTTGTTTTAGGTGTTCATATATTTTTCTTTCTAGTTCTATAAGTAGTGATGGATTGTTTTCTAAGTATTCGATGAGTTTTTCTCTACCTTGTCCTATTTTTTCATCTCCGATGGAGTACCAGCTACCAGTTTTTGAGATTAGATTCATTTCGGTTGCCAGGTCAGCTATCTCTGATATTTTATCTATACCTTTACCAAAGATGATTGAGAATTGAGCTTCTTTGAAAGGTGGTGAGAGTTTATTTTTTACTACTTTTGCTTTTACTCTTGCTCCTATACTAACTTCCCCTTTTTTAATGTTATCTATTTTTCTTAGTTCTACTCTTACGCTTGCGTAGAATTTAAGTGCTCTACCGCCTGGTGTGGTTTCTGGATTACCGAACATTATACCTACTTTTTCTCTTACTTGATTTATGAATATTACTGCTGTTTTTGATTTACCTACTATGGATGTTAGTTTTCGTAGAGCTTGTGACATTAATCTTGCTTGTAAGCCTATGAATTGGTCACCTATGTTGCCTTCTATTTCTGCTTGAGGAACGAGTGCAGCAACAGAATCTATAACAATGATATCTACAGCATTGCTTTTAGCTAGCATTTCAACAATGGAGAGTGCTTGTTCGCCACTATCTGGTTGCGAAATATACAAGTTATCTACGTCTACACCGATTTTTCGAGCATATTCTGGGTCTAGAGCGTGTTCTGCATCTATAAAAGCGGCTATACCTCCAGCTTTTTGAGCGTTTGCTATCGCACTTAAAGCTAGAGTAGTTTTACCCGATGACTCTTGACCAAAAATTTCGGATATTCTACCTCTGGGAAACCCACCAACTCCCATTGCCAAATCCAACGATAAACTACCTGTAGATATAGCTTCAATATTTAATCTTTCTTGCTGTCCTAGCTTCATTATGCTACCTTTTCCAAATTCTTTCTCTATCTGAGAAATAACTGTTTTTAGGATTTGTTCTTTTATGTTCTGATCTTTTTTTAATTCAGTTTCCATAGTTTTTAGTTTTTTAGTTTTTTAATCCGGTTTGATTTATATTCCGCCTAACCGGTGGCGGAAGTAAATATTTAACGTTTTCTAACCTTAATTTTGCCATTTTTATAACTTCTTCTGAAAGGCTTAAGTTACTATATGTTATGTGTTCGATATTTATACCCCATCTTACCTGGATATTTCCCCTAGCAAAAGCATATTCAGTATAAGCTACTTCATTTATAATGTTTTTTATTATCCTCATCGAATCTTCTTTAATTGTTTGAGGGTTAAAATTTACGTTCGATAAATTTACTCCCAGCCATTTTGCAAATTCTATTTCTTTTGAAGTTATTAATGGAGCTACTGAAACGTATATCTGAGTGTTTATGGATATTTCTTGTATTTGCTTAATGAAATTTCTAAAATCCTGAATATCATATACTATTTGTGATACAAAAAAATCGACACCACTATTGATTTTTTTTATCATTCTTTTTATTTCATTTTCTCTATGAAATATTACGATACCTCCGATTTTTACATCTGAGTATTTATTTTTGACTATTTCAACTGCTTGAGTAACTTCGTAACCAGGATATTCAATATCTGATCTATCTTTACCCACGAAAATATAATTTTTGTATCCCATTTGATAGATATCATTAAAATGGCTTAAGAAATTAGCTTTGTTGATTATTGGGACGACTATATTAATAATTGGTTCTAGTGCAAAGTTGTATGAAGATTTTGAATATTCTACTATTTGCTTTGCGAATATATGATTAGGTTCTTTAGGTAGAAATTTAAATACCCTTTCACCATCCCTTGACTCATCAACTATTTGTGGAATATTGATAAATTTTATATCATTTTGATACGCTATATTACAAATTGTTTGAATAAAGTCTAGTTTTCTTTTCTTATTCCATCTTATAGGAGGAGTTATAACTTCGAAAAGAATCTTGCTATCTATCATTTTTTAAGGTCATCAAATTTTTGATCTTTACAATCAGATTAATAAAGCTTTGAATAAACGCTAGTAGATTGAGAGTTGTGAATACTATATCTTTGATTAGGATTGAGTATATGGTTAGTAGTAATGAGGAAAGGGTATAAAGGATTATGAAGTTAATATTCATAGGGCATTTTTGAGTTTTAAGTGTTTCTATAGTTTGTGGTATCCAAGAGGAAACTAGGATAATCATACCTGTTATTCCTATGAAAAGTTCCATGGGGTTTAGAGATTAGGATGGTAGGTTTGCGCGGCTGGTGGGACTCGAACCCACAACCTTGTGATCCGAAGTCACATGCTCTGATCCAGTTGAGCTACAGCCGCACCTACCCTCATATCCATTATTATCCTATCTAAACTATCCCCTTTCTCCTCTATATACACTTTTGCCCTTACTGGTTTAAATGTTTGAGCATCTACGAAGATATGTTCCGTAGTACCAAAACATACTAAACTATCAAACCTTTTCCTACTCGAAAAATATCTAGTTAACAAACTGCTGCACTCTTGCATACTATTCCTACCATATAATCCCAAATAACCGAACTCTACTTTAATACCATCAAACCGATTTACAAAGGTTACTAAACAAAGAATATCTTCAAATTTCAAAGCTCTATAGAACTTACAATAAGCAGATATCAAAGGACTCAAAACATAGTATTTCTCTTCTAGAATAGAATAAGGTATTACTTTTTGTGAAAAGAAATCACACCTACCTAATTCGAAATACCTGAAATAGTTGGAGTGATGAACTACTTTCATCCTGTCTGTTTCATAGTATCTTACATATATGTCAGTTTTAACAAGTTTGCCTAGATCAACCATCTCGCATACTACTACCAGTGTTTAACTTAACCACTGGTAGTAGTTAAAAAAATTAGCACTTACAATTTGGTCCGCAGTTACAATTTGCTCCACAAGGGCAATTAACTTTACCACATCCTTCTTTTTCTTTACCTGACATTTTCTTATCCGAAATTATTTTCTTTACATTAGACATTTCCAGATTAGTGGTAGAGTTTTGAATTTTACCTTCAACAACATATAATGCCATGGGATACTTTGTCACGTTAAAATGATTAGCAAGATTCTTGTTTGAATCCCATAGAGCTGATGTTAATTTATTTTCTTTTGCTAGGGAAGATAGTTTTTCTTTTTGATCACCTGATAAGATGGTGTATACATTAACTTTCATTTTGTTTTGTTTAATCCAGTTTGAAATTTCTTCTACATGTTTAGAATTTGAAATGGTGTTGCTATCGAGAAATAGTAGAAGATGTTTATTTGAAGATAAATCTATATCAACTTTTTCACCTGATACGAGATCTTCTAGGGTAACTTTGGATAGATTTTGTTTAGTTGATACTTGTTTGGTAGTTTCTTTTGCTTTTGGAGCACATGAACAACCACAACCACTCTTATTTTCCGCTATAATTGGATACGTCATTACTAAGATTGTAATTAGTACTATTACCAGATTTCTTATCATTTTCATCATGATTTCACCCCCCTGTACGTACATTGTTTCTTTGTTTACATATTAATGCATAATAGTTCATACCAATAAACTGTAACATAGGGACAACATCATCGCAGTGAATTACTTTTTGAGCTATGGTAGAGAATCCACCAGTTAGTAATACCTTCAAATTGCCATAATGGTTTTTGACTTCTTGGATTAAATTATTTATCCCTCTACACATAATATCTACAGTTCCAAGTTGTATTTGTCCTATTGTTGTATTCTCTGCTATTTTGAGCGTTGGTTTAATTTCTACCATAGGTAGTTTAGCAGTTTCTTGAAATAGTGATTTGATAAGTAGGAGGAATCCTGGTGATATTGATCCTCCAATATACTTTCTGTTTGAAATTATGTCAATGGTTATAGCCGTCCCAAAATCAACTATTATGAAATTGTCATCGTACAAAGCAATAGCACCAAGTATATCTGCAACTCTATCAGCACCCATTTCTTTATAATCTTCAGTTTGCCAATCTATACCTAAATCATCTCTTGCTTCAACCCAATATATATTAGCACTATCTATGTACTTTTCTATGAATCTTTCTATGGCAAAATTAAGTTGAGGAACTACTGAAGAGACAATAAAGTTATTCAATCTAAGCTTATTATTCTCCAAAACTTCATCTTTTAAGAAAGGAAATAAACTAGAGTATATGTCCTCAGAAGTTTCTATATTCTTGGTGGAAAACCTTAATTCTCTTAAGTTTTGTTCTATGTTTTTTCTTATGTCAGTAGTTTGCTTACTTTCTTTATCTTGCCGATTTCTTAGTATACCAAAAACTGTATGGGTATTACCTATGTCTACATAAATATCCATACTAGTTCTATTTAGTAATTCAATTTTCCTATCTTTCTACCCTTCCAAAATTATTTCAGGTATTATTTTTACGTATTTTTCGAGATCTTTAAACTCTGTTTTGAGAATAGTAGAAATAGTTTGGTATTTTTCCCATGTGATATACTTGTTTACATCTATTAACTCGTATTTTTCCGCTTGATAGATTTCAAAATTAATCTTAATCTCTCCTTGATTATCAATCATACTGTTAATAGTGTCAATAAATTTGTAGTAATCTTCTTCTGGAAAGTCATTTGATAGTTCTACAAAGAAATTGAGTTTATATTTTGTAGTTTGGGTTTCAATAATATTATCATCAAGGGAGCTTATTTTTTTGCAAATTATTTTGTAGTCTTCTTCCTCAGTTTCATCGTCGCTTTCATGTATTAGCTCTCCATGAATGATTACAATACTTCCTTCCTTTATTTTTTCTTTGTATTTCTGAAATACATCGGTATATGCAACTACTTCTATGCTATCGTATGGGTCATCTAGTTCAAATACTGCCATTTTACCTTTTTTGGTTATTTTTTCTTGTAGATTGCTTATAACTCCGACAACTTGTACTTGCTTGATTTTTTCCTCTTTTATCTGTTCAATATTTTTATCAATTCTAAGGTTGATTTTATTTAATGGATGGTCAGATAGGTATACTCCTAGGTATTCTTTTTCTAGTTTCAGTAGCTCTAATGTATCGAGTGGTTGTACATCTTTATCTTGCTTGGTTTCAGATTTATCTTGCTTAGTTTCGAACAAAAGTGCAGTGGATCGTTTTCTTGAAAGTATGGAATCTATTTTTTGAATCAATTCCATCCTGTTGGGATGAAGACTATCAAAGCATCCGGATAAAATAAGTATCTCAAGAGCTTTTCTGTTAACTATTTGATGATTAACCCTGCTGTAAAAGTCATAAATATCCCTGAATTCACTTTTCCTTTTGGATATTATTTCTCTAACTACGGCTTCACCTAATCCCTTTATACCCATCAATCCATACCTTATAGATTTTTTATCGTTGTTTATTTCTATCGTGAAACTTTCGTGACTTTTATTGATATCTGGAGGTAATACATCAATTCCCTTATCAAAGCATTCTCTTAGGAAAATTTTGAGTTTTTTGGGATTAGTTTCAACACTTTTTAGTAAACAAGACAGATATTCATGTGGATAATTGGCCTTTAAGTAAGCAGTTATGTAAGTTATTAGACCGTATGCAGCCGAGTGGGATTTATTAAATCCATACCCTGCAAATTTTTCAATTATATCAAAAAGCTGTTCTGCTAACTCTTTTGAGTATCCATTCTGTATACATCCTTCTATGAAAATATTTCTGTATTTTTCCATTATTTCTGGTTTTTTCTTACCCATTGCTTTTCTAAGATCGTCTGCTTGAGAAAGAGAGAAGTTAGCAAATTTGTTCGCTATCATCATTATTTGTTCTTGATATACAATAACGCCATATGTTTCTTTAAGGATGGGTTCTAGATCTGGGTGAAGATATTCTATTTTTGAGGGATTGTGTTTGCATTCAATGAATTTGGCTACTAATCCGCTTTCAAGAGGTCCCGGCCTATAAAGTGCTAAAGCACTTATTATATCATTTATACTGCTTGGTTTAAGTTCTTTTAACAGCTTTCTAAAACCTGCACTCTCTACTTGAAAAACTCCAACTGTATCTCCATTACAGAGTAAATCAAAAGTTTTCTTATCATTGAGATCTAAATTGTATACATCTAGCTCTATATTTTCAGTTTGCTTTATAGTTTTTACTGTATCGTGTATAAGTGTCAAAGTTCTTAGTCCTAAAAAATCCATCTTTACAAATCCCAATCTTTCTACAGAGTTCATATCGTAACCAGTACATATTGCATCGTTTGTTTTCACCAATGGTACTAACTCATCAATATCTATGGAAGAAATGATTACTCCTGCAGCGTGTACTGATTGATTCCTTATGTTTCCCTCTAAATCGATTGCTAAATCAATCACTTTTCTTGCATCTTGGTTGTTATTGTATTCTTTTTTTAGTTCCTGTATTTCTTTAATGGCTTCTTTTAGGGACATATTCATGGGGATCATTTTAGCTAGGTTATCAGCCCAAGAAGGAGAGAAACCCATAACTCTAGCTACATCTCTAACTGCAGCTCTGGCTTTCATCGTTCCAAAAGTACCTATACTACACACTCTGCTCCTACCATACTTTTCTATACAGTACTCTATTACTCTATCTCTCTTGACTTGACAAAAGTCTGTATCTATGTCTGGCAGAGATTTTCTACCTGGATTTAGAAATCTTTCAAAAAGAAGCCCGTACTTTATAGGATCTATTTGAGTTATACCGAGTATATAAGCAACTATACTTCCTCCTACTGATCCCCTACCTGGTCCAACAGGTATATCATTCATTCTAGCCCAGTTGATAAAATCCCATACAATCAGGAAATAATCGCAAAATCCCATTTCTTGGATGACTGATAATTCATACTCCAGTCTATCTATGATTTTTTCATCATAACTGGGATATCTAGTAGGAAGATTCTTGTAACATAGTTCCCTTAGGAGTTTGTTACTATTTTCAGTTTTAGGTAAATAGTAAATGTTTTCAGGAAATTTAATATCTACTATTTCACTTATCAGCCTCGTATTAAGGATAGCATCTTTAAAATCATCCCCCCAAAGGTCATACATTTCCTTTGCTGACTTGACATAAAATTCATTTGTACTAAATCTTATCCTATTTGGTTCATCTATTCTTTTTTTGGTTTGAATGCATAGTAAAACGTCATGAGCATAATAATTGTCTTTTGTTAGATAATGTGCGTCATTGGTAATTACTCTTTTAATTCCGAATTTTTTGCATAGTTTAACTAATTCTTGATTTACCTTCTGTTGCTCTTTTAGATGATGGTATTGAAACTCAGCGAAAACATTTTCTTTCCCAAAGATAGATATGTATTCTTCGAGTATTCTATGTGCTTGAGGGATATTATCATACAAGATAGACTGTGGGATTTCTCCTGCCAAACATGAGGTTAACATTATTAGCCCTTTACTATACTGAGAGAGAAGTTTTTTATCTATTCTAGGCTTATAGTAGAATCCATCTAGATTTGCTATTGTTAGTAGTTTGACTAGGTTTTTGTAACCTTCAAAGTTTTTGGCTAACAGGACTAAATGATAGTTTTTTGAGTTTTGTATATGTTTGTTATTAATATCATCGGTTAGATACATTTCAACCCCAATTATTGGCTTTATATTGTTTTCAATTGCTTTATCATAGAAGTAGATTGCACAGGATAAAGATCCGTGATCTGTTACTGCTACGCTTGTCATTCCTAATTCTTTTACTCTTTCTACTAAATCATCTACTTTTATCATTCCATCGAGAATACTAAAAGAGGAATGGAGATGGAGGTGAACAAAATCTCGATCTTTAATCATTTATGAACTAAGTTATTTTTATCTATTCAGGTCTTATATTGGGAGGTATATTTTTAGATCTACCATAAGTAGGAGTTGATGAGTAACTAGCCATGTTTGGTGCTTTGGGTCTAAAGAAAACAAAGTAAGCTACTGCAGCTGCTATAATTAACATTAATCCACCGCAAGCCAGTACACCTAATCCTATGAGTATTAATATCATGTTGTTATCCAAGCTTATACCACTTCTATCTTTTCCTTGATCTATGTAAGTTTGGCAGTTAATGATATAGTCCTTCACGTATGGATGATCTGGATACAATTCTTGGACTTTCTTGAAATATCTTAGAGCGTTTCTATACTTTTGTGCAAAATATTCATCCACCCCTTTTTGATAGTTAGTATCTATTTCAGTGAGTTTATTTTCTACATTAACTTCTTTGAGGAAGTTTTTGATTTCTGCACAGGATACTAGGATTCCATAGTTTTTAACGCTGGTTTGTAGAACTGGATCTTTTATTGACCAGCTTGCTGTACCTATTATCTTACCGGTTTTACTATATGCTGGTCCTCCACTGTTACCTTTGCTTATCGTAGCGTCTGTTTGTATAACTCTTACTCCTTTGTTTGAAGTTCTTATTGCTGATACTATTCCCTTTGTAATGGTTGGTTTAAGAATAGAAAAGTGTTCAAATAGTTCTCCTGCAAAATAGTGAACATTTCCTGGATAACCCACTATTACTACTTCTGATCCTTCTGCAGGTTCTTGTTCTGAAACTATCGATACTGGTAGGTTAGTTTGATCTATTTTAATAACTGCGATATCTCTACCCATGTTAACTATATCTGATACTTTTTCGCTTGATCCGAGTCTTATGACGGAAGCTGGTTTAAAGAAAGCCCCAACGTTTGACTTACCTTTTTCTGCTACACCTAATCCTGCATATATCCTTTTCTGGGGTTCGAGTGCAAAGCTGTTAGGGTAAGCTGATACATAAGCAAGAACCATTTTTTCAACTAATGGATAGTCTTCTTGGTCTAGAGATTCTCCTAATAAAGTTTCTAGACCAGGAATAAAATAATCCAGGATCATACCTAAGAGAAATTCACTAACCACTACTTGTCTAAGCTCTTCTTCCTCCATTTCTACTACGTGTGTAGCTGTTAGTATGTATCCATTTGAATTAATTATTACTCCTGTTCCCATTCCTCCAGTATTTACATTTACGACTGTTTTCTTAGCTGAAGGTATGAAATACTTTTTAGGGTTTGAAGCTATTTTGCTTATTATGTATTCTTTTATTTTAGGTCTAGCTTCATCTTCAGTTTCTCCAAATACTCCGGTATCGATTAGCTCCCGAAGTTCAAATTCCAGTTCTTGTAATGCTTGCATATTGAACGATGGCTCGAAAAAAGTCACTGTACCCGAAATATGCATGTATATTAAAACTACTGCAGGTTTATTATACTCAACTATTTTCTGTATTTCTTCGGAAGAATAGCTAAAGTTAAATATCGATATTATAATTGCAATATATATGGCTATTTGACGATAAATTCTAACCAATAAGCTATTTATCATTTATTTTAACCTCCTTCTATTTTATATCCTTCAATGTAATAGAAGGGTATCACTTTTTTTATTTCAACTTTAATGTTTTTTACTCCTTCAGATATGGGTTCAATTTCATGCTGTATTATAATCGGAAATCTTTTATAAACTGAGAAAACTATGTTGGAATGTGTTTCACGAAGATACCAGGCTTCTAATTCCAAAATATCACCCACTTTGGGAAAGTCCATTTCTATTGAACTATCAAAGCTACTAAAATTCTGCAAAGCTTTTATTTTATATTTCGATTGTCTGGGTAAATAATATGAGTGTTTAAAAGTTCTTACCGCTAATTTAAATCCGTAATCGTGTAAGAATTTGTCATAGTTGTTGTAAACATACTCTTCGAGGAAAAAAGGTAAGATGTCTACAGAAATCTCAACATATAAGTTTTTCTCTCTTGAGCTTACTAGCTTGACAATGTAGGAATTTATGGAGTTGATTATTTGATAGGCTTGGTATTTGGGTGATAGGGTATATCCTGAACCTTGGCAATATTTGCATGGGGTTGATATTTTGTTGTAATTTTCCTCTTCTGTCCTCTCTCTTGTTATTTCTAGTATACCAAGTTTAGTAAAATCCCATATCTTAACTTTCTTTTTGTCCTCTTTTAAATTTTTTTCAATCTCTTCAATTATTTTGGTATACATTTTTTGTTTTTCAATTTCATCATGAATTTTGAGAAAGTCTATGAGGATTATACCAGATATGTCTCTCAATCTAATCTGCCTTATTATTTCTTTTATAGCCTTTAGATTGTAGTTTTTGTAAGTTTCTTGTGGTGTTTGTTCCATGTAACTACCTGAGTTAATATCTATGGTTGTTCCTAACTCAGTATGTTGGATACTTAAATATCCTCCAATTGGTAAATTTATCTTAGTTTTTATAAAATCATTCAAATCTATTCTTACGTTATAGAATTCCAGTAGATTTTTTTTCGCTTTTAGAGGATCAAAATAATCTACGCAATTAACATATTCTGGCTCAAAAAATGACAAGTAGTTCTTTATGTATAGGTAATCATCTTTATTATCTACTATGACTTTTGTCTTTGAATCGAAAAATTCTCTTATTACTCTAATTGCAAAGCTTTCATCTTTATAAAGTAGTTTTTCATAGTTGGACTTATTATAATCTTCTAGAATTTTTTGCCAGGTTTGGTATAAATTTTCAATGTCTTTAAGCATTTGTATAGCGTCGCAATATTTAGAATTTGTCCTTGCTATAAAACCAATATTTTTTATTTCAGAATACTTTTGACTTAATTTTTCTCTTATGTGATATATTTTATGCACTAGTATTTCTTGGGTATCTTTTTCTTCTATTCTGTTGGATACTTTTATTGAATTTTCGAAGGGTAGAAGGATAGTGTATTTACCTGCGAGTGTAATTTGTGCTGATAGTTGAGGATCTTTTCCTTTTACCTGATCTTTTTTTATTTTTACCATTATAAACGAGTTGGGTTTGATTTCTACTATGGGGGGTACATCGGCTAAATTCAAGAAACCTGATTTTCCTTGTCCTAAGCTTACAAAACAAGCATTTATCCCCTTTTGTATAGCTGTTACTCTTCCTTTATAAATATTTCCTACTTCTGAGCCTTCTACGTCAAGTAAAACACTGTATATTTCATTGCTGTCTAGAATAACAGCTATAGAAGGTTTAAGAAAAGACTGTATGAGAATTAATCTGTTATACACTACTTACTACATCTACAAAGGTTTTATGTTTAGTTTTTCTGAATTTTACTACTCCGTCGCAAAGTGCGAATATTGTATAGTCAGATCCCAGACCTGTGTTGATACCTGGATATATTTTTGTACCTCTTTGTCTTACTATGATGTTACCTGCTTTTACGAATTGTCCATCGAAAGCTTTTACACCTAGTCTTTTGCTATTGCTATCTCTCCCGTTTTTGCTTGCACTACCGGATTTTTTCTGAGCCATACTTGTCCACCTCCACTAGCTTTTGTTTAGTGTTACAAGTTTTTGTTTGAGAATAGAAGGGATGGAGGATATTGTATCGACTACTATTGCTCCTGCTTCTTGTAGTTTTTGGATTTTGTATTCAGGTTTACCTGATTTACCCATGATGATAGCTCCTGCATGTCCCATTCTTTTACCTTCCGGTGCATTTCTTCCTGCTATGAATGCTACTACGGGTTTGTTATTTTCAACTAGTTTTTTAACTACGGGTACTGAATCTTCTTCATCACTACCTCCAATTTCACCTACCATAACTACTGCTTGAGTTTGATTATCTTCTAAAAACATTTCCAATACATCTTTGAATCTAAGACCAATAAGAGGATCTCCTCCTAGCCCGACTACTGTTGTTTGACCAAGGGAATTATCTTTTAGCAATTTGAGAATTTCATAAGAGATAGTTCCACTTCTTGATGCCAATCCTACAATTCCTGGTTCTAGGACGTTGTTAGGGATTATGCCAATTTTACATTCACCAGCGGTTGCTATTCCCGGGCAGTTGGGACCTATCATTTTGGATTGATATTTGTTAAGATAATAATGAACTTTAAGCATATCGTGTTGTGGTATTCCTTCGGTAATAACTACGATTAGTTTTATTCCTTCTGTACACGCTTCAATAATACTGGAAGCTGCTTGTAATGCTGGTACAAATATGACACTAGCATCTATATGGCCTACATTTTCGATTGCTTCTTTAACAGTGTTGAAAACAGGTATACCAAGGAATGATTGACCTCCTTTATAGGGAGTAACTCCAGCAACTATTTGGGTACCATATTCTAGCATTCTTTGAGTATGGAAGCTTCCTTCTTTGCCGGTAATTCCTTGTACCAACACTCTGGTTGATTTGTTTACTAGTATTCCCATAATTTTCCTCCTACGAAGTATTGCTGTTAGAGGTAGTTTTTGATTATATTATTCTAGTTTTGTTGTAAAGGATCCTTTGAAGAGTTGAGTTAGTAGGAGGGATTTAGGGTGTTATTTAGAATAAGAAAGGGAGGGGGTTGAAAGGAGAGGTGGCCGAGTGGTCGAAGGCGCTCGCCTGCTAAGCGAGAGTGTCGCTTAATAGGCGACACCACGGGTTCGAATCCCGTCCTCTCCGCTCTTGTCCAATGCAATTCAACAAATCTCTCCTAAACCAAGTACAAAATATGATGAATAAGATGCAAAAAGAAATGGCCTCCCAAACCTTCGAAGGAGTAGCTGCAAACGGAAAAGTTAAAGTAGTATGCAATGGATTGCAAGAAATCATGCAAGTTAAAATAGATCCTGAACTAATAAAAGAAGACGTATCTCTACTTGAGGATCTTATCTTGGTAGCTACAAATGATGCACTAAATAAATCAAAAGAAGCAGGAAATAATGCCGTGGCAAAAATGATGTCTAGTATGAATCTACCCAACATATTCTAATAAAAGCTCACCACCAAAATGAATTCGAAAACTATAAAGTATAAAATAACCATAGTAGGCAAAGGAATACATACAAACCTTAAAACAAAGGTAGTCTTGCATCCTTACGATAAACCAATAACCTTTTTGAATAAAAAAAAAATCTCATCCTAGATCCCTATAAGGTAATAAATACCACTTCAAGTACAGACATAGAGATATCCAAAACAATAGAGCATATTTTATGTGCTCTATTTATCAAAAAGATAGACAGGATTGCAATAGAGGTTATAGGCTCAGAAATACCAATTCTGGACGGAAGTATATCAGATTTCCTAAACTTACTAGAGGGTAACGAGTTAATTTTACAAGAGCCAGCACCTTTTGTAAACATAGACCAGTACTTAGAAGTATTGGACTACAAAGTTTATCCTTCTGATAATTTCGGTGTTTATTGTTTTTGGCAAGATCCAAAAACAAAAAATAAAACATTAGTTTACTGGCAAGAAGGTGAACTTTTACTACCTTCAAAAACCTTTGGGTATTTACAAGATTACTACATATTTGAATCGATGAATTTAGCCAAAGGAGCAGATATTACAAATACTATCATACTCAGTGTAAATAAAACTAACCCTAATCCCCATCATTTGAACTATCATAAAATAATAGATTTTTTGGGTGATCTATATACTACTGCTGTTCCCTACTTCAAAGGAATCTTTTATTTGCATAATCCAACCCATACCAAAAACAATATTCTTTCAAGAGAAATATACCAAAAATACTGTAGGGGAGGTAGTCAAAATGATAAACACGTTGTACAACTTAGATCTACTTCTAAAACCATCTAAGATAGCTATAATAGGTCTTTCAAGTAATCCTGAGCATATAAGCTATTCTTTGATGGAAAACATAGTGGATAATGGTTATGAGGGGGTAGTTTATCCGGTAAATCCTAAAATAAAGGCAATTAAGGGAATAAGGTGTTATCCCAAAATTGAGGATATACCTGATATGGTAGATGTAGCTATACTGATTTTAAAACCCAGCATTGCTATGGAAGTATTAGAAGATGCTGCTAAGATAGGTATAAAAAATTTTATAATCATATCTAGTGGGTTTGCTGAAACTGGCAATGTTGATCAGGAAATCAAAATTAAAGAACTCACTCAAAAGTATGGGCTGACTGTTTTAGGACCAAACTGTGTAGGAGTAATTAATACCTACTATAAACTCAATGCTTCATTTGCTACTAAAGGTATGCCGTATAAGGGTTCTATCTCGATTATTTCCCAAAGTGGAGGCTTTTCTATTGGTATTATTAAACATTTAATCAAATTTAAGCAGGGTATAAGTAAGCTTATAAGTGTTGGAAATAAAGCTGTTCTAAATGAAGTACACTTTTTGGAGTATTTGGAAAATGATGAATCAACTAGGATAATAGCTTTGTATGTAGAGGATATAAAAGATTTTGAAGGTTTTGAGGATGTAGCGTATAGGTTACTAGAAAAAGGAAAACCGATAGTAGTTTTTAAGGGGGGACAAACACAAGAGGGAAGTGTAGCTTCATCTTCCCACACCGCAGCAATCACTGAAACAAACGACTATTACAAAGCCCTGTTTAACAAAACTGGCTGTATATACACACAAACTATTGAGGAACTCTATTTTACTATCTCTACCCTTGAAAAAAATCCGGAGTTTCTGAAGCAAAGAGGTAAAAGAGTGTTGATAATGTCAAATTGTGGTGGATGTGCAGTGATAAATACTGATTTTGTAATAAAAAATGGTTTTGAGGTAAATAGAATATCGGAAGCTCTTAAGAGTAAGCTTTCGGAATTTTTACCCGCACCCGCGGCTTTAAATAATCCAATCGATATAGTGGGTGATGCTGACCACAACAGAGTATACCAAACTGTTAAAACCCTTATAGATTTCAAAAATGAATACGATTATTTGATCATAAACATAGGTCAACAATCAACTATAAATATGGAAGAAGTATGTAAAACTCTATACAACCTATCATCGGAATTGGAGCAAAATAACATAGCTGCTTTATCCTGTATGTTTGCTTTGGATGTATCTCAAAAAGAGTATGAATATATACATTTATCAAAAATACCTGTGTTTGTATATCCTGAGCATTTAGCTAAGACTTTGAGATTAATCTATGACTACAATCAAAACAGAACAAAGATATTATTTGAAAGAACTAATTTTGTTTTGCGTGATCTGGGTTTTGATATAGAATACGTAAAACAAATAGTAAGTCAAGATCAAAAGATAAATGGTTTTTTAGATCCCTTTAATGTTGTGAAAATACTTCAAAATGCTGGTGTGAAAATGCCTCAAACTTTAACGATTTCAGATTCTCAGGAAGTAAATCTGGATTTGTTAGAGTATCCTGTTGTTCTCAAAACGGCTTCACCCTACATTATTCATAAAACAGATAGTAAAGCCATATATCTTAATATAAAAGATGAGCAAGACCTACGCCAAAAAATTCAAGAAATTAGCCAAATTTATCCCAAAATGATTATTCAAAAAATGATACCAAACGATATAGAACTAATCCTTGGGATGAGAAAAAGTAATAAAATAGGCAAAACGTTAGTAATACTGGGTATAGGCGGTATATTTGTTGAGCTATATAAGAACTATGGTGTTGGTTTGTTACCCTTGGACAACTTCCAATTAGATTCAATGCTAGAATCAATCAAAATATCAAAAATATTTGAAGGTTTTAGGGGTAAAAAATATAGTAAAACTCAGTTTATAGAGACTGTAAATAAGCTCTCGAACATAATTAGTAATATTGATGAGATAGAAGAGTTTGAGATAAATCCATTAATTATAAATCAAGAGGGTGTGTTTGTAGTCGATTGTAGAATAAAATGTTACCAATAAGAAAAAGAAAGAGCATAGCTCAACACTTCTTAAAGGATAAAGAAACAATAGAAAAGATAGCAGATTTTGTAGTAAGTAGGATACCTGATAAACCATATATTTTGTTTGAGATAGGCGCAGGTGAAGGAACACTAACCATACCTTTACTCAATAAAATAGCTAACTTACCATCAGAAAAATTACCCCAAAAAGTAATACTCAATGAAATAGATTATCGTTATCTTAGAAAGCTTAATCAAAAAATGCAAGAAAAACTTGATAAAACACTTAGTAATTTGCAAATAGAGATACAAACAATTGAATTCCAAAAGATATCACTGCAATATGAAAACATATATCTAATAGGCAACATACCTTTCTATATAACGGGTATGGTTTTAAGAAAAATCATGGAGAATTATTTTAGAATAGATAGTGTTTGTTTAAATTTACAAAAGGAAGTTGTGGATAAAATATCAAAAGCTGATAATCCATTGGGGATAGTTTTCAAAATAGGGTGGGAAATTCAAAAGGGAATAATAATCCATCCTTCTAAATATGATCCTCCACCAAAAGTCTTTTCACAAATAATATTCCTAAAAAATCTCAGGAATCCAGTATATTGTGAAAAACTAAACAAGTTTATATTTAGAATTTTTAAAAGTAAAAAGAGGATATTATCCAATGTTTTGACTGATTCGGAAAAGAGTAAAATCAAAGATATGGATGTTTTAAGAAAAAGACCTATTGAGCTATCTATCGATCAAATAATTCAACTCTATCATGTTACTTTAAATTCGTAAATATGATTATAAAGAAGTTAGTTTTGGAAAATTATAGGATATTTTCTAAGGGTGATTTTGAGTTTGAGCGGGGAATAAACTGGATAATAGGGAAGAACTCAATTGGTAAAACATCTTTGCTTGAGTCCATCCTTTTTTGCTTTTCTGGTGAATTGATCAATCCTTATAATCCAATATCTTTCAATCAGGATAGTGCTTCAATTTTTATTCAGATTGAACTAAATCAAATACTTCATAACCTTTCTATTGTTCTACAAAGAAAAAAAAATAATAATGATTCTTCAGAACAATTTGAGAAAAAAATATATCACAACGGTAAAGCTATTCAGAGATTAATTGATATCAAACAAAAATTTTTAGTCCCTAATTTCATCAATGTATTTGATATTTCTTCCAACGACCCAGAAAGTAAGAGAAAGGTAATAGATAGATTTATACTAACTGTTGATGAGGATTATTCTAAATACTACAACGATTACAAAAAAGTGCTTAAACAAAAGACAAGTATTCTAAAAACAGGTTCCTATCAAGAGGTACTCGAATCGATAAACAAAAGAATAATCAAGTATTCTTCGTATATCTCTGCTAAACGCATATTTTACTTGTCAACAATTATAAATGATCTTTACCTTGCATCTAAAAAAATTTGGAAAGAAATAGATGAAATTGTTATTTTGTACAGTACTGTTTCAAATAGAACTTTCAGAATATCACTGAATTCTGGGCTAGAAAATTCAAGGCTAGATTTAAATGTATTGACTAGTAGTTTAGCTGAGGATTATCAAATGGGTCTGGAAAAGTACAGAGAACAAGAGTTGGAAAAACAAAAGGTTATAGTGAGTTCAAATAGGGATAACTTTGAGTTTATCATTGGTATGAAGGGTAGACAATATTTTGTTAAGCATATATTTTCTCAAAGTCAAATAAATATGTTTATCTTACTGTTTTTCTTTAGTTTGGTTAAACAAGTAAAACGAAAATACAATTACTATCCTATTCTTTTGTTGGACGAGCCATTTGTTTTTCTAGATAAAGAGAACACGCTAAAGATGATAAGAATTATGCAGAATTATCCACAAGTTATAGTATCTTCAAGTAGAGATGAGGAAGTGGTAGGGAAAAAGATATTTTTGTAAAAAACCATAATTGGGAGGAGATCAAAATGGCTTGGAGAAACTTGAGAGAGCTTGATGATCCGATAGTAAAGGAGATACTTGAATTGCTTGCACCTATTCAGGATCCTGAACTAGGGCTAAGTATAGTTGACTTGGGACTAGTTTACGATATAAGATACGATCTGGATAAAAAAGCTCTTGAAGTGGATGTTACATTAACAACTCCAGCTTGTCCATGGGGAGATATTATGCTTAATCAAATTGAAGATACTTTGAAGGGTTACAAAGATTTTCAAAACATATCAGTAAACCTTGTTTGGACACCAGAATATGATCCTAGAATAATGGCGGAAGATTATATAAAAGAAATGATAGGACTTTACTAGTATGAAACGCATTTTGTTAATTTTACTACTCATAATCCCTTGGCTCTTTCTTACATCTTCCTTTAAAATTGTACCTAATGGAATACCAGATTTTATAGCTTCAAAAATGAAAAACTACAATTATTACCTGCTTTCTATACCACCTGGTAAGTATACCTTGATAGTGGTATACTCTAATCCAATCATATCAAAGTCGGATATATTAAAGAATAAGCGAATAGAGATAGGTATTTTTCCGGATTTGAGATATATCTCTTCATCTTCAATAAATGCTTATAAGCTCTTTTCAGAAATACCTGACAAGGGTAAAACTAAGATTTTCGAGAGTAAATTCATAACTGATACCAATCCCTTAACTTTTAATCCTCTACCATTTTGTATGTATTTTGCAGTTTCTACTGCTCAAGATAATGTCATATACAACTCAAACATAGATCATAAGTATATCATGATTTTTAAGCATAAGCAAAAAGATGAGTTTTTAGTATTCTTTGATATTAATTTTGATAATCTTTTTAGTGATTTGATAGTTTTAATAAATTTTATTTCTGTGTGTTCTGGTGGGGGCAGAGGAGATAGTCAAGGTAATTCCCCTTTCTAAAGAATTTATGGTTCATACTGTGCTTCAAATTCTATTCGTTGTTTAATCTGTTCTCTTGTTATTATTGTATTTGATCTTACAAGTGAAGAGCGAATAGCTTGAACAGTAGTTAGAATAACACCAATTATTGGAGAAGCTACTAAACTAAAGAACCCACATAGAAAGCAAATAAGTAGAAAGTCTCCGTATATGTATCTTTGTGGATAACTCATTAATGAGCATAAAATTATGGAGATAAACATTACAAAGAATGAGAATATTACTAGTATAAACACTGGAGCTATAGCAAGGGTATAAGAAGGTTGTCTTCTGCCTTGATAGTTAACTCTGTAATATATCATATCGATTGATCTTTCATAAACCATATTAAAAGTTTGATCATTTAGTGTTTGGGGAAATCTTAAGTAGTATTCCACTTGACTATTTGGGATTCCGTACCTTACAAGATATCTGTTAAGAACTTTTAAGATCTTAATCCAATAATCTTTTTGGCTTCTTTGCTGGCTAACTGTCTTTGTAATCTGATTTAGATTTTTTTTAAGATTTTCTGACAAAGGTAAAAATTGGTTTATTGGTAAGTTTGGAAGCAATTGAAAAGTGGAAAAATATTGATTCTCTGGAGTAATCGTTGTTCTTAAATTATTGTAGTCCTCTATAGTAAGTAGGTCTTCTACTATAGGAAGATAAACATTTAGTAAATCTCGATTAATCTTAAAATTAACAAAATTGCTAGGTAAATAGTATTTTTTGTCGTGTACTGCTACGATAGTAAAACATAATTTATATAATGATTGTTCATCTATATGAGGTGGTGTAATGAATTTTTTTAAGTTGAACAAGAAACTCTCTAAGTCTTTATCAGAGTGCTTATCTTTATAGAAATCATATATTTCATTTATGTTGGGACTTTTGTTTTCAACAAAATTAGCTATTAACTGGATAATTTTTTTGTCCTCATAGTTAAGGTATTCTTTGTTGGCCACTTTTCGTATAGTGTTCATGATAGTGTCAAATGTTAGTTTTTGGGAACAAACATAAGGAGGCAATGATGGAAATTTGTAACTAATGAAAAGATTTAGAACTATTTCTTTATCATTTATTCTTTGTTTAAGTTCTTTAAGAAGTTTTGAATCTTGGGGGGGAAGGAGATTATCTATTTCTGGAGATTGAATAAAATTTACTCCATTTCTGAATTCTTCGTAGTTTTTTAGGAAACTCAGTAGAAGTTCTTCAATAGAGTGATATTCTTTATTTTTATATTTTATTTTATACTCTGGTTGAGGTATTTGTACACTAACTTGCTTACCTTCTAAGTAGTCTTTTAGTTCTTGGTAACCCCATCTTTTTTCTGGGTTTGTATTTAGTAAGCCCTGAAGCATTCTATGAAAGTATGGATCTATTGATTTGGGTATTTCCACTCCTTGGGTAAGGATCCTGTACAGGATTAGATTAGGTTCTATATTTTCAAATGGATTTTTCTGGATTAGAACTTCCAGGATTGTTATTCCGAGTGACCAATAATCAGATTTTTCTGTTAGTATGTTTGTAAATCTTTCTGGAGCAGCGTATGCAGGGGTTAACTTAAACGTTGTTAATTTTATGTCTACTTCTTTGGGTTTATAGCTTGATATATTGTAATCGGTTATTGAAAAAATCAGAGGATTTTTGGATCTTATTAAGATGTTCGATGGTTTTATATCTAGGTGAATTATTTCGTTTTTATGGAGATAGTTGAGTGCTTCATTTATTTGTTTTGCTAGTTCTTTGATTTGCTCTGGGGAAAGGGGGTTTTGGGAGTAGTACTCAAGTAGATCTTTTTCTGGTAGGTATTCTTCTACGATGTAGTAGGATTTGAACTCTTCACTATAGCCATAGTCGATAATTTTCGTAAGGTAGGGTGGGAAATCCGCCTTTTTTGATATCTCTGCTATTTTCATTATTGTTTCCAAATTAAATGGAGAAAATGGATAGAATACTTTCAAGATTAGATCTTTGTTATTATCTTTAATTAGGAATAGGCAGCACTGGTTGTTTTCTTTGATTTTTTTAACGACGGTATAATTTCTCCACTTTTTGAGCTCAGGTATTGTAAGGTAAGGTTGCTTAGGTTGATTTGCTACTATAGTTTTCTCTGATATTGTTTTTTCTGGATTAATATTGTTTTGATTCATTGCTTAGTAAGATATCTTTCCGTCTTGAATAAATGCTACTTTGTCTGCGAAGGAGGCTATTTTGGGATCGTGAGTAGCTAAAATTATTGTCTTACCTAATTCCTTATTTACTTGGGTTAGTAGTTCCATGATATTCTTAGCATTTTTGGTATCTAAATTACCTGTGGGTTCGTCTGCTATAATTATATCGGGGTTATTAGCTAAGGCTCTGGCTATAGCTATTCTCTGCATTTGACCCCCCGAAAATTTTGATACCAAATCATTATGTCTACTAGCTGGTATACCTACTTTTTCTAACAAATTTTTCGATATCCTTTGTATTTGATTATAGTTTAGTCGGTTTAAAAGCATCATAGGTAAACATACATTTTCTATAGCTGTCAAGGAAGGAATGAGATAATAATTTTGAAATACAAATCCAATTTTTTGCAATCTATAATTCTGTATTTCGCTATCGTTGAGGGTATCTATAGGTACATTATCCCAGAATACATTTCCTAGAGTTGGTCTTTCCAAACCTGAGATTACAAATAGGAGGGTAGTTTTACCTGCTCCACTTGGACCCATTAGAACTATAAAATCTCCCTCCATGATTTCTATGTTAATGTTATTTAAAACCATAATTTTTTCTTGTCCACTGGTGTAAAATTTTGTTACATTCTTTAATTTTATTTTGACTTTACCCATTTTGAAGAACCTCTTTTATACGTTTTTTCAGTAGATCTAGATTTTGTTTTGTTTTAGCGGATATGAGTAAAAAATCTGGATATTTTTCTTTTAGTTTTTCAAGGATTGATTTATCTATTTTATCGATTTTGTTAAAGACTTTGATTTGTGGTGTAGAACTTGCTCCTATTTCGTCTAGTAGTTTGAGTGTTTCTTGTATGTGTGTTTTGAAGTTTGGGTTAGATGCGTCAAAAATGAGTATATGTAGGTTGCTGTATATTAGTTCTTCGAAGGTTGCTTGGAATGCATCTAGTAGTTCTTGAGGTAGATTTCTTACGAATCCCACGGTGTCTGTTAGAAGGATTTTAAGGTTTTTATCTATGTAGCATATTTGTGTTTTGGGGTCTAGGGTGGTGAAGGCTCTGCTGTCTACAGCTACTTTTGATTTTGTTAGTGCGTTGAATAGGGTTGATTTACCTGCGTTTGTATATCCTACGATTGAAACAATTGGGTATGGACTATTTAGCCGGTTTTTTCTTTGTATGTTTCTATTTTTTTCAACTTCTTTTAGTTTAGATTTGATGTGGTTAATTCTTTTAAGGATTTTTCTTTTTTCGGTGGTTAATTTTTTTTCACCTGGTCCTCTAGTTCCTATTCCTCCTCCTAGTCTGGATAGCATTCTACCGTATCCTACTGTTCTGGGTAGTAGGTAGTTTAGTTGTGCTAATTCTACTTGTAGTTTACCTTCTATTGTTTTTGCTCTCTGAGCGAATATATCTAGTATTAATGCAACTCTATCGATTACTTTGTAATTTTCAAGTTCTCTTTCTAGATTTTTGAATTGAGTTGGTGTTAGGTGGTTTAAAAAAAGGATGGTGTTTGCTTCAAGGTGCTCAGCTAGATTTTTTATTTCTTGTATTTTCCCTTTACCTATGAGTGTGGCTGGGTTTATAGTATTTGAGTTTTGGGTTACTATGAATTTTAGTTCAGCTCCTGCAAAGCTTAATAAATCTTTTAGCTCTTCTAAACTCTCTTGATAATAGCTTTCATTTTGCTTATTTTTTAACCCTACTATTATTACCTTATCTTTTGTCATGAAGGGTTTATTAAAAAGTTTTTGTGCAATAAATCATAGTATTCTTGGTATATTAGGATAATGATTTTACCATTTTGGCATAGTATTTGGTTATTTTCAGAGTTAGAGATGTTAGATATTCCTAGTGAAGAAAGGAATGGGATTGGGTAATTGCCCTGATATTTAAAGCCTTCTATTAGTACTTGTGAGGTTTTATCTAATGAGATTATCGAAAGTTTAGTTTTTGGGGGTATATTCAAAATGCTTTGATTTGAGGTTAGAATAGTTATTGTTTGTTTGGGGTATATGATAATAGGTGGTGAGTAATTGAATTTTGATAAGAGATTAAGATTTACGAGTGTATGATCTATTCTGTTACCCAGTATACCAAAACAGAATAGTTTAGTTATGGATTTGATTGATAGGATGTAATCGATAGCTAGTTCTAGGTCACTTTTATCTTTTTGTTTGGGGTATTTGATTAGTTTGCCTTGAAATTTTTTTTTGAGTGAGTCTAAGTCTCCGATTACTACGTGTGGGTAGATATTGTATTTTAGTGCTTTGTTTGTTCCTCCATTAACTGCTATTATTTGGTCTGGGGAAAGTAATTGGTAGTATTTTAATAAATTAGGTATTTTACCGTTAGCAATTAAGAAAAGTTTCATTAAGCTATTTTTACTTTTCCTATAGTTACTAGACCTTTTATTTTAAATAGGATATCTCTTTGTGCCTTTATGATATCTTCTTTTGATGCGGGTGTTGTTTCTATTTCTTTTTTGATGACTTTAGCTTGTACTTGTGGCATTATGGATAGGATTTTATCTACTATTTCTGGAGGTAGTCCTTTTAGTGCTATTACCCAGTCGTTTTTGTTAGTTAGTTTTAGTAGATGTTCCATATCTGCTGGTTTAAGAAGAGATATGTCTGTAAAATCCATTTTTTTGTTTGAGATGATGATAGAGGCTGTAGTTACTGTTTGTGGAGATATTGGTGGTGTAGTTTGTGTGATAGGAGGAGCGGTTGGGGTTGGGGTGGTAGGTGCTGAAACTGGAGTAGGGGGACTAGTTGAGGTGGGTACTGTGGGCATGGAGGATGGTGGAACTGAGATGGTTTCTCCTACCATGGGTATATCTATTTCTTCTATTTCTTGCTTTATAAATTTTGAGATTGCTTCTATTACTCTGTTATCGACTTTTCTTATGCCGACTAGGTGTTTATTTATTTCAGTTTGTTGTGAGGTGGGGAATACGGATAGTATTCTTTGTGATACTGCTGGGGCAAGTTGTGAAAGTACGAAAGCTATGGTTGCACTACTTTCGTTTCTCAGTACCCAGTATACTTTTTTGGGGTTAATTGCTGCTATGAAATCTAGTGGTTTTGAGGATTTAATAGTTGAGGAGAAGGTGGGTGCTACTGGGGAGTGGCCGGAAGGTTGACTACTGACAGTTGGCTTACCTAGGAGCTTATCTAAACTTTGTGAAATAGATACTTGTTCTTCTTTTGGTTGTTCTTGTTTTTGAACGGAGGATATGGTTTGCTTATTTTTTTGAAGAAATTCATTTAGGACCTGTTGTTTTATATTTTCGGGTATATCTCTTACGCGGGGGAATTCTGCGTTAATAGCTCTTCTTTCTTCTGGACTAAAACCCATTAAAATTGAGTTAGCTACTTCTTGGGGTAATGAAGTTAGTATTATTGCTGTTTTTTGCCTGGGAGTTAAATCACTTATTTCCATAGTCGATCACCGTAAAGTTTTTCCCTTATTTCCCTTATTTTTTTTATTAGTTCATGGTTAATTTTCCTATGAGGTTTTGTTTCTACTTGTGGGGTTGATTCTATTTTGACGTTTCTTATGGTTACATTTGCTCCATTTTTTCTGAAAACTTGGTTTATATATTTATTTAGTTTTTCTCTATTAAGCAGGAGTAGTTGATAAGTTTGGTAGTTGTTTGCAGAGATAATTAGTGTATTGTTTTGTATTTTTTTTATTCTTGTATTTTGTAGGAGTTTATTTTTTTTGAGTGTTAGGATTATTTTTAGGAGTGGTGGGTATGTAGTTAGCATTTTTTTTATGAGTTGACCGAAGGATTCGAGCATAATTAAGATTATGCCTTTTGTTTTCTTAATTTTTGAATTCTTTTAAATTCTTTTTCTCCGACAAATTCTTTGTAGAAGATGTCATTAAAATTTTTATCGAATGGATCTGGGAAGAATTTACTTATCCCACTATATTTACACTTTATGTTATTCTGGTAGCATTCTAGTATGTTTGAGCAATATATTTCCCCTATTTTGTCTGAGTAATAGATTGATTTGTAGTCTAAGTGTTCGATTAGTACAGTAACTTCTTTTTGAAGGATTTTGCAGAAGAGTCTTTTAGGCTCTAGTGCTCTTTTTTTGATATGTCTTTTCATTGTTTTATATTTTGACAAAAATCAAAATATCACCTTTATGTTTAGTTAAGTGTAGGAACATTAAGGAATTTATAGATTTTTGTACAATAGAATTATTAGAGTGAAGTTTTGGTGTGTTAATTTGGTATATTCGGGAGGGATTTTATGAATAGTTTTAAGAAGGGCTTTAGTATATTAGAGTTAGCTTTCTCGGTTGCAATACTAGCTTTGGTAATAATATTTGTCATAGGGATGTATTCTATGTTTTTTACGAGCAGTACTAAGATAAATGAAGAAAACATAGCTAATTTTATAGCTCTGTCGTATTTGAATTTGTATAGTATGTATGCATCTAGTGAGCAAGAGCTTTTAAAGCAGAGAGCACGTGCTCTAGTCAATAACCAAAATCAAAATTTTACAACAAGAGTAGCGACTCAATTTGGTAAGATTTACAAGCAACAATATATTGGTAGAAGAAATTATACTATAATGATTTCAGCTACTGAGTTAAGTCGATCAGATGTAGCCAGTATGTGTATAATTAGAGTAGAAGTAAGCTGGTTTGAGAATCGATCCAGACAAGGTCAATTAATTAGGGGATATGGAAGATCAAGTATTTCCCTTGAAAGAATAATTAATATCCCTGAATAAGAGGTGGAAGGCATATGAAAAAAGGAATGACTTTGGTAGAGGTTCTTCTTTCTACAGCAATATTCTCTTTTGTTTCTATTTGTTTGTTTGCGTTGTTTAAATTGGGTCAGAGTTATTGGGGCAGAGGTATGACCTATAATACAATTCAAAATGAAATGAAAAAAACTACTACTATACTCCAAAAAACTCTTAGACAAACTGATTACAGGTATATTTTTCATCAAAATAATACAACTTTGGATGATTTACCCAGAGATTCCATATTTTTCCCTTTGCAAACAGAAAAGGGGGACTTTGAATATGTTGGCATAGTTTGCACGATTGATAGACAACAACCTGAAAATACAGGACATCTCTTTTATGTTAGGTTTAAAGTAAGTAGTAGTACCCAACCGTCGACTTTTATCGTAGAGAATATTACTAATATACGTAGTTCAAATGTACGGACACTTCGAATCACTGGAGGAGTTAATTCAAGTGAAGTAATCATATCAGGTTTATCAACCAACATTTATGCTTTTGATATATTGATGAATAACATGGAAAATACGGTAACAATAAGGATGAATTTTGTGAAGAGAACTGTTGGTGAGAATAGTACACAGACTATAGGTGCATCATTGTTTGTTACTCCGCTTAATAATTTTGGCCAATAGATGGAGATTATTAAATGAAAGAGATTTCATACATTGGTTTTAGATACAGAGCACTTTTTCCTATACCCTTTGCTATAATAACGATTATTTGGGCTAAACCTACGATTATTTCTTTGCTTTTGGGAAGTATACTTGTTCTGATTGGTTTAATTATTAGAGTGGTATGTTTAGGTTATTTGGGTGTAAAGAGTAGAGATGAGGTGCCTAACATAGCTAATTTGATTACTTCAGGTCCTTACCAGTACTCAAGAAATCCGGTTTATATAGCAAACACATTGATAGCGATTGGGTTAGCTATTTTTTCTTTTGGTGGGTATGGTTTAAACATATCGGTTTTGGTAGGTTTGTTAACTGCTACTATATACTTTCTATTTTACAACTTTTTGGTAATACCCGCGGAGGAAGAGTTTTTGGAGAAAAAATTTGGACAAGAATATATAGAGTACAAAAATCAGGTACCCAGATGGTTTATTAATTTTAAGAAAATACCTTCTAAGGGTAGATTTAGGATGACTCCTGTTTTAAGAACTGAGTATTGGACTTGGCTTATTGTACTTGGAATGTATATAATAATCCTACTAAGAGGGAGGATAATCAAAATATGAAGTTAACTTACTTGGGACACTCTAGTGTAATGATATCAACTAACCATGGATCAAGAATTATTATTGATCCTTATCATTTAAAGGTTAACAAAACATTTCCTAAGGTTAAGTCCGATGTTGTTTTAATATCCCATTTACATCCAGATCATAATGCTCCTCATTTAGTTATGGGTAATCCAAAGGTACTGAGGAGAACTACGGACTCTCTAGCTTCATTTGAAATAAAATTTGACAAGGAGGTAATAGAGTTTTTAGCTATTCCTTCATTTCATGATAATCTAGAGGGAAAGAAATATGGTCCCAATACGATTTGGTTTTTTGTAGTAGATGGTATAAGAGTAGCGCACTGTGGGGATTTAGGACATATTTTGAAAGAGCAGCAAATAAATCAGATTGGTGGTATAGTAGATGTTTTGATTGCTCCTGTTGGAGGAGGGGGATACACTATTGGACCTTCTGAAATACTTATCCTAATGGAGCAGTTAAAAGCTATGATATGTATACCTATACATTACAAAACTTCTTATACTCCTTGGATTGCTAGTTCTTGGGATGAAATAAACTATCCTTCAATACAGGTTTGTAATGATTATTTTGTTACCATAAATTCTTTACCCGAGTTACCTAAGATTCTAGTTTTCCCTGAAGAAATCTGGCAACAAATTCCGGAATCAATAGATTAATGCATCTATCAATCATATCCAGGATAAAGGAAGATTCTAGATTTTCAAAAAAAAGATGTCTAACTTTAATAGATGATCTTGAATCTTTCAAAGTTTTGTTAGACCTTGGTTTTGGGGGACTAGTAAAAGCGATTTTTGTAACTCCCAAATTTGAAAAGCTTCAAATAATTAAACATTTCAAAAATGTTCAGGTTGTTTCAAAACAAATTTTAGCAAAAATATTGGAGATAGATAATCCTTCTCTATGTGCGATTATAGATATATCTGACTTGATTAATCGAATAAATCAGCTTACTTACGGTGATGATTTAAGTAAACTTAGGGTTTGTTTGGTTTTGGATTCTATTCAGAATCCTTGGAATTTGGGGGGGATGTTTAGGAACAATAGTGCTTTTGGGGTATTAGACGTTATTTTAGTGGGTAATTGCGTTTTCCCATATAATCCCAGAGTTATAAGAGCTTCTAAAGGATATGTTTTTGAGCAAAAAATAAGAATGACTAACTATCAAAACTTAGCAGAATTCATTAAAACATTAATTAATCAGGGTATAAATTACAGAGCTTATTTCTTACAAAATCGATTGGAGTGTCGGGATATATCAACTTTGGATTTTCATGGTCTTGTTAATTGTACCAACTTCTTTATTTTGGGTAATGAAGAAAAAGGGATTAGTAGAGAATTATACGAAATATTCAAAAATTATCAAGAGATTAGGATAGATGTCAGAATAGATAGTTTGAATGTTTTTGCAACTCATAGTATCATTTGTTTTTTGATAAATCAAAGATTAAGGATTTAGAGTATAGACTTCCCAAATATAAATTGGGAAGGTGGTTTTTATGTTAATAGTTAATAGAAAAACTTTGTATTCCAAGGATAATTTTACTTGAAACTTAATAAAATTTAGTGAAATTGAAGATTTTCAGGATTTCGTAAATCTCAAGAGAGACTTGATAGTGACCTACCTATCTTCTTACAAAGATATGGAGGATTATTATTATAAAAATCCGGAGGATGTAGAAAGGTACATAGAATGGCTTTTTAATCACAACCAGGAAACGAGTATAATAATAGTAGCGACTCATAATAACCGTGTAATAGGCTTTATAGCAGGAGATAGATATTACTACGATAAACAAGAGGAAGATTATGTTATAAATCTTCATGAATTGGTAGTGATTTCTGAGTATAGGGGTTTAGGAATAGCTACCCACCTTATAAATGAATTCATAGCTATCTCAAGGAGAAAAAACAAAAAACAAGGGAGAAAGGTTAATGGAGTGATACTATGGGTTGGAAAAGATAACCATAGAGCACAAAAACTTTACAAAAATCTTGGATTTACCTACCAAACTAAAGTTGGTAAATGGCTAAAAATGATGATGAAGTTATAAAGAAGGAGTAAATGTGCTAAAGTAGAATTCTAAGGTAGATAAAAAGTACAGTAAGAGGTTTTAGTAAGGTGGGTAGAATTTGTATTAAGTGTGGAATAAGTAATCCAGATTCAGAAAATTATTGTACCAGTTGTGGAGCTCCTTTACCCAGAATCTCACAGGCGGTAGCCAGGCCAGCAAGAGTAAAGGTTACCAGAAACTATGATACCGTAAGACTAAAAGTAGAACAGCTACTATCCTATGAAATATCCTACGAAGAATATTACGAAGTTCTTGATAATATATACTATAAAATAGAAGAAGCTGGAAATGCAGTAAGTAATATGGAAATACCAGAAGAGCTGGTACCCTACTTTAAAGAACAGCTGGAGATAGGACTAACTGGAATAGATATGTTCTTACAAGCAATAGATGAACTAAGAGCATTACCAGAGTTATTGGATCAAATGAATTCAGCTCCAAATGAAGAAATAAGAGAAAATATAGCACATGAGATAGAAAGAGTAAAAGAACAGGGTTTAAGTTTGGCAGCGGAAGCTACTGAACATCTAAACCTAGCTCTTGACATGGCAATAGAAAACATGTCCAAGTGGAAAGAAGAAGATTTTGGAACAGGATTCTACGCTTAAATTTCCACTTTCTTAAATGTACTCAAAAGTTCGAACTTTTTTTACATCCCCACCAATCATATCTGTTGAATGCAAAATAACCAAAGGATTACCATCTTTTAACATAATAGGTTTACCTTCTAAAACTGTTCAAGAATCAAGGGATAGAGTCAAAGGTGCTCTCAATACTCTAGGAATAGATCTACCGAATAAGAAAATTACTGTAAATATAAATCCTGTTGATACTGTCAAAACGGGAAACTATTTTGATTTACCTATTGCTGTTTCAATCCTTAAGGCTTTGGGAGTTATTGATCTATCTGAGGACTTGATTATAGCTGGGGAACTATCTCTAAATGGTCAGGTTTTAGCAGTAAGAGGAATCTTAACTTATCTGCTATCTATCGATACTCAAAATAGTCTTATACTACCTAGTGCAAATAAGCAAGAGGTTTTAGTTCTAAAGAAACACTCCAATTTTATGGTCAAATTTATTGGTAGTTTGGCGGAGATTTTTGACATAGAGAAAAAAGATTATTGTCAAGAGTTAGCTAGTGATAGTCAGGAGATAAATTTGGGAGAGTATAGGGAATTGTTTGAGAGTATTAGGGGTCAGGAGATGGCAAAATACTGTATTGCAATATCTGCTGCGGGTAAGCATAATATTCTTATGGTGGGGCCACCAGGTACTGGTAAATCAATTCTTTCAAAAGCTGCTTTATGTTTATTCCAACCACCAAATGACCAAGAATTTATAGAAATAGCAAGGATATATAACCAAGCTGGTTACGATTATGAATATTGGAAGCGATTTAGAAAGGTAAGACCTTATAGAAATCCTCATCACACGTCTTCATACGCCTCGATTATTGGTGGGCACAAGAGTATAGGTGAGATAACTTTAGCGCATAAAGGAATTCTTTTTTTAGATGAGTTTCCGGAGTTTAGAAGGGATGTTATAGAAGGTTTAAGAGAACCGATGGAAAATAGGAAGGTAGTCATTTCTAGAGCTGATTATAAAGTTGAGTATCCGTCTGATTTTGTCTTAATAGCAGCAATGAATCCCTGTCCTTGTGGATATTATAAAACCAAGATTAAAGCTTGTTCTTGCTACCCTTCTAACATATCCAAATACTGGACTAAAATATCTGGACCTATACTTGATAGATTCGATATATTCATAGAAGTAGGTAATATCAAATTTGAACAAGTGGTAAGTCAGAAAACGAATAACTTTCAAACTTATTTGTCTATGGTTGAAAATTCATACATAGCTAGAAGAAAAAGGAATCAGCAAAAGTTTAATTCGGAACTATCTATAGAAGAGGTAAATGAGTTTTGCTTTAATACTTTGACTGATAAAGCCAAACAATTTTTGCAAAATATTTACGATTCAAAAAAGTTATCTGTAAGAAAGCTCCACAAAATATTAAAAATCTCTAGAACTATAGCTGATATGAATCTAGAGGAAATGATAAATGATTTAGCTGTTGCTAATGCATTTAGAATAACTATAAATCGCTATTTGGAGTAAAGTACTTAGAATGAAAGGGAGATTTTATGAAGATTTTTAATCCAGGTGAGATTATTCTGAATACATACGAGGTTATAGAGCTCATTAACTCTGGTGGTATGGGTAATGTTTACAAAGTAAGACATCTGAAAATACCCAAAATTTTTGCTATTAAACAACTGAAATTTGAGAATTACAGGGACTTGTTTATAGAGAGCTTTATATCAGAGATATCTATTTTGAAGTCTATGAGGCATCCAAACGTTTCAAAATTTTATGATAGCTTTTATTTTAATAACAACTTTTTCTATGTGATGGAATTTATAGAGGGTAAAGATATAAGGAGCTATTTTGAAGATGATATAAATCAGGAAAAGCTTATAAAATACTTTTTGATGTCTGTTAATGCGATAGATTATTTACATTCGAGATCTATAATTCACAGGGATATTAAGCCTTCGAATATTTTGGTGGATATAACTAATGATATGGTTAAAGTAATTGATTTTGGTATATCGAACTTTTTAAAGAGGGGTGTAATATTTGTAAGTCCTGGTTACTCTCCTCCTGAGCAATATCAGATTTTACCTCCCCATCCTTCAAATGATATCTTTTCATTGGGAATAACTTTTCTTGAAATTATATCTCGTATAAAACCATATAACCAGGAAAGTTATTTTGATTATGAATCTTACAAGAAATACATTAATGAGTGTTTTGATGTTAGCAAAGGGAAAGTAGATGAGGAAATTTTGAAGGTTATACTCAAGTGTGCTGAAGTGGATAATTACAAAAGGTTTCAGAGCACCTATGAAATTATTTCATATTTATCTACTTTGAAGATAGATATTGATTTTTCTTATGTTTTAGAATTCAATGAGTGGGTTAGTAAGATAGAGAAAATATTTGATAAGATAGAGAATGAGATTAAGCAGGCACATTCTTTTGTAGAATACGAGATTCAAAGATCTATTGATATTATGTCTATTCGTTTTTTTGATACTTTAGAATTTTCATTGTTTTTCATAGTTGAGAACGATTATCTTAATATTTATAGGGTACCGATACTTGGAAAACCTATATTGATTGAAACTTTGCAAATTTTCGATTTTGAGGAGAGTAAAATCAAAGAGATTTTTGAAAATTTGTAGAAGGAATTTTTAGAATGTTCCTTGTGTTCGTGAAAAAGGTTCTTCAGTTTGTATATTTATTTGCTCTTCTTCAATTCTAACTTTTAAGTCATCTGATTTTTGTAAAATTCCTACTCTTGATAATGTGAATGTTTTTGTGACTTCTTCTAGTGAAAATGCGAGTTCTGAAGCTGAGTATACAGTAAAGTAAGGAGTTTGTGTATCTTGGATATCCTGTGAGAATCTGACTAGGAAAGGAAAATTATCTTTAGTGAATAAAACAAATATACCCCCTAAATTGGAGAAAACTCTATAGTCTGAAACCCCTGCCGATAACTTCAATTTTCTGTAAACTACTCCGTTTTTACTAATAAAGATAATGTATTTATCCTCCTGATTGGTAAAATGTATTATATCGTATACGTAGAAGTGATCAAGATTGTAGATATTAAACTGATTTGAATTTATTTTGTATGATTTAATTGATTTGTTTTTTTTATGAATTTTTACGAAGTATGGGATGTTATCTGGTGTTTTGAGTATGAAGGAAAGGTGTGAGTAGTCAGAATAGTAACTTTCTAATATTATGTTCTGGTCGATTGTATACTGGTTGAAGTTTGGTTTTTCTATTATCAGGACTGAGTTTTTTGTTTCGGTATTTAGTGGGAAGACTATGAATTTGGGATCTTGATTATGTATTTTTTCAAGTTTAATGTTTGATTTATACTCAGCTAATTTTTGAATCCCGGTGGTGGTTAGTAAACATAAGGCTATATAGGTTTTTTCTAAATTTGACAGAAAAATAAGCTCTGATTCTTGCAAGCTTATTGGTGTTATTTCTATGCCTTCATTAACCTGTATTTTGTATGATTTAAGAGGATTCAGGTTATTATCAAAAAAGATTGAGGTTAAGGTTTTAGATTCTTGTGCTAGATTTTGAGTTATTATATTGCAGTATACTTTGTTTGAATCAGTGCTGAGTTCTATCAACTTATGATTATCTATTTTTTTTCCGACGACTACGTTCCCATATATGTCTAGTTTTATTAGGTATAAGTTGTTTTGCAATTCTAGAACTGAGATTATATTGTTTTGGAGGAGTTTTAATGTTAAGAATTGAGATTGATATATATCTAAACTTGAGTAGTAATTTTGTAAGCTATATACTGTTTGAATGTTAATATTTTCTTCTTCTGTTGGAATGATTTGTTGTAGATGGTTTATTAGATAGAGTATAGATAAGGAAAGGAAGTAAGGTATTATAGTATGCATTAATATTCTTATTACGAGCGGTATTTTCATAATTTATCGGTAGGGTTGTTGATAGTTTGTTGTATTTTGACTATTACTAGGGTTGCATCATCTTGTAGTAGGTTGTTTTGTTTAAGGAATTTTATCCAATTGGGTGCACTTTCTGTGAAGTTAGCGTACAAGTTTTTAAGGAAAGGAACTCCTTGTACTCCAAATTTTGATGTCCATGTAACTTTTGCTCCGTCGGTGTTGAATACTATAATGTCTTTGTTGTATATTTTCCTGGACGATATATCGGGATTTCCAACTATTCCATCTGATAGGCTAAAGTATGTTGTTAGGACGTTTGAGCTGGAACTAACCAAATATCCTGTATGGCTTTGAAGAGAATTATTTCTTATTATCCAACATTCGCTATCCCCCAAAGAATAGGTATATAGATTTAGGTTTATCAAATCTATTATTCCTATAAGGATTGTACCTTTTGGATCAGATTGATGCTGTTTTACAATTTCTTTGAAGTGTGCAGGAATTTTGTTTTGCTTAAAGTCTTCCATTACTTCATGTAGACTAATTTCCAAGATACTACTGATTAGTTCTTTTACATCTCTTTGATTATCTATTTCTCTTCTAAGGTTTTCGATAAAGTTTTTACTGCTAATATGCATATGTATTTTTTCCATAGCGAGATAGGAACATACTTTACCTAGCCTATTTGAGGAAACTCCATCTGATAATCCAACAAATAAAAATTCATCTGTTTTATGAATAAAATAACTATCATCTCCGTGAATATTGTTTTCCTGAAAATATGAGATATCTATCATAATTTTTTTAGAAATTTTTCGCCATCGAAATGTTCTGCTTCTAAAAACTATATTCTAAAATGTTCACATAAAACCTTTTTTATAGTTTTTCTACGAAGGGAGTATGTAAGTTTCTGAAGAATTATAGAAACAGTGACGGAAGTATATAAGACTTACAAAATTTTGATAAATGGTCAGTTAGTAAGAAGTGAGAGTAATAGAACCTATAAAGTTTTTGATAGTTCTGGTAAATTTATTGCAAATGTTCCCAGATGCACGAAGAAGGATTTAAGGGATGCGGTAAGGGTTGCAAAAAATGCCCTACAAACTTGGGAAAATAAAAGTCCTTACAATAGAGGACAAATAATATATAGAATGGCAGAAGAAACTGAAAATAGAAAGTATGAATTAGCCAATGAGCTAAAAAAACATGGGGTTAAGAATCACTCTGAAGAAGTACAAAAAGTTATTGATAGACTTATCCATTATGCTGGTTGGGCAGACAAGTACTCTCACATTCTCGGCACTGTCAATTCTGTATCTACTCCTTTTATTAACTACTCTGTTCCTGAACCAGTTGGGGTGGTTTGTTGCATTACACCCTCTAACCCTCCTCTTCTATCTTTTATCACTCAGGTTATACCTACGATTACTGTTGGTAATGTAGTAGTTTCTGTTTTATCGGATAATCCTTTACCTGTCTTAACTTTTAGCGAGATTATATTAGCTTCTGACGTACCTCCAGGCGTAATTAACATACTCACACAGACTAATAATGAGCTTATAGATCACCTATCTAAACATATGGATATAGATTTGATTCATTTTATAGGTTCTGATAAGGAAATAATCGATAAAATAGTTCAAGGTGGATCACTGAATCTAAAGAGGATTAAAGTTGATAACTTATCCTATGAAGATTTTTTTGAGGATAGTAAATCTGAAGGAATAAGTTGGATAGAGAAGTTCTTGGAGATAAAAACTATGTGGGTACCTGGAGTAGGAAACTAGTTATGAGGGGAGTTGAAGATGATAAATTGTCCCAGATGTAACAATTTTATTGATCAGTCGGCTAAAGTCTGTCCTTACTGTGGTAATAACTTGTCTTATCCTCAGGGTGGAACTACGACGGGTTTTGGTACTGTTCCTGGATCTGGTATGCCGGTACCTCCTGAACAAATGGGATATCCCCCTCCGCCTCCGAATTATCCTCCAAATTATCCTCCAAATTATCAATCAAATTACGCTACTACTCCTCCTGCACCTAATACTTTGCCCTCTTCTGCCTACCAAGATTACGATACGGGTTTTTGGTTTGCAGTAGCGGGTACTGCTATAGGAGTTCTTAGTATTTGTGGTGCGATTTTACCTATTTGTGGATGTCCCATGTCACTTATGGGAGCAGCTATCTCTGCTGCCGGATTTATGACAAGAAATAAGCGTTTTTTATTCCTCCCCTTTGTCGGTATTATTCTAAGTATAATTGGTTTAGTTTTAAGCCTTGCTAATTCGGTTTGGGGAATGTTTATGTTCTCGGGGCGGTAAACATAGCTGTTAACATTTCATCCCATGAAGTATTTTGAGCCAGTGAAGTTTTTAGATAGTCGGAAGTAGGTTTAGAGTTTACGGGCATTTCGATGGATACACCAGTAGCGTTGGGATGATCATCGGTATGAAATTCTTTTATGACGTATTCTTTTAGAGCTTGTTCTAGTTCTTGGGCTTTCGTTTTAATGTTTGGATTTACATTAAGAGTCTGGATTAGTTGTGCAAAGTGACCCAGATCTCTAAAGTTTTGGTAAAATCTTTCTGTTCTTCTCATAGCTCGTATTATTTGTGAAAAAGATGAAGGATCATTTATAATTTCTTTAGCTAGTTCATCTAGTTTAGTTGCTACGAGTTGTGCTTTTTCAAGGTCTACTGCTGATAAAGTTTTTATTGAGTGGCTGAAATTCTGAGCCTCTTTAACTATAGTTTCTGCTAGATCTTTGGGTTGATGTTCGATATTTGTTTGTATTTCTTTTTGGAGTGTGGATATGATATGTTTGAGAGTGGAGGCGAAGATTCTGCTGTAGGGCCAGCCATCTGCTCCTTCAAGTTGTTCGCTAGCTACCATATATTTTGCAAAATCTTTGAGTTCATAGCCTACTTCTGCCATAGCCATTAAGCATGCATCCCATCCTAAAACATCTATCTTTCTACCTGCTATTTCTAAAGCGGTAGATAAAGCTTCTTTTATTTGCTGTAGTGTCATGAATGATTTTTTAGGAAAATCATCTTCAATTGCTCCTTGCCACCCTGAACCATGATCAGACAGGATAACTGCTACGTGGGTAGAGGGGTACTTACTCATGAGTTCCCCTATTAGTTTACCCATTGTTTTAGGGTCTGCTAGATTGATTTGTGAAAGATTTTGTATTACAGGTGAGTTTATTTTACCTAATTGTTTATCTTTTTGAAGATAAAATATTCTTGCTCCTTTAAATTGTGTACCATATTTACCTTGATCTAGAATTGAAATAATGTGAGTATTTTTATCTGAGCCAACTGTTTCCAATTCATCTATATCTTCAAAAAGGTAGCTGGAAAGATCATTGTCGCCCGCTGCATATACAATAACTAGCCATTTCTTTTCAACTTCTTGATTTTCTGTGTAGTTAGTATCAGGTTGGTTTGATTCTGGCTCTTTTATATTTGTTTGATTAGTGTTAGGAGTTGGAGTGTTAGGTAATGTTTGATCTAATGTTCTTATAGATACGGGTCCTATCATTTTACTTACCCTCCTGTTATTGTGATTTACCATTTATTGAAGTACTAATAAAAAGAAAGTTTTATCAAATGGAGATGTTAAAAAATAGTTAAAATTTGATAAAAATGATTTACTTTGGTAGGAGGTAATATAAGTGTTATTATAGAATTGTCAAAAGTGGAATATTTTTGAATATTTCACAATAAAGGAGAAGGATATGAAAAGAGTTTTTGATGAGGAATTGACGATAGATTATCAAACGAATATAGATGTTGATAAATTAAAGGATTTATTTACAGATTTTTTGGGTTTAATTGGTGAGGACGTAAATAGGGAAGGTTTAAGGGATACTCCTTTAAGGGTTGCAAAATCTTGGGCTTTTTTACTTAAGGGTTATAACGAAACTCTTTCACAAGTAGTAAATGGTGCAATATTCCATGCTGAAAGTAGTAATATGGTTGTGGTTAAGAATATTGAGTTTTACTCTTTATGTGAGCATCATTTATTACCTTTTTTTGGTGTTGTACATATAGGTTATATACCGGATAAGAAGATTTTGGGTTTATCCAAGTTTGCCAAAATCGTTGACATGTATGCAAGAAGATTACAGATTCAGGAAAGACTTACTAGTCAGATAGCTTTTGCTATTCAGGAAGTATTAAATCCTATAGGAGTAGCTGTGGTGGTAGATGGGTATCATTTATGCATGATGATGAGAGGAGTTGAGAAACAAAATTCTCATACTATTTCGAGTTGTCTTGTTGGTCAATTCAAAAATGATCCAAAAACTAGGGAAGAGTTTCTTGAAATCATAAAGATGAAGAACGAATTCATAGGATAATTTTATGACAGGTAATGATAGTTCTTGGAATAGAAACTACTTGTGATGAAACATCAGTAAGTTTAGTAAGGTATAGTAATAGAAGGTTTGAAATATTATCAAACGTTGTTTTATCGCAGGATATACATCAGTTATTTGGTGGTGTGTATCCTGAGCAAGCATTTAGGAAGCATCAAGAAAATTTGGTACCAATTTTATCCAAGGCTTTAGAGGTTATAGATGATTTTGAGAAAATCGATTTGGTGGGTGTTAGTGCATATCCTGGTTTGGTGGGTGCTTTAGCGTGTGGGGTTGCTGTGGCAAAAGTGATATCTGGCTTAATAGATAAGCCGGTTATGCCTGTAAATCATTTATGGGCTCATATTTTGGTAAACTTTACAAAGATACCTGAGGATTGTTCTAGATATCTTGGTTTGGTTATTTCTGGGGGTCATACAAATGCTTTCCTGATTGATAGTTTATTGCCTTTGAAGATAAGGTCTATATCAGGTACATTGGATGATGCTGTGGGTGAGGCTTTTGACAAAGTTGCAAGGATGTTAGGGCTTGGTTTTCCTGGGGGACCTATTATCGACAAACTAGCAAACTCATATGAAAAAAGGATGAAAAATTTTTCTCCCCTTTTTCCTGTTCCTGATCCATCTGGCTACAGCTTTAGCTATAGTGGATTAAAAACTGCTGTGATGAGGTATTTGAAAGATAAGAAAGATTTTGATGTAGAGGAAATTTGTTTTTATTTTAGGTACTCTGCTATAAAGCATATTATAAACAAACTTCAGATGATGGTAAGGGAGTTTGGCGTTAGTGAGATTTTGATTGGTGGGGGTGTAGCTGCAAACTCTTTTCTAAGGCAAGAATTGGATAAACTTTCGAAAGATTTGGGGTTAAGGATTAGGGTGCCTCCAGTTTCTTTGTGTACTGATAATGCAGCTATGGTAGCTATAGCTTCCACTTTCCTATTTCTATCAAACTGCAATATAGATCAAAGTTTTGATGTCTATCCTTCTCAAGAAGAGGGAAATAGGATTTGGAACATAGAATAAAAGTTGGCTACAAAATACTCAAAATTTTTTCTCTCAACTCCAAAGAAATGGAGTTTTTCCTTACGAAGTGTAATCCTGATATTTTAAGGGTTTACAAATTGCAAAACTTGAAGATAAAGGTTAAAATATTTGTTCAAAGCAATGCTTTACCTTGCATTAAATATGCTATAGTAGTATCCAAAAAAGTTGGTAAGGCTTTTTTGAGAAACTTAATTAGAAGGAAAATAAGAAATTCGATTATCTATTTTTTCAGCAATTGGAGCTTTTGTTTATTAAAAAAGGCAGATGTTTGTTATAATTTTATTTTCATTGTTAAAAAAGTGTAAATTATGTTTAGCTATTAAGTAAAAAAAATGTTAATTTTTAATAATTGTCTAAGGTGTTTAGTAATAAGGATTTCTATTGAATTATTGGGGTAATCTAAGAGTTGTGGAGGAAAAGAAATGAGCTTGAAAAGAATGGGATTTAGGGTTAAGGGTAGTGCTTTACTGCTTGCTCTTTTTATGGTGGCTTTTATATCATCTATAGTAGGAATACTGTATACTTATAACAAAAGGATACTGTTAATATCCAGGTATGAGAAGCAGAACTATAGTAGGGTATCGCTTGCTTTTAGGGAGGCTTTCTCTACCATCTACTTGGTAAATAATTTTGATAAAAAATTTAGGTTGCCTCGTCAGATAAGATCATTTTCGGCAAATGTGAATTTACCGGCTATAACAGGAAGTGCAAGCTTTGAATGGCAAGAAAGAGATAATTCAAGTTCAAACTTGATAGTTGAAGATGTAGATATTAACGATGCAGAGATTAGAATAGTTGCTAAAGCGGGTGGGAGTACGCATACTTATACACAATCGATTTCACAGCAAGTTGAAGATTTAAAAAACAGAAGGCAGGAAATGTTTATACAACACTTAAAGCAGTCCATTGTGGATGAATTGAAAGAATATACATATGATGTTTTTCATAGTTTTGATATATCGATATATGGACCTAAAGAAGATATTAATTCTTTTTCCTCTTCAAATTCCCAATACACCATAAAGTACATAATACACGTTAGAAGGACAAAAAGTGGTGTAGATGTTTTGAAAAAGTATGAGTTAGAAGCAAAGTATGATGTATCAGTAAGCTATAAGCTCACAACTTTTTTGCCGAAGGTCCACCCAGGTCAAATTATTAGAAGGGATGCGATTAATCAGGATGGGGATGAAGAACCAGAATCCTTCATATATCATTATCGTGCTGAAGTAAACTACTCAATTAATGTTAATACTAAAGTTAAAGCTAATCTTCGTGGTATTACGGTAAGAGGAATTAGGGAGGAATAGTAATGAGGAAAGGTTTTACTTTAATTGAGATTATGACGTGTATAGGTATAGTAGCTTTGGCTATAACTGTTTTTCTTATTGCGGTTTACTCTATTCAAATCGCTCAATATAAGACAATGTTTGGTGATGTAATATCTAAAAAAGCTGAGTTTCAAATATATTTGTATTTTTCACGTATGCAGGGTTATGTGCTTTATGGACAAGACATAGCTACTATAGTTTACGAAGTTATAAGAAATAATTTAAAGCGTGATCAAGATTTAAGGGAGATAGAGATAGAGGAAATATCAGTGGAAAAGTTATCACCACAAGAGGTGCGAAGATTGCATTTGGCAAATAAGCAGATTGATGGGGATGAGCAAGATGAAGATCCATCAAACGATAAGAAGATCTATAAAATATACTATAAATGTATTATAAATTACAAAATTTTATCCACTAGAAAAAGAGCAAAGACAGATTTCGTTTTTCCTGTTTATTTTGTTCAAGAACTTTATTATAATCCTCGTCCTCCATCTCAACCAGGGAATAACAATTATGATCAAGACCAAACAGTAAGTTCAGAACATGAAGTGTAGTGATTAAATTATGAAAACTAATAGTAAATTTGCTTTTTCTTTGGTGGAATTGGTAATAGTAATAGCGATATTTTCTTTCCTAATTACAATAATAGCTCAAGTAACTGCAGTATATCAAAGAGCTAAGAATGAATGGATGTTTTTAAGTTCTGACTCGCTTGAAGCCAAAGAAATAGGCATAAGAATAGAAGATGAACTTATTTCTTCGTACTATGTCAATATTGTTCAAACTCAAGAAAGGGATGAGATTCATCTTGATAAAACTACCTTCGTGCTATATAAAAGTAAACCAAAACAATTACATGAAACTTTGAGATTCATACGCGGTGAAACTAAAACTAGAGTCAGAAAAATAAGTGACATGATATATTGGAAAATAGACTCAGTACCCTTGTTCAATTCATATATGGTGTATGAAATTGCTTTTTATGTTTACAACAGAAGATCAGTAAATTATCAAAACAAGCTATCTAGAAAGCTTGTTTACTACATAGTGGTCCATAAGTTTAGAAGATAAGTTCAATTGATAGTGCACCATATGGAACTGGTTGTAAATATTGCTTTTAAGGATTTACAAGTATCTTCCAGAATTGTTTGCTTTATTACTCTTTTAAGTGTCAAGTTAGTAGCTTTTAGAAGCATTAATCCGCCAACTTTGATGATTATTCCCAAAAAGTTTAGTTCTTTTTGTAGAGAACTATACAGTTATATTTACGATAATCTTAAGGGGCTGGATTTTAGGATTTGGTATTCATATATTAGTCAAGAAGAGTATGAGAAATTAATTATAGATTTAACGGAGGATGTGGAATTAGATGATTTTATAATAACTCCTCGTTTAGGAGAGTATTCAAAAATACCGATAATAATAAGGTCATTGAGTTTTGCAGAAGGAACTGGAACTCATCCAACCACTAAACTTATACTCAATAATCTTAAAATACTGAAACAATATCAGAGCTCAAGGGTAGTGATTTTGGATTATGGTTCCGGAAGCGGGATTCTTTCCATAGCTTGCAAAAAACTAGTTCCTAACAGCTATGTAATATCTATAGACTGTGAATTTTCCTATCTAAAAGAAGCTATCAATAATTATAACTATAATAAAGTTGAGGTTGGCTGTATGCTCTCGAACAATCCCAAGATGATTAATTTTAAAAAATTGCTTTCGAATTTTGATAAGGCGATTTTAATAATCAATGTGCCTTCAATAGTTCTCGGTATGGTATTTAAGTTTTTTGCTAATGAAAATATTTTTTTTGATCTTATAATTATGTCCGGAATAAGGAAGATAAGAGGCGAAAGTGAAGAATTATTTATCAAAAGAATGGATGAAGAAAATTTTGATAATTATTTGTCTAACTATCGATGGCAGACAAATAGTTTACAAGAATGGATACTATTACTAGCTCAAAAAAAAGAAATCTAAGCTTAGTTTTTTTAGCTTCTGGTTTGCTAGATGATAAACCCAAAGCTTTGATACAAACTCACCTGAAAACTACTATCTTAGAAACTGTTATGAATGCTTTTTTTTCTGTAAATTATCAAAAACTTGACGTACATATAAATAGATCGATTGTGACTTATCCTCTAAATTATGAAAATGATTTTAAGCAGTTAACTACGAATTACCCTGTTGAGCTGGTTTTAGGAGGACAAAAATTATACCAAACTATCGATAATTCTTTTCAAGCAATTAAAAATTACCTACAAGATGATGATTACATATGTTTTATTGCAACAGATACACCTCTGGTTACTAGCGAAGCTGTTGAAGATATCATTATGAGATTTTCCATACTTGATGGTGATTTATTTTACCCTTTTGTAAGTATTGAGTCATATATAGTTCAATTGGGTAAAAAAGCTATAAGAAACAGAACTTTTGTAAAATTAGCAAGGGACAAGTTTTGTGGAACGGGAATAGTTATTGTAAATAAAAGGTCCTTACTTAAGATATGGGACAATTTAATTTATATCATAGAAAATAGAAAAAATCCATTAAAAATGGCTAGGTTGTTTAGGATTAATTTTCTTTGGTTGCTAAATCTGATTTTAGGTAGGATTACGGTTTTGCAGTTAGAGGAACAGGTTGAAAGAGTATTTGGTATAAAACCTCAAGGGTTGTTAACCACTTTTGCTAATTTGGCCTTCAATATAGATAAAAGGCAGGATCTAGAGGACTATCAAGAAATAGTTAAGAATATAAACAATAGTTAATGAGTGAATGGGGGCTATTTGTTCTAGTAATCACTACACTTTTAATAAGAATAGGGATAGCCAAGGATATCTTTTCATTTCCTAAATTTTGGTTACCTTCATTTCTTAGAAAATTAACGAAGAAGACTGTTTTGGAGTGGGTTGATAGTATTCTTACGGCAGCTGTTTTTGCACTTTTGTTCATCTTAATAGTTGGAAGACTATATATTATACCTTCCTCATCAATGGAGCCTTATCTAAAACCTGGTGATGTTGTTATTGGACTTAATAAACACTGGTTTTATAAAGATGGTGTATTGAACTTTGAAAGAGGGGATATTGTCATATTTAAACCTCCTGTAGACGATAGGCTGTACATAAAAAGGCTAATTGGTAAACCCAATGATAAAATAATGATAGTTGATGGTAGATTATATGTCAATGATGTTTACTATGCTGAGGAGTATGTAGTGTATAAGGATTATTATGATTATGGTCCTGTGAAAGTTCCTGCGGATAGTTACTTTTTTTTGGGTGATAATAGACCTAACAGTTATGATAGTCACCTATGGTCTGAGCCTTTTGTAAATTCAAAACAAATAAAAGCAAAAGCAGTTATGATAATTTTCCCACCGCATAGAATCAAAATTATCCCCGGTCACTTAACAAAACCGTAAGATGAAAGGTTTAAAAACTATACTTCTTAGTGGAAAATTCTACAAGGAGTATCTTGAAGTATACAAAAATAAAATCCACTCTATTCTTAATAAACCGTCAGATTATAGAGTAGCTGTTTTTTACTTCAAAACCAGAAATAATAACTATTTTTCTATCAATCAGAGTAAAATATTTTCTAGTCTTGGTCTACAAGTTGAGCTAGTTAATCCACAGAATCAGGAGGAATTTATAGAATTAATCGGATATTTTTCAAAAGATCCGAAAACTGTGGGTATAAATGTTGAGTTACCTCTTCCTCAAGGGTTTAGTAACGAATGTTTAGGGGAAATAAATATATACAAAGACTTAGATTGTTTGAATCCTTATAATTATTATAGATTCTTAACAGCTATGAAAGAGGAATTATCAGAATTAGTTATTCCGTCTGTTGCAAATGCTGTTTACCTGATGCTTGATCATTATGAGATAGATTTTGAAAGGAAAGATATAGTGGTTCTTGGTAAAAGTTTATATACAGGATTGGCTATAGCTAACTTCATGTTGAAATACAACTGTACTGTTCAAATTCTTAATGAACATAGTGTTAATCCTGAAGAAAAGTGTAATAAGGCGGACATAATAATTTCTGCCACTGGGAAAGTAGGTCTTATAAATGAAAAATTTGTAAATCAAAATTCAGTAGTAATTGATGTGGGATTCGAAGTTGTTAATGGTGTTATTAAAGGTGATGTGGATATAGAAAGGGTAAAGGGAATAGCAAAAGCAGTATCTATTGTCCCAGGAGGTATAGGGTTACTATGTAACTTATCTACCGTGCAAAACCTATATAAACTCCTGAGGAGGTAACAAAATATGAAAAAATTTTTATTTGTATTAGCTCTCCTATGTTTAATAATGGCTACATGCTATAGTATAACAAAGCAAGAACTTGAAACTTTAAGAGTACTAATAGAAAGGATGGAAAAGGATCAAACAAACATAGTATTTAAGGGAAATGGAATAAGTTTGAGATATTCTACATATACTTTCCCCACTATCTACCAAGGTGGATTTACTTTGGCTAATCAACTAACTATCATAACCCTTAATCCTATTCTAAAATTCTACTATGATCATATGTATGATAGTGTTAATACTATTGAAAATTATAAGGATTTGATGCTCTTATCTAGTGAGGATTTGCTGTACAAAGACAGAAGGTATAGGGGTAAATTTTTAATAGTACCGGAGAATGGATATTATCTTTTGATAAATCTAGTTAGTATGGAGGATTATCTTAGGGCTGTAGTTCCTTCGGAGATGCCTTCTTCTTGGCATATGGAGGCTTTGAAAGCTCAGGCAATCGCTGCAAGAACTTATGCAATAAGAGTTGCCATTGAACGTAGAAAAAAACAACAAATTTTTGACTTGTACTCTACTGTGCTAGATCAAGCTTACTACGGAAAAGATAAAGAAACTTCAAGAACGGATCAGGCGGTTCTTGAAACTAAAGACTTAATTATACTGTATGACAACCAACCGATTTGGGCCTTATACCATTCTAACTGTGGTGGACATACTCTTGATGGTAGACTCGTATTCAAAAATAGAATAGAATCTTCACAAGATTACCTTTCTTCCACAGATTGCCCTTATCAGGGGAAAAAATGGAATCTAGAGATAGAAATTTACAATCTTGCCCAAATTTTACAAAAGGTTACAAAAAACAAAGTATATTCGATTGAAAATGTTTATACTAATAGTTTTAAAACATATATCGTCTACAATCAAGGAGTAGTTTATAGTTTGTATAACTGGGAATTGAGGAAAATGATAGGATATAGTAAAATAAGAAGTCCATATTTTACACATACTGTTTTAAGGGGAGGAAATGTGTTATTTGAGGGTGTAGGATTTGGGCACGGTGTAGGAATGTGTCAATTTGGAGCTAATGAACTAGCTAAAAGGGGGTTTACATATAAAGAGATCGTAAAATATTATTACAAGAATGTGGAGATAACTGAGATTGGTAGGTGGTTGGAAAATGCTAATATTTGAATTGTTAGAGAATATGCATAAGTTTGAGGCTAGTGACCTACATTTGGGTGTAGGTTCACCTCCTATTTTTAGGATTAAAGGGAAATTGAAGGCCCTCAATTTCCCACCCTTGACTAATGATATGATTAGAAGTATGGTTTTTGCTATTCTTACATCTGAACAAATTGAGGAGTTTGAAAAGAAAAAGGAACTTGATTTTTCATATACTTTGGAAGGGATAGGTAGATTTAGGGGAAATCTGTATTTTCAAAGAGGTACTATAGCAGCTGCTATTAGATCCATACCCTTAAAAATAAAAACAATTGAAGAATTAGGTCTACCGAGTGTACTTGCCGATATGGCTTCATATGAAAGAGGATTCTTTTTGGTAACTGGTCCAACTGGTGTAGGCAAATCAACTACACTAGCTGCTATGATAGATTATATAAACAATAACTACTCTAAACATATTATTACCGTTGAGGATCCGATTGAGTACATTCATATAAACAAAAAGTCTGTGATACATCAAAGGGAGATAGGTGTAGATACTCTTTCGTTTAATGAAGCACTTAGACATGTTTTAAGACAGGATCCTGATGTTATTTTAATTGGTGAGATGAGGGACATGGAAAGTATATCACTAGCTTTAACAGCGGCAGAAACAGGACACTTAGTATTTTCAACGCTTCATACTTTTGGAATAGTCAACACAATAGATAGAATAGTAGATGTATTTCCCTCTTCTCAACAGAGTCAAGTAAGGACTCAATTAGCGAACATTCTCAATGGATCCATATCTCAGATTTTAGTCCCTACGATTGAGGGAGGTTTAGTAGTGGCTTATGAAGTGGTGGTTGCCAATACTGCTGTCAGAAACTTAATAAGAAAGGGAGAACATCACCAATTATACAATGTTCTATACACCGGAAGAGAAGCGGGAATGATATCCTTAGAATCAAGGTTAAGTGAATTGTACAAAAAAGGGATAATAACTAAGGAAACTGCTTACAGATATGCAATAAACAGGGAGGTTATAGCTAGGCTAATTGAATGAATGTGCTTGAGCTTTTTATTTTTATTCTCTTCCTTTTTTTACTAATCTTTATTGATGGTGTTAGTAGAATAGCATATATTCTAATGAAAAGTAAGCCAGATTTTTTTATGTATAGTTTCTTCAGATACTCGATAATTGTTTTGCTTATTTTACTGTTTATAAGGATTTTTCCGAACTTTTATTATTATAGTTTAGGTTTTCTAGTTTACCTACTATTCAGTGGATTGTTTTGGAGGTATGTGTTAAGTAGATGGTATTCAAATTATACGAGGAAGAGGATAAGTTAGGTGGTTGTCAAAGAGATAAAGGGAAGGGCGGTAGCTCAGTCTGGTAGAGCGGTGGACTCCAAATCCATTGGTCGGGGGTTCAAATCCTCTCCGCCCTGCTCTAGAACATGATTTTTTTTTTATCTTATTAATCTTACTATGTAAAGCTCAAGCTAGTCAAACCAATTTAATAATATACTCTCCAGAAATCACCTCGGATCCAGAAAAAATCGTAGCTAGTCAATACATAGAAATCTATTCTGATCAATACTGGATAAAATCTTCCAAAGCTATTATTGATAAAGTTCAAAAAAAAATAATATTCCCGGAGAAAACCTACATAAAAAATCTAGTTACTGGAGATGAGTTAGTATCCTCAAATACTCAAGCACAGTACACCGATCAAGGTAAGATAGAGTTTATTACTGGACAAAAGGGATCAGGATATATAGCATCTAAACCAGAATTTGAATTAGTTGATAAACTCTTCTTTGAATATTCTAATTTTAAAATATTTTCTAATAAGTACATATTCAATAACGTTAAGTTTTCTACGTGTAATTTGGATCATTACAATTGCTTCGATGATAAGCATTACTTGTTAGGTGCATATGAAGTTGAAGTTATACCCGATGATAAAATGATATTAACAAGCTCTAAACTGTTTTTATACAAAAAAAAGGTGTTGGGATATAGGAAATTGATAATACCCTTAAAGAGAAAAAAATTACCCAGGGGATTACCCCAAGAAGATACTTCAGTTTTTCCTCAAGTTGGATACAATGAAGTTGATGGATTCTTCATTATCCGTAACATAGATTATTACTTCTCAAATACTAACTATGGTAGAATTTTATCTAAATATGCTCAGAAAACTGGCTTGTATTACGGTATATCTAACTTTTTTTCTTTCAATATTCGTGATATAAAAATAGAAACTAGAAATTACTTGTTTGTTAACAATAATAAAAAATACGGTAGTGGGTACAGAAATATAAATTCTGACATAAATTTATACTACAAAAATACTACTGCCTATTTCAGATATTCTAGTAACAGGTCTATCTACAGAAACTTTGTGTCTCCCTTAAATGAAACAATTTCTTATGGGATTACTACAACCATTAAGGATATAAATATAAACTATAATGCTAATAGAACTTCTACTGAGGGATATTTTAGTTCTTCCAATCAATTTTTAAATGTTGCGGGTAATTTTAAAAATTTGAATTTTACATTGAATTGGGTAGAAAATTCGAACACGTATTTTCTTACAAATACACATCAGGTTAATGAAAATCTAAATTTCTCACTCTACTACAATTCTAAATTGTATAACATTTCACTATTGATAGACAACACTAAGAATAATTTTGGTTTTTTTGGAGTCAATAAACTTCCAGAAGTTTTAATTGTAATCAATAGACCCATAAAATACAAAGATAGGGTAACTTTATCTCCTTCATTTTTTATTGGTAAGTATACTGAACCTTCATTTAAAAGAAAAACAACAAAGTATCACATATTGGTTAATTATGTGATAAATCATATCAAAGGTGAAGGGATTTCTTGGGTTACAACTGGTTTTTTCAAACAAAATTTTTACAATACAGGTAAATACTATGCTGATAGAAATTTTCATGCTTCATATGTCAATTCGTTCAATTCGAATTTATCTATAAACAAAAAGTCATTTAGATTGAGTATCAACTATACATATAATTTTGGTAAAGGTTTTGCTCCAATATTTGCAGATTTTACGGGAACTTATCAAAACTTAACTGCTAACTTATCTGTCTTTGATAATAAAACTTTCGACCTGAACTTATCTACTAGCTACAACCTTAACCGGGGAATAATTTCTCCTATATCCATAAACTTAAAGTATTTTCCTTCCCAAAAATTTTATGCAAGTATTATTACTAGTTATGATTTTAGGAGAGGAAAAGTGGGTAATATAAACACGAATGTGGATTGGTATGTTACTAAGGATATTAGACTTACTGCTTGGCTAAACTATAATACTTTCACAAATAAGATTGACTATATCGATTTTGTTTTGGTTAAAGATAATCATTGCTGGGTTAGTTACTTGGTTTACAGGAGTACTGTTAGACAGTTTTATATTTATGCTTATTTAAAAGCTTTACCAATAGTGGGTATAAACATCGGGATAGATCGTTCGGGTAAGTTTATACCTATTTACTAGTAATCTACGAATAAGCATTTACGAAGGGGTTATATTTTTTTTCGTGTTTGATAGAAGTAATTGGTCCATGTCCTGGAAGAACTAAAATATTATCATCTAGCGGAAGTATTTTACTATGTATACTTGATAAAATTAATTCAAATGATCCACCTGGCAAATCTGTTCTTCCTATAGATTCTCTAAAAATTGTATCACCGGAAAAGAGAATATCTTCATACAGAAAGCAACAGCTTCCTTGTGTATGACCAGGAGTATGTATAACTTTTATCCTAAAATCTCCAATTATCAAATCACCTTCATCTATATGTTGATATTCAAACATTTCATACTCAGTAAACCCATATTCCTGGTAAGTTTCCATAGCTATCTTTAGTTGTATATCGTCCTGGCTATTCATGTAGGGAATTAAATTAAACTTTTGGGATATTTTTTTTACAGCTGAGGTATGATCTATATGTCCATGTGTTAGAATAATTCCTATCAGCTGGCAATTCAAGCTTTTTATTAGTTCACAAATTTCATAACTACTAGTGCAATCTATTAACAGTGATTGGTTATTTTTTATGATTAGATAATTGTTAGTCCAAAATGGACCTAATGTTAATTTGTAAATGTTGGAACCTATTTTTTCGATAGGTGTCATCATTGCTATTTTTTAGAGAAAGTGATTATGTAGGGAGTTAAATCTTGAATTATTTCCTGGCAGTATTGATATCTTTTTTTGGGCTCTTTTTCTAACATTTTTCTTATTATTTTCTCTATATCTGGTGGTACATAGGTATCTTCGAAGGTAAGGTTGGTACTTATTGGAGTATCAAACATGTGAGCCTTGAAGATAGCGTAAATATTTTCTGAAGCGTCGAAAGGTAGTTTTCCTGTTAGCATTTGATAAACTATTACTCCAAGAGAGTATATGTCACTTCTATTGTCTACTTTCTGATTTTTTATTTGTTCTGGTGACATATACCAGGGGGTACCTACAAATTCTTGGGTTATATTTAGTGTTTTATTGATTTTTTTGGATATTCCAAAGTCTGTTATCTTTACTTTTTCGTCTTGAATTAGGATATTATCTGGTTTAAGGTCACGATGGACTATTCCTTTTTGATGAGCATAATCTAGAGCTTCCAAAATTTGGATCCATATGTTTAAGGCTTTATCTAAGGGTAATTTTTTCTTTTCTTCTAGTATTTTTGTCAAACTTTTACCCTGTACGAATTCGAAAACTAAATAGGGTTGATCATTTTCAAGGTTATAGTCTAGAATTTTTATTATGTTTGGATGAGAAAGTATTTTGTTTATTTGTATTTCGTTTTCTATTCTTTCTTTGAACCAGCTTTCTGTGAATAGATGTTTATGTATTAGTTTTAGAGCAACGATTGATTTATTTTTTATATTTTGGGCTTTATATACTACTGCAGTAGCTCCACTTCCTACTCTTTCCAAAAGAACATAATCTCCTACCATCGGATTTGAAATAGAACTAGAATTGGAAGTGGGTTGTGATTGTTGAGATGGTAAAGTTGCAGGAATTGTTACTGGAATTGATACAGATGATTCATTCGAAGTAGATGATTTTAACATGGACCTTAATGATAGTTTTTTATTTGATGGACTTGGTTTTACCATACTTTGTCTTAATTTTTGAATCAAAGTTGGTATTAGTCTCATACTCAGAAAAGCTAAAATTGACAGTACTGTAAGTATTAAAAACAAAGGTATAAGTTTCAGATATTCAGATATTTGCTTTTTCTCTAAAATTATCAATCTTTTATACTGTGGATATTTATTCCTTACTAACTCAGGAGTTAATTTTACTCTTGATACGTAATCATAGTAGTCTTTGTTATCTTTGAATGCAATTTCTATGGTCGGGAGAATTGGTACTAGTTTAATCTTTCTTGATATCTCTTCTTGGGTAAGTTTATCTATTTCCAAGGATTGAGATTTTTGAGAAATTATTGGTATGATGATTGTATTGTTTTGATATTTGAACTTACTGTATTCTGTATTGTTCAAGTATATTTTGTAATTAAGCTTATTCAGAGGTGGATAGGAAACACCACTAGTGTCTGAAATGATTAGTAACACCTTGAATTCTGAGGGTGGTAAGGTTATGGATATGTCTGAGTCTTGATGAATTTCAGTGTTTATGTTTATAGTCTGTAGGTATGAGGCATTTGGAATTACAGAAATTATTACTTTACCTTTTTCAAGGTTTTTAAATTCAAAGGTGTGTCCAACTTGTTTATATTGTTTTTGTGACGAAGTCTGAATGATCACTTGTGATTGTACTAGAATACCTTTGGGATCCGTAGTTTTTAATCTCAAAGTATATTGTTGATTGTCTATTGTGAATTGCTGGTTACTTATCGATGGGGGTTGAGGATATATTTGATAGTTTTGATGAGATTGGTCGACAGAGTCAGGTTTGTATGATTTTTTGTTATTTTTTCTTGGTTTTTGTGTTTGAGATTTATCTTTTTGATTGGATAAGTCTTTGGGTTTATATTCTGTTTCTTGGGATTGAGGCGTTTCTTCTTCCGGTATTGTTAGAAAGCTTATGGGTGTTGCTAATTCAAACAGAAGGATTATTATAAGTACCAGTTTTATAATTTTGTTCATCATCGTTTGTATAGTTCTGATAGGAGTGAGTATATATCTGATACTTTTTCTATTATTCTGTTTACGGTTTCTTGATCGGCACCGTTTTTGATAGCTTCAAAAAGTTCCTTTTCTGCTTCTTTTAGGAGTTTTCTAGCTCTTGATATGTTTTCGTAGTATGATTTATTTTCATTTATGTTTTCTAGTTTTAGTTCTTTTTTCATTTCTTCTCTTATGTCTGTATAGGACTTATTCTTTTTACGTCTTAGTCTGTTAATTGCGGTGGCCATCATACCTGCGGTTATGATACAGTGTTGATTTTCTTCTGCATCTTTATAGGAAACATGAGGATCGTTTCTAGTTTCTGAATATTCTTCTACCATTTTTTTGGCATCTTTGACTAATTTGACTAATTGTAGTTTTACGTATGCTTCGGCATTGTTGGGTTGTAGTTGCAATTGTAGGTTAAGCAGTCTTTCTAGATTTTGGATTGCTTTACTATCTGAATTGAGCCAGGCATTGACGAATCTTTGGGTTGTATTTTCTGTTGGATTTTGTGTTTGCATTAAATTAAAGTTTGAGGATGGATTAAGCATTCCATTTACCCAGTTTCTTAGTACACCTTTTAGTGTTTGTAGTTCTTGTTTGTATAGTGGTTGTTGGGTTTGAGAGGATTGTTTTTGTTGTGTTTTTAGCAGATTAATTCTGGATAATTGAGATTGTTGGACTTTGTCTTTTTGTTGTTGTTCTTTTAGTTGCTGTTCCTGTTGAAGCTCTTTTTCTTGCTTTTGTTTTATTTCTTGTTGTATTGTGGTTGAATCTTTATTTTGACTTATTTGCTGTTTTAGTAGATTTCCTTGAGGTTTACCGACAAAAGATGCTTGAGTATTTTTTAATCTATTTACATTCGTACTGTCCATAACCTATTCATTTACCCCCGCTTATCTTTTTTTTATATGTTTTTTGTTGATCTTTTAAATATATGTGAAAAAAATGTTAAATTTTGTCTCCATTTATAATATTGTGATAATTTCGAATGAAATCCTGGGTATGTTAAGGAAATAGGAGGAGGTAGTGTAGGGTTTTTAGAATAAATAAGTTGGAGCGGTAGTAGCTCAGTGGTAGAGCTCCTGCCTTCCAAGCAGGAGGTCGCGGGTTCGAGTCCCGTCTACCGCTTATCCCTCCCCTATATCTCAAACCCAATGCTCGAGTTACTAATAAAAAGTAACCAACTAACGCTACTCCATACCAATAGTGAAAAAGCTTCAAAGTTCATCACCAACGAAATCGTAAATCAACTGGGATACAAATACTGTTCTAGGATCGATCAACAGTCACAAAATGTTGTGATTAACTGCAGTGATTATTTAGAATGTAGAAATTTAGTAAAACATGTTCAAGGTAATGTTATTGTAGTTTCTACTATAGATCCGGGTGTTTGGAAAGAATTAAATCCTGATATAAACATTATAAATCTCGATAAATTAGAAGAGCATTACAGAATTAATCTACTATCATTTGTTGTTTTATCGAATCAAAACCTAAGAGAGGGATTTTCTTCCGGCTTTTGGGTAAACTCTCTAAAACTTGTTTCTAACAACTTCTTCGAAATATACATCCTGCACAAAATATGTCAACATTATCAGCAAAAAGTAAGTTTTAACAAATCTTTTGTAGGTTCAATTCTAAGCTACTTAGAGGATAATCTAGATGTTGAGCCAAATATTGATTTTTATCCAGATAAAGATCAGATTAATTCATACCTATATTTTCTTATGGATCCTTACAACTCTTCTAACCCTTACAAAATATTTAACGAGATGGAACTCTTTGATAGAATATACCACAAGTATAAAATCATTTATGGTTTATCTTCCAAGGAAATTGAAAATACAATCATTGATATGGATTACCTTAGGGTAAATCAGATATTAAAAGCTCTAGAGAAAATTATCGACAAGGTCTATTTTATAGGTTCTGTTAGTCAAATACCGGATATGGAAAATTACTCTTTAGAAGAAACAAATCCAGAAAATATGCTTAGTATATATCCACTCTGTTTTGTTTTTTTATTAATGGATAAAAGGGTTATCGGTATTAAGGTTGATAATAGGTATTTTTTATTTGAAATTAGGGGTTCAAGCTCGTATTCTAGACAAATATACTCTAAGCAAACAATCATCTCAATTCTAAATAGAAGTGGTGTTAAGATTAGTGACTTGGTGATATTTGAGCATGATTCTAGACAAATCTTAGATATGCTTATGGAAGTTGTTTTTAATGCTATTAGGGTCAATATTGATTTAGCCTATAATATTCTTAGAACACCCATAATGGCGGTTAGTAATGATTATTACAATAATTTGGGTTTTGTTGCAATGGTTAAGGGAGACTACGAAGTAGCAAAACAAAATCTAACCAAAAGTTACCAAATCAAAACTAACGATTTTCTCTCATCTTATAACCTTGCTTGTTTGCATTGGCTTCAAAATGAATATGATAAAGCTTTGAAAATAATACAAAACATAAGTACTATTTCGACCAAATACCTGGGTGTAATAATACCGATCTATCCGTTCCCTAAAAAAAACTTACTTTTTAACGTAGACTCTGGTTTACTACTCAAAATTAGTCTAGCTAATTTGTTATTTTTGAATGGTAATAAGCAGGAGGCTTTTCGAATTATTGAAAAAATACCAGAAAATAAAGTTAAATACAGTGAGAGTTTTTACAAATACTATCTAGAATGTAGGGAGTTTATATATGAGAGCTGTAATACAGAGAGTATCTAGTTCATATGTAAAGGTTGATCAGAACATTGTTGCTCAGATAGGAAAAGGTATAAACGTGTTGGTTGGGTTCACTAAGAACGATTACCCTAATATATCCCAAACTTATGATAAGCTAGTTGATAAAATCCTAAACATGAGAATATTTGAGGATGAAAACGGTAAGATGAATTTGTCATTAATTGATGTTGATGGGGAGATTTTATTAGTTTCGCAGTTTACGTTGTATGGTGATCTATCCAGAGGAAGAAGACCTTCATTTGATAATGCTTTAGAGTATACAAAAGCAATAGAGCTATTCAATAAGCTGCAGGAAAAGTTTGAAAAGAAATGGAATAAAGTAAAAGTAGGAGTATTCGGGGCTCATATGGAAGTTTGCATTGTCAACGATGGTCCAGTGACCTTCATTCTTGAATGGAATACCTGAACTTTCCAAGGAGGGAGATAAATGAGAATAGAAAAGCTGGAAAACGCATGTTTAATAGTAGTAGATATGCAGAATGATTTTTTACCTGGTGGGGCACTAGAAGTACCCAACTCCGACACCATAATACCCATAATTAATGAATACATCAAACTTTTTACGGAAAAGAAAATGTTGGTAGTTTACACTAGAGATTGGCATCCAGAAGACCATATTTCTTTCAGAGAAAACGGAGGAATATGGCCTAGACACTGTGTTCAAAATACCTTCGGTGCTCAAATACATCCCTCAATTATAATACCACGATCTAACTACTTAATGATTTCCAAAGCTTATCAAAAAGACTTAGAAGCTTACTCTGGATTCTATCAAACTGAATTGCATCAAAAGTTACAGGAAATGAACATAAAAAATTTATATGTTTGTGGAGTTGCAACTGAGTACTGTGTAAAAAATACTGTTCTGGATGCTCTGAAACTGGGGTATAGAGTTTTTCTACTGGTTGATGCTATCAAAGGTGTAGATTTGAAACCTAATGACAGTGAAGAAGCAATAAAAGAAATGGTAAATGCAGGATCTGAATTAGTAGTACTAGAAGAATTACTACAACTTGTATAATCTCCAAATGAGGCTGTATAACACCTTAAGTGGAACAATAGAGGAATTCATTCCTATTAACCCTGAATATGTTGGTATCTATGCCTGTGGGCCTACTGTATATGATTATCCCCACATAGGTAACTTAAGAACTTTTACATGTGTAGACATACTTAGAAGAACACTGGAATACTTTTCATATAAGGTTAAGCTTATAATCAATATCACCGATGTTGATGATAAGATAATAAAAGCAATAGGTCAAAAGGGTGTTTCTTTGAAAGAATATACTTCGGTTTATGAGAGATACTTTTTTGAAAGTATACAAAGGTTAAATATAAAGCCTGCTTATTACTATCCGCGGGCTACTGAGCATATACCAGAGATGGTAGAGATGATAAAAATTTTGTTGGAAAAAGGCATAGCATACAAAGCTGAGGATGGAAGTATATATTTTTCGATTACAAAGTTTCCTGAGTATGGTAAGCTAAGTAAAATAAGTAAGAGCAGTTTGAAAGTTGGAGCTAGAGTAGAAGTGGATCAGTATGAAAAGGATGACCCTGCGGATTTTGCCCTGTGGAAAGCGTATGATAAGGAAGATGGAGGTGTTTTTTGGGATTGTGAGATAGGTAAAGGTAGACCAGGATGGCATATTGAATGCAGTGCAATGAATAGAAAATATCTAGGTCAACCGTTTGATATCCATGCCGGAGGGATAGATCTTATCTTCCCACACCATGAAAACGAAATAGCACAGTCTGAAGCAGCATACCAACAAAAGTTAGCCAACTATTGGTTCCATGTTAATCATCTTCTTGTAGAAAACCAAAAGATGAGTAAATCTCTTAACAATATCATAACCATCAAAGATATTCCAAATCCTCTATCATTAAGGTTATTATATTTGCAAACTCACTACAGGAACAAGCTTAATTTCACTTTTGAAAACCTAAAAGGTTCTGAAAATGCCTTAAATACCCTTAAAGCTTTTGTAAATACTCTCATAGACATAAAAAATTACTACCAGCATGAGACTACAGAGTATGTAGACCCTCAAATAAAAACAATTGGACAAAAGTTTATTGATAATTTTGAAAATTCGCTAAGAGAGGACTTAAACACTCCTAAGGCTATTGCTTCTTTATTTGACTTATCCAATGAATTCTTTTCACTGTTAAATAAGAACCCTAAATTATTTAGGTACGGAGAAGCGAGTTATTTGCTTGATCTGGTTAAAAAAGCGGATAGTGTGTTTGGGTTAGATTTAGACAATGTAGTTCCAATCCCCCAAGATATTCTGGATTTAATAAATCAAAGAAGAAAGGCTAGGGAAGAAAAAAATTATCAACTAGCTGATCAAATAAGACAAACTATAAACAACATGGGATACATACTTGAAGATACTCCCTGGGGAACTAGATGCAGAAAAATTTGAATACACTTAACCATCTATCTTTTAAAAAAGTTTTGTTTTCGTTTGAAGAAGTAGAAGAAAACCTGAAAAATCTGATATCAAACGGTCAAAAGGAAATGTTGATAACTTTAAATACTGAGATGTTTATGGATTCGATAAAGGACCGGGAATTTAGAGAAATAGTTAGTAATTCTACGGTAATCTTGGATTCAGTAGGTATTTGTTATCTTTTCTCTAAGAAAAATGGTATTAAGGTTAGTCCTTTAAATGGGATAGAGGTAGCAGAAAAGATAATTGAAAAAGGATATAGAACTTTTATTGTAGGTTCAAAGAAAGAGAACATAGTGAAAGCAGTTAATAATCTTAAACAAAAGTATCCTCAGAGTAATATTGTTGGTTTTCATGATGGATATTTTGAAAGCTCTGAGCCATTAATACAGCAAATAAATAGATTAGAGCCAGAAGTATTGTTAGTTGGTATGGGTAGTCCAAAGCAGGAAAGATGGATATATCAAAATATGAATGCATTAAAGTTTAATCTTGGAATAGGTATAGGTGGAAGCATTGATGTTTGGGCAGGGGTTTTTAAAAGAGCACCATTCATAATTAGAAAAATGGGACTAGAATGGATGTATAGATTTGCTACTGATTTAAAAAGAATACCGAGAATAACTAAAATAATCAAATTTACCTTAATGGCAGTTACGGGGAGGATATAATCGTGAGAGTAAAAAAGGACTCGATCGGAATATTGGGATTATCCAAAAGCGGATTAGGTAGCGCTAAACTTTACCATCAACTAGGATTTAAGGTAAAAGGATTTGATGATAACTACAACCTATATATACCTGAAGAATATAGGCCATATTTTAATGAAATATTCCTGGGTAAACAGCCACAGTATGTTATAAATGAGATAAAAAACTATAGATTTCTGATAGTAAGTCCTGGTGTTCCATTTGATCATCCCATCATCGAGTTTGCCAAATCTGTAAATGTTCCTGTTATATCAGAAATAGAGGCGGCCTATAAAACTTTATCCAAAAACAAAACTATTATAGGTATTACTGGCACTAATGGCAAAAGTACTGTAACAACACTAATATACAAATTCATTGATTCTCACCTAAACAAAAACGTGTTTATAGGTGGTAACATAGGTTATCCTTTTTCTGAAATTTGCTATGAATGCTCGAACGTTAGTAATCCCACCATAGTTCTGGAAATTAGCTCTTTCCAACTCAAAATGACTAACAATATCAGACCACATATATCAGTCATAACTAACATAAAGCCTGATCACCTTGATAGACACCAAAATATGCAAGACTATATACAATCTAAATTGAAACTGTTATATTTCCAACTCAAGAAGGATTTCTGCATTATCAATGCAAACGACTACAATACAATAAAATCTTTAGACAAGAACAGACTTAAGTCAACTATAAACTACTTTTTCAATGGGCCATTTGATGAGGAAAGTATTAAACAGTTAAAAAATAATTCTGAAATAGGTTATGTTGCTAGCATCGACGCTAATCAAATAAACATAAAAAATTACAAAAAGTCCAATGTAGTTTTTTCGTTGCCCCTGAATAAAATAAGTAACGAGATTTTTAGGTATGATGGGATTTATTTAGAGAATCTTGTACCTTCTCTGCTTGCATTCTTTATCTACTCAAGGGTAATAAAGAAAATAGAAATAGATATGCGTAAGGTTATAGAGGTTATAGACAACTTTGTACCACTAGATTATAGGTTAAGATTAGTTGGTAAACTCGGAAAAATACAATTTTATAATGACAGCAAAGCTACTAATTTAGCTGCTACTAGATCAAGTGTATTTACTGTTAAGAGACTATTTAATGTAAATAAGGTTAACAGGTATGGGATAATACTTCTTGTTGGTGGGGTTCCCAAGTACACTAATAGAGAGGAATTTTGGAAAGAGTTGGATGAATTAGGAGTGGATATTTACAAAGATTTAGTAGGATTGATTAGTTTTGGTAAGTACTCTGATTTGTTTATCAATCCTTTTGCTAAGTTGGGGTTGAAGTATATGTATGCCTTTGATGATTTGGAGAAAGCTTTTGGTAAGGCTGTGGATTTGGCTTTTCAAGAGCAAGATTACTACGATGCTATAGCTATTTTATTAGCTCCTGGAGGAGCTAGCTTTGATCAATTCCAATCCGCTGAAGAAAGAGGAAAGCTATTTGAAAAACTTACCGAAAGCTTAATATTACAAAAAGATGTTATAAACATCCGCTAGGTGGGTAATAGCGGTATATAAATCCCACAAAAAATGAAACTATGTACAACAAAGTATTGATGATAGGTAGAGTTGTAAAAGAACCTACACTGAAATATACTCAGCAGGGAAAAGCAGTAAGCAGTTTTTCCTTAGCTGTTGACAGAGCTAATGAAGAAACCGATTTCTTTGATATCGTAGCCTTTGATAAGCAAGCAGAAATAGCATCCAAATACCTAACTAAAGGTAGACTTATAATGATAGAAGGCAGAATACAAACCAGAAACTACGAAGCTCAGGACGGAACTAAAAGAAAAGTATATGAAATCGTAGTAGAATCATTCAGAATGTTGGATAAAAAGCCAGAACAAGATAAAAAAACTGATTTTGACAGAAAGCAAGAAGAAAAAAGATCTGAAAAATTTGATAAGTACGAAAGGAAAACCCAAAAAGATATAGATGATTTTGATAGTTTTGAAGATTTTGAAGATGATGAATTTGTCAGTAATAAGAGTAAGAATAAGACGAAATCCAGGATAGATGATGATTTTGATGACTTTTTCTTTGATGATAATTAAGAAGCATTAATTTAATGGATAAAAGGCTAATAAATTTCACAATATTCGTAGCAGCTTTTGGATATTTTGTAGATATTTTTGATCTATCTCTTTTTGGTATCTTAAGAGTTCCTAGTTTGAAAGGTTTGGGATATCATGAGCAGTCAAAAATCGATAGTTTTTTGGAAAGTCTAGGTATAATAGGTGATGCTCTTAGGAGTATAGGTTTTAATGACTTTATGTCTTTAGGTGCTTTGCTATTAAATATTCAAATGATTGGAATGTTGGTAGGGGGAATTGTTTGGGGTATTTTAGGTGATAGGATAGGTAGAAAATTTATTTTGTTTGCATCAATTTTTATGTTTTCTTTGGGTAATATATTGAATGCTTTTGTACAGGATGCTTTTTGGTATGGGGTGTTGAGATTTTTTGTGGGGATGGGGTTAGCTGGTGAGTTAGGTGCTGCTGTAACTTTAATATCTGAAATAGTTGACAAAGAAAAGAGAGGATTTGCTAATGCTGTTATGGCTTCTTTTGGATTGTTGGGTGCTGTTGTCGCTTCTCTTATATCTCATCTTTTCCACTGGAGAACTATGTATCTTATTGGCGGTGTTTTAGGATTTATTCTTCTACTGTTTATTTCCAAGACTGTCGAGAGCAACATATTTGAGAAACAGAAAGAAGATGTTTCTAAGGGAAACATATTGTTGTTATTTAATCGATGGGATAGGTTTTTGAGATATGTTTTAGTGTTTTTGTTAGGTGTTCCGATTTGGTTTGTTTTTTCAATCTTGATAACATTTTCTCCTGAGGTTGCTCAGGCAATAAATATAAAGCAAACTGTTATAGCTGCTAATAGTATTATGTTTGCTTATCTTGGGGTGTCTATGGGTGATATTTTCGCTGGAATATTGACCCAAAAGTTAAGAAGTAGAAAAAAAGCTATCGTGTTTTTCTATTTGTTATCAGTTATTTTAGTTTTCCTTTACTTTTTTGCAAATTTCAATGTTTATATGTTTTATTTTTACAACTTTCTATTGGGATTTGCTTCGGGTTATTGGATATTGTTTTTGGTAGTTGGTGCAGAGAATTTTGGAACCAATATAAGATCGACAGTAGTCAATACATTACCCAATTTCGTTAGAGGTTCAGTTTTTGTTATAAGTTCAGTCTTTATTTACTTGAAATCTATTATTGGTTTTGTTGGATCTGCTATTTTAATGACTTGTTTATTTTTCGGCCTTTCTTTGTTTGCTTTGATTTTTATAAAAGAAACTTTTGGTAGAGACTTGGATTTTGTAGAAGATTAAACATTTATATTCCTCTTTTGTGTCAAACTTCTGTCCAGGATTTTTAGACTCCCACGACATATTGTATTAATGTGAATAAAAAACTTCCGATTGGTGTAAGTTCGTTTGAAAAAATCAGAACCGACAATTATTACTACGTTGATAAAACTCATTTTATTAGAAAACTAATAGATCAGGGTAGCTATTATTTTTTATCC
>JBCNVB010000024.1:0-49556 GCA_039630415.1 bacterium | reverse complement strand
CAATGCACTATTTCCACCACCAACAACAGCTAATGTTTTACCTTTGAAAAACGGTCCGTCACACAAGGCACAGTAAGAAACACCTTTACCTGCAAACTCCTGCTCTCCCTTTACACCAAGTTTTCTATGGCTCATACCAGCAGTTATAATTAAGCTTAAAGATTGATATGTACCATTTGAAGTTGTAATCGTTATTATTTTATCATCTTTTTGAATTTTTTCAACTTCTTCAAGGGTATTTATTTTAGCACCCGACAAAAGAGCCTGTTGATACATGATGTTAGCTATTTCAGGTCCACTTATTTTTATGTGTCCGGGATAGTTTTCTATTTCGTTAGTAAGTAGTAGTTGCCCACCAGGCAACTGCTTTTCGAATACTATTGTTTTTAGTCCTAGCCTGGAAGCATAAATAGCAGCAGTAAGTCCTGCAGCTCCCGCACCTATTATAGCACATTCATACATATTACTCTCCCCCTTCCACCCAATTCACACTTTTACAAAAACAAGCGTAATATCATCAGGAGGATTCATTAATGGAGCAGTACTAAACTTCATAACCTCTACATAAACTTTGTCTACAAGTTCTTTTAAATTCTCGCATGGTAATGTACTTAGCAACTTGATTAATCTTTCCCTGCCAAAACTATTCCCTTTTTCATCTTTAATGTCAATTACTCCATCAGTATACAAGAAAAGAATATCCCCTTCTTCTATTTGATAGATAGAAGACGAATACTGATAGTGTTGATCAATACAAAGTGGTATGTCCCTAGTAGAAAGAGTTAATACTTGACGATTTTTTTTGATAACAATAAGTGGTTCATGACCAGCACTTACATATTCACAAAAGATTTTTCCGTCTTTTTTATATAATTTAACAGCAAGCATAGTTATGAATGTATTGTCCTCTACAGTAGAGGAAAGGATTTGATTTAGCTGATTTACCGCCATCTGGAAATCCTCAAGAGAATAAAAAAGTGATTTAGCTGCGAATTTTGCTTGAGCGGTATATATAGCAGACTTTGCACCCTTACCAGAAACATCAGCTACAACTAAAACCAGACTATCTTTTTTGTTAACCACCTCCAACCAATCAGCTGTTATTTCTCTCGAAGCAACGTGCTTATATCTAAGCTCGACTTTAGTATCACATAGACTAACTTTGTCAACTTTTGTGGTGAGAGCTTGTCGAATAATATTGGAAATTTCAACTTGCTCTTGCATAACCATAGAATTTTTCAAGGGAGTAGCAAGTACATAAGGTATATTATTAATGATCAACATTCCCATATCTCCAATATTATCTCTAGCCGTGCCTAAGATTATATATCCTAAAATCTCCCTCAAATAAACTATTGGCAGTGTAATTATCTGCCTAAGATCACCCTTGGAAACTTTACTAATCTCATTCCAAATCTTTTTGAAGTTCTTATCAACAGAAACATTACGTTGATTTATTATAGTAATATTACTTCCCATTAATCCGAGAGCTTTAGTTATAGACCTGTAATCTACTTCACGAGAATCCGGATGAGCATAGAAAACCTCAAATGAATTATACTTTCTAAGAATAAAATAAAATACTTCCGGTTTTAAAAGCTCCTGAATGAATTCCTTAGCATTCATAATGACATTATACGGATCTAGAACAGAAGTTACTATCCTAAGGAAATTATAAAGTATATCCGTAGCTTTAAGTCTCTCCTCCAAGAAAGAATAAATTGATGCATTTTCAAAAAAAATACTAAAATGATTAGCTAGACTATAGAGTAATTCAATGTATTCTTGTTCAAATCTAGAAGATAAACTAAACACCATAATCAAGGGCTGCAGATCAAAAACTTCACTCTTCATTGGAAGAATCAGTAAACTCTTTATCTCCGATTTTTTCACAAAATCATAGACATTTATATTATCAAAAAATAACTCTAGATTATTAATCAAAATTGGCTTAAATTTCCCCTTACTCGTTAGTGATACACTCTCTTTGATTTTTTTGAGAATTAAATCCGGTAAATTACCAACTACAGTATTTACAAGACTTTTGTAATGATCTAATGTTTTCATTACCAAAATATTACCGTTTTTGTAGTAGGCAAACACAGGTAAAGAGTAATTAACCAAGTTCTTTATCTCCTTGACAATACTACTTATCAAAACGTTTATATCCCTGATAGAAGAATACTCAAAGATTACCTTATTAATTATACCACTCTCATTTGATTTAGCTAATAATTTTTCATATGCACTAACTCTAGAAAATACATAAGAAAACATAACAGATAGATGATTCAAGAGAATGTCAAGTATACCATGATAAGTCACTAAAAACTGATACTTTACATCAAAAGTAATGAGTGAAGTTATAGTGTTTTTCTCTATAATTGGTATAACTATGTAAGGACGTTGGAATATTAAGTCAAAAAATCTTATCAAATCGTTCTTATATTCGTCATCTTTAAAAACTATAAGCGATTTATAAGAACTAAATCTTTGAGATAAGTCCTCAGGTATACTTAAAATCGATAGTTCAGAAGCTTCTATAAAGCTATATAGCTTGGGATTGGATATTCTAATGTAAGCCGTTTTAAATACATCCCCCTTTTTTCTTGCAAAGATAATAAAATCTCCTACAGAAAATATATCCCTTGTAACATTATACAAGTATTGATAAAGTTCATCAAAAGAGTTAACTTCAGATAATTTGGTAGACCCTATGAAAAGTTTCTCTAAAAATCTATTCTTTATAGCCAATTGCTCAAATAAATTTCTGGTTTCAAGTACAGTTGCTATATTACTTGTAACCGTTGATAAAAAATCAATATCCAAAACAGACAGGTCAATATCCCTAGTAAATAGAAGTATGAATGTTCCACTTCCCAACATTGGAACATTAAATCTTTTTATCAACGCACTCTTTAGATGCTTGAGATATACACTATCCAGCTTTAATACCTGTTGTTCAGCATAAAAAACCTCAAACTTTTTATCCAACTTACTCTTTAGCTCTGGAATAACAAAATTCAATTCCTGCTCTATCAAATTATTCGAAACACTATAAACTACCTTATTTCTGAAAAATATTACACAGGAGCTACATAAAATTATTTCCTGAGTAGTCTGACATATTATTTTCAAAATCGTCTCTTCGGAAAGAGAAAATAACATAGCTCTTGAAATATCATAAAAAGCTTTCCTATAAGTATTGAACCTACTACTAATGTAATTTAGCCTGGATAATGAAGAATAAAGCTCATCTAAAGAAATAAAAATCAGTACTACATGCCTTATACTGTAAGCCACTATGTCCAATATCGTTTTATCAACTGAACCTTCAAAAACTATATATCCAATAACCTCATCTTTTATACTAAGCTCATAGAAAAGATCTTTATCAGGTTTGGATAAGGAGAAATATACTTTTTGGGCTAGACTGCATTCTTTAATTATCTCAAAACATTTTTCTAAAAATTCTTCCAAACTTATCCTTCCAATTTGCTGATTCTCTATAACTAGTTGAAGTAAGATATCAAGCTTACTTATTACGCGGTTAATACAATTCAAGGTCTCCATTATCCTATTGCTGACAGTTTGAACAGAAATACGTTATTCTATCCTGTATTTGCGTGGTTTTGATCTTAGAATTACATACAGGACAGTTTTTCTTACCATATACTTGATGATAATTTTGATATTCTCCTTTTTGCCCAAATGCATCTATGTAATCGCTTATAGTTGACCCCCTTTTCTCAATAGCCTTGTTTATTATTTCTTTTATGCAGTTGTATAATTTATGATATTGTTGTGCAGTAATATTTCTTGTATTTTTGGTTGGTAATATTCCCGCTTTAAATAATGCTTCACAAGCATATATATTCCCAATTCCTGCAATAATATTTTGATCCATAAGAGCAACTTTTATAGGCTTGCTATGCTTGGTCATAAGTTTTATGAATTCCAATGGTTTTATACTCCTAAAATCTGGTCCATACTTATCAAAAGGATATCTATCATAAACTATTATCTTTTCAAACATTCTCTTAGCTCCAAAAACAACTACATCATTATCAAAGTAAAATTCACATATTGAATTAACATATAATTCTTGAGGAGGATTATATACCAAATATCCCGTTAATGCTAAATGGAAAATAATCCAATAATTATCAAAACGAAAATATACCATTTTTCCATAATTACTAACTTCCTGGCAAACTTTTCCTGTCAAATTTTCTAACAAGTACGCATTCTTTATGATTGAATCTTTTTTAATAATTAGCTTTGAAAGGATCCGATTTTTGATAAGAGCAGAAAGCTGGGTTGATATCGTAGTTGCTTCAGGTAGTTCAGGCATTACACATCTACACTCCTTATAAATAACGTATTTATGAGCATTTTTAATATTAGTAGAAAAAGAGCTATACCCGCAAATATAGAGGATATATCTTGATTTTTCTTAACTTTTCCTACCTTATCTGCCAATCTAGCATATATTTTACCCAGGTTTGAAGGATTGTTCCCCCAATAGTACTCTCCTCCAGTTACACGCGCTATTTCTTTTAAGGTAGCCTCATCTATTCTAACTGGATAAGGTATACCAGGTATGTAAGTTCCAGCAGGAGTACCCATACCTATACAATATATTGGAATTTTCTTTGATTTAGCAAACTGAGCAGCCTGAATAGGATCCATACCATAGTTATTTTCACCGTCCGTTAACAAAACTATAACTTTGTGAGGCATTGAAGAACCCTCTAAAACTGCTAAAGTAGTCATTATAGCATCTCCTATAGCAGTACCACCATAATCTGCATTAACTTGTGTTAAAGCTAAAAGCAAATCCTCCCTTGAAGAAGTTAAACTATGATTAACAAAAACATTATTATTAAAAGTTACCAAACACGCTTCCCAGTTACCTTTAATATTATTCACAAATATCTTGGCTGTATCCTTAGCAACAGCTATTCTAGAGGGGAAAAAATCAGTAGCCATCATGCTACCAGATATATCAATTATTATACCTACAGCATATCCTGAAACAGGCAAACTAATGGGATATTGAGGTCTACCCAACGCTAAAAACAATATTAAAATAATCAAAAACTCTAGAAAATAGATAACTAACTTTCTTATGCCTATTCTCCTATAACTTATACTATCCAAGAGTCTAGATTCTGTAAATAAAAATACACTGTTCTTCCTAGAAAAGAAATGGGCAATAATTAATAAAAAGATAATTGGGAAAATAACTATTCCAGCTATAAAGATTTGAGGAAAAGCAAAGTTTATTTCCATGAATCTAAATACTCTTTTTCTATTATCACGCTTATTTTTTCATTTTTAGTATCTTGAACAACCATACCATTTTGAATATATATCACTCTTTTATTGAATTTACTTATGATATCCAGGTTATGAGTAGACATTATTACTGTAGTTCCCATTTTGTTTATTTCATCAATAATTTGCATAATTTTGTCTGTTGATTTAGAATCTAGATTACCTGTTGGCTCATCAGCTATGAATATGGATGGGTTATTAACTATAGCTCTTGCTATAGCAACTTGTTGCTGCTCACCACCGGATAATTCATCGGGATAAAAACTCCTCTTATCCACCAACCCGACCAATTTCAGTACTCTAAACACCCTTTTTACTATGTCCCTTACAGGTACTAAAGTAACCTCTAGAGGATAAGAAACATTATCCCAAACAGTTTTGTAATTTAGAAGCTTGAAATCTTGGAAAACAATGCCAAGCCTTCTTCGGTAATAGGGTACTTGGTGATGACTTAAGAGAGATATATCTTGATTTTCGAAAAATATTTTTCCTACCGTAGGTAGTATCTCACGATAGATTAACTTAAGAATAGTCGTTTTCCCCGCACCGACAGGACCAACTAAAAAAACAAACTCACCCTTCTCTATAAAAATATTTATATTAGTTAATGCTCTGTAACCCTTAGGATATATGTAAGATACCCCTTTAAATTCTAGCATCGAATTGGCTTCTAGTATGTACTATAGGTATTGTAAACCACAGCGAGGGCTATAAGTTTTAGATAACCATAATCTAGAGAAAATAGCTTATCATTAACATAGCTTACAATTGATCTGAGTGCTACACTATCCATTACAGCAAATAGAACCTGTTCTCTAACCATTCTATCAGTATCAAACAAAAACTCAAGTAACAGAAACTTCAAATTCTTGTCTACTTTATGACTAGCAAGAAAGTTTATCACTTCAATCTTTAGATAGGTTGATAAAGTAGTTTGTAAAAGTTTTATTATTATTTGATGGTAATCAGAATCCAGATTTTTAAGTGAACTAATTGAAATTTTCCTTATTTCTTCACTTCTAAAATAGTATTTATTTACCAGGTCCTCTTCTAAGAACTTGAATATTTGTTTTTGCTCCTGCGGATTTATAGATTTTAGCTCCCAGATGTTATGGGATACAATTGAGTATAAATGTTTTCTATCACCCTCAACATATTTAGAATTTTTCAAATTTTGATCAATATTTCTATACAGTATAGTATTAGCGAGTATGTTATACTTGGTTACTCCTTTACGTAGCAAAGAGTTAATAGCAGTAAGTATAAGCGTTTCATCATTTTCTTTAAAAATTATATCCTCCAGCTTCTTATTTATTTCATTACTTGAATTTATCATAAATGCCTTGATTATTCTATTTTTTATGTTTTTACTTTCTTCTTTTTCATATAGTTCGAGTAGAGTTTGTATTGATTTTGGGTTATTTATCCAGGAAAGAGCTATAACTGCGTTTTCTCTTATTTCCTCACTCGTATCATTTAAAGATTTGTATATTAACTCGTATCCTTCTTGTCTATCAAGACTTCCTAAAGCCAATATAGAAGAAGCCCTTACCATTTTATTATCACAATTGTAAGCTTCTACTACTTTAGAATAACTCATCTGATCTTTGAATTGTGCTATTGCAAGCAATGAAAGTGATCTAACTACTGGATCCTCATCATTTAATAAGATTCTTATGTACGGTAGTAAGTTTTTTAGCCTTAACCTTCTTATTATCTTACAAGCCACTCTTCTTAAATCTCTATCCTCTGAAAGAGTAGCTTTTGATAATAACTCTTGAAACTCTCTGGGATTAAAATTGCCAGTTATACTATAATTCCTTATGAAATTATCCAGGTATGCATCAAACTTAACTGACTTAATCTTTTCCATTCATAATAATTATTCTATCGTAAATTTCCTTACTCCTTTTAGCACATTTCAGTGATATATCTTTTTCTTTATAAAATTCCTTATTTTCTCAAGTGCTGATTTATGAATTTGATTTACCCTTTGTTTAGATAGCCCCATCTCAGACGATACCACACCCAATTTCTTATTATCATAGTACATTTTCTTTAGAACGTTTTTTTCATTGTCATTTAACAAGTTTTCTATTGCACTATTTATCATTGCCAAAATTTCATTATTCTCTATAACTTCTTCAAATCCGTGCTTATACTCTTTAACTTCCCTGATATCCTTTAAACTAGAGTCTTTACTATTACGGTAATGTCCTTCAATAGAGCCCATATTCCTGTAAGATAAAGATATTACAATTTTGAGAATATCACTATTCTTGTTGTTGCTTAGTTTTTTAAATATTTTCATTTGATCCCTTATTGAAATATTCATATACTTTGATAATTCTTGTTTTACATACCAATTCATTACTTTGCTTAGATACTTATTAAAGGGTATTTTCTTTGTATAATCATATGTTTCTATTGCTTTTATCAAAGCAAAAGATGTTATTCCAAATATCTCTTCTTTATCCATTTTAAGGAAATCACTGTACTTACGATATATTCTGATACCTATAGCATAAGAATAGTTTAAGTACTTTTCTATTAGGGCATCTCTTGCTTCAAGATTATACCTTTCCTTATACTCAATCCAGAGTTCAATTTCGTCATTCATACCACTGTTTCCATAAGGCTATCAAAATCATTATATATCTTTTCCCTTAAAGAACTGTCCCCCCAAAGAATATCTATCGGTTTCCTTTGATACTCATATTCATATGGTGGATCTATAAACTTAAATTCTTCAGGATATAAATCAACAATACTTTTTAAGACGATTAAAAAAGTTTTTATGCTATGAAAAACTTTTTTATCAGTGATAACCATTTTTAAGCCGTTACATACTTGGTTCTGATATTTGTCAAATGTAGGTTTGAATTTATGATACAAGAATTCAACTCCCCGTATTTTATGCTTATCTTTGTAGTAGTTTATGGTACTGAGTAACTTTTTTTCGTTAATAAAAGGAGCACCAAACACTTGGAAAGGATAGGTAGTACCTCTCCCCTCACTTATATTAGTACCCTCAAAAAGAGCAAAACCTACATAAAAATAAACCGTTTCAAGAGATGGCATATTCGGAGAAGTTGGAATCCATTCCAAACCCAATTCTTGCCAGTCTAAACTCTTGTCAAATTCACCACTAACAACTCTTACATTATCATAATCCTCCAGAATTTCACCTATTGTCATTCCATGTCTATTATATATCCCTTTCATCCCAACAAATGAAAAATATTCCTCTTTTAGAATTACTCCCTCCTTTGTTTTAGCTCCCAAAGGGTTAGGTCTATCAAAAATTACAACATCAATCCCGGTATCACAAATAAGCTTAGTAGTCCAAACATATGTATAATACCTAGCCCCTACATCTTGAATATCTACAAACACACACTCAATATCACTTAATTTAGATTTGTCAATCCAATAGCCATCTTCGTATAAACTAACAACCTCAACTTTATAAGTATCATCGAAGTAGCTATAGGTAGGTACCATGTTAGCCTGGGATATGGGAAACAACCCATGTTGAGGTGCAAAAACCTTTCTGATCTCAAAACCCAAATTCCTCAAGTAATCCAACGTAAAAATAAAACCTGGTTGAATATAACTGGCTTGATTTATCAATAAACCTACAGTCCTATACTTACCCAAAAATTTGGATGCTTTGGTTATACCCAACATTTACTTCTAATTTTTTAATTTCCGATAGCTAATAATTTTTCCTGCTATTAACCAAATCAAATAATAAACGATAACCCAAACTTTGTCAACTCTTAAATCCCAAAAAACTGGTTCAATCGAAGTTAAATAAATAACAACAAATTCAAATAGCTCAGCAATAGGCTTGACAAAAAATATCGTCACATCAAAAAATAAATATACAAACGTTAAATAAAAAATAAAAGGTATCAAAAATACCATAAGCATGTTATTTACAATACCGTTCATATACCAAACACCAAAATACTCTAAAAATATCGGAAAACTAAAAAACAATATCGATAAGTTTATCATAACACTATCAATAAAAAAGTTTTTTGTTTTCAAAGGAAGACACTCCGTCATAAGCTTGGAAATCCAAATAGTACCTATAAACCCCATCATACTCAACTTAAAACTAAGACTAAAAGTAGAAAAGAAGTCAATAAAAATAAAACATATCCATACCAATCCAGAACATACTAAACAGTATCTTAAATCATCCTTTACCTCATAGAAGATAAACAAGTATGAAAATATCGCAAATATTAAAGCTCTCAATAGAGGCGCATCAAAACCTACTACCATACAATAGAAAACAGTAGAAGCTATAGATCCTAAAAAACATAGCATTTTATTTTTGATTATCAAACTAAAAACATAAAAGGTAAAACCAAGCGTTAGATATATATTCGACCCCGAAGCTACAAAAAAATGATATATCCCAGCTTCAATCAAATCTTTTCTTTCAAGATAACCATACTCCTCAAAACCAAAAACTATACCCTTTAAAATTCTACCACTACTACCTAATCTATCTAAACTTTCGAAAACGTATTTCCTAACACTATAAACAATTCCTTCACCCCACACCTGTACTATGTCTATTCTTTTTGCAGTATAAATAATTTTGTTTGAATAGTAAAAGTCATCTATATGATTAATCTTGGTAGCTCTAATATAAGCCATTATAACGGAACCTTCTATAACACCCTTTTTATTAAGTATCAAACTCCTAGAAACCCAAATTTTATACGAAAAATCATGATAGTTTAGATGTTCAAGAAGAATATACGTTGCTCTAAGTTTAGTAATTTTAAATTCATATACTCCCTCTATTGTAGGTTTAGCAGATTCATAAAACTGCATATATTCCTTAGCTTTAAACTGTGATATACTATACACTCCAAAAGCAGCAAGAATCACTATAATTACTAAATTAATTCCTAAAACAAAATCTTTAAGGTTCTTCCATTTGTATTTAAACAAGAATATCAAAATGACCAAGAATACCATAAATAATTTACCTATCCAATTAATTTGTACGTAAGTAAAAATCAAGCTAAGACAACAAAACAAAAGGAAATAGTTCATTTAAATTGTTATGTTAGTTATATGTTCTATAGTGTAGTTGCTTCCATTTGTATAGATGAGTATTGTATCTATTTGCATGGAAGAATAATTTAATTTGTTCTTTGATTGGTAAATAAAAAATTGGAGAGTTTTTATGATTTTATCGATTTTAGTTTTGTTTATTTTTTGATGGGGATAAACCCCACCTTTAACCTCTATAGCTACCAGACAGTTATTTTTTGTAGCTATGATATCAATTTCACCGAAAGGAGATTTGTAGTTTTTTGAGATTATCTTGTAATTGTTTTTCACAAGATAAGATAGTGCAATAGATTCAAAGTGTTTACCTTTTGTAGAGGATAAGTGATAAGACAAGAGAGTAATAGCGGTAGACGGGACTCGAACCCGCGACCCCTACCTTGGCAAGGTAGTGCTCTACCACTGAGCTACTACCGCTCCCGTTTTTATTTCTACCTACCCACTAGTCTTCCCTTTTTTCATCCATATCCCGACAAACGATACAAAAACTCCGCTAACACCGAAACACTCCTATCAACATCACCAACTAAACAATTAGATTCTACTAAATCAGTACCAACAATTTCAAAATTTCTTTTTACATACTCATAGATCCTATAAACCTCTCTTAAACTTAGCCCCCAACAATTCAAAGAATTTACACTATCAATATATGAACTATCAATACAATCAACATCTATACTTACATACACCGGTAATCCAACTTCTAGGTTCTGAGTAATGAATCTATAAACATTATCAAAACTTCCATAAATAACATCTTCACAACTCAAATACTTTACATCATACTCATTGGCTACCTCATAGAGATATCCAGGATTGTAAGCATTATTTATTCCTATAATTACAGGTTTCACTTTATCATAGAAATTTTTACATATTTCATTTAAGTAAGTTCCACTACTATGCCCCTCTTCCAAATGTCTTAAATCAAAATGACTATCAAAAACCAAGAGATTGATTCTTTTGTAGGTATTAAGGTAGGTTTGAACTATAGGGAAAGTAATGCTATGATCACCACCAATAAAAAACACCTTACCCTTATTTATAACCTTAGATACAGCCAAAGAGATATTTTGGAAGGTTGTAAACCTATCCCCATTTATTACCTTGACATAAGGCATAATTACAGGAGCGGTTGTATAGTTTTGATTATAATTTAGGTTAAGTAACTTTTGAATTATTTTTTGGGGACAGAGCCTGGAACCAGGTCTACCCGCAGTACTACCATCCCAACAAATAGGGACAAATATGCTTTGATTCTCATTACTATCTATTTCGTAATCTTGCTTGATTATAGCAATATCTTTTAGTTTAGTATTTCTGTAATCTCTTAAAAATATAGGTTCTTTTTCAAAGTAGTTCATTTCAAAAGCAGATTATTTCAAGTAGTCAAGAAGCATATAATAAACTTCAGTGTTATCCACTATTGGTTTCGGTTTTAGATATCCCTTGTAAAAAGCTACTATATGATCAGCTACATGATAATCTGATGAGTACTTTACCTTGAACTCTGGAGTAAATATTTTTGCTTGATAGTCGACCAATGACAAACCTCCGCAATCATGATCAGCCAAAACAAGGACCAACGTGTTTTGATTATTTTTTGCATAATTCAAAATAATTCGTAAAGCATAATCCAGATCCTCCATTTCATCTATTTCTTCGATTATTTTATTTTGATGAGCATACCAATCTATTTGACTCGCCTCAACTAACAAGAAAAATCCTTTTGGATTTCTAGATAGATTTTCCAATGCGTATTCTACCTTTTTTTCTAACTTTATTTTTCTTTGTTTATATTGTGGTGGGTGATCATATGCTGTGAAAACTATAAGTTTTTCAGTGATTTTGTTTGTTTGTATTAGTTCTCGTAGCTCCTCCTCTCCATATAGAACTGTATAGCCAAGGCTTTTTAGTTTATCTTGATGTTCTACAAAGTGTTTATATCCTCCGGAGATGACAAGGTCCAGATTAGAGTAGAGTAGTTGTTTTGCTATATTTGCGTCATCTTTACGTGATGCAGAGTAAGAATAGAAAGCAGCAGGAGTAGCATGGGTTATAGAACATTCCACTACTATTCCCGTAGACTTACCTTTGCTTTTAGCAATATCCATGATTGTTGGTATTCTTTTACCCTCCTGCAATTCCCCAACTTGATAATTGGGAACTCTCCTACCTATAGCGAAAGCAGTTGCACCTGCTGCACTATCCGTAACAACGTAATCTTTACTTCTTGTCCTTACCAAAAACGCTCCATCAAACTCAGCAAAATTACTATAACCCTTTTTAAGATGTTCACTTTTATAGTACTCATATGCAGATATTATAGGCAGTCCCATTCCATCACCTATAACTAGTATGACACTCTTGTTACTAGCATCTGAAAATACTTTGACAGATGAGAATACTAAAATGTTCAAAATCAAAGCAATAGTAAGAAAAATCACTAATAAGCTTTTCACTTACTACACCTCCCTATCCTAACCCCTTATCTACCACCAAATCCTTATACTTTGAACCTAGAAAACTAAAAATAAACACGTCTAATAGCAAGGTTGGAAGATAATACAGAATACTCAATGATAGACATAATACGGGTAATACTAAAGTTGAAAAAGCAGAAGCTCCAAAAAGATATATGATAAAGAGTAATACAGAAAACAGTAAATTTCTAAACCAAATTTTATAAGTATTTTTAACAGTTGATATAATATCCCCACTAATACTATACCCAACTATGGAAAGAAGGTTTATAGTTGTTACCGAAAGGCTTATCACCATACTTATAATAACCAACAAAACCCATGAAATCATGAATACTATGGACACTATTTGAAAATTCTGTTGAGACTGATCTTGTAAAATATTAGCAACAATAAGAGAACCGCAGATATATAGAATTATGAAGATTGAGAAAGGCAAGATCATTATAACTCTAGATATGAAAATTTTAAATCCTTCTATGTAAAATTTTGGGATGTCCAAATCAATATCAAAGTCTTCCACACCGGTTAAAAAGTAATCTCTTGCTTTTTGATATACCAATGCTAAAAAATATGTTGGTATAAAGAAAACAGTAAATAATGATAATAATGTAAAAATAGGATTACATATAGCACAGATTATTAAGATTTTTACAAAATTTCTTGATATTATTTGGATAGCTACAGATAGAAAATCTTTCATGGTCTTTTTCTCCTTTTTGTATAATTAGTTTTTACCTTATTGATACTTTGTATATTATTTTTTATTTTTCGCTACTCTCCTTCGAATAGTGGAATAAAGGATAAAGAAGAAGTTGATGTAATATAATATTGAGAGTTATGAAGTTCTTTTTGATTGTTTTAGATGGAGTGGGGATAGGAGCTGCAGAAGACTGTACAGATTTCAATGACCCTCCAAGTGTAAATACAACTTATAATTCACTTAGAAAATCTTCAGCTGAAGGTAAAAAAGTACACTTACTCAACCTTTCAAAACTTGGACTTCATAAAATTTTACAGTACAAATATCCTTCACTAACTGATCAAGATTTAAACTTCATAGGCTTTGATACTAACCAAAAAATAATATCATCTTACGGTATAATGAAAGAAAAATCTAAAGGCAAAGATACAATCACAGGACACTGGGAAATAGCAGGAATCATACTAAATCAAGGATTTGAAACATTTAACTCCTTTCCAGATGATCTAATAAATAGTCTTGAATCTTTAACAGGTAGAAAAATTATAGGTAATAAACCAGCTTCAGGAACAGAGATAATTAAAGAACTTGGAGAGCAACACATTCAAACAGGTAGTATCATAGTGTATACTTCAGCAGATAGCGTTTTTCAAGTAGCAGCACACATAGACGTGATTAAACTCGAAGAACTTTACGATATATGTTACAAAGCTTATCAGCTGATACAATCTAAAGGGTATAGAATTGCAAGAGTTATAGCCAGACCATTTGCAGGAACCTATCCCAATTTTTATAGACTAAACGATAAAAGAAAAGATTTCTCAGTACCCCCACCTTCTACAACCATACTCGACATACTCTATCAAAGTAATCTAAAAGTTATAACAGTTGGAAAAGTAGCTGAAATATTCTCAAATAGGTCAATCTCAGAATCTTTCAAAGTTTCAGGAAACGATAAAATATTCGAAAAAGTAGTAGAACTTTCAAAAGAAAATTTCGAAGGAATAGTATTTGCTAATTTGGTTGATTTTGATACTGTATATGGTCATAGACAAGATTATTTGGGTTGGACACAAGCTCTACAACAGTTCGATGCCCTATTACCCAACTTACTAAATAATCTCAAAGATACTGATATAGCAGTAATTACGGCAGATCATGGAAATGATCCAACAGATAACTCTACCGATCATACCAGAGAAGATGTACCCATAATGATTGTAGGAGGTCGCTCTAACTATTTTTTAGGAGTAAAACCCAGTTTCAGATACGTTTCCTTTTTAATACAAGAATTCTTTAAAAGTAAAATAAAAGAAAAACTTGAATTACCAGAGTTTGAAGGAGAAAAGTTGATATGGTAGACCATCTAATGAGTTTAATGGAAAGTTTAACTCCATCAAGAATAGTGGAATTACTAGACAAATACATAATAGGTCAAGAAGAAGCCAAAAAAGCTATAGCAATTGCAATAAGAAATAGATATAGAAGAATGAGAGTAAAAGAAGAGTACAGAGATGAGATTATACCCAAAAATATTCTAATGATAGGCCCAACAGGTGTTGGTAAAACAGAAATAGCTAGAAGAGTAGCTAAAATCATAGGTGCTCCTTTTATTAAAGTAGAAGCCACCAAATACACCGAAGTAGGATATGTAGGTAGAGATGTAGAAAGCATGGTAAGAGACTTAGTAGAAGTCTCTTACCGGAATGTACAATCAGAAAAAATAAAAAACGTTGAAGAAAAAGCAAAAGAAGAGGCTATAAAGAGAATAACCGAAATCTTAAAACCCTACCCCTCATCCAACAATCCCCAGAATCCTCTATTTTCGATATTTAACATCAACCAAACAACTAACATACCCGAGGATATTAAACAAGAGATACAAAATCAACGTAGAGAACTGTTTGAAAAAATAAAAAAAGGATTAATGGACGATGAATACATAGAAATAGAAATCGAATCAAGACCAATAATCGAAAATTACTTTATACCGGGAACAAATGTAACCTTCGATCAATATGGAATAGATATAAATGAACTCTTTTCTTCTCTTTACCCTAGAAAATCAAGAAAAAAGAAGATGAAAATACCAGAAGCAATAGATATTTTGAAGTTAGAAGAGGCAAAGAAGTTAATAGATCACGAAGAGGTAAAGAAAGAAGCTATTCAGAGAGCAGAAAATCTGGGAATCATATTTATAGACGAGATAGATAAGATAGTATCAAAAGGTGACACCAGAGGTCCAGACGTATCCAGAGAAGGAGTTCAAAGAGATTTACTACCAATAATAGAAGGTTCTGTGGTTATGACAAAATATGGAACTGTAAAAACAGATCATATCTTGTTCATAGCAGCAGGAGCATTTCACATATCCAAACCAACCGATCTAATCCCAGAACTCCAAGGTAGATTCCCCATAAGAGTTAAACTTAAAAACCTAAATAAACAAGATTTTTACAAAATACTCAAACACTCTGAAAACAGTCTAGTAAAGCAATATACACTTTTACTAGAAGTGGAAGACATAAAAATAGATTTTACCGAAGATTCTCTATGGGCTATAGCAGAAGTTGCAGAAAACCTGAATAACCAAACAGAAAACATAGGAGCAAGGAGACTACACACAATAATAGAGAAAATCCTGGAAGATATATCTTTTGACATAAACAATTACAAAAATAAAACCATCCAAATAGATAGAGAATACGTTTACAATAAACTCAAAGATATAATTGAAATAGAGGACAAGAGCAACATTTATATAATATGATAGTATGAATACATTAAGCGTTAAGGATAAAATTTGGATAGTCTTTGATACATCAACATCACATAGTACAAAATGTAACTGCAAAAACTGTAGAACCAAAAAAGAACCACCTAAGATAAAATTACTGATTCCTGCAAAAATAAAAAACTACTTCCCAGTACTAGTAATAAATCCCTTCATTTCATATGCATTCGTAAGTAAATTTTTTGAACTAGTAAACTCAAACTACTTGGATATCTCATTTGATGCGACGAAAATATCCATAATCCCAGAAATTAAAAATCTAATTCAAACTTACTATTCAGAGTACTTTTATAACTGCTTAAACTTTATATTCAATCGAGATATATTTAACGCTGTAGGGTACTTTGAAGATAACATAACTAATTTCAATGAATTTGAGACACTATATCTGGGAGGTTTAATTAACTTTTACTTACAAAATGTAGAAAAAGCTTATGAAAGCTTTTCAAAAGCTTTTGAGCTACTATACAACAGACCTATAACAAGTCCACTAGATAACCTAGAAACAGATTATATAAATCTTTTTTTCCTCTTTGATTTTATGATTGTATCGCTTAATTCAAGGGAATATCAAACATTCAGCAATATATTCAATTATCTCCTAGAAGTAGGTAATGATTTTACCATATATGCTTTGATGCTATATATCTTTAGCTTTTTCTATTTTGGAGATATGTATATTCTAATAGAAAGTACAAGAATGGTCAGGGAAAAGATAAATCAAATAGTCCAAGCACTAGAAGATTTAGATAGTCCAAAACTGAAAGCATATATACTCTATCTCTTTCTATGTATATCAATATATAGAGAAGAGTCATATAACATCTTACAGTCAGAAATCCAGGAAATAATTAACCATCTGGATAATTCCGTAAATTTACAAAATGTAGAGACGGTTATAAACAAATGTCAAGAGTTAGATAAGGACAACGTACTCTATAAGCTTACCAAAGCAAGTATTGACTTAGATGTCAATAGAGAAATAATTGCTGGAATAGAGTTTTTACCAATCAACAAAGTTTTGCATAACTTTGCACAGTACTCGATGTACCTAAATAACATATTGAAAGAAATGAAGGGTTCCTCAAATACAGAAGCAAAACGGGTAGATTTTAAGAAAGTCAGAGATTTAGTTGAGCAAGAACCCAATAATCCATTCTTTTGGTTTCTAAATGGTTTATATAGTTTTGCAGTTAGAGATTTCGATGTAGCTACGAATTACTTTAGAGGAGCAGTAGCTACTGATAAAAATTTCACCGAGGCCAGAATAATGTTCGGTATATGTCTATTCATTACAGGCGACATAGAAAGATCAATTAAAATTCTAGAAAATTCCTTAAACAACTACACACCATATATACACGATACAGTTCTCATAAATCTCGCCTCAATAAATAAATACTTGAACAACCATATCATAGTAGAGAATATATTTCAAGAGTTATCAGATCCCGATAATGGAGAAATATTCAAAAGAGTAATTCAATAAAAATAAACTAAGGGGGATAAAAATGAGACATTGGACAGAAATAGACATATGGAAAGATGTAACAGAAGAACAATTCGAAGATTTCCACTGGCAAACACAAAATAGAATAACCAACGTAGAAAAATTAAAAAAAGTTATAAATGTAACACCAGAAGAAGAAAGAGCTATAAAAGAAGGTCTAGGAGAAATATTCACATTAGGCATAACTCCATACTATGCTCTTTTAATGGATCCCGACAATCCTAAAGACCCCATAAGAATGCAAGCAGTACCTTCAATACATGAACTAGAAAAAAGTACATTCGATCTAGAGGACCCTCTAGCAGAAGATGTTGATATGCCAGTACCGGGAATAGTACATAGATATCCAGATAGAGTATTGTTTCTAGTAACCGACAGATGTTCCGTTTACTGTAGGCACTGCACAAGGAGTAGAATGGTAAGTTACAGACCAACACCATGGTCACAAATAGAAATGGGAATAGAGTATATAAGAAAGCATAAAGAAATAAGAGATATTGTAGTATCAGGAGGGGACTCCCTTTCCTTAAGTGATGAGAAAATAGAGAAAATCCTTCAAGGACTCAGAAGTATTCCACATGTAGAAATTATAAGACTAGGTTCTAGAATGCCAGTAACCAACCCAATGAGAATAACTGAAAAACTCGTTTCAATAATTAAAAAATATCATCCAATATATCTAAACACACACTTTAATCATCCGAAGGAGATAACTAAATATTCTGAAAGAGCTCTTAATATGTTAGCGGATGCAGGTGTAGTTTTAGGAAATCAAACTGTTTTACTGAGAGGCATAAATGATTGCCCTTTTGTGATGAAAAAACTTTTCCATCTACTCCTGAAAAATAGATGCAGACCGTACTACATATACCAATGTGACTTAACAGAAGGTCTTGAACACTTTAGAACTAGAGTTAGTAAAGGGATAGAGATAATGGAATTCTTAAGGGGTCATACTTCAGGACTAGCTAACCCATATTTTGTAGTAGATGCTCCAGGTGGAGGGGGCAAAATACCCGTAATGCCAAACTATGTAATTTCAATGTCTTCTGACAGAGTAGTTCTTAGAAACTATGAAGGAAAAATATTCTTATATCCGGAACCCAAGCATCCAGACTCACCTCATAACCCAGAAACATGTCAATACTGTCAAGAAATGAAAGATCAGCTAGATGGTGTAGCTAAACTACTATGGGAAGGTAACAGATCAAAACTTAACCTAGACCCAGAAAGTAAAAGAGACATGAGAAGAAAAAATAAAGAAAAAATCTTCCAAGAAATATCAGAACAATTCAAACATAGAACAAGCTGTTCTTAATAATAAGTTAAATCCGACATAAACCGGAGGTATTATTATGAAAAATACAGATAAAATAGGAAAGTCCTTAATTATGGCAGGCTTAATTATTATGCTCATAGGAACAATAATCTATATCCTTCATGAAGAAGATCAGGAAGTAAAAAACATAAAACAACTAATCAAAGAAGCAGACAAGATAATCCAGCAAAATACCTAAAAATACCCGAACTTAAATTTTAAAATGAATTTTGTACTACTTATAATCCCTTTATGTATAGGTCTAGTATTATGGATACTAGATAACATTTGGCTATTGACAGGTAATCAGTTTATACCCGAATTCTTTTTTGCAGGCGGATTACACCCAGGCGAACAATATATCTACATCATTATACTCGCTATTCTAAACATAATACTAAGTGTGCTAAACTATAAAAAACTAAAAGAATTTCACATAAACTTAGGCCTATTGTTTCTGTTTGCATTTGTAATAATAGCTAGCATTTCGTCATTCTTTTTTTCTGTAGATAAGTTTGAAAGTTTAAGAGAAACTTTCATGTATATGTTAATGTTTAACTTTTGTTGGTTTGCATATAATTATGTTATTAGTGTAGATGATAAAGAGGAATTCCTATATAATTATAGTTTAGTTTTGATTACAATATTTGTTAGTTGTATAGTTGTAGCGCTAATAGTTAATCTTGGCTTGCCCAGAGGCTCACCATGGATGTCTTTATTTTATCAAAAGAATGCTTTTGGAGGGTTTGTATTAATGTTTATTCCTATAGCTTTTAGCTTATTTTGTTTCTGTATGATATACAGAGAATACCCAAAAGCAGTTATATTCTTTATTTGCTTTATATTAAGCATATTTTCTCTAATTTTTAGTGCTTCAAAAGCATCTTTCCTGTCCTTTATTATATCAATCCCTCTTTACTTTGGATTAATAAAAATAATCAAACCAATTGAAATAAAAAACATAAATCCTCGCGTAAAAACTCTCTTTTATCTTTCTACTGGTCTTTCTTTAACATTACTAATACTTCAATTTTTAATAGACAAAAAGTTTACCAGTACTTTAATAAGTTCCATAAAAGCAGTCACTTTTAGTTTAACCAATACTGTCATAGCTAGAGTAGATTTTTGGGAAGCAAGTATAAAAATAGCTCAAGATTTTCTGTTTGGATGTGGACTGTATAACTTTTCCAAAGTATACCCCCTTTATCAAGCTGGATTCTATTATTACTCCAAAGATCCCCATAACTATTATCTAAAACTTTTATCAGAAGTAGGATTTCTGGGATTATTGCTGTTTATTTGTTTTATATTATATTTCATTTACAGAGCAGTTATTTCATACAGTAAACTTAGTCAATTTAGTATGAACTTTATCAAATCAGAAGAATACAAAGATCGTCAGAGTTTAAAAGATTTTTCAGCACAATCCATACAAGATTTGTCAATGATTGGAGTGTATTTACTTTCAGTAGGAATAACTATAGGATTAATGCAAATTCTTGTACATATAGCTTTCGATGTTGATTTCAAGTTCTCTTACATTTTAATAATTTTTCTAACCAATTTAGTAGTTAATCTAGCCATTATTGAAAATTTAGAGTATTATATAAATTCCAAACACACTAATCAGCACAACATTAAGTTAGAAAACATAACTTTTAAGAATTCAAAAACGCTATGGGTAATATTGAGTATAAGCATAGGAATAATATGTACAATCTATGGTATAAGAGAAGCAATTGCATATAAAATAGATAAAGAAGTAGAAAAGACTGGAAACTATAAGCAATATTTGTATGTTATAAAAAACTCTTTCCCTTCATCATCTAAATATGTAACTCTAGCTGAGCTCTATAGAATTAATCTAGATATAGAGTCGTGTATCCAAGCAAATATTAAAGCTATTCAATTATGCAAATATAACATCAATGCATATTTATCACTATCTTACCTGTATGATAATCAAGTTCAAACACTACTAGAGATAAAACAAAACTCATCTACAGATAAATCACTACAAAATCAAATCAAAAATAAAATAATAACTTATTCCGATAACATAATTAAAATCTGTAGAGAAGCTATGAAATATGATGATAAAAATTATCCTGATGTACACTTACTTCTAGCAAGTGCTTACGAATACAAATCCCAGTATAAAAAATCAATAAACTATCAAAAAATGTATAAACAAATTTTCTCAGTTATTTATCCACCAAAAGAATACATTAACCTAATGGATATAAGATACAATACCTTTGGAGATGTGATAGCAGAAGCTTACATGAAATATCTTATAAATGATTTCATAAAATGCAGAGAGGACGCTAATTATTGCAAAAAAGTATACTCCATTTTATATGAACCACTTATAGTATACAAAATAAAGACAACTATAAATGATCTTTACTTGATAGGTGCTCTGTCATTTTATATATACGGTAAAAGTATGCACTTCAAAAATAAGTCTGAAGCTAATAAAAGTTTCACTAACGCAAAAAAAATACTAGAAGAAATTTACACTAAGGACTTTGTATCACTCTATTACTACACATCTTGCGAAATGTATCTTGAAAACTACTCAGTTGCATTAAATTTGGCAAGAGTAATATATAATCTCTCCACCGATAGTAATTTATCAGAAGAAGACAAGCAAAAATTAATACTTGTAAAAACCAATATATATTCAGTATTAGCCAATATCTACTTAATTCAAAATAAAAAAAATCTTTACCAGAAATTTATCAAGTTATATGAAAAGTACAGTGTCAAATAGAGAAAGCAAATATAGATTTTTTGAACTCGTTAAAACACAAAATCAAGATGGGTATGAACTCAGGATAGGTAGAATAATCAATAATTGCGGAGAAGTTCTAGAAACCCCCAACTTCATACCGGTTGCCACTAACGCATCCATAAGAGCTTTGGATAGTATAAGACTTAAAAAAATGAATATAAATGGCATATTTGTCAACACATACCACCTTCACTTACATCCAGGAGAAGATATAATAGAAAGTTTAGGTCAAATACACAAATTTATGAACTATAATGGCATAATATTTAGTGATAGTGGAGGGTTTCAAGCCTTCAGTCTGGGTCAAGCTATGATTGAAGGAGTAGGAAAAATAGCTAGTATATTCTCTAATACTCCTCATAAAACTACTAACTCCGAAAAATTTGCAGAAGTTACAGATGAATACATTCTCTTTAAAAGCCATATAGACGGTAAACAAGTTAAACTAACTCCCGAAAAATCAATCGATATACAAATAAAACTAGGAACAGACATATTAATGGTATTAGATGAATGTACCTCTCCATTAGCCTCGTATGAATATACTCAAAAATCATTAGAAAGATCTCATAGGTGGGCCATTAAATGTCTTGAATATTTTGTAAAGCATAAAAAAAAGCATCAACATCTATATGGAATTATACAAGGAGGATACTTCCATGATCTAAGAATTAAGTCAGCTCAATTTGTTACATCACTTGAGTTTGACGGAATAGCAATAGGTGGCTCACTCGGTACATCCAAGCAAAATATAAAAGAAATACTATCTTGGATACACCCTTATATTCCCCAACATCTACCAAGACATCTATTAGGTATAGGTACTATTCCTGAAATATTTACAGCCATAGAAAATGGTATAGATACCTTTGACTGTGTTATTCCAACTAGGTATGCAAGAACTGGAACAGTATTTGTTTTCAATTCTCCCAACTTTGTAGCTGATATTACAGCTAAGTACTACAATGGTAAAGAAGCCAAAAAATACGACTTACCAATAGATCCTAATTGTAATTGCTATACATGCAAAAACTATACTGTATCATATCTACATCATCTTTTTTACGTAGGTGAAATAGCCGCTATGTCACTACTTACTATTCATAATTTACACTTTTATAGTCAACTACTAGAGAATATAAGACAATCTATACTTGAAGGCAAATATACTCAGTTTAAAAATCAAATACTTTCATATCAAAAAACATGAAAGTACTATCAATATCAACATTATCAAGCATAACATGGTTTTGCCTAATTAATGACTATCAACCATATTTCCAAATAGCTGTTCCAAATTCTCATCAAATTGTATTACTAAATACGGTATTGTCAATAATAAGAAAACTTGAAGATTTTAGAGAAATAGATAGAGTTTTTGTAACAACAGGACCAGGATACTATACATCAATAAGAGTATCTTGCCTAGTTGCCCAAACTGTATCTTTTCTCACAAAGAAGGAACTATTTTTTATTGATAATTTTCAAGCCATAATAAACACGTACAAATACGTATTCAAAACATCATCCCCTCCCATACCAGTAATAAAAATAGCTTCTAAAAGATATAGGACACAGATAAATGAAACCGATATAGAAACCACAAATTTAAATGAAATAATTAACATAATTTTGAAAACTAAATCAAATCATAAACCCGTTGTCCTTTTCAGTCAAATCACAAATCAAGAAAAACAAATTATCCCTGATCAACTAGAATTTATAGATATGTCAAGCATATACACCTCTTTTCTAGCCTACATATCCTGCATAGACCAAATGAAAAAAGCAGAAAATTACCAGATTAAAATAACTTATTGATTATGATAGATTACAGAGTAGGTATAGGTTTTGACATTCATAGATATGAGAAGGGTAATGGATTGTTTTTAGGAGGTGTCCTTATTCCCTGTGAATATAGGTTTAAAGCTCATTCAGATGGAGATATAATAATTCACTCAATAATAGATTCAATCCTTGGTGCATTACCAGATATTTTTGAGTATAAAAACATAGGCTTATTGTTCCCAGACAATAATCCAGAATATAAAAATATTAGCTCAGTACATTTACTAAATCAAGTATTAGCTCAAATCTCTCCATGGAAAGTAGATAGTTGTGATATCATTCTGATTATGGAAAAACCCAAACTTGGACCTAAAGTCATGGAAATAATTGACAATCTTAAACTACTTTTAAAAACTAACTTAGTAAATGTAAAACCCAGAACAGCGGAAGGAACAGGCCTAATCGGACGTCAAAAAGCAGCTTCCTGCATTTGTATAATTAAACTTTCCAAGAAAATAGAAATCACCTAATAACATAAAATCAATGATCATAAGAAACATCTCACATTTACAAAAAGTAAGAATAGCAGGATACATTAACAGCTTTACCCTCAATTTTCTTAAGAATTTTATTCTACAAAACTATGATAATATAAATGCTAAACAAGTAGATAATCTTGCCTATAAAATAATAACAACGCTTGGTGGTAAGCCTTCTTTCAAAAACTATAAACCTCCATTCTCTAGACATACCTTTCCGTACTCTATTACAGTTTCTATCAACGAAGAAATAGTACATGGGTTACCACTAGAAAGCAAAAAATTCAAGTTCGGAGATGTAGTAAGTATAGATTGCGGTACATCTTATGAAGGATTTAACGTAGATAGCGCTATAACCTTTACTATCGGTACACAACCCAGAAAAATTGTGGAAGTATGCGAAAAATCACTTTACCTAGCAATCAAAAATATAAGGCATAACGTATACATAAGAGATGTCGGTAAAATAGTAGAAGATTTTGTTAAAAGTAGTGGGTTTAGCGTAATAAAGCAGTTAACTGGACATGGTGTTGGTAGAAAATTACATGATGACCCTGAAATCCCTAATTTCTATATCCCAGATTACAATAGAAAGTTTTACTATGGTATGTTAGTTGCTATAGAACCAATGATAAGTGAAGGTAGCTGGGAAATAGAAGTACTAGACGATGAATGGACCATAGTTACAAAAGATAGATCTATCTCGGCTCATTTTGAACATACTGTCTGGGTTAATCAAGATGGATGCGAAATATTAACTACTATTCCAGAAGATATTGAAGAATCGTTTATCCGCAAAGTAATTTCCACGTTGTAGATTAGTTAGAAAAAAATTAGGAGGGGGATTATTTACCCCCTCCCTACTTTACGTTACATCCCTATTTTTGATTACGAAAGATATGTATTTGGAGTAGAAGGATTTTCTGGAGTTGGAGCTGGGTTCGGTTCTGGAGCAGGTTCACTAGGTTCTGGACTAGGTTTTGGTAATAAACTTATTGCCTCTTTTACTGCTTCGTATACATTAACCAATCCTGCTCCTTGATCAAAGTTATCGTATGGTTTGTTGTCTGTTGGATCTACCTTTGTTAGCTTTATTCCATGTTTGATTATGATTTCCTTAACTTGCTGTGGTGTTAGGTTAGGGTTAGCGTTGAGAATCAGTGCTATAGCTCCTGCTACAGCTGGAGTAGCCATAGAAGTTCCTGATATAGCTACATATTTACCATCTTCTGTCATTGGGATCCTTCCCTGTTTACCGAGTCTATATAGTTCACTTCCTTCTGAAACTGCTGCCCATATAGCAACACCTGGCATAGATATGTCAGGCTTTAGTTTTGAAGTTTCATCCGGTGCATTGCTAACCGGTCCTCTGGAAGAGAATCTTGCTATATCATCATCAGTAAGTTCTTCGGTTTTATAGTCTTGATAGGCTGCTACAGTGATTGCATTGGGAGCTATTGCTGGTGTTCCAACAGTGTTTGGTCTTGGTCCACTATTACCAGCTGCAATTGCGAAATATACTCCTTCTTGAAGTGCTTTTTCAACTGCTAAAGCCAATGGATCTTGATTCCAAGGTTTGAAAGCATATCCGCCTAAGCTCATGTTAGCAACCACTTTCTTACCTTCTGCTTTAGCTTTCTCAACTACCTTGTTTATACCTCTTATGATATCTGAAGTATAGCCGTAACCGCCGTCACTTAGTACCCTTATTCCCCATATTTCTGCTGCTGGTGCTAGACCTTTGAATTGTCCATCTCCTGCTGCAATACCTGCTACGTGTGTACCATGTCCATTTCCATCATGTGGATTAGTATAACCAGTTGAAGTAGCATCAAAGAAGTAAGTAATTCTATCACCAAAATCTTGATGTTTAGCAACACCAGTATCTATAACTGCAATGACTATACCTTGTCCCTTATAGCCCATTTCATGGACTTTGTCAGCACCAGTTATTTGCAAAGTAACATTCTTTCTTGGTAAAGTTTGATTTTCTGTATCGTTTTCTTGAGTATTTTTCATTTTCTCTAGTTGCTTTAGATTTTTTAGTTCTTCTGGTTCAACAAGCTTAACTCTTTCATCTTTGAAAACATTCATTCCTTCTGGTAGAGACTTGTATATATTAGGTAGTGCTTCTTTCTTAACTTCTGCAAGAACAAATCCACTACCCAAGTCTTCAATTATTCTTCCAGCATTCAAAGTCTTGAGAATTTTCTCAATCTTTTCCCTATTTCCAGTAAATATAACTCTTTCAACCTTATCTTCAGTGGTTTTTTGGGTTGGATAATGATAACCTCCTCCTACTGGGCCTATGGTGTTCATTAATATCACCTCCTCGGATTATAATTTACTTCTCTCGAGGGTTATTTCATCTTTTTTTGTAAATAAAATGTAAACTTTTTAGGTAACTTTAAATATTTAACAGTTTTTGGTTATGTTGTAAGTTTTGATAGAATTCGAGAAGTAGTTTAAATGAATCGAAGAAAGATACTACTATCTTATCCTTGTAAAGTGGTACTTTGTTAGTGGAGAATCTACTTCTGAGAGGATGTTTAAAATAGATAGCTAGATGTTGTTGTATACCTTTAGACTTAACTTTGAGTGCTATATCCATATGCTTAATAAGGTCGATTACAAGAGGTGCAGCAAGTATAGAGTCTCTTCCGAGCCAGTTTATTTTGAAGCTCATTTCAAGCCCTAAAAATCCTTGGAAATCTATGTTATCCCAAGCCTCCTTGTTATCATATCTTGGTTTGTAGTAGCTAATATCTACTACGTGTTCAAAATCATTATATCCCAATATAGGTTCAAGGACGCTTAATTTATCTTCCATCTTTATTTGTTTATGTTCTGGCCTTGAGAGAATTTTTCCATCATTGTTACCTAGTATGTTAGTACTATACCACCCTACTAACTTGAAGTTTCTTATTTTTAGCATTGGAGCTATAAGAGTTTTCATTAGTGTTTGACCTGTATTTCCATCCATTCCTGCAAGTGGTACTCCGTTTTCTACAGCTAACCTTTCCACAAAATCCAATTGAAGAGTCAAGTTAGGAGTAAAGTCAACAAATGGACATTGTTCAAGAATAGAGGCAACTACATACGCTACAGATGAAGGTAAGTAATTAGGGTCTATTTTACTCAAATCCTGAAAATCTACATGATTTATTTGATCAAGTGATTTTATATTCTTAAGAGGTAAGGCAACATAAACCAAAACAACTTTATCAAGCTTGTACGCTCTCCTAAAATTATCTATATCTTTTCTTATTTGATCAATCACTTGCATAAAATTGCTGAAGTTCCACATTTTGTGAGAATAGTCACTATCTATTGCTTCATCACTATCCCAAATATTGACATAACCTTTTAGAGGATAGATTTTTTCTAACACATTTTGTGATTCATAGTACATTTCGTAGGGAATTATTCTATGATATTTTGCCCTATTAAAAGCGTTTTCATAGAATACATCCCATCCAGAGAATATCATCTCCTGCTCAGATATAAAAGGTATATCTTTAAAGTATTCAGTACTTATGATACTGCCCAGATCTTTTTTGTCACTATTAGAGTGTATACCTGTGATTACGGTATTAGCTACCGCTCCGTTTAGACCCACCAACATTACACCTATCATTTAGATTACCCCTTTCACCCTATTAACATACTTATTCCAATTATCATCAAAGAAATAAAACCTAGACTAACTTGATTTTTCATAACAGGTACATGACTACGTAAATCTCTGTACTTTAAGCTTCTGACGAATATGTTTAAGAACAAGGGTATAGTAAAGAAAGACAAGAGAGAAAATATATTGAGGACCTGATTGATATATAGCCAAAAAGTTATGCCGTAATATATCAGCATCATTAGAAGATATATGTAACTAGCATTTTGTCTTCCAAATCTTACAACCCAATTTTTTACATTTACTCTTTTATCATTTTCATAGTCTGGGAATTCATTAACTAGTAAAACAGTTGATTTCCATATTCCAGGAAGTAAAAATAAAAGGAAAGTATTTAAATCGAAGTAGTATTTATTTGGTTCAAACATAGATACATAACTTCCAATTGATATACAAGAAAAGCCAATTATCATCGCCACTTCTCCTAAACCTATCGGCTTTAGAATAGGAGTATAAAGTAAAATCATTGTAACACCAATCAATCCTATAATGAGAATTATCTTGTGTTCAAATGCTATGTATATTCCGATAGAACATCCAATCGTAAGTAGTATAATTGCAAATGTACCCATTTCAAAGGGAGACACTATTCCTTTTACTAAGTATCCCCCTCCACCACTATATTCTGATAAACTTTCCTCAGTATCATTTCCTCTTAAATAATCAAAAAGCTCATTAAAAGCGTTGACACACAAATGTAGAACTAGTGCACCAATTAATGATAATACAGCATTTTGTATATCGAAATATCCTTTGCTATAAGCTAGTGAAACACCAATAAACCAGCAGGGTATTGACATTAGTACTATATAAGGTCTAAGAGACTTAAAGTATAGATTTATTCTTCCTAGACTAAAGCTTTGAGTCATACTTCTCTAGAATATATTTCTAAGACCTGAGATGAGTTACCTTTGAAGAGAAAATGATCTGTCCATGAGTATATTTTTAGAGATAGTATCTTTGGTTTGATCATTTTTGAGTTTAGCAAGTAAGGTTAATGCAAATTGGAAGGTAGTAGCCGGCCCTTGGGAAGTTACCAGAAAATCATCTTCCACAACAGGTTGATCCATGTAGTTTGGTATTTCATCTTTCAAGGAGGGATAGCATGTAGCTTTATACCCATGTAATGATACATGGTGATTTATTACCGTTGGACCTGCACATATAGCTGCTACCAATTTTTGTTTTTCCATGAAATCTTTAATTATTTTACCAACTCTTTGGTCATTTTTCAAATTCTTTGCATTTTCAGACCCACCAGGGATAAATATAGCTTGATATTCATCCAGGTTTACCTCATCTAGAAGCTTATCAGCTACTATTTTGACCATCCTTGAACAAGTAATATTGTAATCCTGGATTGACACTATATCTACATCCACTCCTCCTCTTCTTAGGATATCAACGGTAATAACAAGCTCCATTTCCTCTACTCCGTTACTGACAATGGCTAAGACTTTTGGTTTACTCATACTCTCACCTTCTTGCTAGTAGTTTTATTTTGTTGACCATAATTTCCGATACGCTATTAGGTTTAGCTTTTCCTTTTAACTCTTTCATAGCTTGACCTACTAAAAATCCCAGAGCTTTTTCTTTACCTTGTAAATAATCCTCTACAGCCTGATGATTTTGCTCTATCACCTTTTGAATAACTTTCTCTATCAATTCACTATCTTCCTCAATAACCAGTCCCTTTGATTTTAAAAACTCTTGTACGTCTATCTGCTCATGTATAATTGTTGCTAAATACTTTTTAGAGTTGAGTACATCTATTGTTCTATTTTCTACCATTTGGACATATTGAATCAGATTATTGAGATTTATTTTTTCCCATAAAATTTGGTTATTATTAAGAAGATAGGCAAAATCCGTTTTTAGGAACTTAACAATCAATTTAGGATTTATTTGAGATTTGTTTATCAGATTATTAAATAGTTCATTGATTTTTTGATTTTCTAGCAAGAACATTATTTCTTCCTTCGAAAGATCAAATTGAAGGTATTCTTGGTAGTAATCAGATGGTGTTTTAGTTATAGATATTGAGTCTATAAATTCTTGAGATAGTGTTAATGGAAGGAGATCAGGTTCAGGGAAATATCTATAATCATGAGCTTCCTCCTTTGTTCTCATTGTATAAGTTATTTGTTCTTTTTCATCCCATCCCCTGGTTTCTTGAATTATTTGTTTACCCTGTCTTAAAAGATTAGCTTGTCGTTCTATTTCATACTTAAGAGCTCTGGATAAAAACTTGAATGAGTTTATGTTTTTTATTTCCACTTTAGTTCCCAGTTCTTCTGAGTTTTTGAGTTTAAGTGAGACATTTGCGTCACATCTTAAACTTCCTTCTTCCATTTTGACATCACTTATACCCAGGTAGAGTGCTGTTAATCTGAGTAATTCTAAGAATTCCACAGCTTCTTCGGGAGAGTATATTACCGGCTCCGTAACTATTTCAACTAATGGTACACCAGCTCGATTATAGTTTAAAAGAGTATACTTCGCTTCCCTTAGATTATCTCCACCTATATGGATTGATTTACCTGTATCTTCTTCTAGATGTATTCTTTTTAGATATACGTATTTGTTGAATGATGGCAAATATAGTCTTCCTCCTACAGCAAGAGGTAAATCATATTGAGAAATTTGGTAGTTCTTCGGCATATCAGGGTAAAAGTAATGCTTTCTATCAAATTTACTAAATGTATTTATTTTACATTCTAAAGCTCTTGCTAGTTTTATAAAGTATTGTATAGCTTGTTTATTTACAACTGGTAAACTTCCTGGTAATCCCAAACATACTGGGCATACATTTTTGTTTGGTTCATGAGTAAATTCGTTTTTACAACTACAAAACAGTTTCTCTTGTGTTGATAATTCTATATGGACTTCCAATCCTATTACTACATCAAATTCCACTTCTACGTTTTGTTGCATTTTTATCACTCCTTTACGAAATATAGGATAGTTGTGGTTTGAAATGAGGTTTTCACCGTATGCTTACATATTTCATTTGTCAAATTTACTAATTCGTTGGTATATTCAGTACTTGGTATTCTTGTATACTACCGGAGGAAAAAACTATTCTGACTCTTGTTTGATATTTATAGGGGTGAGGAGAAACTATTATTATATTATTGCTACTCATGTAAGCTCTTCCTACTTCCTGTGGAGTTCCTACCTGATAAGGTACGTTTCTAACAATCAGATCTCCGGATAGGTTATTCGTTTGAATTTTTACTAGGAAAGAGTCTGCTAGATGATATCCTTGCCAAAAAACATATAACCTATCACTCGTTGAAAAATTACTTATAAAACCCATAAAAGATATAAGTGAGAAAGCTATTATTAGTATGAAAAATGCCGTTGCTGAAATATTTATCATACCCTTCATAGCTTTTTTACACATAAATTATACCTCCATCATTATTTTTACTTAAATTCCTTATTTTCTCCTTCGTTTTTAGTCTATATTTTTATCAATTACAAAAAGAGAGTAATCAAATTCTAGTTGTAATTTTCCCTGTAGTTCAAGCTCTGTAACAATTTTTATTAGTTCTGGTAGATTAATCTCCGTAATTTGTGCAATTTTTTCTAGAGTTATACCGGGATTTAATCTTACTATTTTGATTATTTCGTCTTGATATTCTTGATAATTTTGTGTCTTTTGTAAGTTTTGCATATGGCTTTTTGTATTGGATTTTAAGAAATTTAATGGTAGATAGTTTAAGATTTCCTGAGGTTTGGATATTAGAATTGCTCCAGAGTTTATCAGCTGCTTTGATCCTTCAAAATCTTCGGTATTAGAAAGATAAGGAACGATTAAAGTTTTTCCCATCTCCAGAGCATATTTACCAGTTATTATACTTCCGCTCTTTTCAGAGGCTTGAACAACAACTACCACATCACTCATTGCTGCAATTAACCTATTTCTATAAGGAAAGTAGTATTTTCTAGGAGGATGATTAGGTGGGTACTCAGAAAAAACTAGACCATTCTTAAAAAGATTAGTCTGTAAAACTTTGTTATGATAGGGGTAATAGTAGTCTATTCCATTACCCAGTATAGCTGTAGCTCCGATATTGTTATTTATCGCTTGTTCAAGAGCTATCGTATCTATTCCAGTTGCCAACCCACTTACAACAACAATATTACTAATATCAGACAAGTAAAACAAAAGCTTACTAACAAACTCCGAGGAAATGTTTAGAGGTTTTCTAGAACCAACTATTGACACCCTTATATACTTCCTATCTGTAAAATCCCAGTTTCCCTTATAAAAAACTAAACCACAGTCACTTTCAAACAAATAATCAGGAAAATCTTGATCAATGAAAACCTTCATCCTATCCTTTATCATGTTATAATCTATGTTGTACGCTCCAAGAATAACATCTTGTTTTTGATCTATATTTGCGTAATTATATACCTCATCAATTTTTTTGTCAAGATCCTGATTACCAAATCTTTCTAGTAACCGCCTTATTTTGAAAAAATTAAGATTACTCCATAAGTAGAGCAACAATATCTTCTTATGGATCATGAACCTATGAAAAACTTAACTATGAAAGGCATATTAGGTTTCTTTGATTTTAGATATTCAAAATAAAAAGAGATTAAGAGCATTAGTATGAAAGTTATTACAACTGAGATAATAAAGTTTATATGAGGAAAATCATTGTTCAAAATGTATTTGGTGTAATTTATATTTTGCAGGATATACTCTACAAATAAGCAATGGAAAATATAGAAAAATAGCGATGATTTACCTATTATCTGGACGTAGTAATTTTTAAAGTTGATCATATAAAAACAGATAAATAAAAAGCAAGTAGCCCAAGCCTGAAAAATAAAATCTGGCGGATAAAATAATTCTGCATAACCATCCCTTATATATCTTTCCGTGTTAACCAGTATAAAACTAAATACAAAAAATAAAAATATCATAGCCATTTTGTTTTTGATAACTATTTCTTTGTATAATTGATCATAGAATGCAAACCCCAGCATAAATATCCCAACCCAAGGAAATATAGGGAAATATCCATCAATGAAAAATTGTTTGATAGTAATTACAAAGTATTCCTGCAAGGTTATAGGAGTACCTATCGTAATTTCATATGCTTGTTGATTATATCCAAATAAATTCTGCAAAAAAATAGTGAGTATAAATATGATCAAAATACTCCACAAGTTAAAATATTTCCATACTTTATGCAAAACTGGCAAGAGAATAGTACAGCTTCCTATCAAGCAAAGTACATCAACAGACATCAAAGGATAGATTCTATAACCAATCATTTCAAGTAAACTAGCAGTAATTATTAGCAAAACACCCCTAACAACAAAGTAGTTCACATTATAGTCTTTTTCAATTTTGTTTTTATACATTAGGAAACCGGTTATAGAAACAAAAAGAGGAGCTGCGAATGTATACATTATTCTCAAAATTTCCGATGGTTTTTCAATATAGTATGGAGAATAATTAGCCACGACCATAAATAAGATCGCAGCTCCCCTTAATATGTCTAATTGGTCTATTCTCATTAAACCTATCTACCCTGATTCTCTATTGGAAACGGGAAGAAAGGCATACTATTTGGATTATTATTCTGTATTACTACCCTATCAGTAGTGTAATCTTGTATATTTTGTTGTACATCTTGCGTTTCTTGGTTATTTTTTTCCTGATTTTCTATAGGGAATGGGAAGAATGGTCTTCCCGATATTGGTGCATTTTGCGCTGGGTTTTGATTAACATTTTGATTTCTTATTTCCATTTTTTCACCCCCTATACTTTAGTTATATCCTTTACCTAGTTTTACCTTTTGATTCACCTTTTGTTGTAGGTTATATAGATCTTTTAGGACTTCAAGTAAAAGGGTTATAATTGCAGACAAAGCTATTCCAATAGGACCAAATAAACCAGTTATAGGGGATATTATCAAACTTGCACCACTTAGAATATCAATTAACTTTGTTGGAGAATTATCTTTCAAACCTTTTAATAATTTTACAATACCACTATATGTTGACAAAGCTACGTTAACTGGTGTAATTTTGCCCAATATAAGATTAGTTATGGGAGTTGCTACTGAAAACACTTCAGCTACCCCCTTAGAAAAGCTTTTAAGTAAATTAAACGAATTCTTACTGATCTTATTAACAGCTTCAATAACCGAATATTCCCCTTCTGTCTGATTTTTATCGCTTTGATCTTTATTCTGATTCCATAGCTTACTTGGGTTCAATAATACATCGATTAATTTCACGATTGCTAGGGCTATCTCACCTATTATACCAACAATTGATAAAAGTCCAGCAGAAATAATTGAATTATGTAAAGCATGAGCATCTTTAGATACCTCTTTAGTAGCATTATATGCTTTGATCACCACAGGTAAGGAAGCTAATACTCCAGCAGTTGTAGCTAAAGCTAAATTACCGGGAATAAGCTTACTAACTGCATAAGCAATAGGAGCACCTGCTATTATACTGGTAGCTATACTAGTCGGTAAACTCACACTAGATGAAACATTTCTACCTATAATATCACCTAGTTTAGTCCCAAAATTAATAGAATCCCAAGCAAATTCAAATTCCAACGGCTTAAGTTTTTTCAAATATTCAATACCTTTTTTGTAGTTTTCCTCAGTTTTGTCTGAAAAAATTAGTTTTGCAGCTTCCTGACCAGCTTTGAATCCCGCAAATGGTGTACCAACAGCAAGCAAACCAAGATAAATTCCATAAATTAAATGCAATTTTTGTATAATATGAGCAGGAAGAGTATTAAACAACCCAGAACCTAAAATTAAACCCAAAATAAGAGAACAAAATCCTGTTAGTACTCCTGCAACAAAGGGTAATGCAGCAGTAGATATAGTAAAACCTAGAAAACCAAATGACAATATATCTTGCTCCGTAATAATTTGTTTATTTTTTATATTGCTATCATCCTGATTTAATATTTGAACTTGATCGGATTTTATTTTCAATGTCTGTATGTCTTCTTTGTTGTTTTTACCATTTGAATCATTTACCCTTTTGTTCACTCCATCATTATTTGTATGTTTTATATTGTTTTGAATAATTTTACTAATCATACTGTTAGAACTCCTGTTTTTTATTTGTTTATGCTAGCATAAGCTTAATTAGTTCTATAACAACAGCAGCAATTCCAAAAACTTTACCCATCCCAATAGCAGCTAATCCTAGGCAAATACCACCTATTACGTTCATTAAACCCTTTATGCCTATTTTAAGGTTACTTCTTTCTACCGCAAGTTGCATCAATTTAGAACCCTGTAGTATATCTCTGGTTGATCCAATTAATCCAAATATGGATGTTAATCCGCCATAATTACCTCCAAAAAGAGAATCCCATCCCATCCAGAATTTACCTAAACTTCCTAAACTACTTACAAATTCTCTAATAGCCACCCCAATAGCAAAACTTTTTTTAAGTTTTTCATTCTTTTCTTGCTTGACTTTTTCATCATTTTGGTTTTGATTATCTTGTAGATTTTGATCTTGCTTCAAACTAGAGATTTTTTCAAGAGCCATGAAGAGTAGTGATATTAGACTTGAAACAAGTATTCCCATAGGTCCAAAAAGTGGTGCTAAGAAGCTAAACAATAAAGACAAACCTGTAAGTAATCTGAATATTCCTTTGTTAAAATCTTGGGGTCTATTGTTGGCAGCGGCTTGTATAAGCGTAGAAGATCCCTCAAAAGATTTGATCGTACCAGCAATAATAGAAGATATCACTCCTAGTCCCGTAGGGTTGCGAGTTAAAATATTATTGATAAGAGAAGAAAAAGACAGAACATCAGAAGTTCCTTTTATAAAGTTTTCAGTTAGTTTTCCACCAGTTTCAAACAAATGTTGCAGTCCTAGAGTTTTATAGGGGCTGTTTTGTTGGAACTCATCTTTTTGTTCCTCTTCTTTGTATCCTTCTTTAATAGTTTTGATGAGTTTGGATATATATCCCCATGCTGCACCACCAACTCCAGATATAGCTCCCCCTATTAAACTATAAGCTTGTTTTGCAAAATTCTTTACAGCACTAAAGGTTTTTGTAGCCAAAGGTAATGAAGCTAGAAAACCTGTTCCGAGTGCAAGCCATATATTCATCTTACCTGCTAATAAACTTGCAACTAGTAAAGCGAGCGGAGCCATCATAACTGCACCCATTGCTAAAGCCAAAGGTAAACTACCTATTTCACCAGCCTTGGCATTCGTCTCTTTACCCCAAATAGTACCTAAATTAAAACCATTAATAATGTGATCATCCAAAGATTGACTGTTTTTAAATTTTTCAAAAGCTATTTTTAAGTGGTCAATTTGATCACTGATTTCAGCTTGATTAGCGGGATTTTGAACATTTTCAGCAATTTTATTAATATTTTTAGCTCCTGCAATAGCTCCTGCTACAGGTGGAAGATATTTGAGCGATTGTATTGACAATTCCAAAATTGAAGTTAGGATCTTAACAATTTCTGGTGGTATTCTAATTGGCAACCCTCCACTGAGTATAAGTTGACAAACAAAAACTATAGGTATTAGGGCAGCACTGAATGTAATGTAAGCCAACGCCCCACCTAATACAGCTCCCACTAGACTGTTACTCATCTTCTTTATATCTAACTTGGATAAATCTAATTTTGACAAATCTATTTTAGGCAAATCTATTTTGAAATCTATTTTAGATAAATCTATACCTAATAGATCCGTAAGAATACTTTCCCTTTTTTGATCACTTTCGTGATTAACATTAGCTACCTGGTTGTTTTGAACATTGTCTTTAACAAGAATATTGTCGTTGATAATTTGATTGTTCAGAATGTTTAAACTATTTACAGCACTCATGTTTTACCCCCTTAGTTTAAGTTCCCTTTAGTTTAAGTTGTAGTTTTCTATGTGTATAGATGTGTATGACCAAGTCCAAATTTTGACGCTAATGTAAAAAAAGTGTAAAAAATAGTATAGATGAGAAGAAAGGTATATTGGATAGTTTATAGAATCCATACAATATGGAGTGTAGAGTAAGTACTCCATATTTTTCGAAAATTTTGAAGATAAGAGAACTCAAAATTGATACAGGAGAAGGTGAACTAATTATATATCCCTATCATACAGACTTTATGAGCTCCATAAACAAAAATTCTATGGTAGTTATTAAAACCATTGATAATGAGATTATAAAATACAAGTGTAAACAAGGAGTTATAAAAATACAATCAAACAGTGTGTTAGTACTGATAGACACGGATGAAAAACATAGTCTGTGAAGGACCAAACATTCTAAGAGGATACTTTTCTCCTCAAGGTTCCAAAAATGGTGCTTTACCACTTATAGCTTGTAGTATAATACTAAATAACGTCACTAAAATAAGAAATGTCCCAAACATAGAAGATATTCATACTATGCTGAAGATCTTGGAAGGTATAGGCTGTAAGTATGATTATAACGGTTGGGAACTCACGATAGATTCAAGAAGTGCAAACAGGTATGAAATAAGCTGGGAATTAGCTTCCAAAATGAGGGCTTCTTTTGATCTTCTCGGAGCTCTAGTTTATAGGTTTGAAAAAGCCATTATCCCTTTCCCAGGTGGATGCTTAATAGGAAATAGAAAAATAGATATGCATCTATGGATAACAAAACAGCTAGGTTTTAACGTTGACATAGACTCTGGAAACGTCATAGTCAAAGATTTTGATCCACATAATGTTAACCCTGAGATTAATTTTTGGATCCCAAGTGTAGGAGCTACTAAAAATTCTACCTTCCTAGGATTATTTGTATCCAACCAAATTCAAAAAACCATTTCTTTTTATAACGTAGCTATAGAACCAGAAATAACTTACCTATGGGATTTTCTCAAAATGAATGGCTTTAAAATAGAATATTTTACTGAACAAAGATGCTTAAAGATACATCCATCAAAACCAAATCCAGAAAATTTGGTGATAGTAGACAACATACCAGACAGAATAGAAGCAGGAACATTCGCAATTGCAACCTGTACAACCAGAGGACACATAATTATTCAAGATAATAACAATCCAAATTATTCAGTAAAAACTATGCTATCTAAGTTATGGGACGTACTGAGTTCGATAGGTATAAAGATAAAGTTTTATAGTGATCAAATAGAAATTGATTCTGATGTAGAGTTAAGTTCTTTTGAGGTATCTACAGACGTTTACCCCAATTTTCCAACAGATCTTCAACCTCAAATAGTGGCTCTCGCCACTTCGATAAATGGTATATCTGTTGTAAGGGAAAACTTGTTTGATGATAGATTTGTTTATACAGGTGAGTTATTAAGATTAGGAGCAGATATAGATGTAGTAAACAACAAGTTTGCTATTATAAGAGGAGGAAAAACTCTTAAAGGTGCTCCCGTAAAGGCTACCGATATTCGCGGAGGTGCAGCTATTATAACTGCTTGTCTTATAGCCCACGGAAAATCAATCATTACTAATACTTATCAAATATACAGGGGATATGAAAATATAACTCAAAAACTGTACTCTTTAGGAGCTAACATTTCAGAAATAACTATAGAAAACCACAAGGAGATAACCAATGTATACTAAAAAATCTAACGGTCTATTATCAGGATTATACCAAAGAATAGGAATAGATTTGGGGACAAATAGTGTGTTAGTGTATGTAAAAGGTAAAGGGATAGTACTAAAAGAGCCATCGGTAGTTGCTATAGATAAAAAGAAAGGAAATGTAGTATTAGCTGTTGGAGAAGAAGCTAAGGATATGATAGGAAGAACTCCATCTCATATAGTTGCAGAAAGACCAATAAGAGATGGAGTAATAGCAAGCTATGAAGCAGCAGAAGCAATGATAAAGTTCTATATTAATAAAGTAAAGAAAAATTCTCCTTTATCTTCGATATTCAAACCTTTAGTAGCGGTTTGTATTCCTGCAGAGTATAACAGTGTAGAAGAAAGGGTCATAAAAGAGGCAGTAATGGCAGCAGGAGCAAAAGAAGTCTATATCATAGAAGAACCCATGGCCGCAGCTATAGGAGCAAATCTGAAAGTTAACAGCGCACGCGGTAACATGATCGTTGATATAGGTGGAGGTACTACAGACGTAGCAGTCATATCTCTAGGGGGAATCGTAGTAAAAAGAACTATCAAAGTTGCAGGTGACAAAATGGATGAAGCTATCTCAAAATATATCCGAAAAAACTATAATCTTCTAATTGGAGAACAAACAGCTGAAAGAATAAAAATCGCTATAGGAACTGTTGTACCATTAGAAGAAGAAAAGAAAATCGAAGTAAAGGGTAGAGATTTATTTACGGGGCTTCCAAAGAGTATAACAATAAGCTCAAGAGATACCATGGAAGCTCTCTGGGAACCAGTTGGAGAAATAGTAGATACCGTAAAAGCTGTTCTGGAATTAACACCACCAGAATTGGCCTCTGATATAATAGAAGAAGGAATAACTCTAACAGGTGGAGGAGCTCTTCTAAGAGGATTAGACATAGTAATTTCCAAAGCAACTGGTATAAAAGTTAATATTCCGGAAGATCCAATAGCATGTGTAGCCATAGGAACTGGTAAATTCGCAGAAAGTCTATAATGAACTTACTTCTCATCTTCTTAGATTTTTTACTTATACTTTTTTCCCTTATTATTTCCACCATACTGAGATTTGATTTTGCTATCCCGTATGACCTATTGTCTTCCAAATTGCCTTTTTTCGTAGCTTACTCACTTATCAATGTATTTACGTTTGTGTCTTTTGGGGAATATGAAGAAAAATGGGAGTATTCTTCCTTAAGAGAATACACTAAGACTATACTTAGTTTTTTAAGTGTAAACCTGTTTATGGGCGCTTTCTTTTATTTTAGTGAGGGACTATATATACCACGTACAATCTTTTTAATTTCATTACCTATTTCAATCATGTTCATAATTTCCATCAGAGTATTTTATAGAGGCTTAAAAGAATACCAAATAAACAAAAATGTATTTCCTACAGCTGTAATCGTTTGTAAAGAAAATAACTTATCAAGAATTTTTCAAGAGCTTACGAGTTATAATATACTTGCCATATTTCTAGACGAAAAAATCCCCAAAGGAAGACTTTTTAAAGGAATACCAATCTACTATGATCTGTCTTTTCTGAGAAATATACCCGTTAATGAAGTATACGTTGATAAGGATGTTGGGGAAGAAGTTTACTACAAAGTAGTAGATTTTAAACCCCTTGGGGCAATAATAAGAAAAATAGAGTTTACTCCCGGAGTTTTTATTCACAACTTTAGAGTTGAGGATATCATAAAAAGGGAAAGAAGATTGATCAATCTCGAAATTGATCCAGATAAGATTTATTTGATTACCGGAGCAGGAGGAAGTATTGGTAAGTACATCTGCAAAGAGCTAATAAACAAAGGTGCTAAGCATATAAAATTTGTTGACATTAGTGAAGAAAATCTTCATAATTTGTATTTGGAACTTCTACCTTTTGAGAGTTGCAAAAAGGAGTATATATTATTCGATATTCAGGAACCTTACTTAGACAAGATAGTTGGAAACGTAGATATAATTTTTCACTGTGCAGCTAAGAAGCATGTACCCATCGTTGAAGAAAATAAATATATTGCCTATAAAACCAATGTAATTGGCTTACTTAATACCCTGGAAGCCTTGAAATCTAAACATAGAACTTTTATTTTCATATCAACAGATAAAGCAGTTAATCCAATTAATTTTATGGGATTGACCAAAAGAATAGGTGAGATTTTGACTCTATCTTACAAGCAGGATTACCTAAAAGCCATAGTTGTAAGATTTGGAAATGTTTTTGGTACCTCTGGTAGTTTAATTCCCTCATTAATTAAACAGATAAACATGTACAATAAAGTCTTGATAACTGATAAGAATGTAAAGAGATACTTCATGTTACCAGAAGAAGCTGCCAAACTTATTATTAGTTCCATGTATATAGACAGTGGTAAAATTGCTGTTTTAGACATGGGAGAACAAATAAACATATATGAATTAGCTCAAAAAGTAATCCAACTAATAGCACCAAGTAGAAAAGTGGATATCCATATAGTTGGATTAAAAAAGGGAGAAAAATTACAAGAAGAACTATTTTTTGACTACGAAAAAATCATCGAAAAAAAAGACAATATATTCATAGTTGACCCGATCATAAACATACCTAAAAGCCAAATAATTGACTTTGTTAAGTCAATAGAGAGAGGTATGCAAAATGTTGAAGATATTGATTCGTACATAGAACAAAGAATAAAGGATTTTCTTAGCCATGAAATTACTATCAGATGATTCTACCATAGTAGCCATATCAAGCGGTTTGAAGAATGCAGCTATAGGGGTAATAAGGGTTTCCGGTAGCAGAGCTATAGAAGTAGTTTCAAGTATTTTTGAACCTTCGAATAAAAGAGTAAACCTTCAAACCTCACCTAGTCATAGAGTATATTTCGGCTACCTGAAAAACAATGGAGAAATAGTGGATGAAGTAGTAGTTATAGTTTACAAATCTCCTAAAAGCTATACAGGAGAAGATATAATCGAAATTAACTGTCATGGAAATATCATTTTAATGCAAAAAATAGTTAATATACTGTTAGACAAAGGTTGTAGATTAGCCAAACCCGGAGAGTTTACTCTCAGAGCTGTTTTGAACAAAAAAATGGATCTAACCAAAGCTATAGCAATTAGAGATATTATCGAATCAACTACTGAGCAAATGCTAAAACTAGCCATCAATAACTTGCAGGGTAAATTTTACCAAAAAATAGACACCATAAAACAGAGAATACTTTATTGGTTAGGATGGGTAGAAGCTTTAATTGATTTCCCCGAAGAAGATATACCCAACATAAATCTACAAAACCTTAAACAAGATATCCAGCTACTTCTGCAACAGGTAAATCAAATAATATCCAACTATGAGCTAAGCAAGATGTATAGAGAAGGAATAGACACTGTAATAATCGGTAAACCAAACGTTGGTAAATCATCCCTATTCAATTATCTATATGGTCAAGAAAGAGTAATCATAAGTGAAATACCTGGAACTACTAGAGATATTGTAAGTGAATATATAAATCTCAACGGAATTATTTTAAAACTATACGATACGGCTGGATTTAGAAAAACTGGTGATATAATCGAAAAAATAGGTATAGATAAAGCAAAAGAAATAATAAAGAAATCCACCTTAGTTTTTTGGGTTGTAGAAGCACTGTCCTTTGACGAAAATGATATAGAACCCCTATCCAGCTTGGATCCTCTACAACATAAACTACTCATCCTTGTAAATAAAATAGATACCTTGGAACCAGATCAAGATATCTCAAATTTCATAAATCATTTACAAACTTTTGTAACCAACAATCTAAAAAATATAACCTTCAAAATAATTCCATGCTCAATAAAGCATAACATAAACCTTGACAAAATTCACCAAGAAATATCCAGAATAATAGGTATAGATAACTACCAGGATAACATTTTAATCGATAGTTTTCAATACGAAATTCTGAAAAAAATAAGCTATTTACTAACCAAAACGCTTGAAGACTTTGAACTATTTGAGGAAGTAATAGCTATTAATCTGAGAGAAACACTAAACTGTATACTTGAACTAACTGGAGAAAACCTATCAGAATTAGTGATCGAAAATATGTTATCAAGATTTTGTATAGGCAAATAAAAAGGATTATCGACAAAAAAGTCTAAGAGTATAGTAGATATTATTGTAATGATTACAAATTTAAAACAAGTACAATCTATAAGGAGGTAACAAGATGCTGAAAATAGATAATCTCATCGTAAAAGTAAAGTCGATGAATAAACAAATACTAAATGGTGTTAATTTAGAGGTTAATAAAGGAGAAATACACTGTATAATGGGTAAAAATGGAAGTGGTAAATCTACATTAGGTCACGTTATAATGGGTAACCCAGATTACGAAATAATTGATGGAGAAATTTACTTCAATAATGAGCTAATAAATGAAATTCCTACAAATGAAAGGGCTATCAAGGGTATATATCTTGCCTTTCAAAATCCTATAGAAATTCCTGGAGTAACCCTAGCTAACTTCTTTAGATATACCACTAAAAAATTCTATCCAGACAATATACCTTACCCCAAAATACGAAAGCAAATAATAGAGCTCTTAAACAAATTTGGTATACCTGAAGATACAATGAGGAGGTACCTTAACGAAGGATTTTCAGGAGGAGAAAGAAAAAGAATAGAAGCTATGCAGTTACTGGTGTATAAACCAAAATTAGCTATACTCGATGAAATAGACTCTGGTTTAGATATAGATGGACTTAAGTCGGTTGTTAAATATATAGTCGAATATGTTCAAAATAATCCTGATACTTCAATAATATTTATCACACACTACTCTAGACTTCTTCAGTATCTTACTCCCGATAAAGTACATGTAATGATAAACGGTAAAATAGTTCTAACAGGAGATAAATCTTTAGCAAAAGAAATAGACGAAAAAGGATATAGTTGGTTAGAAAGTAGTATGGCAGTTGAGAATTAGGTAAAAATTCAGGAGGAGGTTTAATTATGGAAGATAGGTCAATTCTAGAACTTCGGGAAATGGCTAAAGAGTACAAGTACGATTTCAAAGATCCATATTTGTATAAGGAAATCTTCGAAAAGGGATTGGATGAGGATAAAGTAATAAAGATAAGTAAAATCAAAGGTGAACCAGAATGGATGACTGAGTTCAGAGTTAGAGCTTATAGAATTTTCATAAGTAAACCTATGCCCACCTGGGGTAACACAGAACTTCTAAGCCAAATAAACTTTGACGATATACATTACTACGTAAAACCACAGGATGATCATAAAACATCATGGGAAGAAGTACCTGAATACATTAAAAAAACTTTTGAAAGACTAGGTATCCCTGAAGCAGAAAGAAAATTCCTTGCAGGGGTTACAGCTCAGTATGAATCTGAAGTAGTTTACCATTCAGTAAGAGAAGACCTAGCAAAACAAGGTGTTATATTCACAGATATGGACACAGGATTAAAAGAACATCCAGAATTGGTACGCAAATACTTCGGAACAGTTATACCCCCCGAAGACAATAAATTCGCTGCTTTAAATAGTGCAGTATGGTCAGGTGGATCTTTTGTTTATGTTCCTCCGAACGTAAAAGTATCTATTCCTCTTCAAGCATATTTTAGAATAAATGCAAAAAACATGGGTCAATTTGAAAGAACATTGATAATAGCAGATGAAGGTTCTGAGGTTACTTATATTGAAGGTTGTACAGCTCCTGTTTATTCTTCTCATTCTCTACACTCAGCAGTGGTTGAAATTATTGCTCTACCGAATTCTAAAGTTCAGTACATTACTATCCAAAATTGGTCCAGGGATGTTTTTAACTTGGTTACTAAGAGAGCCGTTGCTCATAAGAATGCTAAGGTTGGTTGGATAGATGCTAATATAGGAAGTCTATTGACTATGAAATATCCTTCTATATACCTGATAGGAGAAAATGCAACGGGAGAAATCATATCAGTCGCTTTTGCTAAAACTGGCCAACACCAAGACGCAGGTTCAAAAATAGTTCTAGCAGCACCCAGAACATCAGCTACAGTCACTTCTAAATCTATATCTATCGGTAGTGGAAGAGCCAGCTATAGAGGACTAGTTAAAGTATATAAAGAAGCAGTAGACTCTAAAGTAAATGTTCAATGTGATGCTCTACTACTTGATCCCGAAAGCAGAACTGATACCTATCCAGTTATAGAAGTCCATCAACCTAAAGCAGCTATAACTCATGAAGCAACAGTAAGCAAAATAAGCGAACAACAACTGTACTACTTAATGTCTAGAGGTTTATCTCCTGAAGAAGCTAAAACACTAATAGTTCATGGATTCATTGAAAGCTTTATAAAAGAGTTACCTATGGAGTACGCCGTAGAGATGAACAGATTAATAGCTCTAGAAATGGAAGGAAGTGTAGGATAAAAGTTACAAAAAACCTAAAAAATAAGATAATAAGATAGAGGTGAAATAAGAATGCTAATAAAAGAAATATATGAAAAACTACCACAACCACTTAAAACACAACATACCTGGAGATATAGTGAATACTCATACTTTGTTAAAGATGAATCTCCAACAACCCAAATAACTCTTTCCTCCAATCTTAACTTAGTCGAGAAAGAAATTTTTGAACCCATCACAATTAACTATCCAGAAAAAATAACAGTATACAATTACATGTATCATACGGATAAATTTGCAACAGAAATAGTAAAAAATGGAGTTTATAATCTATCAATTCTTTTCAGTGGAAAATATAACCTAACAAGAGGACAAATTAAAATAGCCCCAAACCTGGAAATAGATCTAGTTCTAAATCTGTACGATAATACTAACCAAACAACTACTAATAACGTAATAGAAATACTAGTACAAGATAACTCTAAAGTAAGAATACTATTCGATCACTCATTCCATAATTCTTATGCTCATAATTTTGTATATTTAAGAATGATGGATAATAGTGATGTTCGGATGGTATTTTCAAGCTTTAATCCCAAGTATGAAAAAACACATATAAGATCACTAATAGACGGGTTGAACTCTAATTTTGTAGTTTACATTTTAGCAAAGGTTGATGCTACACAGCACGTTGACTATAGAACAGAGAATATACATCTTAAATCAAGCTCTAAGAGTTTAAGTGTTTACAGATCAATAGCTGATGGTAGATCCAGAAGTATATATACAGGAATGCTGAGAATAGAAAAAGATGCAAAGTATTGTAACGCATACCAAAATAGTAGAAATATACTTCTTTCTGACAAGGCGAAGGTAGAAACTATACCAGAATTGGAGATACTAAATCAGGAAGTTGCCTGTACACATGGAGCTGTTGTTTCCTCAATAGATGAGGAAGCAATATATTATTTTATGTCCAGAGGTGTAAGTAGAGAAGAAGCAGTAAAACTTATAACAGAAGGTTTTTTACTAGATAAACTAGAGGAAAATCTTCAAAACAATTTATATCCCATAATATACAAAAAGGTTACAGGAGAGGAGTACCATGAGTAATTGGGTAGAAGTAGGATCTATACATGATTTTAATCAAACAAATAAAAAACTATATAGATTATCAGACGATACTGAAATACTAGTAATCAAGATAAAAGATAGTTTTTTCGCTGTAGAGAATAGATGTAGCCACGATGATAAACCTTTGTCAGATGGTAAAATTGAAGATAGTACAATAGAGTGTAAGTATCATGGAGCAAAATTTGATATACAAACCGGTAAAGCCTTAAAAATGCCAGCAGTAGCACCTATCAATATCTTTAAAACCAAATTACAAGAAGGTAAAATTTTTGTTCTAATAGAATAATTTCTTTATGCTTAGATTACTCTGTATATCCTTATTGCTTTCTCTTTTTACGCTAAAAATCGCATGGTCAAAATTCTATATAGAGAAAGATTTTTTACTCTACTCTAAAGATATAAGATTTGGCTACTATTATTCAGTTAATCTTAATGAAAAGTTTCAATTGACTTTTGGATACGAAAGAATGTTTGAACAAGATAATATCATAACTACACTAAACTATTCGTTTAAAAATTCCAAATTTCATATACTTTATGAGAAAAATTCACTAGGTTTTGCAATCGAGAAAGAGATAAAACAAAATATTTTTTATGCAGAACTAAATAACCTAAAAGAAAAAGAAATTAATATTTATTACTACCACAAAATAACGGATAACATTTTTCTGAAGTTTGGGATAGAGAAGTTAAACAAAGAAAAGTTAGACCCCATGGTCGGATTCTATGTAGATTTTTAAACCATGAATGATAACTTATTCTGGATCTTAGTAGTTTATGCAATTTTGTCAGATTTAGCTACAGGTTTAGGAGTATTACCTCTAATTTTCTTTAAAAATTTTTCTGATAGACTGATAGGAGTTCTATCTTCATTTGCCGGCGGTATGATGGTAGGCGCTTCATTTGTAGTAATTGCGGATGAAGGTTTTAAATTTAGTATCTTCTTAACATTACTAGGCCTTATTATTGGAGGAATATTCGTTTACTATAGCTCTGAAAAAATAGGCAATCACGATATAAAATTTGAAAACCTTTCCAAAAAAGATGCTAGAATAGCCTTTTTAACATTTATAGTTTTATTATTGCATAGTTTTCCAGAGGGTGTTGCAATTGGTATGGCTTTTAATGGTTCTGAACCAATTAAAATAGGCACTATTATGGCTATTGCTATAGCTATTCATAATGTTCCCGAAGGACTAATGATTGCTTTAATGATGTATCCTAGGGGTGTGAGTTTGTTCAGATGTTTCATTTACGCTGTTTTGTCTAGCTTACCCCAACCTATCGCAGCCATTCCTTCTTTCTTCATAGGTCAGTATCTAGTTTGGAGTATACCCCTAGGGTTCGGATTTGCCGCAGGTGCAATGATTTACCTAACCGTGGCAGAAATATTACCAGAATCATTCCAAAAAACTGATAAAAATGTGATATCCTTTAGTTTTTTACTTGGTATTATAACTATAACATCACTCCTGAAAGTATTAAATTAAATAAACTAAAAGCATCAAACTTAAGCACCAAAAATGGAAAAAAATATATTCGAAGATATAAAAAAGATAGTTATTTTCAATATCCTGGACCTCTGGAACATACTTAACTCTGACTTTGTTATATTATGGTTTTTAATATCTTTGTTAATACTACTCTCACCCGTTTTGAATGTCTTCTCTATAGCGGCAATAATACTAATCTTTATAATCTGCGTAAGAAACTTTGTAAAAGAACTATCAATTGATCCTGAATATATATACTTTTTCGTTAATCCATCAGAAAACACTGATAAAATACCCAAAATAGAGAATATCTTTAAACAGAGCATGAAAAATCTTTTGGCTACCTTCTTTAACTCTTTGTTAATAATACTTCTTGTAAATATGGGATGGATTATATTCTCTATTTTGTTGTACCTTTTGACCATAACAATGAATACAAAGATTATAATGAAAACACTGATAATCATTCTGATCATACTTTTGTGCTTTAGTATGGTTCTCATACAGATAATCACATATCTATTGTTACCCTTAATATTGCTTAAGATGGTTGAATGTGAAAGTACAAAAGATTTGATATATAACATCCTTTACATATGGCAAGATTTACAAGATGAAAATACTCTCATATTCTTCAGGAGTTTGATTTTTGATTCATTTTGGAGAATAGTAATAATTTCATTTTTCAGCATACCTTTTGCAATATTTTTCCTAGTTCTGTATAAATTCCTCATAATAAATCCATTATTTTCTATTTTCATGGGCTGGTTTATTATTTCTCTAATCTTAGGCTTGTTAATTGTTTTGTTTATAATAGACTTTACTAAAAACTACTATGTCTACTTTCATTATGTATAAATTCAAGGAGGTGTTAATAATTTGATAGGTTTAGTTTTGCTGGGAGCAGGTAAGTCACAAAGATTTATAAAATCTCTAACAAATGTTGATATAACTCAACATCAAGAATCACTAAAAACCTACCATGAATCATTTAACAAAATATTTATTCAAATCAATGGTAAAATGATATGGGAATATTCTTATGAAGTTTTCAAAAAATTTAGGGATAAGATTACCAACGTAGTATTTGTTTTGAACCCTCAAACAATAAAAATAGAAGCTCAAATTATTAGCCAAAAAATAGATAAATCCGATTTTGAAAGCATAGATTTTACCGAAGGTGGTGAAAAAAGACAAGACAGTGTGTATAAAGGTTTGGAAATACTTAAAAATAAGTATCTTGACTATGTTATAGTTCACGATCTAGCCAGACCTTTCATACCAGAAGAAGATGTAAAAAAACTAATAGAGAGTATAAAGGATTTTGATGGAGCTACACTATATTGCTTACCTAAAGACTCCGTGGCTAGCAACTACGATAATAACCTAACGTATCTACCCAGGCAATATATTTATTTGATAAAAACTCCACAAATATTCAAAATGAAAGCATTAGTTAATGCTCATGAAGAATTAAGAAAAGAAAACTTGGATATCGAATTTACAGATGATATATCCTTACTTGATTTTTACCTTTTCAACGTTGGATTTGTAGAAGGAAGTTCAAATAATATAAAACTGACTACATTTGAGGATTTCATTTTACTAAAATCTTTGTTAATTTTAGCAAGATAAAAGTGATTATAAAAAATTAAGGGAGAGGTTTTAGCCTCTCCCCTTTTTGATTTTGCAAATCTATTGCTACTATTTTTGTCCGAACATTATTCTAGTTCCGAACCAGAGCTGTGTTCCTCTCCATGAACCATTGTCTATCTGTACTGTTTGCTGGTTATCTGATGCAGATCTCGAAACACCTTTGGTATCGAAATTAATAAATCTGTAGTTTGCAAATAGGTATATATCCTCAGTT
>JBCNVB010000023.1:0-51485 GCA_039630415.1 bacterium | reverse complement strand
ATGAGTTTAATAGTTTATAGATTAATTGCTTACCCTATAAAAAAATTAAATACTTCTTACTAAGTAGTATTTAACTTAAAAGAATATCAAGAAAATGTATAAAAATTGCATCAAACTCTTAGAAATGATGAAAAAATAATTAGATTTCTTATTGTAAGAAGTAATTACAAAGAAGACTAATTCTAACATTGGATAAATCACTAAAAAGTTAAATGTATCTTGAGCAGAAGGAATTTTCCATTATATTCAATCAATCTAGTGACTATATCCAGAGCTTACTGCAAGATCTAGTAGAAAAAAGAGACCAAAAATTTGTAATATACTTCCCATATTTCATAGAAAGATTGGCTGATGAAAATCATGAAAAATGTATCGAATTATTCAATCATTACTTTTATTCTTTCCCCAAAATAGATAAAAAAGTCATTTACTCTTATCTGGATTTCATTATCTCGAAAGATAAGTTTGTGGAAAATATCAACGAAGTACTGCAGAAGTATTTTGAATTAGAGGAGGATAATGATAAAATATATAGCTTGGTAACCCGAGTAATAAATAGTTCTATGATACAAAGAATAGTTACTGAAGTTTTATTAATGTTTTACAAAAGAATTAAGGATTACAAATTTGCAAACATATATCTTAAAAATTTGGTTAAGTTACTAAAGAGTGCTAACAGGGTTGTAGAGTTAGAAAACTTTTTACTAATGATATATGAAGAATCAAAATCTTACTGGGTTATAGAGGCTTTAGTTGAAATATACTCCAGTAAGCAGGAATATGAAAAGTTAGTAAATGTTTTCTTAAGTATTGTAACTACTTCTGATTTTGCTAAGATATGGGCAGAATCCTTGGGCGTAATTGATAAAACTTTATCTAAAATAGTTGATCATAAACCTCTTATTTTGAAAATAGTACCCCATCTACAAAACATAAATATACTCATAGATAAAATCCCTAAAAATATTTTTAACATATACAAAAGTCTCTTAGATTCTTATGCGGATATACCTCCTCAGGGTAGACAGGAATTTACTAAGGCTTTTATAAACTTTATCGACATAGCTAATTCTAAAGGTGTGATCAGTGATGATTATTTGCACTATATAGTTTCAAAAGTAATTGATATACTTGATATAGAACTATTTGAAAAAATTATTGGAATTTTGGGTGAGAGATCTTCTAGTATTTTTCAAACAGTTGTTAATAAAGTTAAAGATAAACCAGATTTTAAAGAATTTACAATTAATCTAATTACTTCTTACTATGATAAGATTGATAAATTGACCATATCTAGCTATCTTAATTCTTTGAAAGCAAATGATTGGGATGAAGTATATCAAGCGGGATTAGTTAAAATAATAGACCTAGATATTATGGCAAACTTAAAATTAGAAGTTATAAACGACTTTATAAGTAGTATTATTAGGAAAAATGACATTCAGGAATTGGAGAAAAAAATTGAAGTGCTATCGAAAGTTCTTAAACATAATAACATTTCTACTGAGAATCAAAATATTCTAATCCCCCCAATAAAAATAATGGTTAGATTGCTTGACTATGATTATGTGTACGTTTTATCTAGTTTATCTGAACTAATTGAGTATCCCGAGTTATTATGGTATATATACTTGAAGCTAAGGGATAATATTGAGGCAGATAAACTTAAAAGAATGTTTATAGGTTTGTTTTTGTTCTACATGGATAGGGAGGATGTAGACACTAAAATTTTAGAAAACATTAAGAATGAGTTGATGAATTTCTAGGGGAATAACTAAATACATGGATGAAAAAAGCCTTATTTGTTGTTAGTTCAACGGGTGGACATTTATACCCAGCTATATCAATAATTTCGAAATTTGCGGATAAACAGGCTGACTTTTACATTATTGCTCCTGAAAGCCTTAAAAGTAAGATAGCTGATTCAGCGTTTGTAAATAATTCCAGTGTAATATACCAACCTGATGTAAGCTTAACTAAAATTCCTAATATTCTAAAAAATACACTATCTAGTTTGAAAATAACTAACAAAGTAAATACTGTTGTTTCACTAGGTAGTATTTTTTGTGTTCCTGTTTCAATATCGTCTAAAATCAATAGGAGGAAGTTGATAGTTATGGATCAAAATGTGCTTCCTGGAAGAGCTACTAGATTTTTATCTATATTCGCGGATCATGTTATTGTGCCATTTAGTGAATCCTTAAGATTTCTTCCCTTCAAATCAAAGACAATAGTAATGCTTTGCCCTATAAGACAAGAAATACAATCGTTAGTTTGTCAGGATAATAATCATGACATGCTAGAGAGTATTTTGTTCTTTGGGGGTAGTTTAGGATCTAAAACTATTAACCAATTATCCATTGAATTTATTAAAAATTTAGATGGTACCTTTAAAAGTGTAAAAGTAATAGCAGGCAAAAATTTGTTTTCTGACTATGTAAATCAGATAAGAGAGATGTGGGGAAAGAATTTTGAGTTAATCTCGGATGATAAAGTTGTATTTAGTGTAAATGGATGTATTGTAAATGTGATAAAGTACAGTGTTTCTATGGCTGATGTTTACAAGGATGCAAAAGTGATAGTAAGTAGAGCTGGTGGATCTAGTTTGTCTGAATTGTTGTATTTAAATAAGCGTGCTGTAGTTATTCCATATCCTTATGCTATGGATAATCATCAGTTATGGAATGCGAAAGTAGTAAAAGAATATGTTAACTTTATTGATTATTTGCAAGAACCGATAGATTACAAGGAGTTTTTTGAGAAGTTGGAAAGGGTTCTAAATGTGAAGCCTAGATTTGAAAGACAGGTAAGATTTTTTGATTATGAATTTTTTTGGAATTTGATTTAGTGTAGAGGGTAGGTAGTAGTGTTTGAAGAATAGTAATAAAATGGTGGGCGGATAGCTCAGTGGTCAGAGCGCCTGCCTTACAAGCAGGAGGTCATAGGTTCAATTCCTATTCCGCCCACTTAACTACTCATAATCTCAAACATGATCAAAACAAAATCAAAATTTCCTATATGGTTTATGCGCCAAAGCGGTAGGTATTTACCCGAATACCTAAACCTGAGACAAAAATACTCTTTTATAGACATACTTAACCAACCTGAACTTATTGTCTATCTTACTACCCTGCCTTTAAAGTATTTCGATATAGATGCACTCATTATATTCTCCGATATATCTGTCCCTTTTAGTTTAATGGAAGGTGTAGAATTTGATATCGTTGACTCTAAGGGCCCCATAGCTAGAATAAATAATTATTATAACATAAAAGTGAATCAAACAAGTCAAATACTTGAAAATATTAAAAAAGCTATACAGGTAATCAAAAAGGATTATGAAAAAACTCTTATAGGCTTTACTGGAGGAATATATACTACCTTTCAGTATTTAACATCGAAAAATAAAGCACTGCTTTATAAGGATAATGGCTTACTATTTAGTATTTTTGAAGCTATATACAGAACGATTCAGATTCAAATAGAAGCTGGAGTTGATGTGATCCAAATATTTGATACCTACCTTTTTGATTTATCTCCGTTGGATATTCAATTTTTTGTTCTACCTTTTTACAAAATATTGCTTAATAAAATAAAGCAAGAATATGGTGTACCTATAATTTTCTTCTGCTTGAAAACAATCTATATTTTGGACTATACTCGGGAACTGAAGATTGACTGTTTATCGGTTGATTGGACAAAGGATATAGGTTTTTACTTTGAAAGTTTTGGAGGATACATTCAAGGTAATTTTGATCCTTATATTCTGACGATTGAAGATAAAGAGGATTTCGAAAAAATTAGTCAAATGTCTTTGATTAGAATATTTCAAGCTATAGAGGAACCTAATAATCTTTCGAGGTATATTTTTAATCTGGGGCATGGGTTACTACCTAATACAAAAGTAGATAATCTTAAGCGTTTAATTTACTTTTTAAGAAATTAGAGCTTTCGATGAGATTCTTGAAGGGGGTGCTCTAATGTCTAAAAAAGACAAAACTAATCAAAAGGTAATACAAGAGATACTAGACATGCTTTCTAATATGCCAGAACCAGAAAAAATTAATCAACTAAATCTAAATTATCAAAACCTAAAAACTAAGCTAGAAGAACTAGAATCAAATGTAACTATGCTCTATAAAGCAATACGGGATATTCATGATATACTAACTATGAATGAAAAGAGTATACTACATGAGATTAATCAAATAAAACAAGAACAGGAAAACCTAAAGGAAAAATCTAGTATAATTAATCATCTTGTCTCAAAAATTTCCATGCTTGATGATATGATACAAGAAAAAGTCATACACAATACTCAACAAGAGTTAATACAAATAAAAACTACTCTCAATAAGCTTAATAATCAATTAGAAACAAAAGTAGAGGAGAAAATATCAGAGTTTTTTGAGAACTATCAGTCAAAAGTTGATGAGGCTCAAACAGTAAAGCTCTTAGAAGTAGAACAAAAATTAATAGAAATAGGTAAAAAGTTAGGTGAAATAGAGAATAAATTTCAAAGGATTGAAACTATCGATAGCATAAAAAATGAGATAGATTTTGAACAGACAAAAAGAATAGTTGAACTGCAAAGTACCATCTATCAAATTTTTAATCAATCTAAAAATTACAGACCATCGCAATTATTGGATTATCAAGTAGATATCGAAATAACAGAGAATCTACCGTATAATCTAGATGATTTGCTTTCAGTAATGGAAACCTATAAAGCAAAGGAATTAATCATAAAGAGTTCAGCAAAGCCCATAATAAGATCTCCAAATCAAAACTTATTGGTAGGTAAAGTATATCTTAAAAATGGAGATGTTTTAAATTTCATTCATTCACTTCTAACTGATCAAGAGGCAGAAGTATTTAATAATCAGGGATATCTCAGAAAAATAAGAAAAATAAATCAAAATATCTACACGGTAACTTGTCAGCGAAATTTATACGACTACTTGCTTAAGATAGATAAAATAAACATAGTAGATAGGGATATATCCGATTTACCTATAATTGATATAAACACTCTAATATCAAACCTTAGTAATCTCGTGGTATTACTAGGAATAAGTAGATTTAAAAATGAGATTCTTTCGATACTTATTGATCACATTAACAAAGCAACAGTAAGAAGAATAGCTGTAATTGATAGGAAGTTCGAGTTTATATATAAGCAGCAAAAAAGTATCATAGATCAGTACGAACATTTTGATAACGAGCAAATTATTGAAGAATTAGTTAACAGATCGTATGATTATGATCTAGTAGTTATAAATGCATCTAATCTGAGTAAGAACTTAATTAAAATGATCTCAAGGAATAGTTTCAATACAGTTTTCCTACTTTCTCTGGATTATGACAACATTATATCTTTTTATCAGGAATACAATGATGAGTTCTTGCTAAAAACACTAAAGATTTATATTGAACATAAACTATTAGATGATCAAATACCGATAATTCAAATAGTATTTGTAGACGAAAATATAAGAAGGCTTATCAGTAATGGTGATCTTAAAAAGCTTGTAGAATATATAGACTCGACAGAAAATACTGAAACACAAACGTATAATGAGAGTATAGGTTACCTAGTTAAGACAGAAAAAATACCTAAGGAGCAAGCAATAAGGTATTTGTCGTCCAAGGATATAGTTCCAAAACTAAAAATTGAAGAGATGGAAATAGATACGCAGAGAGAATAAAATTGAGGGTAATATTTATAACTGGTGGAGTAATTTCTTCATTAGGTAAGGGAGTAATAACAGCTTCAATAGCATCAATACTGGAAGAGATTGGTTTGAAAGTAACGGTTTTAAAGCTAGATCCTTACCTAAATGTCGATGCAGGTACCATGAATCCATTTGAGCATGGAGAAGTATTTGTAACTTTTGACGGTGGAGAAACGGACCTCGATATAGGACACTACGAAAGATTTACTAACATTAAATTTAGTAAACAAAATAATATAACAAGTGGACAAATATACCTCGAAGTCATAGAAAAAGAAAGGAAAGGTGAATTCCTTGGACAAACCATACAAGTAATACCCCATGTAACCAATCAGATAAAACAAAAAATATATTCAAAAATCAAAGAATATGATGTTGGAATAGTTGAAATAGGTGGTACAGTTGGAGATATCGAAAGCCTACCATTTCTCGAAGCAGCTAGACAAATAAAAATAGAAGATCCACAAACTATATTTATTCACATAACTTATGTACCAATGGCCCCCAATACGCAAGAACTCAAAACTAAACCTACTCAACACTCAGTAAGGGAACTCCTATCTATAGGAATACAACCAGATTTCATTCTTTACCGAACTGATAAAAATACAAAAATAAGCTCTAAAAATCAGCCAACCAATATAAAAAATGTAACAAACAAAATAGCACTCTTTTCAAATCTTAATCCTAAACAGGTTATTCAAATACCAAACCTTAAATACATATATCAATTACCTTTCTACCTCCTAAGAAACAAATTTCATAAATCTTTACTTAAAATGTTGAAATTAAAGATTCCTAGCAAAAGCTTTATAACAACAAAAACTACTAAGTGGAACAAAATCAATCTATTTTTCTGTAATTTAAGAAGGCTAAAGAAAGTAAAAGTTGGAATAGTAGGTAAATATACCAAATTGAAAGATTCATATAAAAGTTTAAGTGAAGCTTTACTACATTCATCTATACACAATAACCTGAGTTTAGAAGTAGAATGGATAGATTCCGAAAAACTACAGGATTCAAAGATAGATTATACAGATCTTAAAAGAATATTTCAATCCGTTAAGGGAATAGTAATAGCTGGTGGTTTTGGTACGCGTGGAATAGAGGGAAAGATTAAAGCTATAAAGTGGGCAAGAGAAAACAATATTCCAACGCTTGGAATATGTCTAGGACTACAATTGATGTTTATAGAGTTTGTTAGAAATGTATTGGGGCTTAAAATGGCTAACTCTACTGAATTTGATCCCAATACTCCTCTACCTGTAGTGGATCTACTAAAAAATCAAAAAAACATTACTAATCTCGGTGGAACTATGAGACTAGGAGAATACCTTTGCTATGTTAAACCAAATACCTTAGCATTCAAAGTATATAATACCTCCCTAATCACAGAAAGACATAGACATAGATATGAAATTAATCTGGAATTTCTTGAAAAATACAAAGAGGAGTTGGAAAGGAATGGAATGATAATAAGTGGAGTTAATCCAGAAACTAATTTGGTAGAAATAATAGAATTAAAGGACAAAGCGTTTTTTTTAGGAGTTCAATTTCATCCAGAATTCAACTCCAGAGTACTTAAACCACATCCTCTATTCTCTTTCTTCCTGTCTATTCTATCATAAAAATAATGAAAATAAAGTGCATACCTGAAGATTTTATCGTTGAAGAAATTGTAAACTATCAAAATCTAATAGCACCCAAAGGCAACATGGCATTATTTAAAATAACCAAAAAAAACATTAATACTCTTTTTGCTATCCAAAAAATTTACAACGTTTTACATCTCCATAAAATTAAACCCAAAATAAACTTCTGGGGACTAAAAGATAAATATTCTCTATCAACACAGTTTATTCTTATCCAGCATAATCAAATACAGCAAATAATAGAAATTTTAAGTAAAACCAACTTTAAAAATATGCAAGTTGAATTCATTTCATTCATCAAAAGCAAAATCTCATCCGATCATATTAGGGGAAACAAGTTTAGGATAACCATAAGAGACATAGACAAAAGAGAGTTGCCTGAATTTATCGAAAACCTCAAGAAAATTTCAAAAATTTCGGTTTTTCTTAACTACTATGACAGTCAAAGAATTAGCATCGTATATTACAAACCTAGTTTTAAAAATTTACAAGAGCTAAAAGACTTTCTAGATGGTTTTGAATATACTGTAAAAAGAAGTAAAGAAAGTTACACTAAAAGGTTTTATTTTACAACTGAAAGAGAACAAAATATCAAACTAGCCGTTGATTTTAACTTGCAACTTTGTAAAAAAGTAATACATCTAGTTGAGAAACTAAGAATTAATACTAGACTTAGATTTTATCACAAAAATAACGTAATGGTTGTTCCTATTTTAGATGAGGGTTTTGAAAAAATTATATATGAAATTAGAAACCGTAATTATCAGGGTAGAACTCTAACATGTAGTATTGATCAGTTCAAATATGAAATTAGTGATGATGAATTATCATCTAATAGGGTAAAGATAGTGTTAGAATTCGTTCTAGGCAGGGGATGTTTTGCAACAGTTTTAGTAAAACACTTAATACCTTTGAAAATGTATTCTCATGTGGGGCAGAAATGGGAAACAATTCAGATTTTTGGGAATTAAAACTTTCATTTGGTATATTCTTTAAAGACTTTAAGTTTAGGATTAGGTGTTATACCTGGTATTCTACCTCTTTTTGCTATGTTTTTGCCATTTACTTGTTTTAAGTCCATAGTGAATTGAATTTTGTTATAGGAAGCGATAAAGCTACCTACTCCGAATACGTCTGCTCCGGCTTTTTCCAGGATTGAGATTCTTTCTGGATCTAGTCCTCCAGATACAACGATCAAAATATCTTCAAATCCTTCCATTTTAAGCCGCTGCTTCACCTCATAAACTAATTCAGGAGTAACTCTGCCCCTTTCTTTTGGTGTATCAAGCCTTATACCATCCAGCTTTTTTCCCATTTCTTTGAAAAATTTGGCTATCCTTATAGATTCTTCAGCTTCATCTTTGAAGGTATCTACTAGTATAATTCGTGGTACGTGTGGTTCTATATATTGATCAAAAAGTTTGGCTGCTTCAAGGGTATCTTGTAGGATAATGATGAATGCGTGTGGGATAGTTCCTCTGGGCTCTTTGCTATACAAGGAAGCACCCAAGATGCAGCTAACATCATCTACTCCACCTATAAGTGCTGCTCTTTCCATAACTGGTGCGCAGGCAGGGTGAACAAATCTAGCTCCAAAACATATCACTTTTTTACCATTTGCTGCTTTTTTACACAATCTTGCAGCTGTAGCCCAGTTAGATGAAGAAGACAAAAAACCCAAAATCGGAGTCTCTAAGTATCCAAACTGATTGTATGGACCAGATATTCTCATAACTACTTCTTTGTATTCAAATTCTTCTCCCTCTTCTAAAGCTTCTATAGTTACATTTTTGTTTCTGAGTAGATGTAAAACTTCTTGTAAGCCAGCAAAAACTCCCTGATCATTAGCAAAAATCTCTGCACATACAAAACTATCAACTTTACCTGCTGCTTCTAGTAAATAACTCGTCCTTACAAAATATATATCTGTTGTTAATGCGTTATCTATCTCCTCATGCGTAGCACTAAAGTATCTGTTTTTTTGTATCTCTTTATGCAAGTTCATGCATTGAAAGTATAAATCTTTAAAACTCATAAAGGTATTACCTCCTCGGGAAGACTATAAAATGGTATGTTCAAATCATTGTTTGTTATACTGTTCTTATAGAAGTTAATAGAGCTTAGTTTCCATATACCAAATTGGGAATTATATTGCAAATAGTAAAGAGTTCCTTTTGAATAGAAGATGAGATTCACATTAGGTATTGATAGCAGAGGATTAAATTCGTTACCCTGTAGGTCATATATTGTAAGATTTTCGGAATTTATTGTAAAAAGTAGGTTGTCCTCAAAATAGCTATAAAAACTATTTATTTTTTTGAATCCTTTTAGCGAAGGGTTTTGTTTGTTTGTCATATCTAGTTCATAAATATTTGATTCATCTTTTTCTTGAAGAATAATATATTTGTTTTGAATAGGTATGAAATAATAGATTGAATCGTAGGATACTTTAACTTTCTTTTGAAGTAATGTGTATGGATGGAAAGTATTATTTTGGTTAGTGAATATAGCTATTTCTAGAGTATACTCGTTTTCAAGTTTATCTTCTTCAGATTTTTGTAAAATCAATCCTAAATAGTAATCGTTGATTTTTGATATTTGCAGAACAAAACCTTTGGATACATTAAATAAAGGTTTATTTAAATTCTCTATATCGTATATGTAGTAACTACTTGAATTCTTTAATGTTAGTATGCTATTGGAAAGAAAGGTAGTTTTAAAAGATACTAACGCAATTTCATTTTCTACTTTGAAATTGGGATTTAGGGTTATAATCTTATTTTCTGCTACCAGGAAAATTTTATTTTTTTTAACCTCCACTCCTATAAGGTTATCTAAGTTTTTAATTGTTGTAACATTTCTCAGAAATGTCTTGTTGTTTATGAAGGGTATAAATTTATATCTCGTAACTTTGAGAATGGTTAGATTGTCCCCGTTTTGTTGAACTAGATAAGTTTTATTATCGTAATTGAATATATCAACAATATTTTCTGCTAGTAGAAATTTTTTCTCATCTTGTATGGAATATAGTTTAGAGTCTATCACAAAAAGGTTATTGTTTGAATTTGCATAGGCTATTGTTAGAATTATGAGTATTAATATTCTAATCATATCCCACAAAACAGGTTTGAATAATTCTAGTTTTAGATATTCTATGATTAAGTATTTCAACCCTGCAGTATTTGGAGGATGGATTGTTTCTATTATCGAAATACAAAATAACGGATTCATTGTATGGAGTTAAAAAAAATAGCTAGAGCTTTCGATATACTTTCTAAATTCTATGATCTTATTAGCTATACCATGAGTTTGGGTGTTACCATATATTGGAGAAGTGAGCTAGTAAAAGAAACGATTAATAATATAGGTGATCGGGATAAGTATTTATTGGACTTATGTTGTGGCACTGGTGACATAGCTATAGGAGTATATAAAAAAACTAAAAAACATAAACAACTCAAAGTCATAGGATTTGACGTTTCCTTTGGAATGTTGAAAAAAATGATTCAAAAATCTAAAGATTACCAAAGTATAATTCCAATAATGGGTGATATAGGTTCTATGCCTTTCAAGGACAAAGTTTTTGATCTGTCAACTATGTCATTCGGAGCTAGAAGTCTCTTTGAAGGAGAGAAAAATTTTGAAGAATATTTAAAAGAAATACTAAGAGTATCAAAAAAGCTTCTTAATTTGGAAACCTCTCATCCTAAAAATCCCATAATAAAATTCCTATACTATTCCTACCTTTACTTCATAATAATGATACTGGGCAGTATTTTTTTCCCTCACTACAACAAAGAGTATTTCAAAACCATAATGTCTTTTCCCGGTTATGAAGAATTATCCGAAATCCTCAAAAAAATAGGATATAAACAAGTTATAGCAAAACCTCTTTTGTTTGGAATGGCTTGTATACATATATCCTATGAGTAACACTTATCTCGACAAAGTAGCAGAAATAATAGAAAATATCGAAAAAATTCAACAAGAGTTAGTTGTAGAACAAAAAATGATGAAAAATTTAGTAAATCTACTTAATCAATTCTCTTCATCAAAAAGTCAACGCATAGATTTAGATGATCCGGTCGTTAAGAAAGCAAAAGACGTAGTTTTAAAACTAATAACTTCTCTACAAGAAGAATATTTCAAGCTCGAACTTCTTGAACCCGATGAAAAATGGAAACAATTCCACGAAAAATTTAAACAATCTTTAAAAACTCAAATAGAAGGATACAAGGAAATATTTCTAGTATTTACCGACGGAAATATTACCCACATAAAAGTAGGAAGCATGAAAGTCGAGCAAGGTCTAAGAATTATTAACCTAGAAGATGAAACAAATAATTAAGAATCTAAGTGATAATCAGTTACCCAATGATAATCAAGCAGAAAAAGCTTTACTTTCATCAATAATTTACAATCCTAACATATTACCCCAAGTAATTGAAGCTATAGAGCCAGACGATTTTTTTTGGCCTGAAAATAAAGCAATATATAAAGCTGTACTGAGTTTATATCAAAAAAACATACCCATTGACGTAATATCCATTTCAAATGAAATTAAACATCTAAAACTCGAAAAAGAATTGGAATTTGTCGGAGGTATTGAATACGTAGCTTCTTTGTTAGATATACTATCAATTGTAAAATCACCACACCACTACATAGACATAGTAAAATCAAAGAGCATAAAAACCAAAATCATAAGATCATCTATACAAACAATCCAAGATTGTTACGATGAGCAACTCGATATAAATACCATATTAGATAAAGCTCAAAGAAGAATAGTTGATATATCATATTCCAGTAAATCGAAGGATTACTACAGTGTATCGGATATCTTAGCAGTGGTATTGGAAAATATAGAATTAATGGCACAGGATGGTGTAGTTGGGATAACTACAGGATTTGAGGAATTGGATAGGATGACTTCGGGACTCCAAAGAGGGGATTTAGTCATAATAGCTGCAAGACCTAGTATGGGTAAAACAGCTTTTGCCCTGAACCTATCCTATAACATAGCAGTAAAAACTAAGCAACCTGTAATCTTTTTCTCAATAGAAATGTCAAAGGAACAAATAGCACAAAGATTACTATCCCTAGAATCAAGTGTACCATTATCAAAAATAAGAAACTGCTCTTTAACTTTACAGGATATGGATAGGATTGCTGAAGCTATATCAATACTTTCAGAACAACCAATATATATAGATGACTCGCCAGTTATAAATACGATCGACATAAGAATAAAGGCAAGAAAACTAAAAGTCGAGAAAAAGCAATTAGGAGCTATATTTATCGATTACTTGCAATTGATAAAAGCTGAAGAAAAGGTAGAATCTAGAGTACAAGAACTTTCTCAAATATCACGTTCTTTGAAATCCTTGGCAAAAGAATTAAACGTACCTGTAATAGCTCTTTCTCAACTATCTAGGGAAGTAGAAAAAAGAGCAGATAGAAGGCCGCTTTTATCAGATCTCAGGGAAAGTGGAGCTATAGAACAAGAAGCTGATTTGGTAATGTTTCTCTATAGAGAAGAATACTACTCAAAAGAAACTAAAAATTCAAATATAACAGAACTAATAATAGCAAAGCAAAGAAATGGACCAACTGGAACTATTAAACTCTATTTTGCTAAAGACATCCTAAAATTCTTCCCCGTAACTAAAGACGAATAGAAAAGCAAAATCATCCCTATGGAATACCCAAGGAAGCTGATCCTAAAAATAGGCTGGTTTTTCCTCCTAACTATACTAGCTATATCAATTATATTTTATTTTCTCGAAAGAGGTAAAACATTCAAAGAATACTATACACTATATCTTATCTTTGAAGACGTTTCGGGATTATCTAAAGACTCAAAGGTATACATGGCAGGTGTAGAAATAGGATACGTAAAAGATATATCTTTCCAACAAGACTACACAGTTAAGGTTGAAATAGTAGTAGGCAAAAAATACAAAATACCCAAAAATTCAATATTTTACATATATGGAGGTATAATGACAGAAAGGTACTTGTACATCCAACCTATCCCAAATGATAAATACTACCAAGATGGTGAGATTGAGTCAAGAAATACCTATCCTATGATAGACTGGCCACAAGTATTAAGACAAACCTATATGGCTTTTCAAGATTTACAAAATACTGCAATATACTTCAGACAAACTCTTCAACAAATGGACCTACCAAACAAAGTAAATGCAATATCCAAAGATCTACAATACTTGATCTATGATACTAGAAAGAACATAAACTATCTAACTGCTCTACTCGATAAAAACATCACTATTATCTCAAATAACATAAATTTGCTTTTAATCTCATCCAGAATTACCGTGGAAAACATAAACGAAAAAGTAAACAAGATAGGAAATAATTTAGTTAGCTCTACCCAAAAAATAGATCAAACTATTTCAGAAAATCAGCGAGATATAAAAGAAATTGTAGAAAACATTAAAATGACTTCGCAAAACCTATACGATATAACTTATGACATAAGAAGCTTTATAAGAGAAACTGGTATTAGGCAAGATATAATTGAAACCGTAAGAAATCTAAAAAGAATGTCAAAAAGTTTAGCTGATTCAGCTGAACAAGTCGAATCCATAGTAAAAGATTCCAAGCTTAAAGAAGATTTGAGGGTATCGGTTTCAAAGCTTAGAGAAGTTGTAGAAGTTGCAGATTTTCTACTTGCACCTGCTAAAAAACTAAGAGAACAGACTATTAAACAACAGGACTTCAGATTTGCTTCAATAAGTGCCTATGTAGATTCAATACAAGATAAAACTGATAATCCTGCTGTAAGTCTAGACATAGACATATTCCCCAACTCCAGTCAGGGATTTAGAATAGGAATGTTTGATCTAGGCAAAAGCTCACAAATAAATCTTCAAGTAACATATTGGAATCAGAAAATGGATATGAGATATAGGATAGGATTAATGTATTCTGAGCTAGGGGTAGCTATCGATAAAAAGTTCTCTGAAAGATTTTATTTTACAGCAGAAATTTTCAAACCATCAGATGTTCAACTCAATACCTTTGCAGATTTCAAAATATTCTCTAACGCCTACCTAAGGGTTGGATATAGAGACGTACTTACTAAACAAAGAAAATTAAATATCGGTACTTATATTAAGTTCTGACAATGATCAATATTGTTCTGATCGGTGGAGGTAGCGGAATATCTGCCGTTTTAAGAGGTTTAAAGTTTAATCCTGATTTCTATCTTTGCTCTATTTCTACTCCTACAGATGATGGTGGATCAACAGGAAAAATACTCAAAATCTATAAAGACTTAATACCCTTAGGAGATGTAAGAAACTGTATTGCAAGTATGTCTGACGATGAGATCATTCAGAAGCTTCTCCAATATAGATTTAACAGAGCAGAATTCAAAACCCATGCACTCGGAAATCTCATACTTCTTGCACTCTACAAAATTTCTAATAACAATATCATAGAATTTACCGAAAATGTAAATAAACTCTTCAAAATAAGAGGTAAGGCTCTAACATCATCAATAAAAAAAGCAACCCTGGTTGCTAAACTGAGCAATAATAAAATCGTAAAAGGACAAACAACAATCAATAAACACCTAAAGGATAGTAATCTAAAAATTGAATACATTTATTTAGAAGGTATTAGTGAACGAGACGTGAATCCATTAGCTATACAAGCTATACTGCAGGCGGATATAATCTTAGTAGGTCCAGGAAGTCTATATTCTAGTATAATCCCTAACTTTCTCATAAAACCTATCCTACAAGCTTATCAAAAATCCAAAGCAAAAAAAATATATATAAGTAATCTACTTAATCAGCCTAATGAATGCAAAGAATGTTTACTTTCATTTTACCTGAAAACTCTAAATAACTACGGTATAACCTTTGATTACATACTATTTAATAATCAGCAAATACCTAAAAAACTTTTGTACAGATATAGAAGGAAGGATAGAAGGTATGATGTTATTGTGAATGATGTAGATAGTAGTCATATTATACAAGAAGACTTGATAGATCAAAATCAGAACTACATAAGGCACGACGGTAGAAAAATATCTACTTTGATCAGTAACCTAATCCTTAGAAGGTAAAGAATCGATAGGATGTATTGTTAAAGTATTGAATTAATAGAACAATGGAAATGAATTCAGGAAAAACCAAATTTTTTGAGTATATTCGTCCTCTAGGAATAGTTTTCGGTGACATTGGAACTAGTCCAATATACACCGTAAGCTTAATGGGGTTCATTCTTAAACAAAAAGATCCAGCTTTGATAATGGGTGGTATATCTTTAATATTCTGGATAATAATAGTAGTCGTTTATATTCAGTATGTCGCCATTGTTATGAATTTAAGTATAAGAGGAGAAGGAGGACAACTGATAATAAGAGAATACGTTCTTTCCATAGTAAAGAATAATCCAATCTTGAGAAGTATAGTATCTTTTTTGGGTTTATTGGGGTTTTCCGCAGTAGTTAGTGAGGGAATACTAACTCCAGCTATAAGTATCTTATCTGCGGTAGAAGGAATACAGATTCTAAATCAATCTATCTCTACTACACACGTTATCTTGATCTCTATAGTTATAACTGTATTATTGTTTTCTCTGCAAAGAAGGGGTACAGACAGGGTATCTTTTTTGTTTACACCCGTAATAATAGTCTGGTTTATAGTTTTGTTTTTGCTTGGATTGTTTTATATTTTGAAAGAGCCTTCTATATTAAAAGCTGTTAATCCAATGTATATTTGGGAGTTGATAAGGAAAGACCCGGCGGATTTCTTGATTATACTTTCTTTTGCGATGTTGGCTATAACAGGTGTTGAGGGTATGTATGCTGATATGGGACATTTAGGCAAAAAACCTATTGTTTTTTCTTGGAACCTAGTTTTTATATGCTTAATAACCAACTACTTTGGGCAGGGTGCTTTCTTTTTATTAAATCATAACCAATTGGATCAGTACAACTCTTTTCTTTTCTACATGGTTAAACAATCATTCCCAATGTTTTATATACCGATGATAATACTAACTTTGGTAGCCACGATAGTGGCTTCGCAAGCTATGATAAGTGCTATGTTCTCTATTTTTTACCAAACTTCTAACTTGGGACTTTTACCACGTGTAAAGTACATTCACACTTCCACTGAACTAAAGCATCAAATATACGTACCACTCATAAACTGGACTCTAATGGTATTAGTTATATTCACTATGCTCTTTTTTAAGAGTTCTGCGAATTTAGCAAACGCTTATGGATTGTCAGTGAATATTACTATCGTTATATCTTCGATAATGGCTATAATAGTATTTGTTTACTTTAAAAATTGGTTTTTGGTTATTTTACTTAGCTTGCTGGTCTTACCAGTAGATTTAACAATACTAATATCTAACACTCATAAGTTTGCTAATGGAGCATATTTCCCACTAATTTCAGCTACACTTATACTCTGTATTGTTCTAATCTATCAAAAGGGTAATAAGAAACTATCTTCTAAGTTGGAATACGAACAACTATCTTCATTTTTATCAAAATATAAAGAAATTTATAGCTGTCAGTCTAAAATAAGTGGTACCGCTATTTTTATGCTCAGAGATATCAAAATGATTTCACCATACATATGTAAAACTATCTTCGATTTCAAAATAGTCTACGAAAAAAATATTTTTCTATCTTTAAAAGTAACCGATAAACCTTTTGGAATAGAGTATTCTTATCGAAATATTGAGGAAGATACCACTTCAAGCTTAGGTCTAGTAGAGATAAAAGTTGGCTACCTGGAAATAGTAGATATAAAACAAATTTTATCTAAGTTGGGTATAGACCCCGTAATTGTTTTCTATGGACAGGAAAATATAACTTCTAGATCTTTGATTTGGAGTTTCTATTCATTCTTAAGAAAAATATCACCCAGTATAGTTGATTTTTACAATTTCCCTTTGCCAAAAACAATAGGTATAACTACGAATATAGTTATTTAGCCTGTTTATTCAGTCTTGGTATATTTTTTGCATTATTTCACTTACTGTGATGGATGGGTTATGGATTAGTTCTTTAAAGGTGACGATTATTTTGAACTTTTTGTACCATTGATAGGTGCCATCTATTTTGGTAATTAGTATTGGTACATTTGATTTAGAGATTATCAATTCAACTCCTGCTTGTGCTTTACCAAAATCACTAACATTTTTGACTCTTGTACCTTCGGGAAATATACCTATTACTTTGCTTTCTTTTAGGTATTGAAATGTTTTCTTGAAGGTTGAAGGTTTTGGATTAGATCTATCCACAGGAATTGATTCAAATAACTTAACAAAAAAGGAAATTATAGGGATTTTAAATAGTTCCTGCTTGGCTATGAAGTGAATAATTCTTGGGGATGATACAATTAGTACCGGTGGATCTAGATAACTATGGTGGTTACAGACTACAATTACTGGTCCTTCTAGGGGAAATTTTTCTCTACCCCTAACTTCTAACCTAAAAAATAATCTTAAAAGAAGTCTACCTATAAAAATTAAAATTTTTTGTAATAACGACCTAATTGACAACAATTTTACTAAAGTCTGCAAAGCAGGAAGTTAAAAGAAATGTCTTATAAAGTAAAAGTATTCTATTCTCTCTAATCTTTTTATCTTCAACCATAATGAATACTTTTTCAAACAGTTCATGAATCAATGTAGATAGGTATTTGATTTTTTCGAATTCTCTAACTGAATTTTCTCTTATTTTATTCCAGAAGGTATCTTGATTTTGCTCTATAAATTGGTATAGTTGGATTTCTATTGGTTCTGATAGTAGTTGTGGATTTACTTTTATGCTTTCTAGATTATCTGGAAAATCAATTATTTCTATGTTATCATACTCTTCAAATAGATATGGAAAGATTGTTTCGTCGTATTCTTCTTTTCTTATGTAATCGTTAAATACTATATTTTTGAGTCTTTTGCTGAGAAGAACTATATCTTTGAGTTCAGATTGTGTTTTAGTATGTATTAGTTCAAGTATTTTATCTGCGGTGTTATAATCTTTCCAGAATATGTGAAGTATTGCTCTAATTTTGTCGTAGCTTATGTTTCTTTGTTTATATATTTCTTCTACTCTATGGAAGAAGAATTCTTTTATTTCTTTTATGACTTTGTTAAGGCTGAGTTTGGGATGTATTTCGGTACCGTACTTTTTATCCGATAAGATTGAGTAAGAATATTTTGTTATTTGATCCATGTCTAATGACATTTTGAAGTTATCAATTAAGTAGATTAGTGTTGAGAGTGTTCTTCTAAGTCCTAATATATCTTTGGAACCTTTAATTAGGTTTCCAATAGAGATGAAGGACACAGCGGTATCTATTCTGTCAGCGATTGCGATAATGATGGCTTCGTATCTGGAGGGCAAGCGTGTATCTTCCGGAGTTTCTGGTAAATAGTGTTCTTGAATTGCGGTAGCTACTGCTTCATTTTCTCCCTGCTCTAAAGCCAAATATTTACCTATTATACCCTGTAAATTAGGGTATTCAAAAACAATGTTTGTTGTTCTATCTGCTTTAGATAAAGTAGCTGCTTTCAAAGCAAACTCTGTTAATTTCGCATCTAGATTCAAATAATGGCAAATATACTCCGTTGTAGCTTTTACCCTTATAGTTTTGTCATATAACGTACCAAGTTCGTCGTAGTATAGAATATCTTTTAACTTAGAAACTCTGCTAGCTAACAAGATTTTTCTATCTTCTCTAAGTAAATGCAATGCATCTTCTAATCTGGCTTCTACTACTTTTTTATAGTTGTATCTGTTTACCTCTGTATCTACTACTTCTCCCTCTTTAAAAGCTATAAACTTGTTTGATAGTGAACCTTCATTAAGTAGTGGAATAAATCTTTGCTGATTTATCAAAATGGTAGTTATTAATTCTTCAGGTAGATTAAGATATTCTTCATCAAACTCTGATAATATAGCTGTAGGATATTCATACATGAAAGAGAGTTTTTCAAGAAACTCTTTGGTTACTAAAGCTTTTAGACCAGTTTGTACTTCTATTTTGGATATGCTATCTTTTATTAGGTTTTCTCTAGCTTTATGATTGGGTATAACCATTGCTTCTCTGAGTTGCTCAATGTAGGTATCAGTCGATTTTATTTTTATTTTCTTAGGAGACATTATACGATGACCATATGTATATCCACCTGTTTTGTAACATTTATCTGGAGTTCTTAGGTACTCTAGCTCTATAGGTTCATTTTCAAGCATACATAAAATCCATCTTATCGGTCTTATAAATTGGAAATCCTTTGATATCCAGTACATTGGTTTTTCAAATTTGTATTCAGCTATTATTGAAACTATTATATCTTTCAGGATATCTCTTATGTTTTTTGTTTCTTTTTCTATGGAAATAAACACGTATTCTCTGTCTTGTACTTTTTTTATTTGGATATTTTCTAGGGTAGTATTGTTAGCTTTAAGGAACCCCATTAATTCCCTGGTTGGATTTCCTGATAGATCGAAGGCTTGACTTACGGGTGGACCTCTCTTTTCAATCACTTGAGATTCCTGATACTCACTTATTCCATTTATTTTGAATATAATTCTTCTTGGTGTTATGTAGTATTCTATATCCTTGTATGATAGTCTGTAGTTTTTCAGAACATTTGGTAAAATATTTTGTGATTGTTCGAGTATATCTTTACATTTTGATGCTGGTAAATCTTCTGTACCTATTTCTATCAATAAATTCTTCATAGATCAACTGTTTTTTACGCTTACTTTTTCTTTGATAGCTTCTACCATATCTGTTTTTTCCCATGGTAGATCTAAGTCTTCTCTACCAAAATGCCCGTATGAGGATAAAGGTGTGTATTTTATGTTAAATAGATCAAACTTTTTAATTATTCCGGTAGGGGTTAAATCAAATAGTTCCTGAACTACTTTTGAAAGAAGGAAATCGTCTACTTTACCAGTTGAGAAAGTATTGACATAAACTGATACCGGATTTTTTTCTCCAATGACGTATGCTAGTTGAACCTCTACTCTTTTGGCTATTTTAGAAGCCACTATATTTTTTGCGATATATCTTGCCATATATGTAGCTGAGCGATCTACTTTGGTAGGATCTTTACCAGAAAACGATCCACCTCCATGAGCAAAACCACCATACGTATCAACTATTAGTTTTCTTCCTGTTAAACCACTATCTGCTTTTGGACCTCCTATCACAAATCTACCGGTAGGATTTACATGAATGTTCGTCTTTTTTTCATCAAAAAAGTCTTTATTGTAATCGTTTCTTTCAATAAAATCCATTATTGTTGGAATAACCACATATTCTATGATATCTTTTTTTATTTTTTCTAGTGATACATTATCTCTGTGTTGTGAAGATATGACGATATCTTTTATGAACTTGGGTTGGGAGTTTTCGTAGTAGATGGTAACTTGGGTTTTTGCATCTGGTCCAAGATAATCTAGTATTTTATTTTTTCGTACGTTAGATAGTTTTTGTGCCAAGCGGTGGGAGAGTATTATGGGGGCTGGCATTAAAACGTTTGTTTCATCGGTTGCAAAACCAAACATCATTCCTTGATCTCCTGCTCCAAGATCTTCAGTGCTTTCTAGATCTTGTGGATTATCTACTCCCATTGCTATATCTGGTGATTGTGGATCTATTGAGGTTATTACTGCTATGTATTCCGGATCATAACCCCATTCTAATGAATACCCTGTTTCTTTTATTGTATTTCTTACAACTGCCGGAATATTAACGAATGATTTAGAGGTAAGTTGACCTACCAGAATACATCCTCCGGTGAAAACTACGGTTTCTATTGCTACTCTGGAAAACTCTTTTAGTTTGAGTTGTTTTTTTCTATCTTCTTCTAGGTAAGCATCTAGTATTGAATCTGATATTCTATCTGCTAGTTTATCTGGATGTCCTTCTGTAACCGACTCTGATGTAAAATAGTAGTTTCTCATTTTTTTCTCTCCTTTCTTTTTTACTTTTAAGTTCCTAGTTCCCAGCTTTGGAGATATTTAATTTGTTTTTCTGTTAGTTCATCGATAGATATTTGCATGGACATTAGTTTATAGAATGCAACTTTTTTGTCTATTTCTGTTGGTACGTCGTATATACCTGGTTTAAGTTTAGATTTATTTTTAGTGAGGAATTCTAGACATAGTGCTTGATTGGAGAAGCTCATATCCATTACTGCGGCTGGGTGTCCTTCAGCTGCTACTAGGTTTGTAAGTCTTCCTTCTGCTATGATATAGATGTGTCTGCCATCGGGAAGTATATATTCATCAAGATTTTCCCTTACTTTTCTTTTGGAAACTTTAATTTTTTCAAGATAGTTCATATCTATTTCTACGTTAAAGTGTCCTGCATTAGCAAGTATTGTGCCGTCTTTCATGAGTTTAAAATGTTTTTCTGTAACGACATCTGTGTTACCGGTTGTGGTAATAATGATGTGTGACATGGTGACTGCTTTTTCCATGGTGGTTACTTCAAACCCATCCATAACAGCTTCTAGTGCTTTTATAGGGTCTACTTCAGTAACAATAACTTTTGCACCCAAACCTTTGAGTCTATTAGCTACTCCTCTTCCACACCAGCCATATCCAGCTACTGTACATATTTTACCTGCCAAAAGTATATTTGTAGCTCTCATTATGCTATCTACTGTGCTTTGTCCTGTGCCATACCTATTGTCAAACATATGTTTAGTTTTTGCGTTATTGACTGCTATTACTGGAAGGTATAATTTACCTTGTTTGAAGAGGTTATTGAGTCTTACTACGCCTGTTGTGGTTTCTTCGCATCCTCCGATTACTTTTGTAGCTATAGTTTTGTTTTCGTTGCACATGGTGGAGATAAGGTCTCCGCCATCGTCTATAACTAGGTCTGGCTGTTGAGAGATAACTTTTCTAATGTTTTCGTAGTATTCTTGTACAGACTCACCTCTTTTTGATTCTACCCATATGCCTTCGTAGTTTTTGAGATACTCTACGATTTCATCTTTGGTAGATAGTGGGTTAGATGCTGTAAGGAATACTTTAGCACCTGCTTCTTTAAGAAGAATAACAAGGTTTGCTGTTTCTGCGGTAATATGTAAGCAGGCACCTATTTTATATCCTGCTAATGGTTTAGACTGTCTGAAATTTTCTCTAATTATTTTTATAACAGGCATTTCCTTTGAAGCCCAGTCAACTAAAAGTTTTCCTTTTTCTATCACTTCCATCATGTTTTCCTCCGCAAAAGATAGATTTCAATTATTAAAATTAAACCAAATAAACTTTTTCCCTCTTGGTGGGATTTGTGAAGGGTATTTGAAGTGTTTTTAGAATAGTATAAACAATTATGAGTGGATTACTGATTCTAGGATATTTAGTAATAATAGCGATATTGTTTTTGGCTCATGAAAGATATGCAAGATTGATAAGTATAATTGGTGGATCTATTTTAGGATTATTTTCTGCTTTTTTATTTGGTAAGTTTTGGTTGTTTGGAGATAATTCGTTGTATAGTTTAAATATTTTGATAGACTATACTTTCAGGGTGGATAATTTTAATGCTGCGTTAATTTTGTTAAATGGTGTAATAACGTTTGCAGTTCCTCTAGCTACGCACATAAAAGAAAAAGAGAGGGATTTTTATATACTTACTTTCACAGTTTTATTGGGTACTACGGGGTTATTCTTAACTCAGAACATTATATTGTTTGTATTGTTTTATGAGTTAGCGAGTGTACCGATGTACTTTTTGATAGCCAAGTGGGGTAGTTGGGGTATAACACCGTATAGAAATGTATCCCATAATTTCGCTGCTTGGAAGTTATTCTTATATTTGCAGTTAGGTGGAGTTCTGGTTATGATTTCATTCTTTATTTTACATTCGATAGCATTTGGTAGTGATATTTTGGTTGGTTGGAATTTTAGTGATTATGAACAGCTTTTAAAGCAAAATAACAAGATAGTGTCTGATCAGACGTTAGCTTTAATACTGTTTATGTTATTTTTCATTGCGTTTGGTATAGAGGCGGCTTTAGTTCCTTTTCATACTTGGTTGCCGGATGGACACTCTGCTGCACCGTCTTCCATAAGTATGATCCTTGCAGGAGTCCTTCTTAAAATGGGAACTTATGGAATTTTGAGAGTACCTATTGTTTTCTTTCCTGACATAACAGTTCAGTACGGAATTGTTCTTATAATCTTTGGTATTGTTAATCTACTTTATGGAGCATTTAATGCCTTTAGGCAAGTAGATATAAAATACTTAATAGCTTATTCGAGTATAAGTCATATGGGTATTGTGTTTATAGGATTAGGTGCGGGGAACGATATGGGAATAGCTGCTGCTACTTTTCAAATGGTTTCACACGGATTAATATCTGCACTTTTATTTTCAATAGCTGGATCAATACAGTATAGAACAAATACTAGGTTAATAGAAAATTATGGTGGACTACTAAGAGTTATACCGTTTATAGGTACGATGTTGGTCACGGCATGTATGGCTAATTTAGGGTTACCGGGTCTAAGTGGTTTTGTAGCCGAATTATTTTCTATGAGCGCATTGGTTCAAAAACTATCACTTAATCCCCTGTCTATAACGCTGGTTATTATATCTCTTGTGGGTATATTCATGACCGCCGTATATATGTTGAATCTCATTGATAGAACTCTATATCGTACTACGAATCCTTTGTATGCGTCTTTAAAAGATGCGGATTGGGATGAAAAATTACATATGTTAGTGATCTCTGGTCTAATATTGATCTTAGGCATATACCCTTACTTGATAACCGAATTTTCCACATTAAGTAAAATAAAGCAGCTTATAGGGATGTGAAAATATGGAGTGGATATACAGACTATTGCCAGAAACATGGTTATTTATAAACATTCTTTTCTTACTGGGAACAGTGGCATTGTATAAGAACAAAGATGAGTTGTATACACTATACAATATATTTTTATTTTCGCTTATTATTCTTGTTTTATCCTGTGTTTTACAAATCTTTGGTTTTTACTATGGTGATACTATAGATACTCTGGACCTAAGTATAGGAAAGGTGGTAATATACAGTAATGGAGTTTTTGAAGTAATAAGTAAATTGGTTTTGAGTATGATAGGTCTATTTATTGGTGTTATTTTGAGTAACTACTTTAGCAAAGGGAAAGAAGAGTATAGGCATAGGTACTTTAGACCCGATACTTTACCACTATACTTTATGGTGATATTGGGATGTTTTGTCCTAATTTCTGCTAGTGACTTTCTTACATTTTTGATAGGTTTTGAATTAGTTGCAATACCTTCATATTTTATGATAGCAATGGATAATAAGAATCCCAAAGCTCTGGAAGGTAGTATAAAGTACTTTCTCATAGGTTCATTAGCTACAATAAGTATAATAATTTCAATATTGTTGTTCTACATTTATACGGGTTCACTTTATTTTGATAAGGATGTCAATATATTTAGGTATAATGGTTTACTTATTGGATATGCCTTTTTAATAGTTGGCATATTAATTAAGTTAGCTGCTTTTCCATTATCTTTATGGATTCAAGACGCGTATGAAGGTAGTAGAACACCTTACTTGTTAATAATATCCACATTACCCAAAATAGCGGTTGCTTTGTTTTTGATAAAGCTGATTTCAATTTATGATTTTGTTCCTAAAGCCATAGTTGTATTTAGTGCTTTATCAATGATAATGGGAACTTTTTTTGCTCTCACTTCTAACAACATCAAAAGAATTTTAGCCTTTTCGACGATATCAAATATAGGATATATGTTGATACCTTTGGTTTCAATGACAAGTATTGAAAAGGTAATAGTGTTTGATTTTCAAGCGTTGTCAATCATTTATTTTTACATTTTTCAATATGTTTTGTCAACTATTCTATTTGTTAGTATTCTGGTAGGAATAGAGGAGAAAGTGGATGAGTTAAGTTTGGATCAATTAAAAGGCTTTTTAAGTAATAAGCCTGTATATAGCTTCTTTATGATAGTTTCATTACTTTCATTAGCAGGGCTGCCTCCAACACCTGGATTTATCGCCAAGTTTTATCTATTTTCATATTCATATTCATACGCACCAATTTTGGTTTGGATTGGTATAATAATGAGTGTTGCATCGTTATATTTCTATTATAGGATAGCTCATGTGATGTATCTTGAAAAAAATATTCAACAGGAACATTCTTTGGAAACTCAAAATAGTCAGAAAAACTTTTTACCTACTTTTGGTAGTTATATGTTGAGCTTTCTAATACTGTTTATGGGAATTTTCCCTGGTTTTGCACTTAATGTAATTTATTTAATATCGATGAGTTTAGCTAGTGCGTAAATTTAAAGTTTGGCTATTACCATATATTTTGTTAATCATCGTAAGCATTTTACTAACTTTGTTTATCTTTGCCAAAGACAATATAAAAGAAAAGATATATTTGGAAATTTCTAAGGGTAATATATATGAAGCTGAGAAACTAGTTTATGAAGTGCTAAAAAATGATCCAAATAATCCTGATGCTCTGTTTGCAAAAGTGATTATTATTCTTCACTATGTTCAGAAGCAGCCACTACAGAAAAGAAATCAAGCAAAGTATCAAGAATGTTTGGATATACTTGATTTACTTTCTAAAAGGCTTAATGGTTTTTACTACTATCACTATATAAGAGCTAAAGTTTTGGAAGAAATGGGAAAAGTCGATCAAGCTATGAAGGAATATGATAACTGCATATATCACAATCCAAAGTTTACTGATTGCTACATATCTATATCTATGCTAGAATGGAAAAGGGGGAACATAGACCAAGCTTTTGAAATAGCCAGAAAAGTTCAAGATAAATATAAATCAAAAATGTTAATCTCATGGTACTATTATCAGCTTCATGATTTCGATCAGTCTTTAAATCTTTTGCAACAAATCATTGAGAATCCCGTAATTTTTAAGCAAGTTTCACAGAATAGAAACGTCTTAAATGAATTATATTTTCAGATAATGTGGATCAGTTATAGAGCTGGTAAAAGTACAAAATACTGGATAGAGCAAAACAAAAAATACAATACTTCGGACTATCAATACGAGTTAGCTAACATACTCGATATGGTGTATAATTCAAAAGATGAGGAAGCTGCTAGAAACTGCTTATATAACATCTCCAGATTTCCTTACAAACCTTACAGCTATTTCATACTTTACACCATTCTAAAGAAGCATGATAAAGCAAAAACTAAAAATTACATATTTTTCCTAAGGAAAGCGGTGGAAATGGATTTGTATAATTTGGATTTCAAGAAGGTCCTAGAAAAGGAGAAATGATTGAGAATATAAGTCCAATTTGGTTTTACATAGCGGCCTTTATCTTTGGTTCTATAATTGGTAGTTTTATCAATGTATTGATATACCGGTTACCTTTGGAAATGGATGTGGTGTTTAAGCCAAGTTTTTGTCCCAAATGCAAAACTCCTATAAAATGGTACCATAATATACCAATACTAAGTTACCTGTATCTTAGAGGTAGATGTGCTTACTGTAAAGGAGAAATTAGTATTCAATACCCCATAGTTGAATTTATAACTGCTGTATCTTTTTTATTTTTTTACATGAAGTTTGGATTGAGTTGGGATTTTATGATCTTGGTTCTTTTGTATACTATAAGTTTGCCTATCTTAGTGATTGACTACAAATATAGGATAATACCGGATGAACTCTCGATTGGTGGAGCTATTTTGGGACTTATTGTAAGTATATTTTACACTTTTAAGATGCCTGAAAGTAATCTTTTTATCAGTAATGGACTTGTAGACAGCTTTTTAGGTATAGTAGTGGGAATTATGATATTTGGAGGAATATACGTTGTTTCATTTATTGTATTTAGAAAAGAAGGTATTGGGCTGGGAGATTTGAAATTTGCTTGTACCATAGGAGCTTTTTTGGGATTATCTTCATCTGTTATTGCATTCTTCTTATCCTTCATATACGGATCGCTTTTTGGACTAATTATTATGGCTATCAAAAGAATAAAAACAAGAAAAAAACTAAAATTATTAAGCTCTCTAAATAACCTTAATTTTTCTAGTGATTATCTAAGTTCAATTGTTAGGGCTTATATATACATAAACGAAATAGATGAGTTAAAAAGTAGTTATATTGCCTTTGGACCATATATGGTATTGGGTATGTGGACTTCTATGTTTCTTTCCGGTTTTATAATAGAGGCCTTTGTTGGAGGGGAATTATGAAGTTAAAGGTTGGAGTTTTGCAGTTTAATCCAGTATATAAAAACCCTGAAAGAAACTATCAGGTAATAGAAAACTACTTATCTGAAGCTAGGGATTGTTTAATTGTTTTACCTGAGCTATGCACTACGGGATATTTGTTTGAAGATAAAAGTGAATTATTCGATCTTGCTGAGACTATTCCTAATGGAAAATTTGTAGAGATTTTATCTAATCTGTCTAAAAGAAATAATTTGTTAATAGTAGCTGGTATTGCAGAAAAATACAATGAAGAATTGTATAATTCAGCGGTAGTAATTAGCCCTTCTGGATTCGTCGGTAAATACAGAAAAATTAATCTTTTTTATAAAGAGAAGTTTGTTTTTAGTCCCGGAAATTTGATCGAAACCTTTGATATTGAATTTTGTGGACAATCTTTCAAGCTAGGTGTAATGATTTGTTTTGATTGGTTTTTCCCGGAAGTAAGCAGAGTATTAAGATTAAAGGGTGCAAAAATTATAGCTCATCCGGCGAACTTAGTTTTACCCTACTGCCCCCTAGCAATGCCTATTAGAGCCTTAGAAAACAAACTCTACACTATCACCGCTAATAGAATAGGACATGAGCAAAGCGATAAAGATCAACTAACTTTCATAGGTCAGTCAGTTATATGCTCTCCAAAGGCTGAATATCTTTTGAAGCTTTCTGATAAACAAGAGGGACTATTTACGATTGATATTGATCTGGAAAAAATTGATAATCAAATTACAAAATTCAATAATCTTGATGATGATTTATCTTTTTTACGGGAAGTATTATGCATGAGTTCTATGTGATAAAGATCAACTAACTTTCATAGGTCAGTCTATTATATGTTCTCCAAAAGCTGAATATCTTTTGAAACTTTCTGATAAGTAAGAGGGGCTATTTACAATTGATATTGATCTTGATGACGATCTATTTTTTTTGCGAGAAGTATTATCAGCAAACTTGCTAAAGACAAAACAAACCCATTTATGAAAAGTAAAACATAACCGTACTTTATGATATAAGAAGATATCAATGCTCCAACTAAATTAGACATAGAGAAAGTGGATGATAAGAGTGCTAATGAAGTTATTTTTTCTTCATTCTTGTTAGAAAGATATTCTATATTAGCTAGGTATAAAACTGTGAATGATAGACCAAGTATGACCTGTAAAAAAGAAAGAAATATAAAGTTTTTGGATAAGATAAAGCAGACGAAATAGGTTGATGATAGGACATATCCAATTGCTATGAAGTTAAGAGTATTTTTGGGTGTAATAAATCTGTAAACTAGTGGATTGGAGATTGTTTGGATGAAAATGTTGATTGCATGAAGTATTCCTATTTGTGTAAGATTTAGGTTATAGTTATTTATGAGAATGTATGATAGGTAGAGCCATATACTGGCTGCTCCCGTGTGTCTTAAAAATAATCCCAAATAAATGTACCAATTTTTTTTAAGTATAGAGAATGCATCCAAGGTAGAATTTGTTTCTTGTATATTATTTGAAAACAGACAAAATCTATAAGAAAGTAGTAAGGATAAGGCAAATTGAATAGCTATAACTAATAGCATAGTTTTAAAGTTTCCTACCATACCTCCTACTAGATAACCCATAATAAATCCAAGTGAAGATATACTAACGGTTAATCCTTTATTTTTTGACTCTGATATATTGGTTCCAATCAATGATGGACTTAGATAACCTATTATAAAAACTGCTAGCATGAAAAGTATTGGATTTTCAATAGTAATTAGTAAAAGTAGTAGGAAAATATTTACGATGATGATTATATTAAGTATTTTTTGTTTATTTTTTGATCGTTGTACTATGTTTGAGAAAGAAAAACCTGATAGTACTGATCCAAGGGAAAAAAAGAAACCTATTATACCTATGTAATTATTGGGTAGTTTCATTTGTTGAGTGATTATGGGTAAAAAAAGGTAGAGGGAAGAGAAAAAGGAAAAATGGTTCATAACATTGAAGCCTAATATAATATCTTTGATAATTGTACTTTTAAGCAATTTGTTATACGGTAGCTGTTATACGTACTGGCATGAGTAAGAATAGAAAACTGTCATCATTTGGAATAGTAACTTTCATTGGGCTAGTTTCATCTATAAAGTGGATTTCTATCTGATCTGTATCTATTGAATTGAGCATAGTTTCTATAAACTTTCCGTTGAAGTATATTAGTTGATCTTTACCTTGTTTGTTTGAAAGGGTTATTTCTTCTTTTGCTTTTCCTAGTTCACTTTCTATGGATTTGATTATAAGTTTGTTTTTGAGTATTTGAAATATAACTATGCCAGATAGTTCTTTGCTTTTACTTAAAACCATAACTCTTTTTATGGCGTCTAGAAGGTGTTTTTTGTTAAGAGTTATTGAGGTTTGGTATTCTGTTGGGATAACTTCTTTGTATTCTGGGAAATTTGCTTCTACTAGTTTGGATACAATTCTGATTTCTCCGAAGGAGGAGTTTGTTTTGAAACAAACTAGTTTAGGTGATTCTTGATTGTCTGTTTGGATTTCAAGGGGGTTATCTATATATTTTTGAATGACTTTAATACTTTTGATGGGTATGATGAGGTTTGTGTTTTTATTTGTTTTTATGTTTAATTTTTTGTATGCTAGTTGGCTGCCGTCGGTGGCTACTAGATTTATGTATTGTTTTTGTATTTCAAAAAGGATTGATGAAAAGACGGGATTGGATTCATCGGGGTAGGTAGAAGCGTAAACTACACTATCTATTCCCTGTTTGAATTCCTCTGGTGTTATTTCTAAGATGGTTGTGAAGTCTGATGTGGATAGGGTCATTTCAGGGTATTCTGATGGATCTATTGTTGGTAATTCTGCAGTGAAAGTCATTGCTGTTAGAATAACCTTATTTTCCTCTAGTTCGAAGGATATTTCGGGGTAATCTATTTTGGAGATTAGTTGTTGGAGTGTTTTAGTTGGTATTACTGTTTGTCCTTCTTGGAATATCTCTGCTTCTATAGAGGCAATGTATTCGTTTTCTAGGTCAGTTGTGTAGAGTACTACTTTTGAGTCTTGTGATTGGATTTTGACTCCTTCGAGAGATAGGAGAGGACTTTTTTTGGGCACTATAAGATTTGCCATGTTCAGGGCTTTTTCAAGATATTCTGTTTTTATTGTAAACTTCATAGTGTATCCTCCTTTTATGGTTGTTTTTATTTCATTGCGATTGCCTCTATTTCTACTTTAGCGTTTTTGGGGAGTGCTTTTACTATTATTGTTGTTCTTGTGGGTTTAGTTTCTCCAAAGAATTCTGAAAATAGGTTACTTATTTCTGGAAAGTAGTTTTCATCGGTTATGAAGATAGTTGTTTTTACGACGTCTTGTTTAGAAAAGCCTGTTTTTTGGAGTATCGCTTCTAGATTTTGGAGAGCTTTTTTGAATTGTTCTATAGGGTCTGAACTAACTAGGTTATTATTTTCATCTACTCCTAGTTGACCTGAGATAAATAGTATGTTACCTTTTAGAATATATGGACTATAGGGAAGCATACTCTAACACCTACCAAATATAAGTCTTCTAGAGCTAAAAATCTTAGTCCTTCTCTTAATTGATGTTAAAAATTTGTAAAAAAAAGGAAAGATTTGATTAATTTATGGTAGAATTGGATTATTATACAAGTGTAAGTAGAAAAAAAAGTTTAGGGGGTGTAGAAAGATGATAAACAATTTTGCTTCAGTAGGTGGAGCTGGTTACGTTGGACATTCTCACGCTACTCACGATGTTTCCCGCGCTGAAGTTCAGCAAGTAATGAGGGATATTGAAGCAGATAGACCAGAAGAAGAACTATCCTATCAAGGCGATAGAATTGAAACTTTACCTCAAAACGTTTCTTCTAATATGGATAGAGGATTATCTGAAATAAATAATCGTATTATGCAATTAGCAGAAAGAATTAGATCAGTTGTGGAAATGATAAATAGTCTTTCAGGTCTCAAGGGTGTAGGTGGCCTTATAGCTGCTTTGCAACAACAACTAGAAAAACTAACTCAGGCAAAACAAAATGCAGAACAAAGAAAAGCTGAAAAAGAAAGAGTAAAAGAACAAGCTCAATCACAACTCAACCAAGGTGTTTCTCACTTTACATCCACCAAAGAAGCTCAAGATGCCCTATATAACAGAGGAATGGGATTGTTATCTCAATTCCCTAACTTACAGGGTGATTTCAAATTCTTATCTATAACTCCAAAATTTTTGTTAACACCCGAAAAAATAGAAGATAATCCATTCGTGAAAGCTTTAAACAATCTAGGTGGACAAAACATATTACAAAATATACCCAGCAATATGATTTCACAGGTAATGAAAATGGAAGATCCCGATCAGTTATACTCACTGCTCGGAAAGTGTGTCCATTCGAACAATATACTAAATCAAAGACTATCACTTATCGATCTGGCATTACAACGTGATAAACGTGCTTTAACGTTTATAAAAGCTGATAAAAATAGATTCGCTAGAATGGAAGAATTCACAGATAGTAGAATAAACCTATTTAGAGCAAGAGAATCAATGTTCAACGGATTCTCTAGAATACTAAATGGTGTTGGTAGAACTTTGCAAACTGTATCGAATGCTATGAATGCAGCTGCTAGTGCTTTGGAAGCAATAGCAAATGCAGTTCAAGGTATACCTTTTGTGGGTGCCGCTATAGCAGCCGCTCTAAGAGCAGCTGCTAATGCACTCAAAAAAGTAGCTCAAACACTTTCAAAAGCAGCAAACACCCTCTTTAGAAAATCAAACCTAATGCAAAGAAAAGCCGGACATCTAAATAAAATGCAACAATTAATGAACAAACGAAAAAATTATCTTCGAAACCTTAGAAATATAGCTCAAAACGTCCATAAGAAACTAATAAACAGAATATCAAATCTAAAAAAACAAAGACAAGTAACTCTTAATCAAATTGCACAGAATCAAAAATTGATGAAAGCAATAATGCAAAGGTTGAAAATGATAGGTGAAAATCCAAAGATGCCCAAGGGAGTTGGGGGAGCAGGTGGAGTTCCTGGAGGAGGAGTTGCTGGTGCAGGTATGCCTGGTGCAGGTACACCTGGCGTAGGTATGCCTGGTGCAGGTATGCCGGGTATGGGCATGCCGGGTATGGGATTCCCAGGAATGGATATGCCTGGTATGGGTATGCCTGGAATAGGGGTTCCAGGAATGGGTGTACCGGGAATGGGCATGCCAGGTATGGATATGATGGCTTTACCCATGATGATGCCCCAAATGATGATGGGTGTTGGCATGGGTATGATGAGCGCTGGAATGATGCTAAGCGGTATAGCACCCCATATAGGATTACCACTCTTTGCTATGGGTGCTATGAATTTCTTGAACGGTGCTATGATGCAACTACAAAGACAAGGACTTGCAAATAATATAGGTCTATTAGGAGGAGGATTCCCTCTTGCAGCTGCAGCTGGACTAGCAGGACCCATGGCAGGAGGAATAGGATCTCTAGGAAAACCTCAATACACCAAGAAAAGAGCAGAAGAAGCACTCAGACAATTTGCTCAAAACATACTAAATAACAAGAATAATCCGCTAGCACAAGCACAAAAGCAAGCTCTTAAGCAAATATACCTACAAATAGCTCAGAGAATAGAACTCTCTCAAGATGTAAGACAACTTGTTTCCCAAGCTGTAGGAGAGAATTTAATGGATGTAACACCGGCAAGTGCAGGAGCAGCAAGAGGAGCTTTTGCCGGAGCAGCAATGGGATTCATGATGGGACTAGCTACAGGCGGACCACTAGGAGCAATCATGGGATCAGTAACCGGTGGAATACTAGGTGGAGCAATCGGTGGTGCTCTAGGCAAACTAATGTCCAACAACCAACCCAACATGTTCACCTCTATAAATATGATGGCAGGATATGTCAACATGCAACAATAATATAATAATATGGCTAACCAAATGGAAAGACAACAACCAATAGAACAATTAGAACAAAAAATAAAGGAAATAACTACAAAAATACAAGAAATATCAACCAAAAAAGACGTAAAAATAGCAAGAGAACAAGTAAAAAAGATACAAGAAATAATCAAAGAACTGGATGAACAAATAGAGCGACAACCGGAAGAAATAGAAGATCTACCCGAAATGCTATTACTAAAAATTATACCACATATCAAAGAAACAAACAAGCTTATACAAAAAATGCTATCCCTAGCAGAAAAAGATCAAATAGATGAAAAAGAAATAGAAGAAATAGAACAACAAATAAATCAAAGAATTGAAATGATAGAAGCACTATCTAAAGTAGGAGAAATGGAATTTGAAACCCTACCTGATGTGGATAACATAATTCTTCCTGAGGAAGCAGAAGAAACAGAAGAGGATGAAACTAGCCAACCTACTAATCAACAAACAATAGAAGAACCTGCAGAATTTACATCCACGGGTGACCCAGAACTCGATGAAATACTACAAAATGTATTCGAATCATTCGATAACCAAGACACGGATAGAATGCTTATAGAACTACGAAAATTTGATGCATATATGGATAAACAAATGAAATATATACAAGAAATAACTAAGCCATATCTCCAAAAGAATGAAGAACAACAAAATAATGAACAAAGCAATCAACAACAAGATAAACAATAACTAAAGTAAATAACAACCAATTAATGAAACTAACAAATAACAAAGTACTAGTAGTTTTTTGCCATCCTTCTAAAAAAAGTCTAAATTACTACATACTCCAGCAAGTTTTAAATTTACTTAATCAAAAAAAGATAGATGCTGTGGTCAGGGACTTATATGAAATAGGGTTTAATCCTGTTCTCAGGTTTGATCAACAACTCAATACTCAGCAGGATGTACTCCAAGAGCAAGAATATGTAAAACAAAGTGACCTAATGATTTTTATTTTCCCCACTTGGTGGGGACATATGCCTGCTGTCTTAAAAGGTTACATAGACAGAGTATTTTCTTTTAACTTTGCATACACAGTAGACCAAAATAATCAATCCGTACCTCTTCTATCTGATAAAAAAGCAATCATTATAACAACACTCGGTGGCGACGAAAATACATACAAACAATACTTACTTGAACAATCAATGAAAAGAATTTATAAACACATAATCTTTGAATTCTGTGGAATAGAATTACTTGAGCAGATATTTATCTACAGTGCCCAAAAATCCAACGAAATAGCACAAAAGGTACAACAAGCTATCCAAACCCTCGAAAAATTATTATCTACCGATTAATCTATTTAGTCACTAACAAATTCTGATTGTTGGTAACTAAAGTAGTAAACCCTGATATTTTGATAAGATATATTTAGTACCTTGTAGGGATTGTAGGAATTTACTATTGCTGGTCTAACGTATACAGGAGAAATGTTTGTTTGATTAATACCTCTAAATGGGTTATAAGAGCTCATACTTGAAATACTTACAGGACTAATTGAAACTTGATGTATGGACAAACCTGAAATACTGACGGGTGAAATACTGACTGGAGAAACGCTAACAGAAGAAATACTTACACCAGAAATGCTTACATTCGAAAAAGCAAAACCCAACATCATTATTATCATCATCACAACTAATCTCATTGTAATTCTCATGATTTCTACCTCCCTTTGTTTGTAATACTTTCCTCTATTTGTGATACTTTTGGGATAACGATGAATATTGATACAGATAGTGTAAAATAAATGTTAAAATTGAAATTAGATTATAGATAAGTGATATAAGAAAATACCGAGTGCTACAGAGGTATTCAAACTCTCGATATTCTTGATTGGTATTCTTATAGTTTTACAGTTTTGTTTTATGCTGTTATCTAATCCTTTTTCTCCTCCCAAAACCAGTAGGATTTTTGAGTTTTTTGGGGGTTTTAGATTTTGAATATCAATTTGTCCTTTAATATCTAGACAGAAACATTCATAACCTTTATTTTGTAGGAGTTTGATTATACTTAAGCAGTTATTTATTCTGGCGATCAGGAGTGGAGAATTTCTGCTTGCATTAATTACTGTATTATTTACAGGACAGCTGTCTTTTGAGGTTATCAGTAAACCCTTAACGTCAAAAGCGGAACAATTTCGAATTATAGCACCTAAATTTCTTGGATCCTTAACTTTATAAGCTAAAACCACTACATTTAATGTTGTTTTGTTGTCTAAAATATCTTCTAACGTATGATATTTAAAACTACTTATCTCAAGAACTACTGGGATATTTTCATAATCTTCGATCTGATTTTTAAACTTTACAAAGTTAGTTGTAATGATTGGAATATTTTTTTGTTTAGCTAGTTTGATTATATGTGATAGGTTTGATTTTTTGAGGGGGTTTATGTAGAGTTTTACTGCTTGATTAGATTTTTCCGAGGATAGAAATTCTAGTACCAGTGTTTTTGAGTATAGGTATTGTTTATTGCTGTTTATCAATTTCCTCTAGTTTATTTTTTATATCCATTAGGGTTTGGAAGTAGTTTTCTTCTGGTTGTGAGGTTTGTTGTGGTTCTGAGGATTCTACTTCTATTTCATCTAGGAGGGTGAATTGGTAAGTTGGTTTGGTTTCGGGTGATTGTTTTTGGATAGATGATAATTTTTTTTCTAGTTTTGACATAATTTGTTCTAAGTCTACTGTTTCCATTGAGAATTTGTTTGGTTCTGGTGTAGGCGAGATTTTGATTTCAAGTTCTTTTTGTGATTCAGGTTTTGATTCGGATTCTTCAAAGAGTTCTTTTATTTTGGAGTGGTATTTAGGTTTTTCTTGTACTTGTGGTTGAGTTTCTTCCTCAGTACTGCTAAATAAGCTTGACAATATTGCTTCCTTATCTTTTCTAAATGTTTCTTCTTTTTTCTCTTCTTTTTGTTGCTTATCCTGTTTTTCTAATTCATCAAATACTAACTTTTGGTATGCTTTGGATTTGTCAAACTGTTGTTTAAAGTTCGTATATGAATTAAAATATATCTCTAGGGGGAGTTTGAATTGTTTGCAATATATGGTTAAAATATCTTCTTCATTAGGGAAAACTAATGTCCAGTGTAGGTATCCTGCTTTATCCATCTCAGAAAGCTTCAAATTGCAATAATTATTACCCTGATCATCCAAAATAACAATTTCTGGTTGTGATTTATCTCTTAAAACAATAAATTTGGGACTAAAATTAATTAGGTTGTATCTTTCGAGTTTCTCTTGAGTTTTTATGAGTTTTTTGTTTCCATCTTTAGGGATTATATAAATTCCTTCATTGTTGTCTTCTTTAATGAAAAATATACAGTCTCCGTTGTTATTAACTCCAAAATCAATAACTTCAACATCTTCTATAGTAAAGGATAATTCTTCTGTGTAATCGTTTAAATTAATTAATTGAATCGTAAGTTTTTCTGGGTCTGCTACTAGGATGTAGTTATATATGGGAGAGGTTTTTACAAGTAGTAAATTTTCTTGATTTGTTGACTTTTTAGATAGTATTACTTCTTCCTTTCTTGTACTAAGATTAAGAATACTTAATTCTTGAAGGAGTATTTCTTTACCTGATAATCTAGCAAAGATTGATCTATCTTTAGTTTTTCGGGTAAAGAATACTTTGTTGGATTTAGGTATCAGACCGAAATCGTGCAGATTCCCCCCTTCAACGAAATATTGATTTAAGCTGATTAGAGTTACTTGATTTTTTTCATCCAATGAAGAAAGATAAAGTGAATTATCTTGTAGAAGAAGCAAGCTTGCATTATCGGAAATTGAAAGAAGCTTTATATCTACTCCTTGCGTTTCAAAATCTAACAAAAAATTACGCTCCCTATAAATATAAACCCTACCTTCTTTAAACAAACCATAATATCTTAGGTTTGGTGATATACAAAATTGAATTCCTGGAGAACATACATACATATCTACTAAATATTTTTCTATATTCTTTGAGCTTTCCTGCTAAATTCAAGGTCATAAACTACAATAAAATGCAAGAAAGTTGAATTTTGTGTAGAATAAATACTATTGTAGGGTTTTCAAAACAAAATTAGGGGGGTAATGATGGATAACCTAAAAGATAAGTGCAAAATTTTGATAATCGATGATGAAGAAAACATAGTTGATTTATTGTCAAACATTTTGGCTCATTCAGGGTTCAAGAGTATAGGTGCTTTAGATGGACCTACGGGTATACAAAAAGCAAAAACTGAAAAACCTCACATAATCATTCTGGACATAATGATGCCTGAAATGGATGGGTTTGAAGTACTAAAAAGATTAAAAGAAGATCCCGAAACTTCTGAAATACCCGTAATAATGTTAACTGCTAAAACTGAGGATTCCGCAGTTATCGAAAGCTGGAGAAAAGGTGCAGAATTCTATATCCCCAAACCTTTCGAAATTGAAGAACTACTACATGTAATTAATCTCATACTCAAATCTAAATACCAGGTAACTTAAAACAATACACTCACAAAAATAACATACGGTATATATACCTGCATTAAAGCTTTTGGGAGATGAGAGGTGAACGAAATGAATAAAGTTCTATCAACCCTGATGACTATACTTATTGTTTTTATTACACTTGTAACTACTAATCTAACGTTTGCTTCTGAAAAAGAGTTTCTCAAAAAAGCCCAAAAAATGGAAGGAATCTTCACTGTATATAAGTACAAAAACAAATACTACATGGAAATACCAATAACTAAGCTTAACAAACTGTATTTTGTATCTTTACAAGTATCTAAGGGTATAGGTGTTGCTCCTTTTTATGGTGGCATAACTCTTCCTGTTTTCGATGGATCCTATGAATATACTCAGGCTATTTACTTCAAATCAAGTCTTTACCCAGAAATTAAAGACGGTGATACAATAGAAGTTGATCTGTATTGTAAAAACCTCAGATATAGGTCTTCCTTTGATCAAGCCTCTACTAAGTTAGTCGAAAAGTCTTTTTCGGATAATTTAATAACCAGTACTAAAGGAATATACCTAGACAAAAAAATATACATAGATTTGGAAAAGCTTACTCAAGAAGTAAGGTTCTTCTTTCACTCTCCTATATACCAACAGCTAGCAACATCTTTTAATCAAGTTACTGAAGTTAAAGCTTATCCAAAAAATGTAATAATCTACCTTTCTTATCTAGTTTCATATTCTGAGAAGGGTAGGTCTTACTATATTTCTCAGAATTTTCTTAATTTAACAAAAAACAATGAAGTTATACTAGCGCTTAATATATTTGAGCATGATAATCCAAATTACAAACCTAGAGAGTATGATGATAGAGTTGGTTATTTTGCATTTTCTTTTTCTGATGTTTCAATAGATGATGGAACTAAGGGAGACGGAATAAGAGCAATTAAAACTTATATAACCAGATGGGATATATCTAACGGTAAAAAGATAAAGATATGGTTGGAAAACACTTGGCCAGAACAATATAGACAAGTAGCAAAGGAAGGTATACTCGAATGGAATAAGGCTTTCAATAAAATAGGATATACCGATCCTATAGAGGTTGATATTCAGCCTTATGAATCGAATTGGGAACCTGAAGATATTAGGTATTCTGTGGTAAGGTATCAAGATGGATCGGCTGCTTTTGCTATAGGACCTTCTTTAGCTGTACCAACCACTGGTGAAATCGTTGATGCTGATGTAGTATTCTATGCCCCCATGATAAGAGCAATTAAATCCAGATTTGACTACTACTACGATGTTATAATCGCTAACTCCATAAGAAGTCAATTCCTACCCACCACCTTCTTAACTAGAATACTATTCCATACTGACAAATCTAAAATAAATCTGTATGATGCATATTATCTTATGGTTACTGCTCAAAAACACATAGAAGAAAACAAGAGAATGTTTGGATACCTTCTAAATAATTGTGATTATCAAGTAGAGAAAGCTAATCAAACACTAATAGCTCTTACAGCAATAATGATATCAAATCCTCAAGCTTTTGATCTTAACAAAGATAAATTTGCCAAGGACTATGTAAAAGACATAGTAATCCATGAAATTGGACATATTCTTGGTCTAAGACATAACTTCAAAGCTTCTTCCTTTGTATCCCAAGAACAGCTTTCTGATGAAAGTTATACTTCAAAAAATGGTATCTGCTATTCTTGTATGGACTATATTCCTGCAAATATTCACTATAGGAATGGTAGGCCATACTTTACAAGAGATGTATTTATGACAACAATAGGATACTATGATTGTTTGGCAATAGAGTATGGGTATACTCAAGAAGAATCTAAGCTAAAAGAAATAGCTTCAAAGGCGGGAGTATACTACGGCACAGATGAGGATCTAATCTGTATGGATCCAAATATTAGACAGTTTGATCTTTCAGATAAACCACACGTATGGTTAGATAATTTAACTAAAACTTACAGGTATGTACTACAGAATGCTCCCTATAGATTATCCAAAGCTGGTAGTAACCCAAAAATGATATACCAGGCTACTTCCAGAACTCTGCAAGCTTATGCAGAAGTAAAACTCGAAAATCTAATATACACCTTGCTCGGAAAGCATATAAACAGGGTATACCTGGGAGACTCTACGAAAAAGAATGTCGAAATAATAGATTCAAAAGTAAAAGAATTTGCAATAAATCAAGCAATTAAAGATCTATTATCGGAAAAACCTCTAATAGACAAGAATACTATAGAAAGTTCAATAATGTTTGGACACTATGATTGGGGTTATACTGAGCCACAAACTGTTACACTATTTGATAGGGCATACATAATTGAAAGGCTTCATCGCTTAATGTCCCTACTTATACTCCTAATGCCACTATCTACCAAGTATGAATACTATTACGATCAGAAAATAACGATCAGCAATATAAATAAACTTTACGAATCCCTACTAGAAACTATAAAACCCAATCAAACAATAAGTCAAATAAAACAGCAGGCAATAGAGGACTTTATATACATACTGGTATATATTAGTGGTTATAGTGAGATGAATTCTGAAGAAGACGTTATTGTAATGAATACTTTATTTTTGCCAAGTGTAAGAAATAAGGCTTTTGAAACGCTTCAAAAGATAGAAAATAAGCTAAAATCTATAAAGAATAACTTGACTGCAACTGCTGAAAATAAGGTATTTTGTTCTAGAATGTTACACTTCATAAATACGGCGTTTGAAAAATAGAATAATTGTGAAAAATAAATTGAGAAAGGAGGCTAATACATGCCAGACATAAGAATAGATGAGCTTTCAGAAATAATAAAAAAGCAAATAGAAGCACTCGAGGGAATAACTGTAGAACAGCAGGATATCGGAACTGTTCTACAAGTTGGTGATAACGTAGTACTTGCTTATGGACTTAAAGGTGTAAAATACGGAGAAATAGTGGATTTCGGAAAAGATAGATACGGAATAGCATTTGACCTACAAGAAGAAAGTGTAGGTATACTTTTGCTAGGTAACTATGGTGATATATATGAAGGTGATATAATTAAGAAAACAAACAGGGTATTAGAAATACCTGTTGGTGAGGCTTTGATTGGAAGAGTAGTAAATCCTCTATCCATGCCTCTGGATGGTAAAGGTGAAATAAAAACTAATTCATTTAGACCCTTAGAAGCATTGGCTCCCGGAGTAATCGATAGAAAACCTGTTGAAGAACCTCTATACACCGGTATCAAAGCTATTGACATGCTAATACCTATAGGAAAAGGACAAAGAGAATTAATAATTGGGGATAGACAAACTGGAAAATCTTCCATTCTAATAGACACTATAATTAATCAAAAAGGTAAGGACGTTATTTGTATTTATGTTTCAATAGGTCAAAAAGCTTCCTATGTTTCATCTGTGATACAAACACTAGAAAAGTATGGTGCAATGGACTATACGATAGTGGTATCTACTGTATCAACTGACGTACCAACATTGTTATATCTTGCACCCTATGCTGGATGTGCTATGGGAGAATACTTTATGTATAAGGGTAAGCATGTGTTGGTGGTTTATGACGATTTAACCAAACATGCTCAGGCTTATAGAGAAATATCATTACTTTTAAGGAGACCTCCTGGAAGGGAAGCTTACCCAGGGGATGTATTTTACTTGCATTCTAGATTATTAGAAAGAGCTGCAAAATTGAATGATGAGTTGGGAGGAGGTAGTTTAACAGCTTTACCCGTTATAGAAACTCAGCTCGGTGACGTTTCCGCTTATATACCCACTAACGTCATATCAATAACTGATGGACAGATATACCTAGACAGTAACCTTTTCAATAAAGGTTTTAAGCCTGCAATAGATGTGGGTTTATCGGTTTCCAGGGTAGGTGGAGCAGCTCAGATTAAAGCTACAAAACAAGTAGCTGGACAACTAAAACTAGATTTAGCAATGTTTAGAGAATTAGAATCATTTACCAAGTTTGCTTCCGAACTAGACGAAGTAACTCAAAAACAAATTGTTAGAGGACAGGTACTCATGGAACTACTTAAACAAGAACTGCATCAAGTAATGCCTATCGAAGAACAAATAATCTCAATATTTGCTGGTACTAAAGGATACCTAGACGATATACCTCTCGATAAAATTAAAGAATTCGAAGCTAAATGGATTGAATACTGTAAGATAAACAAAAAATACATCCTTGAAGAAATACAACAAAAGCAAAAGTTGTCAGATGAAAGTATCAAAGATCTCGAAGAAACGCTTGCCAAATTTAAACAAAACTTTGTAATGGAAAACAAAATAAGATCAACTACCAGAGGGGGTAACTAAAATAATTAACTACGGTATGACAAGAAAAATTGTTACTATTGTTTTGGTAATATTGGTCTTAGTTAGTAAATCCCTAGGTAGTGTATATTTGATACCCAGTCCTTCTGATATTGAAGCATACTTTGTTGACAATAGATCTTCATATACAGGGCTAATAGTTTCTTCTATTCATGGTAATGAGAAGTTACCTTCGGTAGTTGTAAAGAAGCTTTTGTATTCTTTGCCAAATGATTTGAATTATTGTCTGATAGTTGAACCCAGTAGATACAGGATAAAAGCAAATAGAAGAGAAACTTTTGAGGGGTTGGATCCCAACAGAACATTTCTTAATCTGTTTTCAATTTCTTCTGAATTTATAGTTCATCAGATAGTGAAGTATAGGCCTTTGTTTATCATAGATATTCATCAAGCCAACAAATCGGATGTGGACTTTATGTATGCCTTTGGTAATTTTGCTAGAATTATGTTTCATATTTACCAAATAGACGGTTCTAGGTTTTCGGATTTTAAGGTGCTGAAAAGTTTGTATACTCCAGAGTTTTCAAGAATGATTGAGTTACAACGAGAAATAGAAAATCTTAGTATAGAGAATTTTGTAGCTAGTGGTTATAGGGTGGATAGGTATGTTGTTAGTGGTAGGACAGATCCTTATGAAGCGGTTTCTATTTTGAGAAATTTGGGTGCTGCATATGGGATTTTTTCAGTTTTGTTTGAATTACCCTTTGAAAATCCAAACTCTGAAAAAGCTATCTATAAAATATTACCATCATACCTTAAACTTCTCAGTTCTAATGCTCAAAAATTACAAGAATATCAATACCTATCTAAAAATATTCAATGGCAATACTTTTCTTCCAGGTTTTTTATAATTCCTTATGAATATTCCAAAAGTAAAAATCTCGTTGAATTTCTAAACATATTTGGTATACAAACCTTTGAAGTAGGAAAATCTTGGTTAAATATGGATGGTGGTGTATATAAACTAATCATAAAGGATCTTAGAGCTAAAAACAAAAGAGAATTCAGAAATTTTGTTTATTTTACTTTGGACGTTACTTTCGAAAAAATAAAGGAAAATGATCATCTGTATACAAGTGATAAATATTACATTGTACAGTCCGACATTTTATCTTCTTTCTTACTTAACCCAGTTTATGAAGAAAGTGTATGGAATTTTTTTGTTTTACCTTTTTCAAATAAATTCCTACCGGTTTATATAAAGGTGCATAACTACAATGAGTGACTACTTAACAGAGCTAATTCAGAATAAAATGAATCGAATAAAGATTAGCAAGATGCAGAGAATTATATATAGGTTTGATTATGCTTTAAGGTTAATTTGGTATGGAACTAAAGTTGTATTTAAGCTGATATATCTAAAACTAAAAGGGAGGATATAGGGATATGAAGGTTAAGAATGATAGCAAAAAAGGGCTAATACTATTTGTTTTGCACTCTCATTTACCTTTACTGTATTATCCTGAATATAATGAATCTTTGGAAGAGAGATGGCTTTATGAAGCGGTTAAAGAATCATACATACCTTTGCTTATGGAGTTTGAGGAGTTGGATCAGAAGTTTGGTTATGTCGGTGTAACTATATCCTTCTCTGGTTCACTATTGACTATGTTAACTAATGATTTTTTCAAAGAAAGGATATATAGACACTTAAAGAAAGTTGTTGAGTTGGGAGAAAAGGAAGTAGTTAGGACAAAAAATAGTATTTTTCACAGACCTGCTGAGTATTTATATAGGAGATTTTCAGCAGTACTTAAAAGGTTTGAGGAACTTCAGGGAGATATTTTAAAAGGTTATAAGCAATTGGCTCAAAAAGGATCTATACAAATAATAACTTCTAATTTAACGCACTGTATTTCACCATTTTATTTTGTTGATGAAGAAAACACTAAATTATTGGAAATACAGTTTTACAAGGCTGTATCTAATTTTGTTGATTACTTTGGATTTAATCCGGAGGGTGTATGGCTTCCTGAGTGTGCATATACTCCTCAAATAGATAAAATCTTGAAAAAATATCAAATCAAATATACTTTTCTCGAAAGTCATGGTATAATATTTAGTAGAGATAGGGTTAGGTATGGTACTTTCTTTCCTTACTTAACTAAGGAGGGAATAGTGGTTTTTGGAAGAGATTTAGAATCTTCTAAGCAGGTTTGGTCTGCTAAGGAAGGATATCCAGGTGACTTCTGGTATAGAGAATTCTACAAAGATATTGGTTATGAACTTGATTATGAGTATATAAAGGACTATATTCATGAAAGTGGTATAAGGACGGATACGGGGTATAAGTATTATAGAATAACGGGTGCAGATGTACCTTTGGCAAATAAGGAGATATACGATCCTGAGTTAGGTATGAGAAAAGCTTTTGAACATGCGGCAAACTTTATTTTCAATAGGGAGAGGCAGTCGGAATATTGGCATGGTGTATTAAAAGTTGATGCTCCTTTAAGTATTACTGCTATGTATGATACTGAACTTTTTGGGCATTGGTGGTTTGAAGGTACCAAATTCCTCAGAAATGTTGTGGAACTTCTTTTAAAAGAAGAAAAATACCTGGTGGGTGTATCTACTGTTTCTGATTATATCAAAATTATGCATAGTAAGGGTATTGAGTTGGATAAAATAGAACCGAATAGTAGTACTTGGGGTTGGAAAGGGTATTTTGAATATTGGCTTAACGGTTCTGTCGATTATATGTACCGACATTTACATACAAATACCAAAACTTTTGTTCAAATTCTAAAAAATAACAGATCAACTATAGAGAACAATCAAGAGTGTAGGAGGTTGGTGGAAATAGGTGTAAGTGAAATTTTACAGGCTCAATGCAGTGACTGGGCTTTTATTGTATTTACTGGACAAGTGGCTAAATATGGCCATCAAAGATTTAAAGAGCATATATTGAATATAATTAACGCTATTAATCAGCTTCAAAATGGTGAACAATTAAACAATAAATTTTCCAAACCCTATGAAATAGTCAAACTCTATAAAATAGAGTATGATAAAATAGCTAATATCTTGTATGAATAGGGAAAAATTACAAAATGTGATTAATTCGGTAATTTTAACGATAGAGAAGTTAATTCTCTTTGTTCCCAAAACTACTGTGATTATTAAGTACTATTTAGAATTACTATTTTTCATGATAAAGAAGTATAGGCTTTATGACAAAATAGATTTGTATTTAGATTTTGCTTTGCAGTTGGATATACTAAGTAAGAAGAGGATGAGGTATATTGTGATGTGGATATTGAATCAGGTGTTACCTTCTGTAGGGGATGAGTATTTCAAGGCTAGAGTTTATTATTTTATTGCTAGGGTATTTTTTTATTTGAAACATTATAATAAGGCTCAAAATTTTGCTGTAAAAGCTGCAAAACATTTCTATAGTGTCTTTGATTCTTCTAAGCCAGTACATTTGTTGTTTTATTTCGAGCTTAACTTGCTCATATGTAAGTTAGCTTTTTACAGAGCTAAATATTTAATGGCGTATAATCTATTGCAACACATGTTTTCTAAACTAGTGGATTTAAAGATTGAAGACATGTTTGATAGGGATTTGGTTAATATAATTCTTGAATCTTCTTTGTGGATGATTGTTTGTTATGTGTATGTAAATAAAAGTGGATGGGAATCATCTAACGTTAAAGAGGTGATAAATCATTTCATTGATATGGTTTCGTCTTTCAAAAACTATCTCGATATTGAAAAGCTTAAGGAAAATATAAACAATGTACTCTTCAAAAACATAAAAAAATTGCTCATAATTTCACCCACCAAATCTAAAAGGAAAAAGAGAAAGTATTATCAGGACTTACTAAACTTGGCTTATGAACTTTCTGAAAGAGTAGAGAAAATACCTAACATAGGTAGGGTTTTCTTAGATCTTTATAAAGATTACATAATCATTTTTATGATTTGTTATCCTGATAATTACAAAATTGCCACAAGAGTTATTATGAAGGCAATTTTTCTGAACTATTATTACATAAGATCTTCCAACTTAGTCGCTTTATCTAAATTTCTGCTCTTTAAAGTTATGAAATTACAATCGATTTACAATGATTTAACTGATTACTTAAAATCTGTTGATGTTCAGGAGTATATTTTGTCCAATCCTGATATTGAACAAGAGGTGAGAAATGATATAATAAATAAGAGAGTTGTTTTACTGGAAATGAAGTAGATGCTCTATGAGGATATTTCCTTTTGTTAAGAATTACAGTTCAATAGAAAACAGTGACTTTTTGATTGTATCTATTCCGTATGAAGGTTATGTAAATACTAGATTGGGTTGTTTTTATGCGCCTTACTATATAAGAAAGTACTCTGAATGTGTTGAGTCATATAGCAATTATTTTAATCGATCATTGGAAGATGTGAAATTTTTTGATATTGGGGATATAAAGATAGATTTTTGGTACGATAATGACAATACAGTTTTGGAGATATATAATTATCTTAGGAGCGTGGTTATTAGTAAAAGTAAGAGATACGTATTTATTGGTGGAGATCATAGTATAACGATAGCTGCTTTTGGTGCTGTTAGAAACCTATACAAGAGTTTGGTATATGTTCATTTGGATGCTCATGCGGATTGCCATAATATATATGTGGGGCAAAAATATTCTCATGCGAATGTATTACGAAGAATATCTGAAGAGTGTCTAAGTGTGTCTGTTGGGGTTAGAACTTTAGATGACTCTGAAAAAGGTTATTTCTTTTCTAATGTTGTAAGTTTGGATTTGAAAAACTACCATGTTATAAAGGATTATGTTAAGGGTTATATTTATTTGTCGGTTGATGTGGACTTTTTTGATCCTTCGATATGTCCTGCTGTGTCGAATCCTATTTCTGGGGGTGCTACCTTTTTAGATTACATAAAAATTCTTGAGCTTTTGTCTTCTGAGAAAGTTGTAGCATTCGATATAGTTGAGGTTAACCCTATTTTAGATCACCCAAGCTACAACACCTGTATTGTAGCTTCTGAAATAATTAGAGAATTCATCCTATCTGTAGCTAGATGAAATAGCTAGATGAAATAGATAGATGAAATAGATAGATGAAAGAGGAAAACTTAGAAAGAAAAATAGAGATGCTTGAAAAGACTTTGTCTGTAAAGAAAAATCCTGATACTTTTCTTGAATTAGCTTTATTGTATGATAAAGTAGAGAGATTTTTTGAAGCCTATAGAAAGTTTGAGCAGGTTATCAAAATATATCCCAATTATCTTAAAGCTCATTTATTTAGGATAGCTTTTCTCTGTAAATGGGGTAAAAAAGAGAATTTTTTTGATATGGTTGAAAAGTACTTCTACATTAAGTTTTTTAATGAAGTACCTATGGAATTTTTAGTGAATGATGAAGATATAAGAAGGGGTTACGATTTAATTACAGATGTAATTCAAGCTTCTGAAAAAGTGATTTCGTTTAGCCGGGATTCAATCATAGATTGGTCTATCAAAGCCTTCTTTTTGTCTCTGTTAGATAAAAAAGAATCTGAGCTAATTTTTAGCACTATTTTAAGTAAGTTTAGTGATAATCTTAGAGTTCAGCTATTGTATGTACTCATATGTATAGATGATCAGAGTTATCATTCGGCTGTAAACCATTTAAAAAGGATAATTGAATCTAATCCTTTGTTTGACGATGCTTATATACTTTTAGGTTATATTTATTTAAAGCAGCATATATTTGTTCAGGGGATCAATAATTTGAAAAAAGCGATGGAGATAAATCCTCGGAAGATTATTCCAATTCTATTGCTTGCCAAAAACTTAATATTGATGGGCAAGTATGATGAAGCAATAGATATTTTGCAAAACAGGGGGTTAACTATTGAACCTTCGAACTTTGAAATCATCTATTACTTAGCACAAGCTTATAAGGGTAAGAATGATTATGAAGAGGCGTCTAAACTTTATTCTAAGCTTATACAGATGGGGTATAGTGGGTGGGAGATAAAAAAAGAAGCGGCCCAAGTTTTAACTTTGCTCGGAGAATATAAAGAAGCTGTTTCTCTTTTACTCGAAGTTAAACAAGATTTGCCCATCTTCGATCAAGAGGTATATGAAAATTTGATTGTTATTAATGAGAGAATAGGTAATTTGGACGAAGCTTTCAATTTAGCTAAAGAAGCAATTAGTATACAGGAAAAGTATGATTTATTGAAAATCGGTGCGAAGATTGCTTTTAGAAAAGGTGACTTTTCAACTGCTTACACCTGGTATAGAAAAATTTTAGAACGTAACTCCAAAGATTTTGAAGCACTATACTACTTAGGTATAATAGAACTAAGTAGGATGAGGTTTGGAATTTCTGAAAAATATTTTGAAGAGGCTAGCTGTATTGATCCTACTAAAAATGAAATCAAATATTTCCTCGCTTTGAACTATGCTTTCCAAGATAAAATCCAAAATGCCATTGATATTCTTGTTAAAGTTAAAGATTCTCTTAAAGACTCGATAAAATCAAAGATTATTTCTTTTAATATAGCTGCTGCATACTCTATACTAGGTAATGTTGATAAAACTGAGCAATTCTTGTATGAAGCTATCCTGGATTTTACTAATCACTTAAGAAACATATCCGAACAGGATATAATATTTTTCACGACTTTACTTTTCCAGACTAGAGTAGTTTATGAAGCCTCTAAAAGTAACAAGGAATTAGAAGAATCACAATCTCAAATGATACAGGCAATGATAGATGCTATACAGGCTAAGGATAATTACACTAAAGATCATACTAAGAGAGTAACTGTTATATCAGTTGAAATTGCCAAAGCTATGAAGCTTGAAGAAGAAATAATACAAGCTCTGTTAATTGGTACTTTAGTCCATGACATAGGTAAAATTGGGATACCTGATAACATACTGAATAAGCCTGGTAGATTGGACGAACAGGAATTCCAAATTATGAAACAACATACCACGATTGGGTACGAAATAGTTAGAAAAATGAAGTTCCCTAAAATAAGACAAATAACTTCGAATGATAGGTTTACTAACATAGGTACAATAGCTGACTGTGTAAGGTATCATCATGAAAAATGGGATGGAACTGGTTATCCTGATGGTTTGAAAGGTGAACAAATACCTTTGTTGGCAAGAATTATAGCGGTTGCTGATGTATTTGATGCTTTAATGAGTGAAAGGCAGTATAAAAAAGGGTTACCTGCTTTTAAGAGTATAAAAATAATTGAAGAGTCTAGTGGCACTCATTTCGACCCTATGGTAGTTGAATACTTCCTCAAAATTGTCGATGATTTGGTGATACTTCTTTATACAGGTTCTAAAGGAACTAGGGAGTATTTTGATAGAAGTGTTGAGGAATTACTAAAAATGTCCAAGGAAGATATACTAGGAGATATTGGGAGGTACTAGATATGACGTTAGGAAAGTTAGGTTTTTTGATTTTTGTGGTTATTAGCTTAGCGGTTGGAATTGGTTGTATAGGATGTTGTGGATTTAATCCATTTCAAACAAGGTATTATACGGTGTTTCAGGTTGATCCTGAAACGGAGATGTTTATACCTATATCTTACAGGGGTACTGTATCGTTAATGGATGTTTGGGGTATAGTTGAGCGTGTAACTAAGCAGAGTCCTAATAGTATTTCTATTACGAATAATGTGGTGAAGATTACTTTTCCTGAACCGCCTGATGCTAAAACTCAGTATGACGCTTATATTATGTTCTATTCTCTCTACCTTTCTATGTTCTATAGTTTTAACTACAGAAAAATTTATCTGTATGATGATGACAAGGTTGTTATTATAAAGGGTATTGAGTTTGTTCTTGATTCTGTTGATAAGAACAAGTATCCTATTAATAATTTTTTCAAACTTAGGGACTCAACACAAGGTAAATACTTCATTTATTTGTATGACGACAAATATCTAGTTGTTATTCTTCTGCCTCTTGATGCAGATATGCAATACTATTTTAAATCTATATCTACTCCTCCTTTAAATAAGCTCAAACTTAAAACTTTTGATCGGCATTATACTAAATTTTTCTCAATCGAAAAGTATGGAAAAGACTATATCGATCTAAGTGTGAGTAATATAGGTGACTTTATAAGATATTTCTTTGATAGGTCAATTCTTTACTCACTTTTTCATAATTCTGACCTAAGGTTTGTTAGGTTGCATTGTAATTTTATGGGAATGAGGTTAACCATATCTTTAACCAGGCCATCTAATTTTGGATTTACTAGGTATCCACTTAATATCGGACGATAATGTTTAAAAATGTTTAAATTTGAATACCTCGTTTCTATTCTTGTTGGTATTTTGCTAAATTACATATTTAGAAAGTTTCAAAGTTTATCTATTTCGATTTACGGGAGGAAGATTTACAAAGAGGATTACTTTATTGTACCTAGTGATAGTTTATTTTTTCTCTTTGCTTTCATATTTAATAGTGATTTATTGAATGTTTTATTTGTTTTTTTAGGGTTTATTGGTAGTTCTGTTGTTAGAAAGTACTTTTTGGGGTTTAGAAGTATAAGTATTCCTAAGGTTTTCATCTCTTCATTGTCCTTTTTCATACCTTTTCTAGCTCTTTGTATGATTTTAAAATTCTTTGTTAAGTCATACTTTGATTTTCAATTTTATTTGTTTGGTTTTGTAGTTTATTTATTCTTGAATAAATTTTTATCGTTGTATATACTGAGTAAGATTGGTAGGGGTATGAGTTTTTCTTTCAGGCAGGTGTTTAGAGTTGGTTTTGCTGAAAGTTTTCTTTTCTCCCAGTTCGTTATCACCTATATTGGTTTTATATTTCTCAGTCAATCTAATTTTATAAACTTCGTTTTCCTTGCTATAAGTCAGTTAATTTTCATTAAGATGATATATTTTGCGAATAATTTGTTGGACTCCTATCAGGATTTAGTTGATACTTTACTAAGATTGTTGCAAGAATATGATTTTGATACTTATGAGCATTCTGAGAGGGTGGCAGTTATAGCTCAAATAATTGCCAAAAGTATGGGACTAAATAAAGAACAAGTGGATTCGATTGTTCTTGCCGCTAGATTACACGAT
>JBCNVB010000022.1:0-3896 GCA_039630415.1 bacterium | reverse complement strand
CAAAACAAGAAGAGTCCTACTTGAAAACATAGGTGCATTTGGTGCTATTCAGATTATAAATTACATTTTACCTCTAATAACATTTCCGTATCTTGTTAGAGTCTTGGGACCAGAAAAATATGGGCTTGTATCTTTTGCTCTTTCTTTTGTGACATATTTTATGATTTTTGTGGCTTATGGATTTGAATACTCTGCTACAAGAGAAATATCCCTAAGTCGAAATAATAAAGATAGACTATCTGAGATTTTCAGTTCAGTTATGCTTTCTAAGATACTATTGATATTCTTATCATTAGTCTTGATGTCAGTAATAGTTTTTTCTTTTGAAAGATTCCGTCAGGAGTGGCTTTTGTACCTCATGACATTTGGCATGGTTATCGGGTATGCCTCGATTCCAAATTGGTTTTTTCAGGGGGTTGAGAACGTGAAATTTATAACTGTGTCTCATTTTGTTGGGCAATTGGTTTATGTGATAGCTGTTTTTGTTTTTATAAGATCGCAATCAGATTACTATCTTGTTCAGTTTTTCAATTCAGTAGGACTATTGGTGTGTGGTGTGATTTTGATCTTTTCAGCTCTCAGGTTTTACGGTATAAGACTTTTTATTCCGAGTAGACATCAAATAGTTCAACAGATGAAAGAGGGAAGAGATTTCTTCATTTTATCTTTGCTAACTCAATCATACAATGTATCGAACATTTTGATATTAGGTTTAATTTTGGGTGAAATTTATGCTGGGTATTATTATGCAGCGGAAAGGATAGTGAATATGGTTTTGAGCTTGTTGTCTCTTCCAACGACAAGAGCTTTCTTCCCCTATATGAGTAAGGTTGCAAAAGAATCAAAAGAGAGAGGTCTTAAAATTGTTTGGAAGCTGTCATTCGTGGTGGGCCTTATTGCATTTTTTATTTCTGTAATATTGTTTGTTTCTGCTGATTTGATTGTAAAAGCATTACTTGGTGATGAATATTCTAATTCTGTTAATATACTGAGATTTCTTTCATTTCTTGTATTTGTAAAGGGACTTAGTGGAGTTTTTATAACTCAAGGACTTCTCGCATTTGGTCTTGAACATATTGTAGTTAGAATTATGTTAGTTGTTACTATTTTTCATATAACACTTGCGATTACATTTACTAAATTTTTTTCTATATTTGGAAATGTTATTTCTGTTTGTATAACAGAAGTATTGTTAGCCTTTCTTTCAATCAAAAACTTTATAAGAATAACCTCTATATCATTTTCAAATAATGAGAAAAAATAGTTTTCATAAAAAGAAAGATATGGTGAAATCACGTTATTATTGTTTATCTTGAAGTTGTGAAAACGTAAAAATTTTACTATCACTGTAAGTTTATTTTCTTCCGAGTACGGGTTATATGTTATAAGAATGGAAATTAATTTTAAGTCAGTAATTCCTATACATAAAAATCCAAGTGAAAACAAACTTCTAAAAGCGACCAGTTTGAACATTTATACTCTGGATACAAGGAATTTGTCTATGGGATACAAGGAATTTATCTATAGGATAAATTCATCTTAGGACTACCAAATGAAATAGCTCATTTTTACAAAGATTCACACAACTCTAGATATATTCATGGGAAAAGAAATCTGTAAATGAAAAATAGGAAATAGGGTGAGTAAGATTTTTGGGACAGTTTATACTATAGAGATTTCTGAAAGGTATATTCGATTGCTCTTAGAGATTCAAAGAACATAGGGTATGTCAAGGAGATTCAGGAATTTTTCAGATAAAATTTTGTATGAAGTTGATAATATACTCTTGTTGGATAGATACTTATTATTTAAGTGCAGAAACATACAGGAACTATGAAATGCCTTTTGACGGGGGGGAAGGGGGAGCTAAACATAATTTTTATAGGGTATCTAAGGAATTTTGTCGCGTTGATAAGATGATGCGTGTTGCTTTACGATTCCAGTTCTAGAACAGGAATAGAGTTGAGAAATAGCTATCTATAAAAAATCAAAGTTTTATCAGAATTTTTCTTAATTCTATATAAAAAGAATGAGGTCCTAATTTTTTCGTAGAGAGATTTTTTCAGATAGTAATTGATTCATCAGCGCATATTATAATCCGCTGTTGAGTTCTACAAAATATTACAATATGGCGAAGAACTTTTGAACTTATTATTTATTTAAATTTATTATTAATTTATTATTTATTAACTAAGAAGCAAATTTAAAATGAGCAGATTGAAGAGGTACTATTACATTTTACGAAATCTTGGAATAGATCCCTATACAACTTTGTTATCAATTTACAATCTTCCGTACTACATAAAATCGTATATCAACTTTAGAAGGAACTACAGAGGCAGAATAGTTTTATATCCATGTCTACTTGATAGACACCTCGAAGCTGGCGATATAGGGAATGAATATTTTTGGCAAGATCTTTTTGTATCTAGATGGGTTTATGAGGCGAATCCTACAAATCATCTTGATGTTGGTTCAAGAATAGATGGTTTTGTAGCGCACATTGCAACTTTTCGGAAGGTAGATGTTGTTGATATCAGGCCACTTCAAGCTAAAATCCCAAATGTTAGATTTATACAGTGTGATTTGACAGATATACGCGAGATCAAAGAGAAAATAGGCATTGAAGTGTACGAGTCTATTTCTTGTTTGCATACAATAGAACATGTGGGCTTGGGTAGATACGGAGATAAGGTTGATATCTTTCTTTACAAGGTGTTTCTTAGTAATTTATCACAGATTCTAAAAAATCATGGAACTTTATATATATCCTTCCCAGTCGGAAGGGAACGTGTTGAATTTAATGCACATAGGATTTTTCATCCACTAAAAATGAAGCATGAATTAGAAGAATTAAAACTGAAAATCCAGGAGTTTTATGTTCTCGAAAGAACCATAATGAAAATGATTAAAGATGATGAAGAAATTCTAGAATTGGCCACAAAAGATTATAGATTGGCAATCTTGAATTGTAAAAAGATTGCGTAATTAAAGAATACGCAATAAAACAGAGAAGCAATCGAATCACTTGATGAATATCTGTTAGACTTGCTATATAACAATCTTTCAAGATTAAGATGTATATTAGCAAGAGACTACAGATATATCAAAATCCGTAGTTAACTAAGTCCTATAATGAATAATGAGAACACTATTAATGATGATTTCCGAAGTTTTGTTCGTAATTTTCATTCTATAAATGGAATGAATAAGAGTAATACTTCAAAGAGGATGTCATTTAATGAAAAAATATCTATACTAGTTCCATCCTGTGATTCCTACTCGGATTTGTGGCCTATATTTTTTGAATTATTTTGGAGATTTTGGCCAGATTGCCCGCTGAATGTATATCTTATTTCCAATGAAAAAGCTTTCTCAGATCATAGAATTCGGAATATAAGGGTAGGCGAAGATAAAGGGTGGTCAAGCAATATTTTGATGGCATTATCTAGAATACCGGAAGAATATATTTTTATTTTTCTAGAAGACTTATTTATCTGTTCAATGGTAGATCAGGGGACAATGAACAAGATTTTTGACTGGATTTTATTAAATTCGCCAGAGTATATCAAATTAAGCCCCTATCCAAAATCTATAGATAAAATATTTTCAAGGGATTTTATAAGCAAAATTGACCAAGAGGATATATATAGAACATCTGTGGTACTTTCTGTTTTTAGGAAGGATGTTCTAAGAGATCTATTAAGAGAGGGTGAGAGTGCATGGGATTTTGAGATATATGGAACATTAAGATCCAAAAAGTATTCAAATTTCTATACTGTGAATAAGGAGATCATCAAAGTAGTAAATGGTGTGATTAAAGGTAAATGGAGTTATCACAGTCTAAATATCCTAAAAAGTTTGGGTATTACTATCCAATCTAATTCAAGACCAAA
>JBCNVB010000021.1:0-12655 GCA_039630415.1 bacterium | reverse complement strand
TTGTTGGATGATGAAGGCTACTACTTGCATAGCACTTTCTGCATTGTTGACCATATTCTGTTCAACGATGTATTCATGGTTTGTTTTGAAGTTTGTTTTTGTCAAACCGAACAGTGCGATCGACATCATTATCAAAACCACTTTTTACCCTTAGTAATTTCGGGATTGGAGAAATTGTCTTTCATATTGAAATACACCTTGCCGTTACTAAATTTTTTTTGCTTCATTATCACCCCTATTTAACATTTTTTTTACATAACCTAACAATATTTCAGACTTTACTAGAGCATTCTTCATTGAAAGAAGAATAATCAGTCGAGAGGTGATAAGATGATAACACCAAGCATTACGAATAATATAAACACGATAGCAAATAATCAGATTACTTTCAGATCTGCTATACAAAATCAAGAAATACAGGATCAAAAACCTGAAAAGCAAGAGAATAAGAAAGATTGGACTGTTTTTCTATATGTAAATACTGAAGATCATGCATCAGTTAAAAATTTGATGCTTAATTTAAAACTTTTGGAAATGGTTGGTTCAGATAAAAACATAAATATTGTCGTGCAAGCTTATTTACCAACTTGGAAAAAAGTAAAAAGATTCTATATCGAGAAAAAAGAAGACTGGGAAACTGACAAGATTATTAAACTAATTTTATCTTCCCTTCTTCCTTGGAAAAAAATAGAGCTTGAAAATAAACCTATAGAAGAAATAGAGAATGTGGATATAAAGGATCCAAAGTTTTTTGAAGAATCTCTCAAGTGGGTTATAAAAAATTATCCTTCAGATAAGTTAATGGTTATGACTATTGGAGACAATGAGGGTATAAAAAAGTCTTCTTCCCAGTTGAATATAAAAGATCTTGCTCAAAGCATGCAAAACGTATACCTAGAAACTAAAGTTAAGCCTGACATATTGGTTATGGATGGTTCTGCAGTGTCTTCTATTGAAACCATAACTGAATTAAAAGACAAAGCGGATTACTTAGTAGGAACCAGTGGATTTGCTCCCTCCTTAAACATACCCATAGCAATATTTCTTAACGAAATGAAAGGTATAATCGACGGTGGACCAAATGACGTTCAATCAGTACTTAAAACATATTTCCTAATGCATAACTTAGCGGGAGCAAGTAATCAAGTTTCTGCTATTGACCTAACAAACAAGAAGATAGATGAATTTATAAAAGCATGGGATGAAATGTCAAAAGAGCTTTTAAAACTAGATGAGGAAACTTTAGTAAATAAAGTACTACCACTCATGTATAAAGCTGAAGATTTAGCTAATACTCCAAATAGAAAACCTTATATAGAGCTTAGAGATGCAATTAGTTTTGCTAAGTTACTATCTAGCTCAAAAGATCTACCAGATACTCTAAAACAAACAGCTCAAAAAGTGGTAGATCTACATCCTTTAGTGGTTCATATGGAGAATAATCTATACAAGGAGCAATTGGATCCTGATTCAAACGGATTATCAGTTTTCATGCCTTTCAATTTCGGAAATTTCAAATCCGAAAAGTTCCCTATACCTAAAGGGTTTAAGAAAGACTATGGATACTCAGAATTACTATTTTCTAAACTGACCCACTGGGATGAATTCCTAACAAAAATAAGCAGAAAGGATATATTTGAAAGGTTTTTAACAAAACTGGGTTTACCACAGAAAGTTATAGATCAAATGTATGCATTGAAAAATCAAGCATACAATACTTACAAAGAGGAAATATCTGGTTGGGCAAGGATAATGGGTTGGATTAATGCGGTAAACAGAATATCAAGTGATAAACCAGTGGGATTCCTATTTCTACCCCCATCTGTAGCACTTATTCTGGGAATAATAAATTCAATTGAGCAAATATATGAAAGCTTGAAAGCGGTCAAATACGTTCGTGAAAATATACCAGAAAAATCAATTATAGGTAATCTTCTTTTGGATGCTTCTCAGGGTGTATCTAAGCTTATAGCCAATCTTTCATACAAATTGCCATTTTTAACACCTGTAGCCCCAGCCGCAGGCCTATTCACCTTCCTTCTACCCTGGATTAAAGACCTATACAACGTATACCTGAACTACAAAAAAAATAAAGAAGAATTCACCTACTCAGATATAACACTATCGGAGGCTATAAAAAATTATTATCTAAATAAACTAGCACAAACCTTAACATAAGTCACAAAATTTCAATCAGAAGGAATTTATACAATAGTGTCTAAAAGCTAAATAAGAAAAAGAAGGGGGTGAAAAAATGGGCTGGTGGTGGATATTAGCGTTGGCTCTAATTCTAGTAGGATTATCTTATCCCGATGAAATATAAACAATAAAAATACTTTCCGGAGGTAAAAATGTATTGCCCTAGGTGTAAATCACTAGGTCAAGAAGTACCTTTACAACAATCAATGCTTTCAAATATAGAAATAAATGTTTGTCAAACATGTGGTGGAATATGGTTTGAAACAAAAGAACTAGGAATGGCAACAGCAGTAGATAAAAAAGAAATAGAGCAACTAACCCAAACTCTATCGCAAGCAAAAGACATAGAAAAATCACAAGATATGGAAATGCAATGCCCTAAATGTTCAACAAATATGTTTAAGTACAGATACATGTACACATCAGACATATACATCGATAGCTGTGAACAATGTGAAGGAATTTGGGTAGATAAAGGGGAACTACTAAGAATAGTAAATTACCTCGAAGAAGCTTCTAAAATAGACCCAGAAAAAGAAGCCTCAATAAAACTTAAACTAAATCAAATAAAACTAGAATACCAACAAAGAGAAAAGGAATTCATAGACAGTCTTGTCAAAATGGATGATAAAGCAAAAAACCCACTATCCAGAGCATTTGGTGAAGTACTCCAATCCATCTATTCTTTCTTGTACAAAAAAGGACTATGAAAATGTACCACCAAAAAGTTAAAGAAATAAAATACGATATCATTAGCGACTACAAACCATTACCAAATTACACGGAGCAACAATCCATTGTTATCCAAAAAATAGGGCAGTTTATATATCAAACTGACAACATATACCTCGCAACCAATGTAAGAAAATTATGGGAAAATTCAAACCAAACCGATCTTAACAAATACATCCAAGCTCTTCAAGAATTACACCAAAAAAATTTACTTGACCTTAAACTTCTGCCTAATCATGAAATCTACTCTTCAGTCATAATATCTCCAGAATTGATGATAATCTTCTACAAAAACTATCTGCAAGGTTATGATGTAGTAACAAAAAATCTCAAAATAGAAATCATAGAAAAAGAAAATATAGATAGTTTCAAGATAGCCCAAAACATAGGAGTAAAACTAGTAGTAGTAAACAATATTCTAGACTATCTCAGAATTAAGGATATTGTCAAGCTAATGAGATATAGTGGTACACCGTTACCAGGAGGTAAAAGCTTTATAATACTTCAGGTGGATAAGCAAAAGCTTCAAGATTTCGAATTTTAACTCTTCCTCAGAATGTCAAAAAAAAGATATGTACTTGTAGTATCAGAGATAAATCCCTATTGGGTAAAACTTTGTTTTGAAGATGGAGAATTTATGACTGTACCTAGAAGCAAGCTACCGGAAAATATCTACGAAGGACAGTTAATGGAAGTGTCAATCAAAACCACTACTTTTCTTACCATACTCAAAAAAATAGAAGATATTGCAAAAAAGAAAAAGGATATACAAAATGAAGCAAGTAGGATATCAAATAAATGAAAAGTAGATTTTACTTTGCAGATGGCCCAAATGCTAGTCAAATAAGGAAAATATCTCAAGAATATGGTATATCAACTGTATGTCAAGAAGCTAGATGCCCTAACAGAGGTCTTTGTTGGGAAAAACTAAGTGCAACATTCCTACTACTGGGTCCTATATGCACAAGGTCTTGCAGATTCTGCTACATAAAAAAAGGTAAACCAAAACCTATAAACTATCAATCCATTCCTAATTTTGCTAGGCAATTATCAGAACTTAAACTTAAATACTATACCTTTACAATGGTAACAAGGGATGATTTACCAGACCAAGGAGTAACTTATTTAAAACAGCTATTTTTCTACTTGAAAAACTATAACCCTCAATGCTATATTGAAATATTAACAAGCGACTTAGATAAGGAGAACTTAGAAAATTTACTAAAAGACAACACAGTAGATGTTTTCGCACATAACATAGAAACTGTAAAAAGACTAACATCCATAATAAGAGATCGAAGATTTAGCTATACAAAAAGCTTAAATGTTTTATACAATGCAAAACAGATAAATCCAAAAATAATAACAAAAAGTTCAATAATAGTTGGTTTTGGGGAATATGTTGAAGAAGTATACGAAGCAATGGATGATTTGAGAAAAGTAGAATGTGATGCTCTTACAATCGGTCAATATTTTAGACCATCTTTAAAAAACATAGAAGTAAAAAAAATATACACCGACGAAGAATTTGAAGAACTAGAAAGGACGGCTTTATCAAAAGGATTTGCATTTGTAAAAGCAGGAAAAAATGTAAGGACTTCTTTCAAAGCTTATGAACTAATAGAGATAATAAATGCAAGAAGGAGTGGTGAACTTGGTAAGGTTAGAAACTGATACAATGGGTGTAGTAGAAGTTCCAGTTGATAAATACTGGGGAGCACAAACCCAAAGAGCATTAGAAAATTTTAAAGTAAGCTCAAAAACTTGGCATCCAGAAATAATAAAGGCAATCATTCTAATAAAAAAGGCTGCAGCTGAAACTAACAAAGAACTAAATATCCTAGATCCTGCAAAAGCCGAACTAATAATATCAGCTTGTGATACCATCCTCAATAACTGGGAAAAATACAAAGACAACTTTCCTTTGGATATTTTTCAAACAGGATCAGGTACATCAACTAACATGAATGTAAACGAGGTAATATCCAATCTGGCTTCAGAATTAGCAGGCAAGCAAAAAGGTTCTAAATATATCCACCCAAATGATGATGTAAATAAAGGACAATCTTCAAACGATGTAATACCAACATCCATCAGAATAGCTTCTTACATTTTTTCTATTAATCTCATTCAAAAAATACAAGAATTACTTGAAGCTTTCAAACAAAAAGAAAAAGAATTCGAAGGGATAATAAAAACAGGAAGAACACACCTAATGGATGCAACACCAATCCTACTATCACAAGAGTTTTCAGGATACACTAGACAAATAGAACTAAGTATAGAAAGAATAAAAGATTCAATAAAAAGACTAAGAGAATTACCAATAGGAGGAACAGCTGTAGGGACAGGAATAAATACACACAAGGAATTCGGAAAACTTGTAACTCAAAAAATAAATGGATATTTGAAAAACTATTATCCAAACATAGATTTCAGTTTGTATCCAGATCTAAAGGAGACTACAAATCATTTCGAAGCACAAGCATCAATAGATACATTCATAGAATTAATGTGTGCATACAAGACTTATTGTTTAGCTTTAATGAAGATAACGAATGATATAAGATGGATGGGTAGTGGACCTGTAGGGGGAATTGGTGAGCTTTTTATTCCAGAACTTCAACCGGGTTCATCTATAATGCCTGGAAAAGTTAATCCAGTTATTCCAGAAGCTGTAGGTATGGCATGCGCTTATTGTATAGGACTAGAATATTCTCTGAACATAGTTAATCAATACTCGAATTTTGAGTTGTCTACAACCTTCCCCTTAGTAGCTCTTGCTATATCTGAATCTTTCCAAATTCTCTACAACATAACAAGTCTAATTAAAGATAAACTAATTCTTAACCTAAAACCGAATCTTGAAAGAATACAAAATATTGTAAACTTCAATCCTTCACTAGTTACTCCACTAGCAAAAATTGTAGGTTATGATAAAGCAGCTGAAATATTTAAGAAAGCACTCCAGGAAAAATTAACCATAAAAGAATACGTTTTGAAGTATAACATCTTACCTAAAGATCAAGCCGAAGAGTTACTCAATTTATCTAAAATGGTATAGCAATAATGAGACTCAAAAACTATCAAAAGAATCTCAATCGAAGATTGCTTATCTTTTACTTTTTCTGCCTAGCATTTTGTTTGCTAATAATATATAAGCTTGTAGAAGTTCATGTAATTAATCATGAATTTTACGATAAAAAATTTAAGCAACAAACAATAGGAAGGATAGAGATCCCTTCTTTCAGAGGTAGAATACTTGATAGAAATGGTGTTATTTTAGCCTATTCTTTGCCCTCTTACAGTATTGCGATCAGGCCCACCAAAATCGATATATCCAAAACCCAAGAGATATATCACCTTTTGAAAGAAAAAGGTGTACCTATAAAACAAAATGCTAAAGAATTTGATAATTTGATTAAGTCTCTTAAGGAAGAAAACATACCTTTCTATTTCATAGCAAGAAAGTTTACACATGATATGCATGATTTAAAGGATATTAATTCAATTCAAGGAATAGAGGTTATAAAAGAACCGTCTGGAAAGAGACACTACAACTTTGAATGTTTAACCGATATAATCGGTATGGTTGATATAGACGATAGGGGTTTGGAGGGAGTAGAGCTTTATCTAGATAAATCAAATAGCCAAATTACTGGTAAATACGGATACTATGAACTTATTTTTGATGCTTTAGGTAACCCTAATTATAACAGGGTATTGAAGTATGTACCTCCTGTTGAAGGTAAAGACGTCAAACTATCTATTGATGTATTCTTACAGCAGAGTATAGATATTCTTGCAAAACAGAAATTAGAATATCATCAAGCTTCAGAAGTAACGATAGTTGTTTCTAATAAGAATGGAGAAATACTTGCGTGTGTTAGTGTAGATAGGGAAGAAAAAGACTTTGTAATAGGCGGGATAAATAAACTATATGAACCTGGATCTGTTTTTAAAGTTTTTACAGTAGTTGCTGCATTGGAAAGTAAATTATCCCCTTACCAAAAGTTTTACAGTGGACCTTCAATTACAGTAGATGGTTGGGTAATATACAATGCAGACGATGGGCTTTATACTTCGGGGTACGAAACAATAGAAGATATTTTAACATACTCTTTTAATGTCGGTACTGTATCTTTGATGCAAGCAATTGGGAGGGAAAATTTTATAAAATTTCTCGAAAAGCTAGGATTTTATGAATATTCTGGTATAGAACATCCTTCGGATGTTAAACCTCTTGTTGGTGACTTAACTAATGAACCAAATATTAGACTTGCAACTATATCTTTTGGACAAGGAATAGCTATTACTCCGCTACATATTCTCAGACTTATGACAATTATTGCGAATGGAGGATATAAGGTTCCCCTTACTCTAATACATGGGAAAAACAGGTATGGTGAAAAAGTTTTATCTGATTTTACTGTTAAGGAGGCAAGAAAATATCTAAGAAGTGTAGTGGTGAGAGGAACAGGAAAAAAGGCTGAAATTAAGGGATATTTTTGTGCAGGTAAAACGGGTACTGCACAAGTACCATCTCCTAATGGTGGATATTTAGCAGGAAAATATATTGCTTCTTTTGTTGGATTTTTCCCTTACTTTGATCCGCAGTATATAATAGTTGTATCTGTAAAAGAACCTGTTGGGATGTACTATGGTGGACAAGTAGCTGCACCAATCTTTAGAGAAGTTGCTTCAATCATAATATCTAGATATTCTATAAAGCCTTACATAAACTATCAGGAGGAAGGTAAAAATGAACGGTCAGATTACAGGTAAAAAAATAACTATTAGGGAATTAGGACCTCGGGAAGGGTTTCAAATACAAAATCAGTTTGTAGATACTCAAAAAAAGGTTGAACTAATTAACTGCCTAAGTAAGACTGGTTTAAGGCATATAGAGGTTACTTCTTTTGTAAATCCCAAGCTGGTGCCTAATCTCGCAGACGCTGAAAAAGTCTTAGAATTAATAGATAAAACTCCAAATGTTACATACGCTTGCCTAGTTTTAAATATTAAAGGTGTAACAAGAGCAATAGAAAACAAAGTAAAGTATCTAACAACTACAATATTTGCATCTGAGAGTCTAAACAAAAAAAATAATAATAGGACGATAGAAGAATCAATGCAAGAGGCTTACGAAATGATAAAGATGTGTACTGATAATGGGATATGTTTAGAAGGAGGGGTGTCAGCAGCTTTTGGATGTCCAATTCAAAAAGAAGTACCATTTAAACAGGTAGTGAAAATAGTAGAATTCTGGGTAAAAAATGGTATAAAAAAGATAATGCTGGCTGATACAACTGGTGAAGCTACCCCGCAGCAAGTATATCAATATGTATCTGAGTTAAAAAGCTTATATCCAGAGGTGAGTTTTATAATTCATCTGCATGATACAAGAGGAATAGGTTTAGTAAATTTAGTAGAAGCAATAAAAGCGGGTATAGATGAGGTTGATTGTTCAATAGGTGGAATGGGAGGATGTCCTTTTGCTCCTGGAGCAGCAGGAAACATTGCTACTGAAGATACTGTTTACTTACTACAAACACTCGGAATTCAAACTGACTTGGATCTGGAAAAATTAATACAATGTTCAATACTTGCTGAAAATATACTCAATCAAAAATTACCGGCAAAGATAAAGGAATACTACAAACAAGTTCAAAAAGTGTAAACTATGAGTATAACTGTATTATACCAAGAGTTACCTCAATCTTATCTTGATTTTGAGAGGATAGATAGTGAACTAAAAAGTTTTGAGAAATTCTTTGAATATTGTTTTGGTTATCCTCTTAAATCAATACAGAGAAATTATTGTAAAAGATTTTTTGCAGATCTTTGTTTTTCGATGGTATGTCCTACAGGAACAGGCAAGACGATTCTTGGATTGTTCCTAGCTTTGTATTCTTGCTTTATTAAAAATAAAAGGAGTTTAATGATATTTCCAAGTCAACTTCTAGTAAAACAAACCCAGGAAAACTTGCTAAAATATTTACCTAAGGTAGAGCAATACATAGGAAGAAAAATAGATGAATCTGAATATCTTTTTTTTCTTTCATATGAAACCAAACAAATAAAGGATGAAAAAATTAGTAGAATATCAGAACAAGATTATAAACTTCTTGTTATAACTAATCAATTTCTAGCAAGAAGATTTGAGATATTAGAAGATTATAAATTTGATTACATTTTCGTTGATGATCTAGATAGCATATCTAAGGGATCTAGGAATACTTTTAGAATACTTAAACTACTTGGGTTTGATGATCATGTTATTGAAGTTGCAAAAAAGAATCCATTGCAAATAGATCAAGAACTTAAATCTAACCAAAACATATCTGTGAATCTACGGGATAAAGGAATACTTGTAATATCTTCAGCTACTATGAAAAAAGGGATAAATAGTTTGCTATTCAGAAAGCTATTGAATTTTGATGTTGGTAGTTCGATAAATTTTGTTAGGAATATAGATGATATTTTTGTAGGACCGAAGAATTACAATAAATTAATTGAAATACTCAACAGAATGGGTCCTGGGGCTATCATATTTACTGAATCTCAAGAAGAAGCCATTGAACTCGAAAAAATAATACCCAATAGCAAATTTATTAGCTCAAAAAACATACAAAAAATAGATGATTTGATTGATATCTATCAGACTGATGAAGAAATGGAAGAAATAAACATAGAAAATGGTGAAGAAAATGAAGATATGAACGAACTAATTGATGAAGATGTGCTTATTAATAATGGAGAACTCAGTTATCTGATTGGGGTATGTTCACCTTACAGTGTTTTGGTCAGAGGACTAGATCTACCTTATAAAATAAGATACGTAGTTTTTTGGGGAATCCCCAAAAGAAAACTAAACCTTAATAATTTGGAAAACTATAGAAACATATATCCAATTCAAAAGATGTTGTCTTTCCTTTTTTTCAGAAAGAAAATGGTTACTCTGGAAAGAATAAAAGATTTTATTAAACAAATACAGCAACCAAAAATTATTAGTACTTTTGTTATAAAGGATGATACTCTTTACTCGATAGATGTAAAGACTTATTTACAAGCTTCGGGTAGATCATCTAGAATAACCCCTTACGGAGTAACAAAAGGGGTAAGCTTTATATTTGACGATGAAATATTCTTAGAACCTTTCTCGAAGAGTGCATACTTTAATAATTTTGAGATTTTAACGTTAGATAGGATTAATATTGATCAATGCTTAGGTGAGGTTGATAGTAGTAGGAGGAAAGATAATGATCAGATTGATTTGAATACATATATAGACTTTAAAACCTACTTAATGATAGTAGAAAGTCCTACCAAAGCTAAACAAATAGCTGGAATGTTTGGAAATCCTGGAGTAACTAAGATAGGGAATGTAACTGCATATGAAGTTTTTAGTCCTATGGGAATACTAATCATAGTGCCGTCTTTAGGACATATTGTGGAACTGTCAGTGGATCAGTCTGATAACTCTTCAGATAACCAAAACAATATTTACAATGTGATCATAGAAAATGTTCAGGATTTAATGAATGTAAAACTGATATATTGTTTCATAAAAAAGTGTAGAGATTGTAATAGAGTATTTGCTTCTAGGCTTGATAGATGTATTTACTGCTCTTCGGAAAGTATAGTTTCAACGATGGATAATGTTAATAGTTTGAAATCTTTGAGTTACTTTGTAGACGGAATAATAGTAGCAACTGACCCAGATAGTGAAGGAGAAAAAATATCTTTTGACTTGGTCAATTTACTACGTCCACGGAAATACTTTAGAATAGTTTTCAACGAGGTAACTAAAAGAGCAATAGTGAATTCCTTGCAAAATCCAACGGAGATAAGAAAGAATTTAGTTGATGCTCAATTGGTAAGGAGGATAGAAGATAGGTGGATAGGTTTTGCTTTAAGCAAAATATTACAGGATGAAATGGGTGAGTATAACATTTCAGCTGGTAGAGTTCAAAGCCCTATCCTTCATTGGATAGTTCAAAGATATAAAGAATACAATAATAAAAAAAGAGTTGCTATTGTCGAGGAATTTAATCTTCAATTTATTGATTCTGAAATAAGGAACGAAGCTGAACTAGAAATAGACATATTGGATGAATTTTATGAAAAGTTTAACGTATATCCGTTTAATACCTCTGATATTCTCATATTTGCCAACAATGTTTTAAAAATTGATACCTCCACCTGCATGCAAATACTTCAAAAGTTATTTGAAAACGGTTTAATAACCTATCACAGAACTGACAGCTATTATATTTCTGATCAGGGGATAAACATAGCTAAAGAAATTTTCTCTAAAAATGGGTGGGAATTTACTTATAAAAGTTTTGAAAAAGCACATACCCACGAAGCTATAAGAATAACTAAACCTTTAGAACCAGACGATATAAAAGTTCTTTATCAGGATAAAATCTCTAACCAAGAGCTGAGGCTCTATGAGATGATCTATAAAAGATTCCTGGCTTGCTTTACAGACAATAATAGAGTTAAAGTTGTAAAATATAGATTTTCGCTCAGAAAAGGAGATAAAGAGAATTCAATAGAACAAAACAGAGTAGTCGATTTTGAAGGATTAGCTTTCCAAATTTTTCCATACTTGGTTTATAAATCTCCTTATCTACAAAAGGGGAAATATACTGTAAGGGTTAAGAACATAAAAAAACCGACAACTATTCTATATTCACAAGCGGATATCATAAAAATGATGAAAGAAAAAGAAATAGGTAGACCTTCAACTTACTCTTCAACAATCCAAAAAATACTCTCAAGAGGATACGTAATTGAAAAATTCAACAAACTTATACCTACAAAAAAAGGAATCATAGTGGATCAGATACTTCATGATAGGTATTCAGATTTTGTAAGTGAACAGAGAACAAAAGATTTGCTAAAAAAGATAGACGAAGTGGAACAAAATCTAAAAAATCCCGTAGCTTTAATACAAGAGCTACTTAATGAAACACAACATATAATTACTCTAAATCTGAAAGGACAAAATATTTAGGATGTCAAAAAATATAACAAGGATGAACATTCTAGCGATAGAGGGAGTAGATGGTAGTGGTAAATCAACCATTTGCCAGAAACTGTATGAAAGGTTATCAACTCTCTATCCCTACCTAAAAATTCAAAAATATAGCGAACCATATTTCCTAAAAGAGTACATATACTCTACACCAATCCAACAAGGTACTCATCTACTTCTACTCTTCCTAACATCTAGAAAAATGCTCCTATCAAATATCTTGTCAAACTTTCAAAATCAAAAACCAGATATAATCCTAATGGATAGATATATCGATAGTACACTTGTGTATCAAGTACTTCTTCAAAAGGCTATTGATTTCGAAACTTTTACTCAAATACATCAAAAGATAATATTTGACAATCTAGATCTATATCCAAGCTTGACTTTTATTCTAGAAGCAGATCCTGAAGACATAAAAGAAAGAATTAGACAAAAAAATCATAAAAAAATGTTTGATACTTACCAACCAGAGCAGATAATGCAACTTTATAGACTACTTCCTCTAATTATACCTGATAGATTGTTTTTCTTTTTTAATACCTCAAGGCTCTCTGTTGATGAGGTAATTTCTAAGATGATAAAGATAATAGTTGATAAAATAATTTTGGTATATAAAGGGGTCGGGGAGTAATAATAGAATATGAGGATAATTGCAGTACTCATTATCTTAATAGC
>JBCNVB010000020.1:0-7536 GCA_039630415.1 bacterium | reverse complement strand
AAATTTCTTAAAGTCTCGTCAAAATTATTGGGCCTCTCTTTATCAAATAACTATCACATCACAACATGTAGGTGAACGCAACTTTGAATTATTCGAAAATCTATACCATAAAACAGGTAAGCAAATAGTTCTTCTCGTAGATGAGTATGACAAACCTATTCTTGATCACATTGACCCCCCCAAACCGCAAAAGAAATGAGGGAAGTTCTCAAAGGTTTCTATCGAACAATTAAATATCTCGATAAATACCTCAAGTTTGTTTTTATCACGGGTATCTCCAAGTTTGCAAAGGTTTCTCTCTTTAGTGGACTTAACCAACTGAATGATATCTCTCTTGATAAAGAATTCTCCACCATCTGTGGATATACTGAAAACGAGTTGATAAACACTCTTGGGCATCTAATAGACAACAACGAACTAGAGTTGATAAGACAGTGGTACAATGGTTATAGCTGGGGCGGTGAAAATGTCTATAACCCTTTCGATGTACTACTATATCTCCAAAAACGAGATTTCAGAAACTATTGGTTCGAAACTGGTACTCCTTCTTTTCTTATTAAAGTCCTTCAACAAAAGCAGTTCTATATTCCACAACTTGAAAAAACTTTTCCTTCTGACAAACTACTAGAATCTTTTGATATAGAGTTCATAGAACCTGAAGCTCTTCTTTTCCAAACAGGTTACCTAACTATTAAAGATCAGTTTGTAAAAAACAATCGAACTAGATATGTTCTTTCGTACCCTAATTGGGAAGTTAAAATCTCTCTTAATGAAACTTTATCTTCCCTTTTTGTAGGTTCTGCATCAGCCAAAGAGAAAATTTCCATGCAACTTGAAGCTATTTTTGATAACCATGATTTGGATCTTATGCCTAGCTTTCTCAACAATCTATTTGCTCAAGTTCCTTTTCAATGGTATACTCACACCCATCAATATGAAGCTTTTTACTGCACCATATTCTATGTTTTCTTAGTCTCCACTGGATTAAATGTCATTGCTGAGGATACTTCTTCTACTGGTCACGTTGATTTAACTGTTCTATATCAAAATAATCAAAATACAGCTTATATTTTTGAGTTCAAAGTTGATAGAGGAGATCCCATTGATCAAATTCTCCGTAAACAATACTATAACAAATATTCGCATATGGACAAAATTATTGCTATAGGTATCGTTATAGACTCCTTGTCCAAATCTGTAAAACAATACTAAACAAGACAAATCAAATAACTTAGAGAAAAATAAAAACAACCTTAATTCTGTTAATAACCATATCCATGATATTTACCAGTATTTTCATGTGCTTGGGTTCAACAATATTAACAATTTTTCAACTTACATACCTGCAATAGAGAAAGTTTCTAATACCTTTGGAATAGGATTGGGTAGAAACATAAATGGAGGTAGCAACTTAGATGCTGTTATTGTTCTCCATAACATTACTAGTGGTAACTAGTATGATTAGGGTTGTTCAATCTATGTAGACACAAGTAGTAATGCTTATGTTACAGATTGGAGTTATAAAAACATATCAGATGGTGATCTAATAGTAACAAAGCTAAACATTGATGGTAGTTTAGATACTACATTTGATAATGACAGACATGTTGTTATTCATAACTATGATACAGGCTATTCAATCTTTGTAGATCAAGCAGGTAAAGCTTGTGTTACGAGTGAAAGTTTTGTCTACTCTGTTCCAGCCTTCTTAATTTCTAGTTCTCAATTATTATACCATTTTTATGAAGCAATTTCAACAATTTTTACCGTCAGAATACCATTTTTAGCAAAAGTAATGTCCTCTTTGGTATATCTAAATCATTCGGATTTAATATATATTCTTGAGGTCCCAAAAAAGCTTTCTTGATCCCTAAAGCAAAGGCAAAAAAATACCTACATCTAAATCTTAACATATGATAAATAAAGTTTACATAAAAAATTTTAGGTCTATAAAAGAGCAAGAAGTAGAACTAGCACCTATAGTAATACTGTGTGGTCCAACTGGATCTGGTAAGACATCCTTCCTATACAGTATACTAGCATTTAAAAATTTAGTTACTAAATCCAATCAACCCATAGACCAATTATTTAATTTTAATTTTATCAACTTAGGTTATTTTGAACAATTGGTATTTAAGGGTCAAACAGATAATTTTATTGAAATACAAATTAATAATGAAAATGGCCTATATAAAACCAAGATTTCGGAAAAAATTGATCTTATCATAGAATCAAGCTTAGATAGTCAACCAATAGAGTTATCTATACAAATCAGCTTACCTTATAACAATCCAATATCAAAACTAAAGGAATATATCTCTGTAGATGGCAAAAAATACCTTTTCACCTGGAATGGTTTTTGGGTAGAAATTTCTTCAGATCCTGCGGATGAAACAAATTTAGAGATACAAAGAAAGTTCAACAGTATCCCTGAAGAATTACGGAGAACCGATATAGCTCCCCAACGAAGAGGATTCTTTAATTTTCAATATCCTATAACCACACATTCAAATATACCAGTAACTGATCAAGAAGTAGCTTCCATAATAGCTTCCGATAACAACCTGCAAATCGATATATCATATTATCTTGAAGAAATTTCTTCTACGGAATTTAGAGTATACATTCCTGTAAAACATACATCTTCTCCGTCAGTATGTTTACTTCAAACAAGATACAAAGGATCTAGAGAGTTTACATCTATTGTAAACGAAGGTTTTGGAATAAACCAAATAGTATATACATTAGCGAAAGTACTATATCACCACAATACCTTAGTGATGATAGAGGAACCAGAAATTCATTTACATCCACAAATGATCAGAAACTTTATCAGAACCTTATGTCAAATACTGACAGAAAATAGAGGTAAAAAACAAATTATGATGATAACTCACTCCGAGAATATTGTCTTTTCAGTTTTAGCAGCGGTAAAACAAAAAATTATAAAACCAGAGGATATCACCGCTTACTTAGTCATCAAAGAAAATAAAGAAACCAAGTTCATTAGGCAAAGAATTAACGAACATGGACAAATAGAAGGAGGACTTATAAACTTTACATCCGCTCAACTAGAAGATATTAGAATATTTCTAGATATGCATGAATGAAAAAGAAAATAAGGAAACCAGTGTGATTATAAAAGAACATGCTCAACAGCAAACTATGGATATTTACAGAAAAATCTATGAAAGATTTGACAAAATAATTATACTATGCCATTGCAAAGAATTTTCTAACTTTGAAAATAACGGATATCAAGGATAACAACTATTTTACACTCTTTCAAAACAAAACATAAATGTTATACTAACAAGATATCAATAAAGGAGGTAGAAAATGATGAAAACAATCTTATTACTCTCTGTAATCATAACCATACTGTTTATAAGTATTGTTATGTACTTTGGTAATACTACTTCAACCTATGCAAATAAGAAATGGGAAGTTTCCGATACATTTGGAACACCACTAAATAGGGACATAGATGGAGATGGAGATAAAGATGCTGCTGTTATCCTTCATAACATAGCCGGTGGAAATTCATATGATTTAGGATATTCAATTTACGTAGATAATAAAGGTAAAGTTTATGTTACTGGATATAGTGAAGGGAAAGAAACAGGTACAGATCTGATAGTAATAAGACTGAACAGTAATGGTAGCTTAGATAAGAAATTTGGTTCTCAGGGAAAAGTTGTTCTTCACAATATAGCTGGAGGAAACAAGGATGACTTCGGACATTCAATACATGTAGACAAAACTGGTAAATTTTATGTCACTGGTTGGAGCTGGAATGGCTCAAATGATGATCTAATAATAACGAAACTAAATAGTGATGGTAGTTTAGATAAATCATTCGGTTCCGATGGAAAGGTAGTAATTCATAACATAGCTGGTGGAAAATCCAGTGATTTGGGTTATTCAGTGTATGTAGATACAAACGATAAAGTTTACATTACGGGTTGGAGCTGGAATAGATTTCATACCGATCCAATAGTTATAAGGCTAAATAATGATGGTAGTTTAGATAAATCATTTGGTTCTAACGGAAAGGTTATTCTTAACAATATAGCTGGTGGAAGCAAAGATGACCGTGGACATTCAATACATGTAGACAAAACTGGTAAAATTTATGTTACTGGTTGGAGTTGGAATGACTCAAATGGTGATCTAGTAGTAATAAAACTAGATAGTAATGGTAGCTTAGATACTACATTTGGTTCCCAAGGAAAAATTGTTCTTGACAATATAGCTGGTGAGGAATCTGTTGATTTTGGTTATTCAATATGTACAGATAAAAATGGCAAAGTTTATGTTACAGGTTGTAGTTCAAACGGATCAGATTATGATCTAGTAGTAATAAGACTAAACGATGATGGTAGTTTAGATAAAACATTTGATAATGACGGATATATTGTTCTTGACAACATAGCTGGTGGAGATTCAAGTGATATGGGATACTCAATTTACGTAGATAAAAACGATAAAGTTTATGTTACAGGCTGTAGTTCAAATGGTTCAGATGATGATCTAATAGTAGTAAAGATAGAATAACATAGATCTAAATAAGTTCCATTTGTAAAACTTTTTTCAAAACTTTACCAGTATTAGATTTAGGTAATTGTTCCTTAAGTATTATTTCTTTAGGAACTTTGTAGCTTGCTAAATTCTTTCTGAGAAAAGACATTAAATCTCTGGTATCAATTTCTTCTTTTGATACGACAAAAGCAATGGGTACTTCACCACGTTCTTTATCTTTCTTACCAACAACTGCACATTCTAATACTCCAGGATAACTTGAAATTATCTTCTCAACCTCAGAAGGGTAAACATTCAAGCCTCCAACTATTATTATATCCTTTTTTCTATCCACAATATATAAATATCCATCATCATCTATCTTGGCTATATCACCAGTACAGAAGTATCCATTGACGAAGAAATCTTTTGAATCCATACCATAGTATCCTATCATAACATTCGGACCATTTACAATTAACTCACCTACACCTTTTTCTAAAATATTTCCTTCATCAGTTAAAATGCGAACTTTAATATTGGGTAATGGTTTACCAACAGATCCTGTTCTGTCGTCTGATGGAGGATTAACACCAACTATGGGAGAGCATTCAGTTAATCCATATCCTTGCAAAATCTTACATCCAAATCTTTTTTCGAACTCCAATTCAATATTCTCAGCTAATGGTGCACCACCGGACACAGAATACCTTAACTTATGTTCAAAATTTATAGGGTACTGTAACAAAGCAGCGTATATAGTTGGGACAGCAGGTAAAAGGCTTACATCATTTTTTACAATCGTATCTACAAATGCCTGAGGTATAAACCTATCAACCAGAACTACGCTACAACCCAAATAAAAAGGTAAATTTAAACATGCCGTCTGACCAAACGAATGGAATAATGGTAAAACTGCAACAAATACATCAGATATCGATAAATCCAAAACCTGCTGAACTCCAATAACATTAGAAATTATATTGTAGTTACTTAACATGGCTCCTTTTGGAAAGCCCGTTGTTCCAGATGTATACATTATCACAGCAGGATCATTATCAAAACTATTCACATTACCTTCGTTAGTCATTAGTTGTCTTAAGTTCCAAACACCTTCTGGTAGATTATCTTTATCCTCATCAACAACTACAATTCCCCTATTCATAATTCTACAAAACATATCAAAATCTGATTTCATTATTACAACGAGTTTGGGATTACAGTTAGAAATAATATAAGAAATCTCATTCTCTTTAAGTAAAGGATTTAAAGGTACTACAACACCACCTAATAAATTAATTGCATAGTAAAAAAAAGCAAAATGAGGAATATTAGGAAGCATAAGAATTACCTTATCATTAGGCTCTAGTTTAGCTTTTAATAAAAGTCCTCGAGCTAGAGAAAGAATTATATTCCTAAGTTCACCAAAAGTCCATTTCTGATCTTTATAAATAATAGTAGTTTTATTACCAAACTTGGATGCGCTTGATTCAACGAAATCAAATAGTTTTTTCAATTTTAATACCCCCTATTTCCTTTTATTTATAATAAATTCTTCCTGAATAAATTAAACTCCTATAAAGTTAGATTTATTCTATATTCCATAAGCTTATGTAAGAACTAAAAATCAAATTTATCTAACAGACGAGGATAATCAGATGAGAAATAAGAATACTAAAGAGAAGATACAAGAAGTACTACAAGAATTTCGTAATTATTCAATGTTTAAATGGTTAAAAAGATTAGATAACTATGAGAAAGCCTTAGGTCAATTAAAAAGAGGTGTAATAATTTACAAACAGAGGGAAATAAATGAATTGGAACAACAGGGACTGATACAGGCTTTTGAGTACACATTCGAATTATCTTGGAATTTGATGAGAGATTACCTGATATTTCAAGGTGTTTCTGGTATTTCAGGTTCAAGAGATACAATAAAAAATGCATTTAAGTTTGAGATAATTGAAGATGATAAACTGTGGCTAGAAATGCTTGAAGCTAGAAACTTAACAACACATACCTATGATGAAGAACTAGCAAAAGAAATAGTAAAAAAAATTGCTGATAAGTACTATAACGTTTTAGAAAAACTACTGGAAAAATTTAGGGAAATAAGAAAAACTTATGAAGAATCATCATAACTTTGGTCTACCAGAAGAACTACTTCAACAAATACTTTCAATCTTTGAAAAATATCCAGAAATACAAAAAGCCTCCCTCTTCGGCTCCAGAGCAAGCAATAAATATAGGAAAAATTCAGATATAGATATTGTTATATACGCCCCTAACTTAGATTTATCAACTTACCTACTAATATTATCTGAACTTAATCAAACTAATACCCTTCTGAACATAGACCTCATTCATTACGAAAGGATAAAAAATGCAAAACTAAAAGAAGATATACAAAAAAACTCTGTACAAATATATTCTAAAGCATAAAATGGAAAAGTTTTTACTAATTAAAATAATGATATAATATTCCTTAAAAGCTGGGTAAAACTTCATTTGTTTTCTTACTTTTAGCCGTTGTATAACAAAAGCCAACGATAAAATAACTCTCATTATTTTGCTTCTGTCTAATCTTGGAGAATTCTTTAGGTCTCTATTATACATACATAAATACAGATTGGAAATGATTTTATTCACTATTCTTTTCAATTCTCCAACTTTGGGAAGTTGAAAAGTTAAAAAGAACAAAGGAACGTTATATTTTAAAGCATTGTAGGTTAAAACAAGTTTTTCCAAAATGTCCCCTAAATCTTCTTTAGTCACTACCTTATCTTGTTCTATATAATTGTTAAACAATTTTTCGTGTATGTAATCACATATACAAGTTATAGAATCTTTTTCTATTGGACACTCAAAAAAATATCTATGATGCAGATAGATATACTCCTAGTTCCAAAGAACCAATATACTCTAAGGCAGAAGTTTATCACAAAATTAATGGTAAGCTATATATAAATGGAGTAAGTGAAAATGATGTTATTCAAGGTGACTTGGGTAATTGCT
>JBCNVB010000002.1:0-79041 GCA_039630415.1 bacterium | reverse complement strand
GTACAACCCATCTGGATATCCTTCCAGGATACCCTTTGCTTTTAGTTGTTGTACTGCACTGCTTGCCCAGTGGGTATCTGGTACGTCTGGAAATGGTGCTGCCTTTACTATACCCACTGATAGCATTGTTAGCATTGCAGCCAATAATACCAACCTCCACATATTTTCATCCTCCTTTATTTTTTAGTTGTTTTATCGTAAGGTTCTTATAGGATCAGAGCAGAACTTGTTTTTCGACTTTTTTTAACTTTTAAAAATCCTCCTTCTAACTTTATAATATTCTGCCTTCTATAAAAAAACTATTTTCCCTTTCAAAAAAATATAAAATGGATAACAAAAACAGCACTTTTTTACTTTTTTTTTACTCTTTTTTAACCCTAAAGCAAGTATTTTGTAAAAAAAAGACATAATATATACATAGGAGGGGATGTTTGTATGTATATCTTTAAAATACTATGCGTAGCTGTTATTATGCTATATCTACTTACTTCAATTGCATTTAGTAATGAATCCAAACTGGTAGGTGTAATTTATAAACAAGTAGATAACCATTACTATGGAAAAGTATACACAAAACTCAACCCAGGAGATATTCTAGAAGTGTATAGGTCTAATCAGAAAATAGGAAAAGTTAAGATAGAACAAATAGATGAAAACTATAATGTTTTAGTATCTGTATTAGAAGGACAGATTAGTACAGGTGATAGTTTATTTTTGATTAATTCAGGTTCATCAACTACTAATACTACCCAAACTAACCCTAACTATTCTACTTCATTACAGCAGCAATCATCTTCGGTGGGTTTACCTTATGATAGATTAAACGATGGATTAAGGTACTACAGCGAGGTTTTATCAAATAACACTAAAATAATAAAGTTTGGTCCCAACTCTACCAGACCAACCAAAGTAATTATCGATCCTCTTCAATTAACTATACTTTATACCGAGTATGAAGGATATAGAACTTTATCGGAAATAGCAGGATCTTCAGGTGTTATGTCAGGAATATCAACATTCTATCTACTGAATTTACTAGGTAACTTATGGAATATGTATCAAAACATAAAAGGTCCACAAATAAATAACCCAAACGTACCTGATTCATTTATTCAAATTGTTTTACTTGACGAAAAACTAGCAAAAGCTAGAACTATCTTACATGGATACAAAGAAGCTATATATGATAAAAACTATCTTGAAAATTACTATAGAAATTTAGTTAACTCAACTAATATTGATGATTTTTATATTTTCGAAGTTACCATTTTCAATGCATACAATCAGCCTTTACCTTTACAACCATTTGCCTACAAAATTTACCTAATAGGCCAAGATAATAGAAGATACAAAGCAATCAAGTACGATGTTTCACTAGATAGCACGCTAGCCCCAGGCGGAAAAACAACAGGATTCGTATATTTTGCTAAATACGATATAGCTTCAGACAAAACAATCAATAGAATAAGACTATCAATAGAAGAAATAGGACCAATCAAGCAGGAAATAGTAGATTTTAAGTAAAATTCTAATAATTGTATGCAAATAATAAAACAAGATTACCTCGAGCGCTGGGAACTATTTACCCAAAATATAAACCAAAACCTACAAAAACTAACAAATGCAACATCATCAAATAAAAAAATACTATTAAACCAAATAAAAAAAGATATAGAAAACGCTAAATCAGAATTCCTATCCAAGAAAGGAGTAATATCTAATCTTTTACAAGAACTATCTAAACTCACCCCAGCAGAAAAAAAACAATATGGAAAACAAATAAACGAATTCAAGCAGCAAGTTGAAGAAACAATAAAAAATATATCTAAACAAATAGAACTCATAGAAAGGCAAATAAAATACTCTTTCGAATATGATTTATCCATAGACTATTCATATGAAAGGGCAGGTAAACTACATATTCTTACATTGGTTCAAAATGAATTATTAGATGTATTTTCAGAACTAGGATTTGAGATAGTAGATGGCATAGAAATTGAAGACGAATATCATAATTTCGAAGCACTTAACATACCAGCTGATCACCCAGCAAGAGAAATGTGGGATACTTTCTTCTTTGACCATGGTATTCTCAGAACCCATACTTCAAATATGCAAATAAGAATCCTAGAAACTAGAAAACCTCCATTAAGAGTAGTATCCAGTGGTAAATGCTATAGAAGAGACAATATGGACTCAACGCATTCTTTTCAGTTCCACCAACTAGAAGGCTTCGCAGTAGAACCCAACCTAAATTTCCTAGATTTAATCAGAACTTTATATAAATTCGTAAACAAGTACTTTGGCCAAGATACTAAAGTTAACTTTACTCCCAGTTACTTTCCTTTTACAGAACCCAGTGCAGAAATGTCTATTAGCTGTTTTCACTGTAAACAAAGTACCTCTCAATGCAGTATATGTAAAGGTACAGGCTGGATAGAAATACTTGGTTGTGGGATGATTAACCCTCTCGTTCTACAAAATCTAAATATCGATTATGATAAATTCCAAGGATTCGCCTTCGGAATGGGAATCGAAAGAATTGCAATGATTAAATACAAAATACCTGATATCCGTTTATTCTTTGAAAACTATGTAGAATTTAATCAAATGTTTTAGAAATTTTTACTCTCTTTGGTTATTTATTTTCATTAAACCAGGTTTGTTTAAGTAGGTTGGCTATTTCGTTAGGATTAGATTTTGCTATACTCTCTATTTCACTTACTACAGTTTTCAGTTCTTTACTTTCTTGCTGTACTTCAGTTTTGTTACCCATCTTGTCAGTGGTAAGGTCAACTACATTGGTTGATTCCGTAGATAAACTTGTTGGAGTATCTAAAGCTATTGCATTTCTTTCTAGATTGGCTTTATTTTGTTTGAATATGAATAATGCTCCTAAAGATATAGCTAGTATTCCTGCTGATGCAGCCATAGCAAGCATAACCATTCCTATCGGGAATTGACTTTTGACAGGAGCTATTGGTATTTCCGTAGGAGTTGGATTACTTGTATTAACAGCTGTAACTATACTAGCATGAGGTATATTAGTAACTACTATTGAATCTCCTCTTTCTTCCCTTAAACCTACAGCATTTTTGACATAAGCTTGGATTTGAGATACAGTATTTGAACTAGCATTGGATACATTGACAGCTACAGATATTCTTTCTATGCTTTCACCAGGGTTTTGCTGAATTTTAGTTACTACCATATCAACTTTTCTATTTTCAATTATTTGTCTTTGTACTTCCTCTGCTGATTCTTTATTTTTGTCTACGGCTCCTCCTTCATATTCTTTAGACTTTTCAGTAGTTTGTCTAGATACTATTTTTGAAGTTGGGTCAGCTATATTACCATATGTTTCTGCATATTTTTCTACTTTATCCCATTTGAGTTGGATATCAATTGTGAAAGTGTAGTTATTAGGGCCTAGAATTTGATCTAGTGCATTTCTTACTTTAACTGCGTACTGTTCCTCTATCTTACTTTTGATCATAAAAGCACTTTCAGCTGGTTCCTCTTCATAAGGTCTAACTAATCTACCATTTATTATGAGTGATATATTTTGTGGTTCTAGTCCTTTAACTGCACCTGCTACTGCACTTATTACACCTTTTGCTTCGTCATTATTTAGTGATTGGCTTGCAAATGTATTTATACTTACCGTTGCCTTTGTTTGTTCTTGCTCTGTACTAAAAGGATTATTTTCAGCATAGGTTATAAATACGCTTGCCTCACTTACTTTACCCTGATAGTTTCTTTTTATCATGCTAGCTAAAGCGTATTCTAATAGGCTTTTTTGATAACTCATCCATGCTTCTTTGGTCGTCCCTGGTGGAATACTTTCTAGCTTGGGTTTCACATCTGGTTTAACAAATCCTTCACTTATTACATCCACATATACACTGTTATGATAGCGGGGATGAATATATACTTGACCTATTGCATCATCTATCCTATAATCTTTTATCCCTCTTTGTTCTAGGTATTGCTTGACCTTAGATAATTGGCCCGCATCTAATTTTCCACCTGGAACTAAAGGTACGTATTCATTACTCTTAGTATAGAAAAATACACTTAATCCAATTACTATCATTACCACCAATGCTACTATGATTAGTATCTTTTGTTTAGTATCTAGTTTGTTAATAAAGTCAGTAAAACCAGAGGGTTGAGCGCCAGCTGCAGGTTGATTTACTCTTGTTGCAGTTGTTGGTCTTGCTGCGGGTCTTGTAGCTCCAGGCTTTACAGTCATAAAATTACCCCCTTTTAGATATAATCCCTACTTATTTCTTAGCAAAAACTTCTCCTTTTTCCTCACAAAACATAGCTTTTTTACACTTTTTTTACATAACTAAAACATATTTTTTCCTTCACCGACTAGTAAATCAGATATCCTGAATGAAAAATAGTTCTCGTACTGTCTCAACTTGTCCATAACAAATAACCATGAAATCTCACTAACAGCATTAATTATCAAATCACCAATATTCTCGTATGAATTTATAACCAATCCACTTACACCTCTTATGCTAAAATAATCTCTTACGAGATACACTTTTGGTGATAAACTGACAAAAATGATGTACTTAGATTTATAGTTGGAAAGGTACAATTCCAGTAGAAAAACATCATGCAATCTAAAATCTTCTTTTAAAACAAGTATCACAACAGGTTCATATAAATGGTTACAAATAATTGCCTTGGCAAAATCTATTGAATCTATAACTACATCATCAATTTGCGTGCTAACCAAAGAGTTATAAATAATCGATACCAACCATATATTATCGCTTATTATTTCATTAGATTCCGCAGATAAAGATATTATTTCTTCCATGATCTCATCTTTTAAGCTTTTACCACAATAAAAACACTTTACAGCATCAGGATTATTTCTTAAAACCTCTAAATTCGATAACTGTATTATCTGTCTATTATTTTGACGACATATGAACACATATTCCCTTTGCAGTAGATTAATATTTATTAGTTCTTCAATAGTTTCACTTTGTATTCTCAAGCTATTAAATACGTCACTTTTGTACACCTTAGTCCCTAGATTACTTATACTTTTTAGTATCTGATACCTTTGATTGGTTATCTGGTTATAGATAGAGTTATTTTTAAGAGAAGAGGGATCTATTCCAACAAAAGGTTTGAAATGTTTTTTATCCTCTACAATTTGGAAATCTATTTGTTTCGATTTAAGATATTGCTCAATAGTTTCCTTTATCTTATTAACAACTTCCTGATATGACATATCAAGTCCAATAAAACTTAGCTTTATGCTATTGGTATCCTTTAGATCCACTAAACAGAGAGTGTCTTTTACGGAGATTATTTCAAATTCCTGGTTGTAGACTTTTTTGTCTTGTTGCTGACCGCAAAAAATTCTCAATATATCATTTTTAACAGAGTTTAATATAGGGTTACCAATCTCGAAAAGTATACTAAGAATATCTAATCTATTAACAAGTGTATTGAGCTTTATTTGATACTGGTAATATCTCAACATGTTTCTCCCCTACATTTTGCTCAGTTTTTTGTATACCGCTCCTGAGCAAGCGGTACTAACTGAATTGCCAATTCTTGCAATTGATCATCCGAAACTTCTGACGGAGAAGAAGTCAATAAACAACTTCCACTCTGAGTTTTAGGAAAAGCTATAACATCTCTTATACTATTTGCAGACAATAATATCGCAATTATCCTGTCTATTCCCAAAGCTATTCCTCCATGCGGAGGAACACCATACCTAAACGAATTTAACAAAAATCCAAACCTTTCCTCAGCTTCAGTATCACTTAAACCTATAATCCTAAAAACCTTCCTCTGCAATTCAGGATCAGTAATTCTTATACTACCACTACCAATCTCAGACCCATTCAATACCAAATCATATGCCAATGATCTTATACCCAAAACTTTCTCTACAAAACCCTTATCTTTTAAATCGTACCTATTCTCCATAACTATCTCATATATTTCATCCAAATTTTTTCTATCTTCAGGTAAAACATTAGTAAACGGATGATGCTCAGGTGAAATCTTCCCATCATCCTCTATCTTGAACAACGGAAAATCTACCACCCAAACAAAACTGAATGACTCAACCGGTATAAGCACCTTTCTCTCTATCAGTATTTTCTTTATCTTCTCAAGTTCTTGCTTGGGTTGATCATAGATAACAAATACAGTGTAATTACTATTCATTCCAATGATCCCCTCAAAAACAGAAATATCACCCAAATACTTAGCGAGAGTTCCTTTATAGTTTTCGTTATCCTTTGCCAAATACATGAATTTTAATCCATTACTATACAGGTTATCAATTTCTTTTCTTGGTACAACTACCGGTACAGCTAAATAGTATATTTCAGAGTTTAATGAATTTACTAATTGTAAATTAATTTTCTGACTAGTAATTCTCTTTATTGGATAAGGAAATCTTAGATCAGGTTTGTCAGATAAATACTCGTCAATAGCTTGTGAATATTTCATAACCCTAAAAGGAATCTTGATTTCTATTCCTAAAGTTTCACTTAACACTTCCTTTATCATTTCTTCTATTAATTGGAATATGTCCTGCTGAGTAATAAAGGACATTTCCAAGTCTAGCTGTGTGAATTCAGGTTGCCTATCAGCCCTTAAATCTTCATCCCTCAAACATTTCGCTATTTGGAAATATCTATCTATTCCACTTACCATTAGTATTTGTTTATAAAGCTGTGGAGACTGAGGTAAAGCATAAAATTTACCTTTTTGTAGTCTACTTGGAACCAGAAAATCTCTTGCACCTTCAGGCGTCGGCTTGGACAATATCGGAGTTTCTATCTCCAAAAACTCATTCTCATCCAAAAAATCCCTAATCTTTTTTATAAACTTATGCCTAAAGTACAAATTCTTAAACATCTTCGGTCTTCTCAAATCTAAGTATCTATACTTCAATCTTATAGTTTCATCTACATTAACTTCTCTCTCATCATCACTTATACTGAAAGGTAAAGGTAAACTTTCAGATAAAATTGTAATTTCCTCAACCTCTATTTCATATTCCCCTGTTGGTATTTTAGGGTTAATTTTATCTTTGGGTCTTTGCCTTACATAACCCACTACTTTCAAAACATCTTCACTTGATATTCCAGATATTTTTTCAAATTCGGCAAAGTTTTGCTTATCAACTACTATCTGAACCATTCCCGTTCTATCTCTAAGATCAATAAATAATATCCCTCCCATATCTCTTACCTTGTTTACCCAACCATATATTTGAACTTTTTGATTAACAAACTTAGAACCTATGGCACCACACCATACTCTGTTTTTGTAACTACTACCCATACTTTCCCCTCTCTATTCCATGGTTTTTTTATGTTTTATTATTTGATATAAATCGCGGTAGGTTTCCTCTAATGAAAAACTTATAATCCTTGTATTTGATATAGTTGTTAAAAAGTTATGGTCAGCATTGAATCTCGGAACTATGTGAAAATGCAAATGTTGATCTATTCCAGCCCCAGCAACTTTACCTAAATTTATACCAATATTAAAACCACTCGGATTATATGCTTCCATTATAATCTCAACAGAAAATTGTATCTGATTAAATATATCTGCTTTTTCCTTCTCATCTAGCGTAAGTATATCATTAGTATGTCTATAGGGAACAACCATTAAGTGACCATTAATGTATGGATACTTATTTAGTATTATAAAGCAAGTTTCGGATTTGTAAAGTACTAAATTTTCAGGATTGGGCTCTACATGTTTTATAGGTTTTTGATCAAAGTAACAGAAAATACATTCCTGTTGATGAACATTCATTTTTATGTAAGTTCCTCTCCAAGGAGCCCAAATTAAATCCATTCAAACTACTTAAATGGCATCTCCTTAATTTCCTCTACACCAATAGTAAATAGGTCATCTATTAAACCTACGTTAATAGATATATTTTTCAATTCAAGTACCCAAGCAAGGTATTTTGACTTCGGTGATACATAGTATATTAATACTTTCTTTGACCAAGGTCTTCCATCACCAACATAAGAAATGCCCCTATATACAACCTCTATGCCCTCCTTGTCCTTCTCAAACGGATAGTAAACTACCTTCAAAGGGAAAAATGTAGACATATCAAGATATATTCGGTATCTTTCGTATATCTTGGTTTTGTCTATTACACTGATAATTGCAGCTCTTCTACCCTTTAATTCACCACTGCCTATATCCTCAAACGCAACTACTACTGGATATAGTATCTTTTCCATTTCTTCGTACCTAAGCAAATACAAGAATGGAAAATTAACAAGTAGCGGATACCTATTATCAGGATCCAACTTCAAAGGTTTTATATAATCCTCCTTAAAAATCGCAGTATTTTTTCCATCTTTTATGGTAATTAGTTTAGCCCCTTGTAAAGCAGGATGAAATAAAAACTCCGTTTCTATTCTAAGGTAATAGGGCGACTTATAAAAAATCTTTCCCTGACCTATAAGAGGAATTTCCTGCTCTTTTGCAGCCTTAGCTTTCTTGTCCTCCTGAGACCTGAATTCATACTCTATTACCATATCCTTTACAGTTGCATATTTACCATCCTGAGTATACATGCCCTTTATAAACGAATCAGCAGTACTTCCATATACTAGCCTGACAATTAGTCCCACTAAAACTATTACTAAACCTAACTTCTTTGCTACTTTCATAACCCTTACTCTTAACCCTCCAATCTACAATTTGTTTAATATAAACGATGATATACTAAACATACTCTGATCTATGTTATACCAATCATACATACTCATTATTTCCATACTCGAAGGATAATTCCTCGGAGTTCTTACCTTATTGGTTCTTGCTATAAAATTCAATTTATCACCATCTTTAACATATATTTCCGCAAAATAAACCCTATCTGGAATACCAACCGGTACATACATATTATTAACAAAATACTTTGAATCCAGAATCATATGTAAAAGTTTTTGATTTTCTGTATCATCGTATATCTTAATCGTTACACTAGCCTGATCTGTATAAGGATAATTTATTTCCCAGTAAATAAATATCCTGTAAGGATCCAAAGGTAATGCATAGCTATAATTAAATCCATATCTTTCAGGTAGCTCAGTAATACTTATACTTTCACTCTTTTGAGCTATCTCAAAACTACTTTTAAGGTACTCTCTCGATAAAACTTTTTCTGACAAATTAAAGTATTCTACCGGAATCTCCAGCTTTATCTTTTCCAAATCAAATTTTATATATTCCTCACTAATTTCCTCATCCTTTATGCCTTTGAACCATCTATATATTGTACTTTTTGATATATTGTACGCTTCAGCTATTTTTTTGATAGGCCATTTATCTACTTTATGTCTGTACCACAGTATTCTTACAATTTCTGGTGTACTTTTCTTAGATTTTTCAGACATCTAATCCCCTCCTATATTTTCACATTCTTTAGCTTAAGCTTGATAGGACCTACTTGTACACCCTCACCGAATATCAATATCAACACTTTATCTCCTTCTTTCATTATAAAACCAAAATCCTTACCCCTCTCAAAATATACGTTTGTAAAATCAAACTGCTTCACACTATCAAAAAACTTTTCATCAACATTCGAAACATTCTCATTGTAATACTCCGTTCCAATTAACATCAGCATACCCTTAGCCTTATAAGGTAAAAGTATACCCTTTATTTCCTCACATTTCTGACGTATAGTATCACTAGGAGTATACCTTATCTCCTTTTTAATTTCTGCGTTGGAACTTTCTATTTTTTCTTCTAAAACAGCAAATTCATTCGGTATATCTAAGCTCGATATATCCACGTTCAAAAAATCTATCTGGATATTAGTTAAGTCTATAAAACCTACTTCTTGCTTATATATCTCCTTTTGTTGTTGCTCTAAGATAGCAGCCAGCTCATCTATACCTTCTACATTTATTAGCCCTTTCTGGTCTGTTTTCGTTTCCATTACATGTTTATCTTCTTCCTTAAGCTGCTGCTTACTTTGATCTACCGAAAGTTGATTTTGTATGTCTACCTGCATCTCTTCTACCTGTGTCTGCGCACTTTCAAAAATTTCCAAAAGATCATCAACTTGTAACTTCTTTTGCTCCTGCTTTTTTTCCAATTCTTGTTCAACTTGTTCCGATTTGGATTCAAATTCCACCACTGCTTGAATAGGCTCTTGCTTGCTTAAATTTTGCTGAACTGATTCTTGTTGAACCGCCCCCTCTTGAATATCTAAAATTTCCTCAAATTCCAGTAACTGATCTATCGCTAACAAATTTGATTCATTTGTAAGCGTACTTTCTGAAAACTCTTGAGTCTGTAAATCCTGTTCAGACGTAGAAAACAAATCCTCAGAAATTATCTGATCAGAAATTATCTGAGATAATTGTATAGTTTGGTTATCCCGTTTTACTTCTAATTCCTGTGCAACTTGTTGAATAGCAACCTGCTCTTGTGTACCTTGTTCTTGTACAGGTTGTAACTTCTGAACATCCTCCGTTCTTTGTTGCAATACATCCTTTGATTCATTTTGCTCTGATTGTTCAATTATTTCCGCAAACTCCAACTCTTGAACGATTTCCATAAGATTCATCGCCGATTGATCTATAGCTTTTTCTTCCGCAACTTTTTCCTCCGCTACTTCCTGATCAAATGAAGAAAATAAATCTTTGGAAATTACTTCAGACAAAGTAACAGCCCTCTTCTCATGTTCAGTACCCTGTTCATGACTTTGCAACTCTTCTTGATAGCTTTGCAATCCCTCTTGATCACTTTGTAAAGTCTCTAAGAGTAAAACATGTTCCCCTTTTTCTTCCGGTAAATTATCTACAACTGAAGTATCTGTTTTTGCTTCATATTCAACATCTTGGGATACTTCCTGTAAATTTTGATCCGTCTGTACCTGCTGATCTTCAAAATTCTGAGTAACTACCTCTGATAAAGAATCATTCTCAGTAGATAGAGTTATCGCTTCCGGTATTTGAGCAGATATGGAAATTTTTTCCTCTGCTTCAGAAATTGCCTCCTGCTGTAAAGCCGATAACTCTTCTTGCAAAGTAGATACTTCTTGCAAAGCAGATACCTCTTCCTGCAAAGCTAAAACTTCTTCTTGCAAGGCAGATTCTTCTTGCAAAGCTAATACTTCTTCTTGCGAAGCTAATACTTCCCCTGAAACAGCTAACTCCTGACCAGAAGATACCTCTTTCGGATGCATCCTCTCATGCACTTTGGAAAGTAGTTCCTTTAGTATTCTTAAATCGTCAGTGATAATGTCTATTAGCGAATATCTATTGTATAAACTAATATTTTCTGAATTGAAGAAAATTATCTTTACAGGTTGGTCTATCATTGAGAATATTTTTTCATAAATTCTTTTTATTTTAGAGAGTTTTTTTGGAGCCTCTTCGAGATACTTTTTGCTATCTATCTCCTGCAGTACCGCCTTATAGTTATCAATATAGTTCTCTACTTTTATGTACAAATCTGGTGAGTCAGAGTCAGAAGTTACTTGACTCATTATTCTTTTTTTTATATCTTCCTTGGTTGAAAGAAGCTGCACTAAAATCTCATCTATTACGTTTATCAACCTATCATTCGGTAAATCCTTTATTTGCTCAAATATTGACTCTGTTATGGCATTAATCTTATTGGTGTTATAATCTGTAAGAGCTTGCTTATACTCAGCAATATAGCTCGAAACAATATCTAAAATCTGCAAGTACTCCTTATAATCCTCACCAGATGAAGTTTGCACGTTTTGTATATATTGCTTCTTATCTTTTGCAAGTACAAAGTTTGCTATTAATTCCATCATAAACCCAGTTATCTCTCCTCTAAAAGAATTCAAGAAACCAAAATAAAACTCCTACTTACTCACATTCATAAAGAACTCCTCTATCTTATCGATAGTATAATTAATTTCTTTTGACGTATGACTGAAAGAAAGAAATATCGCCTCAAAAGGAGAAGGAGGTAAATATACCCCCTTAGTCACCAAAAATCTAAACATCTCAGCAAACATTCTCCTATCACTATTATATGCATTCTGAGAATTATTCACTTCATGCTCAGTAAAGAATATACTCATCATTGATCCCCAACGATTTACGTTTAGTTTCAAATTATATCTATTTTTAATGTTCACTATTCCTTCTTGCAATAGATGTGCAAGCTCTTCAAGGTAACCATAGTTTTGATTCTTTAGCTTCTTTAAAGTAGCAATACCAGCTGCTAAAGTTAAAGGATTTGAACAAAATGTTCCACCATGATATACCTGTCCCTCAGGTGCAAGCAAGTCCATTATGTATGACTTACCACCTACAACACCTATTGGCATCCCTCCACCCACTATCTTTCCCAACACAACTAAATCAGGATCATACTGATTAGATAATCCCCCATACTCATTCCTAAAACATGTTATAACTTCATCAAATATCAAGATCGATTCATAGGCTTTAGTTATCTGTCTTAGATTTTGCAAAAATCCATTTTTTGGTGGTATTACGCCTATATTTCCAGCAACCGGCTCTACTATCACCGCAGCTATATCTTTACCATGTTCTTCAAACACTTTTTCGACAGTATCAAAATCATTGTATTCTACGACTATTGTTTGATCTATAAATTCCTGAGGCACACCTTTACTTGAAGGTATTGAAAAAGTTGCCAATCCTGAACCACTTTTTACCAGTAAATAATCTACATGCCCATGGTAGTTACCCGAAAACTTCACTATCTTCCTTCTATTCGTATAAGCCCTAGCAAGCCTTATTGCTACCATTACTGCCTCAGTACCACTATTTAAAACCCTTATCTTTTCTATTGTCCTAAACCCTTCTTTTATCAACCTCGCATATTCTATTTCAAGTGGACTGCATGCACCAAAATGAATACCCTTGTAAAGCTGTTCAATTATCTCCTTTTGCACATCAGGATCAGAGTGTCCAAGGATAAAGGTACCCCATGCTAAAACATAGTCAATAAATTTTCTTCCCTCAACAGAGTAAATTATCGGTCCCTGACCAGAACTGAAATATATAGGTTTTGCTTCCACATTCTTAAAGCTTCTTACTGGACTGTTTACTCCACCTACATAATGTTTTATTGCCTCTTCATACAACTGCTCTGAAGTTACCTGACTCAACATTCAAAAATCCCTCCTTTTTTACCATATTTATACCCAAAATCCTAAAAACCTCTTTTCTTACTAACGTAATTTACCAAACTTTAACGAAGGAAAAATTCCCCAAAATCACAAACTACTATAAAGCTATGCAAATCGAAACAGTTCCCAATCTATCCGAAGGAAGAAACATAAAACTAATTAACAAAATCCATCAAAAACTTAAACAAATCAAAAATATACAAATCAAAGATATTCACTACGATTACGACCACAATAGATCTGTTTTTACAATCGTAGGTAATTTATCATCCGTATTTGAATCGATATTCGTCATAACTGATCAGGTAATTGATAATCTGGATATAAATTTACACCAAGGAGTACACCCCAGAGCAGGTATCCTGGACGTTATACCTTTTATTCCTATCAAAGGCATATCATACAAACAGCTAATCTCAAAAGTAGAAAAATTTGCCCACAAATTTTTTGAAAGATACAAAATACCCGTTTACCTATACTCCCTTTCTTCTAAAAGACTACAAACACAAAAACTTTCCTACATCCGAAATAAAGGATTTGAGTTTATCAAAAAGTTAACTTTTCAAGACAAAGATTTACTTCCTGACATATATCAGGACAGTATTTTTCATCCAACGATGGGAGTGAGTTTTATCGGTGTTCGTTATCCTCTAATAGCATTCAATTTCAACTTCAAAATACCCCCAAACAATTCTCAATATAAAGATCATCTTTTGCAGAAAGTCAAGCAAATAGCAAAAACCATAAGAGAAAGTAGTGGAGGAATAAAAAATGTTCAAGCATTGGCATTCTTTCTACCCTCTCAAAACATAGTACAACTTTCTACCAATATTCTCGAAGCCCATAAAACCAACTTTCTAAAAGTATACCATATAATCACCCAACTAATACAACAGAATAACCTTAAACTCCATAACACAGAACTAGTAGGATGCATACCAAACAAAATAGTTGAAAAAATAATAAAACAACAGCTAAAACTTTCCCGCTTCCATATCAATAATGTTATCCAAATTGACTAAATTTCAACCGATCAATTAAATTTCACTTGACTTAGCTTTGTTTTTGGCGATTTTTCAAAGTATGACCTTATGATTTTAAGAATTTTATTGATTTCTTCACTATCTCCAAGATGATTTTTGTATAACAGTATTTGTCGTAGATCATCTAAAAATTCTACCCCTAGCTCTCTTAGCTTTTGAGATATTATAGAAACTCTTTTGTAGCCTATTCCATATACTTTAGTAACTATCGAATAATTTGGATCACAACCGTACAATAGGCTTAGACAATTTCTACTTAACATTTGCTTTTCTTCCAAAACACCCTGCTTACCAATAAGCTTATATATCGTATAGTACAAATAAGGAATATCTTTTACGATGGTTGAATACTCTCCTAGTATTTTATCATGCTTGGCTGTAATTATTCCCATACACCATGCTAAGTATTCAAACATACTAGTGATTAGCTTTCTCTTTTGAATTGGATCCTGTACAAATAAACCCACATAGTTTTCAGTTAAATCTTCAACCATATTGTTTAGCTTTTTGATTTCCTGTAGATTTAGCTTGAGATAATCAATTACCAACTCTTGCCATCGGTACAGAGTGTAGTCATACATCTCGGTATACGAGGTAAAGTTTTTGGTATTAACTATACTTCTAAGAGATAGCATGTAGGCTAAGTCAATATAGTTTTTTTTGATTTGTGATAAGTTTTTTCTCATTTCGATGAATCCTTGGATTAGATGCGGAGGCACGTTCGTATTAATTGATATTTCAGCCTTGGGAGTTATTTGATTACTTTCAACAAACCCCCACCTAAGCAAAAGATTAATGTACAATTTACAAATCCTTTCTATTTCCCCTCTTGAAATATACTGAGTTATTATTGATTTATAAACAAGCCTTTCATCTCCAAATAGCTTAATAGAAAGCAAAATCAAAATAGATAGAGCTTCGTAAAAATACGAGCTATTTAAAAGATCGTTTCTCCAAAATTTTTCGATATTGATAGTTTTCATACCTTTAGGCATTTGCCAAAATACTCTTAAACTTGTACCTTTTGGTCTTATTCCGAACCTTCCAGCTCTACCTTCTTCCTGTAAAATATCCAGCACTGAAGGATAGAGAGTATTTTCTGACCAATTGTACTTTATGTTTATGATTGCAGTATCTGCCGGAAGATTAACTCCTAACGCTAGGGTTTGTGTAGCCACCAGGATTCTCAAATCTGACTCTTCAGATCTAAACTCTTTTTCTATTTCCTGTTTTTCTTCAATCGGTATATCCGCATTATGAAACGCTATCGATATGTCTTCAAATCTGTTGCAAATGTTTTCTGGTAAACTAAAATTGAGTGTTTGATTTTTCACCTTTATTCCAACTTGACTTGCTATCTTTATAAATTCCCAACCTATTTTTTTTGACCATACAAAAATCAATACTTTTTCCCCTTCGTAGGATCTTTTTAGTGCAGTTTTAAGAACATACTTTATTATGTTTGTTGTAGCTGATTCTTTAGGAGAGTATTGATTTATCTGTTTCAAATATTTCGAATCCACAAATACTGATAGTTTCTCTAGTTTTACAGGCCTATATTTGCTTTCTATAAGTATTTCAGGCTGAGTATAATTGCACAACTCTTCTACTATTGGTAAAGTAGCAGATAACAAAATAGTTGGTATTTTGTAATACTTACATAAAGCTAATAACTCTATGAGGTATTTACCCATGGTTGTAAGCATAGAATGTACTTCGTCTATTACTATGAAATCCTTGTGAATCCATTCGGCATAATTTCTTGCTGCAATTACAAAACTGTCATACGTAGTGCATACTACTTTTGCTTGTGGATCTATTCTCTTGTTAAAATAATCTCCCGTCTTTATGTCAACTTTGATACCCTTGTTTTCAAGGAATGATTTGAACTCTTTGTACTTTTCTTCTATTAAAGCTTTAGTAGGGGCAGTATATACAAATCCCCTTATTTTTTCTACATCAAAATTCAAGCTGGACAAAATCTTTTGAAGTGTAGCATATACTATACCCGACTTACCAGAGGAAGTAGGAGTTGTTACTACAACATCCTTAACACCAGGATCATAATACTTGTAATAAACACTCTGAATCGGATTGAGTTTTTCGTAAGGTATATACTCTAAATCGTCATTCTTTATGCAATCTTCAACCATCATCTTTCCATTCAAAGTGTATTTAACCTTGTCAAAACTAGATTCTTCATGGACGAATATCTTTATCATATTGATTCAATTCTACGACATCCAAATCTGTCCTATTCGTGCTTTTCTAAGGTTTTTAACCTTCAACGAAGAATATATACACTTGGAGGGGAAAACAAATGACCAAAGATAAAAAAACAGTTCAAATTGAACAAGAAATCGAAAACCTAATAAAGTTGATTAATTACCATAACTGGAGATATTATGTTTTGCAGGATCCCGAAATATCTGATCAAGAGTATGATGCACTGGTCCTAAAACTTAAACAATTAGAAAAAAGAACAGGTATAATAAAACCCTATTCACCAACACAACGCATCACCAACGCTATATCCACTGAATTCAAAAAAGAAAAACATCTTTCACCCGTACTAAGCTTAGAAGCTGTCTATGATATCGATGAACTAAAAAAATACTTCAAAAGCGTATTTAACTCATTATCTTGCTCTGAACTTGATTTACTTTGCGAATTAAAGTTTGATGGTGTTAACCTCTCAGTAGTCTACCAAAAACAGGGAGATAATTTCGTGTTCAGTAAAGCTCTTACAAGAGGAGATGGAGACTTTGGTGAAGATGTATCCTTAAATGCAAAAACTATCAAAAACATTCCCCTGATTTTATACGGTGAAGATATCAAAAAAGCTGGATTTGAAAATATACTCGATCAAGTGGAATACATTCAGGTTAAGGGTGAAGTTGTACTTTTCAAATCAGATCTTGAAGAACTTAATCAAGAACGAAGAAAAAGCGGACTATTTGAATTTAGTAATACTCGTAATGCAGCAAGTGGAAGTTTAAGACAGCAAGACCCTTCAATAACTGCTAAACGGAAACTAAGATTCTTCGCCTACGAAGCCAGATTCTTCAACAAAAATCTAGAACCCCTTTTCCCCATTAACCTACTCTCATCTATATTCGTCTTCCTTAAACACCTAAAATTCACAACAAGCCCAATGTATCAAAAAGTTCAAATTAAATCCTACGATCAGCTAGATCAACTACAGCAATACTACCAAAAAGCATTAGAACTCAAAAACTCTCTCGATTACGACATAGATGGTGTGGTCTTTAAGATCGATAAGATAGAACACCAGCAAACTTTGGGATATACACTTAAAAGCTACAAATGGGCTATAGCTTATAAGTTTCATACTAACACCGCAGTTACCAAAGTTATAGACATATCGTTTGAGGTTGGTAGAACAGGAGTTATAACCCCTGTAGCCATTCTCGAACCCGTAAAAATTGAAGGTAGTGTAGTTAAGAATGCTTCCCTACATAACTTCGATTATCTTAAAAACAAAGACGTAAGGATTGGTGACTACGTTGAGATTATAAAAGCAGGCAAAATTATACCAGAAATAGTCAAGGTAATAAAAGAAATGAGAACTGGACAGGAAAAAGAAATAGAAGAGCCAACTAACTGCCCCTCTTGTAAACAACCATTAACAAAGCAAGGGCCATTTATAGTTTGCCTATATACCCACTGCCCAGAAAAAATCATAGCAAAAATCAAGCACTGGTTTAGCAAAGAAGCCCTCGATATAGACATATCCGATGCTACCATCTCTAAACTCGTAAAATCAGGTATAGTCAAAGACATCCCAGATATGTATTACCTGAAAATTTCTGACCTTACAGTTATTGCCAATCTAGGTAAAAAATCAGCATCAAAACTCTATACAGAAATTCAAAACACCACCTCAAGACCTTTTGAAAGAGTTCTATATGGACTCGGAATACCCATGGTGGGTTTGAAAGCCTCCAAAATCTTAGCACAAAAATTTTCCAACATAGACCAACTTATGAACGCTTCAGAAGAAGAACTAACCAATCTCGAAAATATTGGAAAAGAAACTGCCAAAAGCATATTGTCTTTCTTCAAAGATGATTACAATCAACAAACAGTCCAAAAACTGAAGAAAATAATGAAGAACATCTAGACGTATCCAAACGTTTTGTAGAAAATGTACTCGATCTCTTGATTAGTGAATTTTTTGAGCATCCGGTTTTCTATGTTTATGAGCCATTCATAGTCTTCAGAAAGGAAAACCCTAATATGCATCCCACCAAAATAAACTTCCATATACCCTATCATCGTCCTGCCAAGTATCTTTTTCTCAACATTATAGTAAGTACATCTTATTTGCCTTACGCTCTTTGATATTGTCATTACAAAATGAGTCAAAATTACTTGTGCATTGACTTTCTCAGCCATCTTGTTAAAAGCTGAGAAAAAGTCATATATCTTCATTTCCATATACTCTTGCCTATTTATTGCATCATCCGGACTAGATAACTGCATGTTTATTTTATTCAATATCTCTCTTTATCTAACCTTCCTTAAAATTTTTGTATAATCTGCATTTTTCTTTGCAGGTTACATGCAGTACAAAAGTAGAAATTAAAAGTAATGGGTAAGATAAAGTTACTCCCGGAAGAAGTATTTTCCAAGATAGCAGCAGGAGAAGTTATTGAAAAACCTTCTAACGCATTAAAAGAACTTATCGAAAATTCACTCGATGCAAAAGCTACTATCATCAACGTCAGAATAATCGGTAATGGGCTTAAACTTATCGAAGTTAGAGACAACGGATCAGGTATATACAAAGACGATCTACCACTAGTTATCCAAAGATACGCAACCAGCAAAATCGAAAACGAAAAAGACTTACTAAATATCCAAACCTTCGGATTTAGAGGAGAAGCTCTATTTGCTATATCCAGAATCTCCTTACTTCAAATCATATCAAAACCCCTAGATCAACCCCAAGCTTACATGCTCATATCTAACGAAGGTAACATTGAAAAAATTGAAGAAACCAACTTTAGTTATCCTAGCGGTACAGATATTAAAGTCCTAAACCTATTCTTTAACACCCCCGTCAGAAAAAAATTCCTATCCGCCGAAAAAAACGAATTATCCAACCTTATAAATACTTTCAAATACTTCGCACTCATAAATAACGAAACAATGTTCACTTTACACATAGACGATCAACTAAAATACAACCTGATACCTTCTACCCTGCAAGCCAGAATAAAACAATTACTCGGGTCTAAAGAAATTGTAATCGAAACCACAGAAATAGATAAATACAAAGTCACACTAGCCCTGTGCCCAGAATACAAGTACGACCAAAAAGTTTACTCACAAAATAACTTCTTCGTGTATGTTAACAAAAGAATAGTTTTTATGAATGACATAGACAAAGTAATAGTTGGTAGTTTTAAGGAAGTTTTAGGAGAAAGAGGAAAAATAGAAGGCGTTATTTGCATAGATTGTCCCCCAAACGAAGTAGACTCTAATATCCACCCTAGAAAAACAGAAATCAGATTCCTTAAACCACTACTTGTCAAAAATCTCCTTCAAAAAGCCATAAAAAACTTCATAAATAACAACCTAATCTCAAAACCTTTAATAGATTTCGAGGATTCACAAAAAACCAAAACCGAAACTACAAAAACAGAAAGCTGGTACAAAACAATCAACCTAATAGCACAAAAAGTAGAAGAAAAACTTCAATCCCTATCCTCTCCTTCAATAACAACCAACACAACCCAAGTGGAATCAAAACTAGAACTAAAACTAGAACCAAAAACTGAATCAAAAATTGAAAAAAATATACCATCTCTTAATCAAGCTAAGACTCTAGAAAGCCAACCCAAAGTTTTACAAGAAAAGGTTTTCAATAAAACCACACAAACCACCGAAATACCCCCAAATCCAGTCCTACTCTACTATTGGAATAACTGCTATTTTCTAATCCACTATGACAATAGTTTCTACATAGTTGATCAGCACAATGCTTCTGAAAGGGTTATTTACTCTAGGTTGCTAGAGAGTTATTTCTCCGGTAGAGGTTTAATCTCTCAAAACCTGCTTATACCCCTAAAAATAGAAATAAGTGGTTTTGATAAAGAAAAAATCGATACATTTATTGAACTGCTGAATAAAATAGGGTTTAGATGTGAGCTTCAAGGAAAATTTCTAGTTATAACCTCACATCCCGTAATTATTAAAGGTGATTTGACGGAAGGAGTTAGGTACTTGTTTGAAAAATTCGAAGATAGCATCATCGATAGTGAAGACGCAGTAAAAGAGTATCTAGCTACTTTCGCATGCAAAACGGCTATTAAAAAGGGAGACAAACTATCTGAACCAGAAATACTTAGTCTCTTTAACGATTTACTGTCAGTTACAAATGTTAACCCTTACTTTTGTCCCCATGGACGAAACGTCATGATAAAACTAACTTTCGAAGATATTGATAAAATGTTTGAAAGAGGATAGAAATTCTCACTTCCGCAATGGGTATTCAGAGAGGGTAAGTAAATCTATAGACTTTTTACGGAAGATATGAGTTGTTTAAGAGTCTGTTTAGCATCACCAAAAAGCATCTTTGTTTTGGGGTTGAAAAATAATTCATTGTCTACTCCTGCAAAACCGGGATTGAGACTTCTTTTCATAAATATTATATTTTGAGCCTGATCCACTTCCAAAATAGGCATACCATATAGAGGACTATTCGGATTATTTTTTGCCGCAGGATTAACTATATCATTGGCACCAACTACTAACACCACATCAGTGTTCTTAAACTCAGGATTTATCTCCTCCATTTCATAGAGTTTAGAGTACTCAACGTTTGCTTCAGCTAGCAATACATTCATATGTCCCGGCATTCTTCCAGCTACAGGGTGTATGGCATACTTAACCTCCACACCTTTACTTTCCAGCAATTGCTCTAGCTCATGTAGTTCGTTTTGTGCTCCAGATACAGCCATCCCATAACCAGGTACTATTATCACTTTCTTAGAATATGACAGCAAAATGGCCGCATCTTCAATGGATATTTGTTGCACGCTAGCTTTCTTGGTTTGCGTAGATTGTGGTATTCCAAACCCTCCGACAACTATAGACACTATAGATCTATTCATAGCTTTTGCCATGAGAATAGTTAGAATAGTCCCTGAGGCACCAACCAAAGTACCTGCTACTATCATCGCATTGTTATTTATAGCAAATCCTGCTATGGAGGCAGCTAATCCCGTAAAAGTATTTAAAATCGATATAACTACCGGCATATCAGCTCCACCTATTGGTAAAACCCCACTAAACCCTATAACACCACCCAATACAAACAAAATTATCAAACTGTAGGGCGATGGAAACATTACCAACAACACGTAAACTACTAACAAAGTCATAAGCAACGCTAAGTTAAGAGTTGTAAGCAATTTAGATCTAATAGGTTTATCCAGTATTCCCCATAGTTTAAGCATAGCGAGCATACTTCCTACAAAAGATATAGCTCCTATCATTCCACTGAATCCCGCACTAACTATGAACCATTTATCATAACCCGCTTTGGACAAAAACTCTATCACCGCTATGAAAGATATTGTCAGTCCACCCATACCATTGAAAAGCGACACCATTTGAGGCATCTCCGTAAATTTTACCCTATTTGATGCAACTATTCCCACGTATGTACCAGCAATTATTGCTAACATTATAAACCAAAGATTACTCAATTTCGCCGTTGGATTTAGGAATGTGCTAAGGATGGCAATAACCATCCCTACAAGGGATACTATATTTCCTCTTATAGCCGTTTTGGGATTACTTATTAGCTTTATTCCGAGTATAAAAAGAAGCGCGCTTATTAGATATCCTATTTCTCTTATTGTCTGGGGAGTCAATTCCATATCATGCACCCTTTTTGCTTTATTCGTTCTTCTTGAACTTTAGTAGCATACGATGTGTTACTGCATATCCACCTACTACGTTTAGCGTTCCCACAAATACTGCTATAAAACTCAGAATTTGCAAAATTGGATCATGACTTTCTAACGCTACTGATATAGCACCAACTATTACTATACCGTGTATAGCGTTGGTAGCAGACATAAGAGGAGTATGAAGTAAGCTCGGAACCTTACTTATTAACTCAAAACCAAGAATTATTGCCAATATGAATATGTAGCTATTAGTTATCTCCATTTTCTCGTTTTATTTTGGGGCTTACCAACTTGTTTTGATAAACCGCAATCACATTCTTATCTATTTCATCCTCGAAATTCGGATTGAGTTGATTGGTGTTTTTTGATAGGTGTAGTATGAGATTGAAAATATTTCGTGAGTATAGTTTGGAAGAATCATGGGCGACAAGTGATGGTAAATTCGTGTAACCTATTATTGTTTTGTTTTCAAAGTGAACTATTTGGTTAAGTTGAGTTAGCTGACAGTTGTAGCCGGTTATATCAACTATTACCGATCCGCTCTTCATTTCTTTTACAGTTTGAGTGGTTATTAGAAGAGGTGGTTTTTTACCGGGTACTGATGCAGTTGTTATTACTATGTTACTTTGAATGATATATGGTTTCAGGATTTGTCGTTCTTGTTCTAGTATCTCTTCAGATAGTTCTTTAGCGTATCCTTCTTTGGTTTCTACGGGTTGGTTTATGGTGAATTCTATGTAGTTACCTCCTAGACTTTTGACTTGTTCTTTAGTGGCGGGGCGTGGGTCGAAAACCCATACCATTGCTCCGAGTCTTTTAGCGGTTGCAAGGGCTTGCAAACCTGCTACACCCGCTCCTATAACTAATACCTTCGCAGGAGTTATCGTTCCACCTGCAGTAGTCAACATTGGAAACATTTTATTCGTATAAGAGGCGGCTAGTACTACAGCCTTGTAGCCTGCAACCGTTGCCATTGAAGATAAAACATCCATTGACTGAGCCCTCGATATCCTCGGAATCAACTCCAGTGCTACATAGTTCAACCCCTTTTCCATTACCACCCTTATCAAATCCTGATCATACGGATTATACAAACCCATTATCCATTGATTTTCTTTAAACTGGAAGTTTTGTAATTCTGGGAAGCGGTTAATGGATAGGATTATATCAGCTTGTAAAATTTGATCTCTTTGCTTTATTTGCGCTCCTGATTGTAAATATTCTTCGTTATCAAAACCCGCTTGTATCCCCGCATTTTCCTCTATCCAAACTTCTATTTCCCTTTGCCTCAGCTGTTTTACTTCCTGAGGTGTTAGAGAAACTCTATTATCCTGGTACTCCTTTAAAACCCCAATTATCATAAGATTGTGCTATGTTACCTTTGAAAATGCTTGTTCTAGGTCCTGGATTATATCTTCCACATTTTCTATTCCCACAGATAGCCTTATAAGGTTAGGCGGAATGTTGGGTATATCCTTGTGAGTTGAGTAGTAAGGTACGCATATAAGAGATTCTACTCCTCCAAGACTTACCGCATGGTTTATTATTTTCAAACTAGATAGAAACTTTTGGATTTGGTCCGTTGAAAAGCTTACCAAAAAGCTTAGCGTTCCTCCATATCCTCTTACGTTTTTACTCAGATTACCATAAAGTGAAGGATACAAAATTTTTTGCACGAAATCTTTGGTTTTGAGATATTCTATTAGTTTTAGGCAGTTTTGTTGATGTTTCTCCATTCTTACGTGTAAAGTTTTTAATCCTCTTAGAAGAAGGTAGCTTTCGAATGGTGGTAGTGGATTACCGAGCGTGTCTCTATAGAATTTGATTTGCTCGTACAAACTCTGATCGTTTAGCATTACAGCTCCAGCAAGACAATCACTATGACCATTTAAATATTTGGTAGCACTGTGAACAACTATATCTACCCCGTCTTCTACAGGATTATAAAAGTAAGGGGTTAAGAATGTATTGTCAAATACCACTATTATCTGCGGGTTTGCTGATTTGAATTCTTCTACTATTTTTTGTACGTTTATTGTTTTCATTAGAGGGTTAGTTGGTGACTCTAACCAAAGAACTTTAGAGCTGACAGCTAAGGTTTTTATTGTTTCTGAATCTATTCGTGTTAAGTCTACATAGTTTACTTTGATGTTATAAGCTGGTAATATTGAGTTAAAGACCTTTTTGGTTACGGAGTATAGGTCATCAAAAGCGGTTATTTGGTCATTGGGTTTGGTGGTTGAAAAAAGAACAGTAGAGATAGCTGCCATTCCACTTGCAAAAGCCAAACAATACTTTGTTTTTTCTATGTAAGCTAACTTCTCTTCTACCGCTTCTCTAGTTTGGTTGTCATATCTTTGGTATAGCCTATCTGTTTGGTTTTCCTGCTCTATCTGTTTTATGTAGTAAGTAGTTGTTAGATGAATAGGTTTTACTATATCTCCTTCGGGGTTATCAAAGTAAGCTTTTTCTTTCAGGTGAATTACAGCAGTTTCCATGTGCATATTTGATCCCTTTTCATGAGAGTATTATTTTTTCGATAATAGCTGATCCTATTAGGGTTTGGTCAACATAGAAAGCGATTATTTGGCCCGGAGTTATTGCCATTTGCTTTTCGGTAAATTCTACTTCTAGGGTATTGCCAGAATTCAGTTTTACAGAACATGGGTTTTCTTGATGAGTGTATCTTATTTTTCCTAGAATCTGAGTATTCGGTGGTAGTTCTTGAAAAGGTACTATCCAGTTGGGGTTTTTGGCTATTAGTTTACTTTGATACAAATCCTCTTTTTCACCAACTGTTATGGTGTTGGTTTGTGAGTCTATGTTTATTACGTATAGTGGGTTTGGGTATGATATGTTTAGTCCCTTTCTTTGTCCTATCGTGTAAAGATGTATACCTTTGTGTTTGCCTAGTATTTTCCCATTTTTGTGTTGTATTATGCCGTCTTTTATCTCTACTCCCTTGAAAATTTCTATGTATTTAGTGGATATGAAGTTTTGACTATCGGGTTTGTTATATACAGGTAAGTCGTATTTTTGAGCTATTTGACGAGTTAGATCTTTTGATTTTATTAATCCCAGGGGGAAAATTGATTTTTTTATGTGGTTTTGGTTTAGGAAAGATAGGTAGTAAGTTTGGTCTTTTTGAATATATTTTGCTTTGGAAAGTGTATGGTAATTTTGGAAGATAGTTCTTTTTACGTAGTGTCCGGTTGCAAAGTAATCAAATTCAACTTTGAGTTGTTTAAGTCCTTCTAGTAGGTATTCAAATTTCATTTTCCAGTTGCACATTACACATGGGTTTGGTGTTCTGCCTAATAGATACTCCCTCTTAAAGTACGAAAGTATTGTTTGGTCGTATTCTTCCGAAAGGTCTATTACGTAAAGAGGAGTTTTTAGTTTTTGGGTAATAAGTTTTATGTCTTGAATATCTTGTATTTCTTCAGGTCCGAAGCAACCGTGTAGTTTACCATTGGTAGTAATTAAATGCTCGTATTTGGGATTCCAGATTTTCATTGTTACCGCTATCGTGTTGTATCCCAGTTCTCTTAGTATTGCCAATGTAGAGGCGGAATCAACTCCTCCGCTTAGACCTACTGCTATCGTAGCTTTTTGTGGTACCTGTAACTCTGTCAAATTATTGTATACTTCTTCTAGAAATTCTTGATATTCTTTTTGGAATTCGTGAGTTTGGGTAATCATCTTATGTTGTCTGGGCTTAGGGGATTAACATTCCTGTTTTCTGGAGTGATTATTTCGTCTATTATTCCGTATTCTTTAGCTTCTTGAGCTGACATGTAGTAGTCTCTGTCGGTATCTTTTTCTATTTTTTCTAGTGGTTGGTTGGTATGATTAGCCAGGATTTCGTTTATGATTTTTTTTAGTCTAGATATTTCTTTAGCGTGTATTTCGATGTCTGTAGCTTGTCCTCCGATGCCTTTTACCCATGGTTGGTGTATCATTATTCTGGAGTAAGGCAGGGCAAATCTTTTACCTTTTGCTCCGCCAGCAAGAAGCACTGCTGCTGCACTCGCTGCCATACCAACACATATAGTTGATACATCAGGTTTGATTACCCTCATCGTGTCGTATATGGCTAATGCAGCGGATATGCTTCCACCTGGACTGTTGATATACAGGTCTATGTCCTTGTCAGGATCTTCTTTTTCTAAAAATAGAAGTTGTGCTATTATTAGGTTAGCTATGTGGTCTTCTATTGCATCTCCTAGGAATATTATTCTTTCTTTTAGGAGGCGTGAGTATATATCGTATGATCTTTCTCCTCTTGGGGTTTGTTCGACTACGATGGGTACTAGTGTATTTTTTATTATGGATAGTTCTTTCATTTTGGGGCCTCCTTTTTTGCGTTAGTGGGCGGAATAGGAGTTGAACCTATGACCTCCTGCTTGTGAAACAGGCGCTCTAACCGCTGAGCTATCCGCCCTTTAAAAGGTTATGCAGCCGATTTTTTAATCCTACCTTACCCACATGTTATTTATTCTTACCTTTTTGAAAGCTACCTGCAAATATTACTACGCTATAACATTAACACCCTCTTCCAAATTTATTTCTGAAACGTATTTTACAATCATATTTCCAAGTTTATACCCTTTTTCTTTGAGTAGATTTTCGAGAATTTGTTTGTTTTCCATAAAAATTTCTTCAGGTAAGGTTGATTTTTTTATGTGTGTTGAGACATTATTTTGGACTACCGAAGCTGAAATAGTTACCGGTCCTATTCTGGGGGCATTGACTGTAATTTCAAAACCAAATCTATCTTTTTCTACTTTCTTTGTTTCTTTGTCTACGTAATAGAATATCTTTATTTCCACAGTTGTAGGGTAGCCGTTTATTATAGCAGGTACCACATTAAAGTAAGTCCTCTCTTCTTGAAGTGATTCATTAATTATTTTTATGGCTTTCATAATATCTAAAAGTTTTTCTAGATTTTTTTTGAGATTACTATCAGGTAAGTTGGGTATTTCTTTGTCAAGAAAATTTATTATTTTGTTGATCTTTTTGGAGTTAATATCATTGATATTTCTTATTCTTTCGGGAGCATTTTTATCGTTATTTTTGAGTATATTTGCAACAAAAGTTTGTATTATGCCTTGTATTATTGGATTAATTGAAGGGTTGGAAGACAAATTTTGGTTGATCGTTAGCAAGATATTGGCTAAGAACAAATTGTTAGATAGAAATTCGTAAAATATTTTTACGTTTTGGGGATTAACAGGGATGTTGATAGATTTTAGAAAAGCTGCAGCTTCCAAGTACAATTTCGATCCACTCGTAGAGTAAGGTAAGAGTGCACTGTAATTTTCTACGCTCAATTCCAAGCCATACTTGAAAAGTGCTTTAATAATCTCAGAAGAATTATCATCTACTGGAAGTTTATGTCTAATCAAGTGAGAGTTAATTTCTTCGGGAGATATTTTGTAAAATATTGAGCTACGGTTGATTGATATAAATTTAAAATTCCATACATCTTTTTCTTTGCCTAACACTTGTAGTTTAAAGCTATCGCCGGGTCTGAGGTAGACATCAGGAGGTATTTTAGCATTTACCGTATATTTCCCTATTTTTAACTTTGCTTCACCTTTTTCATTTTTTTCCAAAATCTGTGCATTTATTATCTTATCTTTGGGAAATTCTACTTCTGATCTTAAGTTTACAGATCCATGTATTTTTGTTGAATACACCAGATTATTAAGACTATTTATTCTAGTCATATGTTTCAGTCCCCATTGTATTTTATTTTATTGATTGCGAAACTCCTTTATTTTGTATTTCTTGTATAGTTTGCCTTATAGTTTGAAAGACTATGTCATTGTAAGTTTTGTCTTGATTATTGAATATATTGACTATTCTTTGCCAGTGTCTAGAAGAGTTAGGGTATAAGAAATTGTTGTTAAATAGGTGAGATATAGAGGGGAAAAGTCTACTTACATATCCTCCATTTTGAAAAATCCTTTTTATCAAACTATCTCTGATACTTTCATGCACTCTTATATTGAATCTCCAAGAAATATCACATTTATCTACGAAATCAATTCCTAATCCTTCCAGATTAGCTTTAAAAAACCGATTGTTTGAGATAATTTTATCAAGAAGTTCAAAATATGTTATTTTTATTTGCTTTCTTAGTGTTAAGGCAAAATCCTGATTAGATGCAATTTTCTCAATCATACTATAAATTTGCTTTGAATCTGATTCATCTAGTTCAGAGTTATAGCATAAAAACGAATATCTCTTTTGTGCCAGTTTGAATAAATTCAGGTAAGTTTTGTATCTTTTGTCTACTTTGTTTACTAGATAAGATATTTGAAATCTATTTATTTTCAGAGGATGATTGTAGTGTAGGTTTAGTTTAGTAAAAATAGCAGATCCAAATCCAAGTTCTATGGGTTTAGCATAGGAGAAGCTAAAAACAAAGCTTTCATATTCATTTTGAATTTGGCAGATGTAGTTTAGAGTGTTGTAAGTAGGGAAAGTCAGAGCACAATCCCAAACAATGAAGGTTTCTTTACCTAACAAATGACGTATTTTTTGCCTATTATCCTTGATTTGATTTAGATCCCAATTTCCATAAGGTATTACACATACAAAAATTTTAATTGATCTACTGTCAGAATCTTCTAATCTTACGGAAGAGTAATCTGGGTATAAGGTTTCGTAGCTTATGTCGTATAGTTTTATAGTTGAGTTTGAGTAAAGGCAAGAAAGGGGGAAAGTATAGCATATGTTTGCTGGGAAATATACACAGATAGGGAGCTGATGTTTTTCAAGTGTTTTAACAAGTTTTAGAAGAGAGTTAGAAGCTCGGGGAGTTATGTATAACACTTTAGGGTATATCTATTCCTGTAGGACCTACCTTAATTATTTCCTCAACTGATTTGTTTAGCACGAATGTTTGAGTATTTATCATAATTGGAACTATTAGAAACTGTTTTTCAAGTTCTTTTTGAAGCTGAATAAGTAAATCTTTCTGTTTTGAATCGAATCCTTGCATTATTTGGTTTAAAAGATCTTCTATTTTATTGTTAGACACGCTGAAAATATTGTATTTTCCTTGCTTGGAATATATCAGATAATAATTCATGTAAGGGGTAAAGGTTATGGGTGATATGATTAGGTCAAAGTTATAGGGTTGGATTACATACTTTATTAATGGTTCAGGTTTTTCTTCTTCAAACCCAAATATACTTCTTTTAGGTAATTCCTTTTCTAAGTTTACTATCACCGTATCTGAATTCAAATACTTAGTAAATATCTCAGATATAAGGCTAGATACCTCTTTACCCGTTGACTTTGTGTACGCAATTAAAACTTTTAAATCTTCCACCTGTTTCTTTTGATTTTGTTTATTTTGGACGACTTTTATGTTTTCTTGTAATTTCAGACTATAACTAGCAAAATGATAGGGTAATATGTAGCTTGTAGTTATTTGGTAATCTCTTAGATCATATTTTTGTAGTTCCTGTAAGAAAGCTAAGTATATCTTCATTCTAGTTTCTTTGCTTAGATTGGGATTGAAAAATATAAAATACATTTCTTTGTCAGGTAGGGTTATAATTTTGTAGTTTTGTGGTAAATTTCTTGAAATGTAAATTTTCAGTTTAGTTGGTACTCTTGCCAGATCTATTTGAGGTAGATCCTTGAGAAAATTTTCAACACTAAGATAATTCTTAAACGTTATCCTAGTTTTTTTACTCGAGACTACAAAGATATTTGATTGTGATGTTAGTAGATCATACTGAGAATACCTGGGAAATTTAGTAAAGTTTTTATTAATTTTGTAAGATAATATCTCTTGCTCATACTGTTCATAACCATCGAATAGAATAGGGAAAGGAAAATAAGGTAATGATAAGGCAGTTTTGTAGGTTATTCTTACATCCTCATCACCAATTTTTTGTACGCTATCTATAGCTTCCGCAACGTTTATATACACCCACTTGTTTGAAATTACATCCAAATTGAGTAATCTTAGAGTTATAAAAACATTTATGGGAGTTGACATTTTTAGATTTTTTTTTAGTAAAATGATAACTGTTTTTTGATCTTGCTGAAACATTAGATTATTTTCTTTAGAAGGAATTTCGGAAAGTATTTTAGAGTAAGGATAGCAATTGGCTTTATATTCTATTAGTGGAGGAGAAAGAAGCTTTAAAGCTTGGTATACTAACCACGAAGGCTCATCAACATAATTCAAATTATCTTCAGATAAATCATCTTTTATTTGAGCTACTACAATATGCCCTTTTTTAACAAAATCCCAATAAACCTTGAGTCCAATCAAAATTAATGCAATCACTACTATCCAAACCAATACTTTTCTCATCTAGCTATACTTCCAAATCTCGAATAAATTCAAGAATCTGAGTGGGACTAAGAATAAAGTAGGGATAGTCTCTTGTTTGATATACATCGTTTATTTTAGCTATCTTATCTTCTAAGTTCTTCAGCCTCTCTTCAATATCCTTGATCTCCTTGTCAAGTTTGCTAACGATTAAATGATTTATTTCAGATAGCTTCTTTGTCAACTCTTTTTTAATTTTTCTATTAGATCTATCATTTAGGTCATGCAGTATATGATTTTTTTGATCCAAGAGAGAGAATAAATCTTGACTTGATAGTTTTTGTTTTAAATTATCTATGGAAACTGATAATTTTTGTGTTTCTTGATCAAGTAGTTCCCAGCCTCCTGAGGACAAAGAGGTTAGTTTTTCAAAGATTTTTGGTATGTTTTCAGGGTTGTGATTGAGCGTACTTTTTAGTCCATTTAACGTACTTTTTAAATTACTTAAGGAGGACATGGTTTGGGAAGATTCAAGTGGTATGGTTAGTGATATTATGTGTGTTTCCGGAGGTACATGCCCTTGATTTACGGCTATATAGTCTGAAACAAAAGTATAATACGAGCTTCCTATTCCAAGAATATCAATTACATTCGAGTAGATTTTGTATCTTCTTATTAAAGCCCAGGCAACAGCCTTAGGTCTAATTAATTTTACATTCCTTTCGTTTACATACACCGTTCTTCTTGTGTTTCCCTCATACGTCCAAAAAGGGGTTTCGTTGGAAGATATTTCCTTTATCGGATAAAATCCCATCCTCTGTTTGAATATCCTTATGGCTTCATTGTATTGATCATTTATCTCCTGATAATTTTCAATATACCACTCAAACAAAGAAGATACATCAATTTCTGATACCTTTTTGTATTCATTTGGAATACTTATACCAAAGGTTTGTAGAAAAGATGAGTTTACTTGATGCCAGTAGTCTACAAAATTTTGTTCTTTTGTTTTATTAGCTATCTCAATAAAGAGTCTAAAATTTTCAATTTTTTTTGGAGGCAGTATTTTAAGGCAATACTCATAAGCATATTTCAAAAATTGTTTTATTTGCAGTATATCTTCTTTAGAGATCTTTTCTATCGTCTTATTAAGGTTTAGATTCAGAGAAAAAATTTTAAAGACTGCTTCATCAGCGTCGTTGTATATTATCTTACCCTCTTTAGGGCAATAGATAAATTTTGATAAAACTCCCGGTGTATAAACTATCGGTTGATGAGAAACCAAATAAGTAACGTTGACCTTTTTGCTTTCAAAAACCCTTTTGTAGAGTTTTTGGTTTACTGGAGGTATTTTTACAGTACTTAAATTTTCTAGAGCTTCCGAAACAAAATCTTTTACCGATATGGATTTCATGTATATACTTCATTTACAACAAATAGACTATTTTTTCTATCTCCCTTTGAAACCTTGATAGGTCTATGGAAAATTCTTGCTTTAGCTCTAACAATGTAGGTATTGGCTCGTTTAATCTTGATGATAATCGCTCATAATATTTTACTTTGAAATCCATATCTATGATGTTAAAAGGATTGTATATACCATTACAATAACCAAGAAACTGAATCATTTGAGTAGTTGGGGTATACTTAGAGTATTCGAAAGGGGTTATCTCTTCTTCATTAGTAGCATTTATTATAGTGTTGACCATGTATAAATCTTGATAGTACTGTATTATTTGATCTGTAAAGTTTGATCCGATCAAATAGACGTACATTTGTGATAAATGATTTACTACGGTTGCTTGAAATTTATTATCAAGCCAGACCTCTACAAACGTTTGGTTTATGTTACTTGATAGTATAGTTTTGTAAACCGTTGTTTTGTATGAACTTTTGTATCTATTGAATATTAGTTTTATAGATTCTGGTTCATCGGATATTAGGTTGTTTAGGGTAGGTAAGTTGTCTACTTTTTGGTGCGATCTTTGTTGAAGAATCACTTCTGAAGGTAAGATATAGTATTTTTTATCCCTTCTGGTTAGAGTTATTTTTGATTTCCAGAGAGTTAGGTAATATGGTGTAAGTATTGCCAGTTGTGGATCTATTTGCAACTTAATTAAGCATTCTTCAGATATGATTGATATTTCTGGTAAAGAGTTAGAAATATACACTTCAACATTTTGCTGAGAAGAAGTAGAATGTAAGAAATTTAATAAAACTAACGCGTCTATTGTGTTAGAGTATATTTTGATTTTACTGGAGGTACTCAAGTAAGCCATGAAGTCCTCCTTCTCTGCCAAAACCACTTTCTTTATAGCCTCCAAAAGGAGAGGAAGGATCAAATTGATTGTAGGTATTTGCCCAAATAACACCAGCTTTTATTTTTTTACTTACATACATCAATCTTGAGGGATTATTTGTCCATACTCCTGCAGCTAAGCCATATGGAGTATTGTTTGCCTTTTGACATGCTTCTTCTGGATCCCTAAAGGTAATGATTGTTAGTACGGGACCAAATATTTCCTCTCTTGCTATAGGTGAATTTATAGGTACATTTGTAAAGAACGAGGGTGGGAACCAATATCCTTTTTCAGGCAATTTACATTCTTTTTGATAGAATGGGTAACCTTCTTTTAGACCTATTTCAACGTAACCTTTAATTTTTTGAAGTTGTTGAAGTGAGTTTATAGCTCCCATATCGGTGTTTTTATCAAGTGGATTACCTATCCTTATAGTTTTTATCCTGTCTTTAAGTTTTTGAATTACGGTGGGGAGTATTGATTCTTGTACCAATAGTTTAGAACCTGCACAACAAACATGACCCTGATTGAAATATATACCTTTTATTATTGCCTCTACTGCCTGGTCTATTGGCGCATCTTCAAATATTATTAATGGGTTTTTGCCTCCTAGCTCTAGGGTTATTTTCTTATCTCTACCTGCCTGTTTTAAGATGTATTTTCCTACTTCTGTAGAGCCTGTAAAAGCTATTTTTTTTATTTCTGGATGTTTAACTATTAAGCTACCTGTATATCCGTCACCTGGAAGGATATTGACTACTCCGTCTGGTAAACCCGCTTCTTGTATTATTTCTGCTAAGATTAGGGCAGTAAGAGGGGTAGTTTCAGCGGGTTTAAGAATGACAGTATTTCCACATGCTAGAGCTGGAGCTATTTTCCATGCAGCCATTAATAAGGGGAAATTCCAGGGTATTATCTGTCCTACTACACCTATTGGAGAGCTTCTGGGAAGGTAGTGTAGTTTATCTGCCCATCCAGCGTAGTAGAAAAAGTGCTGCGCAGTTTGAGGGACATCAAAATCTCTCGTTTCTCTTATTGGTTTTCCGTTATCCATTGTTTCTAGTATAGCTAATTCTCTAGATCTTTCTTGGATAATCCTAGCTATTTTAAACAGATACTTTGCCCTATCTTTGGGTTTAGTTTTGGACCAATATTTTTCATAAGCTTTTTGAGCTGCTTGTACTGCTTTGTTTACATCCTCTTCAGTTGCATATGCAATATGAGTTATTACTTCCTCATTTGAAGGATTTATTGTGGGAAAGTATTTCCCACTTGAAGGTTTAACAAATTTACCACCTATGAAAAGATCGTATGAGTCCTTGAGTTTTATGAACGAAGAATCTTCTAGCGATATAGAATAATCCCATTTTTGGAAGAATTGTAATTCAGGTACTTCAAGGGGGTAGGGTTTGGTCTCAATAGCTCTAGATATTAGAGTTTCTATTTTATTTTCTTCCTTATTTTGGTTAATCATACATGTTTATACTTTTAAACCATTCATTTAATTTTTCCTTTCTTTCGGTATCGTTTTTAGGTAGAGTTAGGGGTCTTCCTCTACCGTCAAAGATCAAGCCTACTACTCCTCCTCTAACCTCCTTTGTTTGTATTTTTTCCTTTGAAAGCTTAAATCCTTTATGCAAGTATTTAATGTTTATGGTAGCTTTGTTTTTGATAGGTACAACGATTATTTGTCCACTGAGTAGGGTTAGGCTAGTTGTTTGATTTGTATCTTGATCAATAACTTCTGCTTCTAGTATTTTTACTCCATCCTTTTCTTTGCCTACAGGTGCAATACAAGTTCCCAAGTAGATTAGACAATCTTTTTCAAATACTTCAGTTGCTGCTCTTTCATGTATGTTAGAAAGTACTCCCAAGTGGGGCATCATGAATATGCTGTCCACAGTTAGTAACGTAAATCCATAAGGTTGAAAAGCATCTATCATCATCATTGCAGATTGATTTCTCTTAGGAGCATGAGAGAGTACCCCGCCACTTCCAACTATCATGTCTAACTCGAACATATCTATTATACTTTCGCCACTTTCCTGCTGAGCAAAAGCATCTGATATACTTCTTTCCTTTTGTCTTCCCTTAAGTCCAACAGCTAGTAACTTATGCTGATCGAAAGAAAGTCTAAGTGCTTCTCTACATATGGCTTGCTCTATCATTAAATCTTTTAGAAGATAAGGAATGGAAGTAGGTCTTATCATTTTGTTTTTGATAGAGTTTCTAAGCTGGACGATATCTGTATCGAAGGGGATCCATCTGAGAACATTTTGAATTCCGGCATCTTTGAGAACTTGAGCGATCGAATAGCTCATTCCATAGTTTGCACTAACACTTCTGTTAAAAATCCATTCACCGTTTTGGTAAATAACTGAGAATACGTCAGTTGTAGCACCACCAATATCTACACCGATGAGGTTTATATTATTTTTTTTAGCTATTTTTTGCATAATAAGTCCGACTGCAGCTGGAGTTGGCATTATTGGTGCATCTACCATTTCCATTAGTTTTTTATAACCTGGAGCTTGTGCCATTACGTGATCTAAGAATATATCCTGAATGATTAATCTTGTTGGTTGTAGATTTTCATAATCCAAGCTTGGTCTTAGGTTATCAGTTATTCTAAGTTCAACTACCTTAGACAGTATTCTTTCTATTTCTTCCCTTGCTTTTGAGTTACCCGCGTATATTACAGGTAGATGGAAGGTTATACCGAGCCTAGGTTGGGGTTTAGCTGCTGCGATGGTTTGAGCCATTTCTACGACATGTTTTATAGTTCCACCTTCGGTTCCACCGCTTAAAAGTATTATATCTGGTCTGAGTTCTCTGATTTTTTCTATTCTTTCGAATGGTTTTCTTCCGTCATTAACAGCGAAGGTGTCAAGTACAATAGCACCGCCTCCGAGAGCTGCTCTTTGTGCACTTTCTGCGGACATTTCTTTAACAACACCAGCTACAACCATTTGCAAACCGCCACCAGCAGAAGAAGTTGAAACATATATGTCTACACCCTGATCTCCTCTATCGGGTTTTATCAAAGCTTTATAGTCATCGGTAAGAATCTTTTTATTTCTTAATTCTTGTACTTCTCTAAAGGCATTGAGAACACCTATGGTGACGTCTTCTAGTGGTGCTTCTACGGTAGTAGGAGCTTCACCTCTAGTTACTAACCTATACTCACCGGTTGGTTGCTTTTCTATTAGTATTGCTTTTGTTGTTGTGGATCCACAATCAGTAGCTATTATCGACTTTATTTGCTCTACATCTTTATCCATTTATTCCCTCCTAACACTATCGCTTAATTATTCTCCACGCAAAAGTACTCTCCTTTTAGGAAGAAGGTAGCAAAGTAAAAGATATAGAAATATTTTACTAACAAGGTAAAAATAGGTGGGGGTGTTTAAAAATGTTTGCAAAGTTCTTATCATTTGTCATATCGGTCTTCTTAGTGACTTATGTATGCTTAGCAAGTATTCAAAAAGTAAGACTAGAGTATAACCAAGAAAGATTTCAAGCGTATATAATAAACAACACTTCCTACCTATCAAAAGAAGATCTTTCATACATAATAGGTTCACCTATAAAGTGGGATAGTTCAGAAAAAGTAGTAATAATTGACAACTTAAGGATATATGCCAAAGTAGCTATTTATAAAGGTCAAATGCTTCTTGCCATTAAGGAAATACTAACTCCTTTGGGTTATCAGGTAAAATGGAATCAGCTATCAAGGGCAATAACAATACTTCCACCAGGTAATCAGGAAAGAGAATCTAAGGTTACAGTAAAAGTTGAAAAGAATCAAGAAAATAAAGATACTGATTCGAAGTATCAAATACCTTTAATAGAAGATAAAAACAATAAAAAATCAAAAGATGGTGAGGATAAGAATATAAAGACGCCTGAACAGAGTATCCAGGTTGTATTTATTCCACGTTCAGCTTTCAACGAAGAATACAAGGTAACAGTAAGTGATTTGAAAGAAACCAAAGTTTACAAATCAATGTATAATGCCCAAGACGGACATAAGTTTGTGGTAATAAGTGTATCGCAACAGAATTTATCCAATAAAGTTCAGCTATATACTGGAAGATTTGTATTATTTGACAACAAGAATATGAAGTATGATTACATAGAAGGTTTGAGTAGTTATGTTTTACAGATACTAATGCCGATGGGTATAAATTTTGGTACAATAGTTTTTGAGATACCTGAAGAGAGTATTCCAAGTAAGCTGGTGTTAGAAACATATGGTTCTACGCCGATAGTGGTTAGTTTGATATAGGAGGGGTAGCAAAGCATATAGAATATATAAGCATAAGTAGCCGGGGTGGCGGAATAGGTAGACGCAGGGGACTTAAAATCCCCCGGAGGTAAAACCTCCGTGCCGGTTCGAGTCCGGCCCCCGGCATAAACCCATAATGGACATCAACATAGATCATCTGTGTGAATTAGCACACATACACTTAAATCCACAAGAAAAAGAAATAATCACTAAAGATATACAAAAAATAATCGAATTTTTCACAAAAATACAAAGCATAAATCTTGAATTTGAAGACTATTACTATCATGATCATTTAAAAGAAACCAAATATCTTGAGCAAACACATCCTCCTATTAATTTTGAGGAGTTTCTAGAACAGAACTCAGTAAGAGAGCAAAACTATTTCAAAATACCGCCAATTCTAAAAAGAGAGTAATTATGTATAACCCTAATCTTTAAAGGAGGGAAAATTATGCTAAAAAAAGAAGAAAAAGAACAAATAATAAAGCTAATACAAATGCATGAAAAAGATACGGGTTCAGCGGGAGTACAATATCTACTTCTAACAGCAAAAATCAATAGTTTAGAAGAACATGTCAAAAAACATCGTAAAGACAAACAAACCCATAGAACCCTTCTCAAACTATATGCAAGAAGAAGAAAAATAAGAAAATACTTGATATCCAACTACCCCGAAATATATGCAAAGGTAAGAGAATTACTATAAAAGGGGGTATAAAATAATGATTCCAACAGCAGAAAAAATTTTAGATTCAAGCATCTACAACTTAAGCCAACTAATAAGAAAACTAGGAAATAATATAGTATTCCAAAAACTAAATTTACCTCTTGAAGAAATAACCTTTGAAGATGAAATAGTTTCAGAGCTACTAGAAATCTATATCGCAAAATATTCAAAGGATAGGCAGAACGAATCAATTATAATTGATAATTTCAAGAATTACCTTCAGCAATCAGAGTATACACTAGAAGAGTTACAAGATTTCTATAATACCGTTCTATCTGTATTTACTTTTATCAATGATACGATAAATAACATGCGCAGAGAAAAGATAAAAGATTTTAAAACTCTAGATATTTTCATTTTATCAAATTCGGACTATAATGTTTTAAAACAAAAAGTAGCTGAAAGTATTCAATCGTATTTGGAGAGTTTTATAAAAATAAGAGGAGATTACATTGGAGAAGATACAAAACATAAAATTTTACAAATCTTAGATTATCTTAAAAATGGTAAATCGACGCAAAACATAAAAGAAATAGATGAGAATCTTTCAGAAATCATAACAAGAATGCAGGATTACGAGTACTACATTATATGTAAAGATAGAATATTTACGATTGTTCCATCTTCCTATATATGGTTTGAGTTTTTCATGCATATATACTACCTGAATGAAAATGAGATTAACATAAACTCGTTTAAGGAATTGTATGAAAAGAGAATAAAACCATCCTTTGATGCATCAAAAAGTTGGTATCAGGAGTTATATAAGGTTGTTTTATGCAGGAAAAATATGAAAGATTTAATTTTCAATGAAATCAACTACAAAATACAAGAAATCCAGAATTACATAGAGGATGTATATCAAAAGGTAGAATCAAAGTATCCGGATAAAGTAGAGATAGATGATCAAACTTTTTCACAAATGCTGTACTGGTTGCATGATAAAACACAAGAGTTCCAAAAGCTTTCAAAAAAAATTGATAGCAAAAAGTTGAAAGGTACTGGATTTTTTGAGAATTTCTACACGCTGATTAAAGATGTATATTCTGAAAAGCAAAGCCTATTGGTACTACATGACTTTCACAATAGTATAGTTTCAATCATAAGCCAGCTGGAAAATCAAGATCCAGAATTCCTTACACCCATAGACAGAAAAGTGATTGAAAATAGAGAAAAATTTGAACACCTACTAGATCTAATAGACAAATATCTACATGATCAAAACAAGGATTATCTTATAGATGTTTTAGAATATTTCGAAACAGATATAGAGCCAACAATAGTTGAAATAAAAACTGAGTATATAAAATTAGAAAAACTATTGTTAGAGTCAGAGAAAGTTAAGTGTATACAGTGCGGTTATGAAGAAAATCCAGAAAATGACTATTGTTCAAAATGTGGTTCTAAACTAATTAAACCTCAGAGAGAACAAAAAACTGGCATAAAAAACATATATTCCAAGCTAGCTAAAGCAATAAATACACAAGAAGTAAGCTCATATGCTATAATATTGATTAATCTTACTAATAACTCTATTTTATCACTTGAAAACATAAAATCTTCGATTGAGTCAATAGATCAAGCCCAAAAAGATAAAACCGTTCAGGATATTCTGAACAAAATAAATATAATAATCGATGATTTGGTATTTTTAAGAGAAAAAGCATCACTGCTAGCTAATAACCAAGTAAGTCCAGAAGAAACAGAGGAGTTGATTTTGAGTTTAGAACCAGTAGTAGAAGAAATAGAACAAAATACCAATGATTTATATTCTCAAGTAAGATCAATTATTCAAACGAGTTAAGCTCATTACATGAAAAAATGATAGTTAAAGAAAGAGGTGAAATAGGTATGAAATGGATATATTTCTTTGACGAAGGAAATGCAAACATGAGGTTATTGTTAGGAGGAAAGGGAGCAAATTTAGCTGAAATGACCAATTTGGGGCTACCTGTTCCTCCAGGCTTTACAATAACAACCGAAGTATGTAGAATGTATCTAGCTGACCCAAAGGGAACAATGGAAAAATTAATGCCTAAAGTAAAAGAATCTATTGCAGAATTGGAAAAGAGGATAGGAAGAAAGTTTAATGATACTGAAAATATGCCATTATTAGTTTCGGTAAGATCTGGAGCTCCTGCTTCAATGCCAGGAATGATGGATACTATCCTTAACGTAGGACTAACCAAAACCCTCATACCAGTATTAGCCAAATTCACTAACAAAAGATTCGCTTTAGATTCTTACAGAAGACTACTACAAATGTTTGGAAAAACAGTACTTTCTATCCATACTCTTGAAGAAATACTAGATGAATACAAAAAAGCTAACAACAAAAAATTAGATATAGAACTTACAGAAGAAGACCTTGAAAAAATAATAGATCTTCTAGAAGCAGAGTATAAAAAGCATAACAAAGAGCTTCCCCAAGACCCTATCGAACAACTCAGAATGTCGATTGAAACTGTATTTAACTCCTGGAACAATGAAAGAGCAAAGGAATACAGAAGGATATACAATATTCCTGAAGATTGGGGAACTGCAGTAAACGTTCAGGCTATGGTTTTTGGTAATCTAAATGATAGATCTGCAACGGGTGTAGCTTTCACAAGAAACCCATCAACAGGAGAAAAAGTTCTTTATGGAGAGTACTTAGTGAATGCTCAAGGAGAAGACGTAGTAGCTGGAATAAGAACACCTTATCATATTTCTGAAATGAAAGATAAATGGCCAGATACTTATCAACAATTGCTAAGGATTTCTGAAAAACTAGAAAAACACTACAAAGATATGCAAGATATGGAGTTTACAGTAGAAGATGGAAAGTTGTACATGCTACAAACTAGAAACGGGAAAAGAACTGCTCAAGCTGCAGTTAAGATAGCAGTAGATCTATACAAAGAAGGTATAATAACAAAAGAAGAAGCTGTTATGAGAGTTTCTACTGAAGAAATAGAAAAACTTTTACATCCTCAAGTAGATCCAAATTATAAAGAAAAGCCTATAGCTAAGGGTTTAAATGCTTCACCTGGTGCAGCTATTGGAAAAGTAGTGTTTGACTCAAAACTAGCAGCAGAATTGGGAGATAAAGGAGAGAAAGTAATTTTAGTCAGACCAGAGACTAACCCAGATGATATTGCTGGATTAGCTAGAGCACAAGGTGTATTAACTGCTAGAGGAGGAATGACTAGTCACGCTGCAGTTGTAGCAAGAGGAATGGGTAAACCAGCCGTGGTAGGAGCTGAGGAAATATCAATAAACCTGAAAGAAAAATATTTCACCGTAGGAGACATAGTTGTAAGAGAAATGGAAACAATTAGTATAGATGGTACTACAGGATTTGTTTACAAAGGAGAAGTAAAACTCATACCACCTAAACTATCAGGAGAATTTTTCGAATTGCTAGAACTGGCTGATAGTGTAGCAAGTATAGGAGTGAAAGCCAATGCAGATACTCCAGAAGATGCAAGAAGAGCATATGAGTACGGTGCAAAAGGAATAGGTCTCTGTAGAACAGAGCATATGTTCATGGCAGAAGATAGATTACCTATAATGCAAGAAATGATCATAGCAGAAAATAAAGAAGAAAGACAAAAAGCTTTAGAAAAACTTCTACCCATGCAAAGAGAAGACTTTTATCATATCTTCAAAGAAATGAAAGGTTACCCAGTAACAATAAGATTGCTAGATCCTCCATTGCATGAATTCTTACCCAAAGCAGAGATAATCAATAGAAAGATTGCAGAGGCAGAACAAAAAGGGCTAAAAGAAGAAGCAGAAAAGTACAGAAAGATACTAGAAAAAGCAGAAGCTCTAAAAGAAAGCAACCCCATGCTAGGATTTAGAGGTTGCAGATTAGGTATAGTTTATCCAGAAATAAACGAAATGCAAGTTAGAGCAATATTTGAAGCTGCAGTTATGGCCTACAAAGAGGGAGTAAAAGTTAATCCTCAAGTAATGGTTCCTCTGGTAGGATTACCAAGAGAAATAGAGGTAGTAAAACAAAAGCTTGAAGAGGTAGCAAAACAAGTTCTCAAAGAAAATGGAGTGGATATACCGTATAAGTTTGGTACGATGATAGAAGTACCGAGAGCATGTTTAGTAGCAGATGAAATAGCAAAACATGTAGAATTCTTCTCATTCGGTACAAATGACTTAACACAAATGACTTTTGGATATAGTAGAGACGATGCAGAATCCAAGTTTATTCCATACTATTTAGAAAATGGTATTCTAGAGTTTAATCCTTTCCAAAGTCTTGATGAAAGTGGTGTAGGTCAGCTAATGGAAATGGCAATACAAAAAGGTAAGAAGGCAAATAATAATCTAGAAATAGGAATATGTGGAGAGCATGGTGGAGATCCTAAGTCTATTCATTTTGCTCAAAGAATAGGGGTTGATTATGTAAGTTGTTCTCCGTTTAGGGTTCCGGTAGCAAGATTAGCAGCAGCCCAAGCAACTATAAAAAATACTAAAAAAGAAGTTAAGCTTGCAGAGACAAGATAAGTTATCGATAAGTTATTGATTAGAAAGGTGGGCGGGTATATCCCCGCTCCTTTTATTTAATTATTTTCCGTAGTCAATTAATTTCTGCTGTAGAAAATGTTTTATAAATGTCTTTCGGTGTATTGGGCAAGGTCCAAATTTTCTGATGCTTTCTTCATGTCTTTTATCATAATATCCCCTGTTTATTTCAAATCCGTATAGCGGATACTTTTTGGATATTTTTTCCATTAGTCTGTCGCGGATTACCTTTGCTATTATAGAAGCTATTTGTACTACTCTGATAAATGAGTCCGCTTTAACTATGGTTTGAATGTTATAATCTTCCATATCCTTTGGTTTTCTATTTCCGTCTATGTAGATGATATCTGGTTTTTGTTTAATTTTCTTTTCTACGTGTTGAATAACCATTTTGAATCCGAGTAGATTAGCATTGAGTATATTGATTTTGTCTATTGTGACGTTGTCTATTAGTTTTATAGCTATTACGTTTTCTTGTTTATTTGTTAGGCAGTGTGATATGATTTGTTCAAAAAGGTGGTATCTTTTTTGTGGAGATAGTTTTTTACTGTCTTTGGTTTGGATGCTAGGAATATTTTTAGAGCAGAAGGCTACGACACACAGTGGTCCTGCAAGAGATCCCCTACCAGTTTCATCTATTCCGCAAATCCACATTTGTGTTTATAACCTTCTAATATTCCACAAGTAAGTAAAATACAGACATATAGTCATGAGTAAATTAGTAAGGTTTATGAATATCCATATGTGATCAAAATTTGAAGCCATGGAACATAATGGTATCCTAAGTAGGGAGAAGATTACGAGGTATATAGTTATAGGAAGTGTTTTACCTATAGCTATAAAAAATCCTGTGAATATTGAGTTATAGACCATAGAAATACCCATTAATCCTGTGTAGAATAGATATCCTTTACCTATATTTACGATTTCAACATCTTTTATGAAGATGGATAGTATCTGCTGGTTGTACAGGATAAAAAGAAAAAATATGGGTAAAAAGAGAATAGTTCCGAGAAAAGTAGCTGAGTAGAGTATGTTTTTAACTTGTTTGATTTTTTGTGTTTTATTTTGTTGGAAAGTTTGGTATCCTATGGTTTTTCCGATGAGTGTGGAGGTAGCTATTGTTAGTCCGGCGTCTAGCATCCATATGAGTACTTCAAATCTTTGAGATAGAGTTAGTGCTGCTACTGCTTTTTCAGCTAGTCCATACTTTTGACCTATGGTTGTTATATAGCTAATTATGATGTAGTATACGCTTCCGAATATTAGCATTCCGATTTTAAGTGGGAATCCTATGTAGAGTGCTTCTAAAAATCTTTTGAAATCTTCCCAAGGACTTTTACCTAATTCTTTTGATATGTTTATTGAGAAGGTTATTTTTTCTTTGTGAAGGAAGTAGTAACCGGCTATGATTCTGATTAATTCGCCTCCTAGCCAGGCTAAATTGATAAGTAAGCTTAGATGAACTTTTCCTATTCCCCAAAACACTACTAATATTTCTATAGCAACCGCAGCTATCGTAATATACATTATTTCTTTGGTTTTCATTATTCCTTGAAGAATTGAAAAGACGATTGAAGCTAAGATACTAAAGATTATTATGTAGCAGTAATATTTTACTACTTCTTTTGATAGTTGTATTACTTGTGGTTCTAGTTTTAGAAGGGAGAAGACGATATCGATGATAAAAAAGTTGAAAAATACAATGATGAATATGTACCAGAAAAAGCTATATTTTATGGTTACAAAAAACAGATGGACAATATTAGGGATATCTTTGTCACCTAGGAATCTAGATGTAAGGCTGACGATACCACTTGAGAAAGCTGTAGAGAAAGCCCATAAAACCCATACGATGTATATGCTTGATCCTATGGAAGCTAATTCTTTACCAGAGGGAAGAAAAATTGAAACGATAAAGACCATTAAAGTAAAAGAGGTAGCGTCGAAAAACGTGGATATCATGTATGGAGTGCCTACTTTTAGTATCTGTCTTATGTAGTCAATCATAGCATATTCTTTTTGAGATTTTGCAAATAATCGTGTGATAGTTCTGTAGGTATAATTTTATGTTTTTGGTAGAGTTCTAGGAAGAGATTTTTAGAGTTTTCGAGATTGAGTTTATTTCCTACGGATATGTATAGGATTTTAGTACCCATTACTTTTTTTCTGTTGAGTAGAAGTGTTTTTAGAGCTATAGCTATAGGGTATTGGTTATCATCGATTACGTAGGATTGAAGAATTTGATCGTTGTTAGCAAATGATGGGTCTTGAATTTTTCCATATAGTAGTCTTTTGGCTACACCTATGGAGTAGCGATTATTTTTAACTCCGAAGTGAGTAGCTATTCCAGCTCTTCTTGGATGACTTATACCATGTCCATCTATGAAAAATAACGTATTAGTTGGGAACTCTGAGTAAAGTTTTTTATATAATTTATTTATGGCTGGTAATTCCCTGAAAGCAAGAAAAGTTGGTACATAAGGAAATTTCGATTTATCTAGCTTATAAAAAAAATGTATGGTTCTACTTGTTAATTCATATACTGTAAAACAAACAATGATATTATTTTTGTGAAAAGAAAGATCTATTCCAACTACAGTTTGGAAAAATTCCAGGGGATATGATTGGTTAGATATTTCCACTCCACTTGCAATATTTTTTTGTATCTCTACCAATTTTTTGATTAATTCTCCCACGTTATTATTTATCTTTATTGTCGACTTTTAAAATCCTTTTTAGTTCGTAAAAAGTGTGTAAAAATGTAATTTTTGAAATATTTTCGTAACATTTTATCAAGTAATTTAGTTTAAATATAATATAGTATCCTAAACACAAGAAGGAGATGTACAAGTTATTAGTCAAAGAGATGTTTTCCAAAGAAAAGATATAAACATAAACCAGGTTGCTACAGTAAATGATTTTGTCATGGTAACAGTCGAGGTACGAAGAGCAGATTCTCTAGTAATAGATTTAGATCAAAATAATTTGCCAGATGTTTCAGGGAATGCAAACTTACCAAAAAATAATTTTGACAAAGCCAGAGCAAAAATGTTTGACTTAAATGCTGATGGAGTAAAAGATTTTGTAGAATGGATAGGACCAAGTGATGGATTGATAATATTCTTTGAGAACGGAAAAATCAAGCAAGAGGTAGATAGATTTAATCTAATGTCAAACGCATTTGGATATAAAAATGGCTTTGAAAAACTGCAAGAAAACTTTGACTTTAACAAGGATAATAAAATAACTGATGAAGAGTTAGATAATCTGTACATATGGCAAGATAAAAATCAAGATACAAAAGTACAAATGCAAGAATTAATTAAACCATCACAATTAGGAATAGTAGAGATAGGAACATCATATGGAGCAAATACTCTACAAGGTTATGCTAAAACGAAAGATGGAAGAGTGATCAAAGTATGGCAATGGTGGCCTTCAATAGAATGGGGAATAGGTAAAAAAGTATAAAGTTTTGCTAGCTCCTGTGCATGAGTAAAAATATCTTCTCATGCACAGGAGCTTTCAGTATTATTTTTCTTTCCAATGCCACAAGATCTTAAAGAAATATTACACCAGAGGAGGTTTAAAAATATGCAATACACCAAAATACTCATAAGTTTGTTTATCGCCAACATAATACTACTAACACTATTATCTACAATATTCGCAATTGATCTAACTACTAAACAAACGCTTGATATTAATGTATCCAACTACATATACCATACAAAGAAACCGATATATGATAAAGACTACGAATATGCTAGTTATTCGAGTAACACAAAGGGAAGTATAGTATATCTGTATAAGCTATACAGAGCAAAAGGAACACTACTGGTATACATAAACCCTTCACGAGATAGAATCGGAACAAATATATTTGAAGAAACAAAAGTATCAAACATATCCAAGATAAATGATAAAAATGAAATTCTAACATTCTCTACAGCAGGAAGTAACAAAATATTCTACATATCTCCCAGTGGGAAAAAATATACGCAAGAAAATCCCTCTTATCTCCTTAGTAACATAAAATCAACAGAAGATATCTTCTATTGGATAGGTTACAATTATGTGGATAGGGCAAAAGGAGAAATAGATAAATTATGTCTTTTTACCTATCATAACTACCAAACCCAGAAAATTGATCTAGAACAAATACGAAATATACAAGACCTAATTGATTTGGAAATAATAGATAAAAATACAATCCTTATAGTCAAGAAAGACAAGAGTAAACAAAAGCTTCTTAAAATATCAAATAACAAACTGGAACACTTATACACTTCTGAACTAATACTGTTGTCTAAGAATAAGTTACATAAAAATGTATATTTCTTCTCGAGAGAAAACAATAAAAACCTTATAAAATTCTACGATTTGCAAAGCGGTACCATTGATAATTTTTACGATCTTGGCTCAGAATATAAGGGTAACAGTCCTTTATTCTTCTGCATATTTAAGGATAGATTTAATGACTTTTTCAACGTTAGTATCTCTATTTCTAATAACAAGCATTACCTTTTACGAGTAGAAAAGTTGTTATTTGATCAGAAAGAAGATAAAGAAGATAAAAAAGAATATGATAGGTATAGAATCACCAGTTGAGCCATTCATTATAAATTACTCTCCATTACAAATAGCTTACCCAGCACCGTACAGAGTTATTATAGATATCTTTAAGTAACCTTAAAAGTCTATGGTTTGTAAAACAGCAATATTGGAGATAAATTTAATGATTTCTAAGAAATCACTCTTTTCATTTCTGATAACAAACAGCACTTAGATACAGTATATTTGTAAAAAAAATGTAAAAAATAGTCTAGTATATTTTTTAAGTAAAAGATTGGGGTACATATATAAAACGTAATATAAAATTTTAGGGAGGTGTAAAGAAAATGTCATTCATACACTCAGTACAACCAACTGATAGATACTCTTGGTATAGCTATGGGCCTACAATTAGCTCACTTAGCATAAATTCATACAATCAACTACTTGCTCAAGTCCCAATATTCTTCCAAGCTTTTGGAGTAGATAATGGTTTAGGATTTTCTGGGTTTGGGTTTATTGGGAAAGGCTTTTCTTTCTCAGGCATATACAATTCAGGTATAGATATAAGCTATAATTCACTAACACCAATCTACAAAAACTCCATCGAAAAGCAAGAAATTTTACAAACAGGTAGAATGTTTGACTACAAATTTAGTAGTGTTGACGGAAGAGTACAAGAAGGAAGTAGAGTAATAAATACTCAGTTTGTAGGTAGAAGAGACCCAGTTATAATAGACGTAGATGGAGATGGTAAAGCAACTGTTACAGATACAAACTACGAAGTACAGAGAACAACTCATAATCAAGAAATAAGAATAGGAAGAAGAAGGAGTATCATTCAAACAATAGAAACAACACAAATAGTAAATAGAGGAAAAGAAAATGGAATACAATTTGACATAAACGGAGATGGTATACCCGATAGAACACAATGGGTAAAAGCAAAAGGAGATAAAACAGACGCTTTTGTAGTATACCTAACACCAGAACAAAGAAGATTACTGCAAGAAGGAAAGTATGACCAAATTAAATTAGATGGTAGACACTTGATGACAGAAACAGGTATAAATGGGGAACAAAATAAATATAAATCCGGCTATGAAAAAATGAGAGATTTATTTGATAAAAATGGTGACGGAGTTATAACTGGAGATGAACTCAAAAATGTATACATATGGCAAGACAAAAATGGAGACGGCAAAGTAGACCCAGGTGAACTCAAATCAGCAGCCGAATGGAACATTAAACAATTCGATACAAACAAAGAAAGCTACACACGAAAAGTAGGAGAAACCTATAATTACAAACAAGAACTAGCAGGATTCGATATAACCAACATAAACATATCATCTAACTACCTCTACGGTATATAAAATAGCTAAAGTTACTAAAGAAGAAATAAAAACTGCAAACAGAAAATAACAAAAGAAATTAAAAAACGATATATTTGTTGACTATTCTCAATTTTTTTGAAATACACATTATCTGTTAACCCTTACACTTCCCCTATAAAGGGGGTATAGTATATCATGTTTCTGATAAAATTAAGGACTAACATGAAGGGTTTTACTTTAATAGAATTAATGATTGTTATAGCTATCATAGCTATACTAGCAGTAGTACTTATACCAAACATAATGAGAGCAAGGGAAGCTTCAAGACTTACAGCTTGTAAATCTAACATAAGAAACCTATTGAACTGCTTAGAAATGTACTCAAATGATTACAATGGTAACTATCCTGGTGGTCCAGATACTCAAATAACAAATGCAGGTAATCCATATGATAATACAAATAATCCAGTAGGAGCTGCCACTTTCAGAGCAAATTATGTAGATAAATTTGTTAGATGCCCCAAGACAAAAAGCACAAACTATCTGATTAAGATTGTAACAACTAATAGATGTTACATATACTGTCCCTCTGCACCTAGAGGCCCCAATTTAGAACCCAAACACGTAATAGGATCAGGTAAAGGTGGACCAGTACTTGATTCAGGATCATCATTCATAGATGATATTCAAACTAGTAATTGATATATATCAATTATCAAAGGTAACACAACTAAAAAAAATGTACACTTACTAATTGAAAAGGAGGTGGATAGAAAATGAGAAAGAGAAAAGGTTTTACGTTAATAGAACTGATGATTGTAATAGCAATAATAGCTATCTTAGCAGCAGTACTAGTACCCAACTTTATGAGAGCTAGAGAAGCTTCCAGATACACAGCCTGCAAATCTAATCTAAAAACTTTCTCAACCTGTATGGAAATGTACTCAAATGACTATGACGGAATGTATCCAGGTGGAACAGGAGGAGGAACTATCCAAAATGCAGGTGATCCTAGTAACAATACTAACACCCCTGCAGGGGCAACTGCTTTCAGATCTCAATATGTTGGTAAAATTATAAGATGCCCAACAGCAAGAAGCACTGATTACCGCATAAACATACCAACTGGTGGTGTTTTATATGCGATATACTGTCCAGCAGCTCCCAACAGCGGAACAAACATAACCGTAAGACATAGAATAGGAAACAGATTGGGTGGACCAGTATTAACTTCAGAAGGACAATATAGAGATGATACTCAGTAATAACAATAGCTAAAATATTGTGAAGGGGGCTTTTGAAAGCCCTCCTTCACAATATACATATAATCAAACTATATTAAATTTTCTGATTCTTTTAAGATATGATCTAATTTTTCCAAAATAATTGAGCTGCAATTAATCCCCTTTAGCTTAGAGTAATATAGACTATATATACCAACTACATTGTAAAGATCTATATATTCGAAAGATCTTTGATTTTGATGGTCATTATTTCTTTTCGCAGCTATACTATCTCCTACAACTTTAAGTTGTTCCTTTTCTATTTTCAAAACGTTTTCAAACTTCATTATTTTTTCTCTAACATCAGGTTGCATTTCAGTATATAAGATTTTTATATACCTATCCTTATTTTTTTCAATCTCATCGAACATTTGTTCCGGATAAAGGTTAGAAATTTTAAGAATCTTAAACTCTCTGTAATTTATCCTATGAAACTGTATTTTGGGAAATTTGTCTACGATTTCTCCAATTATTATGCCATGTTCAAAAGTTTCAGAAAAATCTAAAGGAATAATTGATCCGGCGTAGTATATATTCTTACCACTTACTTTTTGATATCTGTGAACATGACCAAGGGCATAATAGGTTATACTGTCTGGAAGATCACCTAATTTTACAGTATAGCTAGGACTTATAAAATTCCTTGATTCTGTACCACATATAGAAGCTTGATCAACAAACATATGCCCTACTAATATCTTTATATCCTTGTTGGATTTCTTCAAAAATTCATATATTAGCCTAGAGTGAATATAAGAGTAAGCATATTCTTCTGGAATTTCTTTTGATTTTAAGGCAACTTGTACAGCATTCCTATACTCAATGAATGGAAGCGGGATTATATCTGCTTCTTCTATCTCTTGTAAAGGAGATATTTTATCATTAGCTATATCATTCAATAGATCTACATCAGTATAGATGAAAATTTTACCAGTGGATACTAATTGGTTAATATACCTGTTAAAAAGAGATATATTTTGAAGTTTTTTGGAATTATCATGATTACCCGAGATTATTATGGTATACTTTACATTTTTGTATGAGTCTAGTAATAGTTTTATGAACAATTCTTCAGCTTCTTGGGAAGGGTTTTTGTAGTGGAATATATCACCTGCTATGAATAGGAATGTTGGTTTTATTTCCCTTACTATTTGTATTAACTGCTCTATAGCTTTGTCAAATTCTAGCTGTAAATCACCACGTATAGTTTTTATTTTTTTGCCTAAATGTAAATCAGCTACATGGATGAATTTCATGAGCCTATTCTTGCTTTCATTTCTTGTGGGTTAGAACTCCTTGATACAGCTTCATCCGAACTTATCTTCCCTTCCTTATATAGTTCGTATATAGCCTGATCCATTGTTTGCATTCCGTATTGTCTAGAAGTTTGCATTATAGCTTTTAGTTGATGTACTTTTCCTTCTCTTATTATATTTTTCACTGCAGCTGTTCCTACTAGTATTTCACATGCTAAGTGTCTACCCTGTCCTGAAGCTGCAGGAATCAATTGTTGGCAAATAATAGCTTCTAAAACTGAAGCCAATTGTATTCTAACTTGTTGTTGTTGATGAGGAGGAAATACGTCTATAATTCTATCTATTGTTTGGGGAGCGTCGGTAGTGTGAAGAGTTGATAGTATCAAGTGTCCTGTTTCAGCAGCTGTTAAAACACCTGATATAGTTTCTAAATCCCTCATCTCACCAACTAATATAACGTCTGGATCTTCTCTTAAAGCAGACTTTAGCGCTGCGGCAAATGAATAAGTATCTACTCCCAACTCCCTCTGGTTTATCATAGACTTCTTGTGAGTGTGAATATACTCTATAGGATCTTCTATAGTCAGGATGTGATCAGTTCTAGTGGAATTGATTATATCAACTATCGCTGCAAGAGTTGTAGATTTTCCTACGCCAGTAGGTCCTGTAACTAGAATTAATCCACTTCTTTTGTTAGCTAAGTCATAAACTATTGAAGGTAATCCTAGTTCTTCTGGACTTTTTATTACGTTAGGTATGGTTCTAAATGCAGCTGCTACAGCACCTCTTTGTTTGTAGACGTTTAATCTGAATCTTCCATAACCGGGTATACCGTAAGAAGTATCCAGCTCTAGTTCCCTTTCAAATTTTTCTCTTTGCTTATCATTCAATATTGCGTATATAAGTCTTCTGGTATCTTCGGGTTTAAGACGACCAAATTCCGTTGGCACTAGTCTACCATCTATTCTCAACATAGGTGGTAAACCAGAGGTTATATGAAGGTCACTGGCATTTCTCTCTACAGCTATTCTTAAAAGATGATCTATTGTTATCATAGATGTATCCATAATTATGCGACCTCCTTTGGTACTTTAACTTGATCTAACACCTCTTTAACGTATTTATAATTATCCCTAAAATCCGATGAGGTTTTAAGAATAATTCGATGAGCAAGCACATATGGAACAACCATTTTTATGTCATCAGGTATTACATACTCTCTTTCCTTTAGGTAAGCTATTGAAGATGCAGTTCTTAGTACATGAAGTAAAGCTCTTGGGCTAGGGGGTAAATATACTTTACCGTCGTTATGAATGTATTCAAATATGTCTATACAGTATTCCTTTACTTTGTCACTTATGTAAGTTCTTTTTACTTCTTCAAAAGCAAGAGCAATATCATCCAGATTTAACCTATGTTCAGACTTATACTCTATGTTTTTCCAGACATAAAAATTCATTATTTTTAGTAATCCCTCTCTTGAGGGATATCCAAGGGATATTTTCATTAGGAATCTGTCCAGTTGAGCTTCTACTAAAGGGTAAGAACCTGCCATCTCTATGGGATTTTCCGTAGCTATAACAAAGAAAGGGTTAGGAAGGACGTATGTTTTTCCATCTATGGTAGATTGTCTTTCTTCCATAACTTCTAGTAGCGCACTTTGAGATTTAGGAGGTATTCGGTTTATTTCATCTATTAGGAGTATGTTAGTAAATACGGGACCTGGTTTGAAATCAAACTCCATAGTTTTGGATTGTATACACTTAAACCTGTTATATCCGTTGGTAACAAATCAGGTGTTCCCTGAATTCTTTTAAACTTCAAATCCATACAAGAAGCTATTAACTTTGCTAGAGTTGTTTTTCCTACACCAGGAACATCTTCTATCAAAATATGTCCCCTAGATAAGAAACAAGCAAATATCAAATACAATACCAACTCATCAGTGAAAAAGTAATTTTTTATGCTTTCTATTACATTGACAAACTTGGTATAAACTTTCACAACTATACAATTCTATTCTATTGCTTTTATTCCTTTGGATTACTTGTTTTTCAGTTCTGGCTTTTTAGCTGATATTTTCAAGTAGTAGAGAGTATCCTCCACCAGTACCTGCACAGACCGTAATAACTGCCTTGGAGAAATTTGTATGTTTTAGAGCTAGAATTGAGTTGATTACTAATCTTGCTCCTGTAGCACCGATTGGATGCCCAAAAGCTACCGCTCCACCAAATATATTTGTTCTTTCGTAATCTATTTCGAGTATTTTCATGTTTGCAGCTAGAACACATGCAAATGCTTCATTTATCTCCCACAAGTCTATCTCCTGTTTGGATATGTTTAGCTTTTTTAAAAGAGAATTAGTAGAAATAGAGGGTACTATTGGGAAGTTTTCTGGTAAATCAAAGCTTTCTGCAAATCCTCTTATTTGTGCTAATGGCTTAAGGTTATATTTTTTAAGAGCTTTTTCGGATACCAATAAAACAGCTGCTGCACCATCAGCTAGAGACGATGCATTTCCAGCAGTTATGCTACTACTCTCTCCTTTTAACACTACCCTTAACGAAGATAACTTATCTATACTTATATCCTCCCTTATATTCTCATCAATCTCTTTTTTTGTAGATTTTATGAAGTTAATTTTTTTTGAAAGGAGGTTCCAAAAGTTTAATGCTCTTTTATGACTTTCATAGGCCAGTTTATCTTGCTCTTCCCTAGTTATCTGATACTTTTTAGCAATTTGTTCAGCTATTTCTATCATAAGTTTGTTAGATATTCCACATCGTAGACCATCGGTATTTATAGAGTCTTCCAGACTCATATCACCGTATTTATTCCCCATTCTGACCCTTGCTAAGAAAGGAGCATTAGTCATGCTTTCTACTCCACCAGCTATTACCACATCGTACTCCCCAGAAAGTATGTTAACGAAAGCCGTATGTATAGCTTTAATGGGAGATATGCATACTTGATTCACGACAAAAGCAGGTGTATTGATATTAAGTCCTGCTTTAAATAATGCTTGCCTTGCTAAGTTTTGTCCGCATCCAGCACCTATAACATTACCTAAAATAACTAAATCCACGGGGTAGTTGAATCTCGAGGTTATATCCTTTATCACTAAGGAAGCCAAGTCAGAAGCTCTATGATCAGCCCATATACCGTTTATCTTACCGAATACTGTAAAAGAATAGTCAACGATGTAAACCATGTGTTTTCCCTCCACTAGCTAAATCCGATAACTTTGATAATTAGTCTCTTATTTCTTTGTCCGTCAAATTCTCCATAAAATATTCTTTGCCAAGGTCCCAAATCTAGTTTACCTTCTGTAACGGGTATAATCACTTGGTGATGTACCAGTATATTTTTTAGATGAGCATCGCAGTTATCTTCTCCTGTGTTATGGTGTCTGTATTCTTCTCCGTCTGGGTGCTTTCCATAGGGTGCTAATCTTTCTAGGAACTTATCTAAATCATACAAAAAACCTTCTTCATTATCATTAACAAAAACGGATGCAGTTATATGCATAGCGGATACAAGCACAAATCCTTCTTTTATCCCGGATTTGGTTACAGCTTCTTGTACTTTACTAGTTATGTGGATATACTCTCTTCTCTTTCTAGTGTTGAAAACCCAATATTCAGTATAGGATTTCATTATTCCATTGTTATATGACTTGGTTTCAAGTAGTTTCAATTATAACACCCCTTTCTATGTTACCAAAAATTCTATACTGCTAAGCTTGTAGTTTCTATGAATTTCTTTAAAACTTTATATTCTTGTTCCAAATAATCTTTCTCTGTCATTTCATCTTTGGTAACATTTTTCTTGTTGTTAAGGTAATTAATTCTATTTTTAATTTTTTGGAGATGTTCTTTTATAGTGTTTTGAACATTTTCAAAACCTTTGTTAGATATGGTTTGGTTGACAAGTTCTGCTATTGTATGCATTAAACTTTCGTCTTTGAGTTTATTGTATAGACTATCAATTACCTCATTTCTGCTATTTCCTAACTCCATTTTGTTTTCGTTTATATTAATGATGAAGCTAATACCTTCTTGGTAAACTAATCCCAAGTTTAGAGCAAGGTAAATGTAGAGATATTTTTCGTAATCTTTGGTAGATAGTTCATAATCTATCGTAAGGTTGTCAAATTTTTGGAAATGTGGGTCTATGTGTAATCCTGGATCAGAAGCAATAAGTTCTAAATAGGCATTCTCCATAGGCTCAATCATAACAAAAGCATATAAAGGTAATCCATGCTTAACTTGAAGCATAGATATTCTAAAAGGATTATAATTTTCAATAACTTCTATATTCTGCACCTTGGATATGTTGAAAAACTTGCTATTGTTTACATTCTTAACTCCCAAAACCTTATAGTACTTGACATAAGATTCATTAAATAACTGTGGCCTATATCTATACAGAACACTTGATGAAATTGTTAATCTATTTATGACCACATCTTCTGATCCAAACTCTCTTATAACTTGATCCTCTATGTCGACATATAAGTAATCCCGATAATTTTGCTCGATAAAATCTAGTAGATTGTTATCGTAAGTAGCAATTTTTTCATACTTCATACCTATGAAGTTATCAAATATTCTGTAGAGTTGGGATATAATTTTAGTTTTTTCGTTTTCAATTATCATTTTTATATTTTTATCGATAACTTCTTTGCTTGCTACATAAAAGTTTATTCTATTTCCCCAGCTAGTAAGCCTACTACTGAAGGATATGGATAAGTATTTCGAAACATAGTCTTTATAGAATCTTTCCCAAACACTATATATTCTAGAGATTTCATCATCTACGTATCTTTGGACTAAAATTGATAGTTTAGTGTAGAAAGTTATGGCATATTCTTTTAGAGTTTTTTGAACAATGTTATTGTACAATTCATATAGACTTCTGGCATAATCAAAAATAAGCTTTCTATCCTTCCTGTTTAATATTCTGAAAATGATATTGTTACTTTTTTCGATTATGGCCTCTTGAAGAGTGTCAACTCTTGATTTGAGTTTAGATATGGTTAAATTATGTTGTTCTATTTCCTTTCTTAGAATTTCTTTAACTTTTTCTATGTAGCCAAAAAATCCTTTATCCATATCAGTTAGAAGATTGTATGTCCAGAAAAATCCTCTTGAAGTACTCTTTATATACTCTTGAATGAGATTTTTTAACTCCTCAAATTTTGAACTAATCAAACTATCCATAGTTTGATCAATTTTACTTTTGATTTCTTGCACCATATTTTCATAATCCACATGTAATTTACCCTTCAAAAAAGATTGGAGATTTTTATTACTTACTTGTAGTATTTGATCTACTATTTCGGTGTAAATAGTTGGTCTATAGTTATATAGCGATTCGAGTAAATCATCTGATTCTGTTTCATCTATCTTTAGATACTTCATCATCTCAACTACTTGAGAATATTTTACTTCCTGATTAAGAGAGTCAAACATAAATTTTACTAGATTTCCTGAAACGTATCTTTTAACTTGTTCATAGGGGTAAATTATGCTTGAAGTTCCAAATGAACTATACATGTAATTTTTATCAGAATAGGGTTGCATATTTTGTATTCCACTTAGTACAGTAAATAGATTGTCTTCGGCTGATTTAATACTTGTTCCCAGTCCTGAGCTTAGAAGTATAATGAGAGATTCACTAACAGCATCAATAGTATCTTCCAAACTACCTATTGGAAATTCTTCGTTTTCATCATCTATAAGATAGCATACGTCAAATGGTGGTTTTTTGTTTCGAATAGATCTTGTGTGACTATAATTAGCTACGAATTCTGTTTCTTTATTAGGACTCATGAAATAATCTATTTCTTTAAGCGTTGCATATCCGTTAGCATATATATGATTCCTTTCAGCTACGTCAGATATCGGAAAAGGACTAAAAGCTGTAGGAAGAAATAGTACACCTTTAATTAACGCAGAACATGCATTTTCCACTTCTACCACTTCCCTAACTATGTAGGCTATATCTAAAAGCATTCCACTACCCGTGCCACCACAAACAGAGGAAATAATGTATACATTAATGGTCTTGGAAGGACTAGAAGCTTCAGCAAACTTTGCTCTTAATTGCTTAGTAGCCATATCCAAAGCGTTGAAAACTTTATCTACATTCTTAAACAAATACAATCTTCCCATCGGTCTGAATTGCTTAGCACCCTCATCCCCAGATACAATCTTAAAATTTAAATTCGAAGGAAACCATGGTCTTATATACTCTGCAGCTTCTAACTTTAGATTACTAACTATAGCAGATACCCCAGGTACACCAATATTTATATACTCATCAGGGTCGAGTTTTTTTACCAAAACCTCATTCTTATCTGAATCTATACAAATGAACTTTACCAGCACTCCCCTAAAATTGGCTAGTTTATTTTTAAGACTAACTACTGTTTTTAATCCTGTACCACCTAAACCTATTATTATTGTTGGTATACCTAAATCCATAATCCAACCTCCTTTATACCGGATTTTTTGCAAATCTTATCTTTAATCTGTTAGCTAAACATAGAATTTTACTATCTATACCGTTTATTTTACATATCTCAAACATAATATTCTGTGATTCCCACAGATTATATTTTAGTTCCAACTCATTACCAAAATCAATGAATTTAATTACTCTATCCAGTTTTTGATTTAATCTCAATTGGTTAACACTTTGTCCTTTAAACAAATCTTGCTTTAATTCTATTAACATTTGCTTAAGTTTTAACTCAAATTTTCTTTTTATTTTTTCCTCATCAAGTTCTAACCCCAGTATAGATTTGTTCTTTACAAAGTAAAATATTTCATCATAATCGTAGGTTTCATCATAATTTTCTATTGCCTTTTCAATTTGATTGTCTAAAATCAAAAGAGTTACCAGTTTCATCTCTAATGGTATGGGATAGTAGTTGGCTTCAATTAAAGATCGAATAATATTTTTTTGCTCAGAGAATATTTGATCGATTTTGGAATCTATTTCAGAAACATTATTCTGAATCAATTTTCTAATTATTCTTCTTCTGCAGTTAATAAAAATGTGATTTATCGAATATTTACTATTGCACGATGAGTCAATTAGATCGTGGATTTGAGATATTTTACCAGAAACAGCAAGATTTTCGATACTTTTCGAAAGATCAGATTTAGTTAATCCAATGTATGGATCCAGCTTACCAGAATACACAAACACATAGTTACTGCAAAATTCTGAAAAATCATCGAGATTAACACATCTAACCTTTCCATAACGTATTATCTGATTGTCTGTATTATAGTTTGCTATCTCTTGTATATTCCATATGCGATTTAGATAACAATCAGGCACATTCAACTCAAAAACCTTATCAAATACATATGAAGCAACTATTTTTTCAGTGTCTGGGCATTTCTCTTTCACTAATTTATGAAAAACTTCTAAACCATCTCTATAGTGGTTTGATTGTGCTTCCTTAAGAATAGTATTTATCACAGGTTCCAGATCAATTTTAAAAATGTCTTTTATTTTTAGTAAAGCCCAGTATAAATGCTTAAGATTTTGGACAGCTTCTAAACCAGATATATCATCAAAAAACCAGCCACAACTAGTATAAGCAAATAAAATATTTTTGTAAATCTCGAGCGAATTTATAACTTTTTTTGCCGTTTCATCGTCAGGTAGATTATACTTTGCTTTAAAGTCTTCAATTAAACTCTTAACTCCTCTTTCATCCGAAATATTTTCCCTAAGGATTATATAATCTATGTAGTCTCTTCTTGGATCTGTTATGTTTGATGATGAAAATTGTGGTAGTGAAATTATATTTTGGAGATATATCGCTTCATAGGTATTTCTGATACTATCTACAGCTATTTTTAGACTTTTTCTCCATTTTTGAGTAGAATTTGGATTAAATCTGCATCCACAATTTTCTTTCCATCTTCCAATTCCATGATAGCAACTCCAGGAAGTATTTTCATTTATTTCAGCCTCATATGTAATTCCCACATTTTGAAGATAATATTCGAAATTACATATTTGAATAGATGGATTAGAGAGGAGATAGTGTATACAATAAGCCAGTCCAAGTTCTCCAAATTTTTTATGGTGCCCATAAGTTTCTCCATCAGTTGCTATAACAATTAAATCATTATCTTCTCTATATTCCGATATTATACTCTTGGCCATTTTTTCACCACTGCTAAGTAGATCCTGAAAAGATACAGCATGTGATAAAGAAGAATTATATACAAAAATAACTATACTTTTACCTGAAGGAAGATTTATTCTAAAAGGTTTATTCGGTAAAGATCCATGATTTTCTATCCACTCAGATGTTCCTATTTTTCTATATCTTTTGATTTGGTGTGGTGCGAGAATAGTAAATTTTATTCCGTTTTCAGCCAATTTTTCTAGTGTTTTCAGGTCTACTGCAGTTTCAGAAAGCCATATCCCTGAAGGTTTTCTCCCAAAATTATTCTCAAAATCTCTTATACCCCAATAAACTTGAATATCTTTATCAAAATCATTAACAAGAGGCATTATTACATGATTATAAACCTGACATATAGCATTTCCAAACCCCAACCTATTAATGCTCTTTCTATCCGCTTCCAATATCCTCTCATACAACTCTAAATGTCTTTTCTTTATCCAACCTAATACAGTAGGTCCAAAATTAAAGCTAACGTACTCTAAATTATTAATGATATCAATTATATAATTGGATGAATCAAATATTCTTGCAAAAGTATTAGGAAGATAACATTCCATTGTTATTCTTTCATTCCAATTTTCAAAAGGATATGCACTATCTTGGTATTCTATCTCACCTACAAATGGATTGATCCTTGGAGGTTGATAAAAATGTAGGTGAAAAATCAAATATCTCATAACTGTTCTATCTTGTAATCGTAAAATTTATCATGTACCTGAATTCTCAAATAATTATTCTCTACTTTAATTATTTTTATTTCAAAGTTTTTTATCTTGTGGATTCCACCTTCAGGTACAAAAGCTTCATTTCCTTCATACTCAATAATTGCAAAGATTTTATCTGATAAGACAAGTCTACCTTTGTATTTTAGATCAATATTGAATTCCTCTTGATAGATTTGCTGATTCTGTTGGTATGGAGGAGGTTGCTGAAATTGCTGATTCTGTTGATTTTGTTGATCTATATTTTGACTAATTTGCTTAGATTGTAGTAACTGTAGTTCTTGATCCCAAAATCTAATCTTCAACTTTTGCGGAGTTACAAAATACTGCGTAAAATCAACATCAGGTAACGAATACAAATAACTCACAACAATCCTGAAATTAACATACTGATCATCAACTGACAACATAGACATATCCTTAATCTTAAAAGATTTTGAATTATCATTCATATATCCCAAAAAGTTCAGAAAATAATCTCTCTTAATTCTTATTTGAAGATCGTCTTCCTTACCTATGTTGATTAGGTTAACTATATTAGCAATTCCAACTTCATCCAGATAAGTAATGAAATTGCTAAATTTTTCTCTCACATATTTAGAATCTACCAAAACCCTAGTATTCGTATCAGAACCTTGCTGATTCAATGAAAGCATGCTAAGATACTGCGAATAAAGTTTTATTTGATAATTCACCTGATTCAAAGACTTAGTATAGTTCATAATCTGTAACACAAGAATAACTACCAAAACGCAAACAGCTAAGATTTTTACGATAGATAATCTATTTTTCATCATTCCTGTACAGTAAAGCTTACTCTTGATTTGATAAATTGTTGATTACCTATGCTATTTTCAGATCCCTGTTCGACAGATTTATTTACTCCTTGTACATCTATGATAGAAATAAGGTAATTAATGTTAGAATATTTTCTACTGATTAAGGATACTATAAGTTTTTGATCTTTAATTTCAAAGTTTTCCAGATATACATAGCTATAGGATGCTTGGTTTAATCTTTTAAAAATCTCATAGAAGGGTAAACTTTTTTGATCTGTTATATCCTGCTTCTGATTTTGTTGTGAAGTATTTTGAATTGATATCCTTTGGGATTCATAGTTATTTTTTAATGCTTCCAAAGTCATTCTTCTTCTGTTTAAGTTATCATTCGTAACAAACCAGGAAAGTATAATTAACACAAATATTACAACTAACACTAAGTTTAGTGATCTATTTGTGTTTTCTATGAACTCTTGCTTTTTATATTGTTCCTCTATTTTGTCTTTCGAAAGATCAATCTCGAAATCCTTTGTATCAAGAATAAAGGAATATATTTCTTCATACTTTTTATCGTCAGCAGTTATTAAATTTAATCCTGTGAAAGCCCTGGAAAAATAACTCAAAACAGGAAGTTCCTTATACTCTTTATTAACAAAAATATAGAAATTTTCTATGTTAACTTTTGTCTGGGATTGAAAAGAAGAAATGATTCTATAAATTTCGTTAATAAACCTGCTTATTTGAATTTCATCTTCGGAATTTACAAAGTTTTCTACACCATAAGGTAATACTACGAAAAAATAATACCCAGCTTTATCAAAGCAGAATATAGATAAATATCCTTCACTAAAATTTACTGCCAGATTACTAGGAGAATTCAAATTAGCATACATTTTAAGAGCAAAACTTTTAGGCAAAACAGCCTTTATATTAGACTTAACTCTACTTATTATTTTTAACTCTTCTTCAATTGATGATCTCTTTATACCTATAAAGTATAACTTATTACCCACAATTGTATAATCGTTATAAATCTCATTTAGGTTAACTGGTAATGACTTTATCAAAAAAGATTTGAGAGTTAAAATACTACTGATATCCACAGGTATCAATGTAGATTTGGTTATAATCAAACTATCGGGCACTATTAGGACTATTTCCTTGTTTTTTATTTCCTGAAGATCCACTTGTGAAATTGATGGATAATCTACTTGCCTTATAGTGCCTGCTTTCCGATAAATAAGCTTTACTGTTTTATCACCAAGTATTTCCAGTATAAACCTCATTTTCCGAAAACTATCGTACTGTAAGAAACCATAGAATTGGTTTCCTTCTCAAAATATTTTTCATAAATAAGCACTTTTGACTTGGTAAAATTAGAAAATTTAATAATCTTGAGAAACAAATAGTTAGTCATTACACCGTCTATTCTGGTTTCATTTTTAATATTCTTTAAGTACTCTATACTCCCTTCAGGATCGATATTATCCAAGAAAGAGATATATTTTCTATCAATTTCTTCGGGGTCTATTAGCTTTTTATCGCCAAACTTTCGTCCAACATGAGAAAAATCAACACTAGAGATAAATACAGAATCTGGATAGTTGGCTGATATAAAACTTGCCACATCACTAAGATATTTTTTTGCATACTCCAGATCTTCAGTATAGGATACCAGTATACCAACAACTTTGGGATTATTAAACAAGTATTTTATGAAAGGTAATTGAAAACCAATAGAATGTTCTTTTTTATATGACAATAAATTTTCAAAGATATCTATTTTGAACTCTCTAGAAATAGCTCTGACTACTTGCCTATCAGTTTCAATTATTCCAAAAGGAGTATGAAAATCGTAGGGAAATACCGAAATCAAACCCTGATGAAAATAATGAGAAACTCCTAGAATAAAAACTCTCTGGAATGATTCTCTATCAAGATTTTCATATCCTACTTGATAGGCTGGTAAAGCAAGCCTTATTTCTAAATGAGGGATTATAGCCGCTAAATATTGGCCCTTCTGCTTTATCTTATCCAGCCTTAAGAAAGATATTGCATCTAATGGATTCGAAGGTATATTCCTATCAGCAAAGTAGAAATCTAGGTATCCCTTTTTCCTTATATCTTCAACTCTTTGCTTACGTATCTTTTCAAAACTATCATTCAAAAATAATCCATTTTGTTCGAAAAAACTAACTATTTCCTTAAGCTCTTCATCCTTTATGTACACCCCAGTTTTATGAACAATCTCTTTTCTTATCTGATCAAAAGTTCTACTACCATCAAGCAAAAACATTATCAAAAGAGTTATTCTGTTGACAACAAAATCTTCTGCTATGCAAAAAGGATCACTTACAATGAATAAATCCTCACTAATTTGTTTTATATCTACATATCTTAAAGCTTTTATCTCCATATAGTGCTATAGTCTGCATCGAAATAATTAACTTGTATCTCATTACTAACTACAAAGCTATCAGGTGATACCTCTTGAGTTTGAAGTCCGACAGGATAGCTTTCTATATTAGGATATCTTGCAACCTTTATATAATATCTTTGTAGCTTCAATGGACTAAAGTCTGGCTTGCTTTGTATAGGAGGGAGAAGTTCGACCATATTCTCTGTTCTAATTAAACCCACATCCTCTAGAGTATTTACATTGAAATAGTTTATTACCCAAATATTCTGATCAATAGGATAAAAACTATACACTATGTTACTAAGGTTGAAAAATGAATTAATAGTATACGAACCTTTATATCCCAAATTACTGTCCAATACAATAACTCCTATAGTTGGTTGCTTATTTATCATGCTATAAAACAAAACGTAGAGATTATTTTGGTAGAATATATGTGATAGGTATCTTTCTTCTTCCATAGTTCCAAAAGCAAAACTTCTTGCATGACTTAAATCCGTCTTCCTAAATGAGGAAATGAGTATATTCATCTTATCCTGAGGTTTAAAAGATCTTGTTTCAAATATAAAATAAAATCTTTCTTTAGATTTTTTGACTATAGATACTAGATTCTCATCAAAAGCTCCACCAAAAGCAAAAGCTTTTGTTACATTAAAATTACTATCGACTACTGCTAATAAACAATCCTTGTTACCAGACATCTTTAGATACGAAGAAACTATTAGATATTTATTAGGGGATAGTTCAATAATGTCAAGTGGTTCCTGATCCTGAACAGAACCAATAACCCAAAAGTTTGTAGGATATAAATCGCTTCCAAGCTTTGATACCATTATACAAGTTGATCCAAAACCAGCACTCCTTGTGGAAGACAATAAATAAGGCTGATTATTAACCGAGAAAATTTTAAAAGCTTTATCCTCTCTACTACCAGAAATTACATAAAATCCCATTAAATTCATATCCTTGTCAAAATAACTAACCATAATATCATCAAGACTTTCCCTTCTAAAACTCCAAGTATTACCAACCGCTAGTAAATTATCACCAAATCTAACTACATCACCTATTTTATCACTAAAAGAACCACTGAAAATAGATAGGCGAAGGATATCAAAATTAGAATTAACCTTAAGTAACATCCAATCATCACTTGTCTCTGTGAAACTCTTAGTATTACCAAAAATTAAGTATTCGCTATTTGACAAACTCAATACACCCTTTAAATTCTCCATCGATGGAGCAAAAAGTATTCTACTTCTTACCATAGAATTGAAAGAAAAAGCTTTAAAATCTAGCAGAAAATTAACAAACAAAATTATAATAACCGCTATTGCGGTAATCTTGGTAACATATTTTAACACTATCATAAGTTTTCCCTCTCCTTCCCTGATTTATTGTAATTTTTTATTTTTGACATACGCTTGTATTACAAAGGAAGCAACATCAGAAGGCGTTGTATTTGGTCCAAAACCAGCATCATAGCCCAATTCTTTTGCAAGTTTATGGTCTATTCTACTGCCTCCGCATATAAGAATTACCTTTTCTCTCATACCCTCCGCTTCAATTATATCTACTAATTCGGTTAAATTTTTTAAGTGCATATTCTTTTGCGTTATTGTTTGGGATACTAGAATTACTTCAGCGTTCAAATCTTGGACTTTTTTTACCAATTCCGCGGGAGGAACTTGAGAACCTAGATTATGTACCTCAAAACACTTATATGCTTCTAAACCTTTTTCACCTTTGAACCCCTTCATGTTCAAAATACTGTCAAGCCCTACCGTATGACTATCAGTACCTATAGTTGCTCCAACTATGACTATTTTTTTTATATTATTCTTCTTAGCAAAATTTTCTACTTCTTCTTTGGACATTTTTACATACTCTGGTACTACAGGCCTTATTTGTTCTAGATCAATTTCATGCGTAACTGAACCATAAGTAACAAAAAAGAAAAAACCTTCTATAGGTTCTTCTACTGTTGCTATTTTGATATCCTTTATTCCCATTTTAGACATAAGAATTTTCGCCGCTTCTATTGCTATATATCTATCCCTAGCAGGTATAGTAAAGCTACATTGTATTATTCCATCATTGAAAGTATCCCCATATGGTTTTATGTATCTAGTTTCCATAGAGTCTATACAATCTATTTTTAGGATATGGATTGCTTTATTTCTTGGTAAGCTTTCTTTATTTCTTCGATAGAAGCTTCCTCTTCCAAAGTAGTAACATCCCCTAATTCTTTTCCTGTAACGACATTTTTAAGTAATCTTCTCATAATTTTACCCGATCTTGTTTTAGGAAGTTTATCAACAAAGAATATATCAGAAAATACGATAATAGGTCCCAGTACTTCCTTTACCTTGGATATGATCTTTTGTTTAAGTTCTTGATCTTTTTGCACTCCCTCTTTGAGGGTTACAAAAGCTACAATGACTTCACCCTTAATTTCATCTGGTACACCAACAACGGCTGCTTCCGAAACGAAATCATTTTCAAGTATTGCACTTTCAACCTCGAAAGTTCCTATTCTGTGGCCCGCTATCTTTATAACCTCATCAGCTCTACCTAAAAGCTGAAAATATCCTTCCTCATTTCTTAGTGCATAATCTCCCGGATAGTACATCCTTTCAAATTTAGACCAGTATACTTCTTTATATTTTTGATCATCATTTAGTATTCCCATCATCATACCAGGCCAAGGAGATTTTATTACTAAGTATCCTTTAACATTAGGGGGCAAACTATTGCCGTTTTCATCAACCACGTCAGCCACTATACCTGGCATAGGTAACCCCGCAAAACCAGGCTTTAGAGGTACTATTCCCATGAACGGAGCTATCATAAATCCTCCAGTTTCAGTTTGCCACCATGTATCTATTATAGGACACTTAGTTTTACCCACATTTCTATAGTACCATTCCCATACCTCTGGATTTATAGGTTCACCGACACTACCCAAAGCCCTAAGTGAACTAAGATCATGCTTTTCTATATAACTTGTTCCTACTTTCATAAACATTCTTATCGCTGTTGGGGATGTATAGAACTCAGTAACTTTGTATTTTTCAATTAAGCTCCACCATTTGGAGTAATCAGGATAATCGGGAGATCCTTCATAAATTAAAGAAGTTAATCCCAAAGCCAATGGAGCATAAACCACATAGCTATGACCCGTTATCCACCCTATATCAGCAGTACACCACCATATACTGTCATCTGATACATTGAAAGCCCATCTCAAAGTATTAGCTACATAAACCAAGTATCCACCAGTAGAGTGAACTATACCCTTTGGTTTACCTGTGGTACCAGACGTATACAGTACAAATAGAGGATGAGTAGATTCTACAGGTTCAGGTTGTATATAAACAAATTCATCTTTTTTGTCCCATTTGATTATCTTTCCTGTTTCTTTCAAATCTCCTCTTCTGTCTAGAACTATTATTTTCTCTACCAAATCGGTTTCCACTTGATTTATGGTAGAAAGTAGATCAATTTCTTTACCTTTCCTGTAGGTGTGAGTAGCTGTAATAATGTATTTTGCTTTACTATCTTCTATTCTATCGAGAATAGCATTTTTAGAAAATCCGGAGAATATGACGTTGTGTATTGCCCCCAATCTTGCGCAAGCAAGCATTGCAACTATAGCATCTATGATCATTGGCATATATATAACAACAACATCACCCTTTTTGATACCCAGGTTTTTAAGGAATGAAGCAAAATTATTTACTCTTCTGTAAAGTTCGTAGTAACTAATAATTTCTTTTTCCCCTTTTTCATTTTCCCAGTAATAAGCTACTTTGTCTTTTTTGTTGTTTTCAGCGTATTGATCAACACATACAAATGAAGCGTTTAGATAACCACCAACATACCATCTGTAGAAAGGATGATTATACTCTAGTACTTTTTCAAAGTTTTTGAACCATGGTATTACAGTGGCATTGTAATTCCAGAAATCTTCTATTTTTTGAATGCTTTGTGCATAAAAGTCTATATATTTATTCAAGAAGGGGTAGTAATACATTTTACACCTCCTTTTTGATAGGTTCCGAGAATTACGTTAATCATTCTCCAGAACCTTCTTTTATTTTTGGGGATTGAACAAATTGCACTTTTTGAGGTTCGATGATTGATATTAGTTTAAATAGATCAGTTGGTAGTGGTATGACTAAGTTAGATCCTTTTGAAGCTATATCGGAAAGTAGTTGGAAAAGTCTCAGTTGGAGTGTGACAGGCTGTGAAGCTATTAGTTGAGCAGCTTCTACTAGTTTTTGAGCAGCTTGGTATTCTGCTTCCGCACTTATTATCTTTGCTCTTCTTTCTCTTTCTGCTTCCGCTTGTTTTGCCATTGCTTTTTGCAAACTTTCAGGTAGTTCGATATCCTTGATCTCTACTATGGTTATTTTTACCCCCCATCGTTGGGTATTTTCATCCACTATCTCTCTTATTTTCTGATTTATATTCTCTCTTTTTTGAAGTATTTCATCTAGTTCTGACTGACCTATTACATTTCTCAGAGTTGTTTGTGCTATTTGGAATATTGAAGTTATATAATCTTGGTTAAAGAGGATGGCCTTATCAGGTTGGGTAACTTGGAAATACACTACCGCACTTACCTTTATGGTTATGTTGTCCGCAGTTATGACTTCCTGAGAAGGTAAATTCATTGGTGTTTCTCTTATATCAATTGTTATTAGTTTGTCAATAAAAGGAATAAGGAGTATGAGTCCTGGTTCTTTTACGCTTCCAGTATATTTACCCAACCTTAGAATTATACCTCTTTCATATTGATTTAGGATTCTTATCATTGACAATAGCAATGGTAAAATAAAACTAATTATGAAAATTATTCCGACTATTCCTAGTCCTGCCAATGAGCTGAGACATTCAATCATCTTCACTTCCCTCCATTATGCCTTATGGTTTTTCTATGTCTATATCAAAGAAAAATACGGCTTTTCTATAATAGTATATTGCGTTATCTAAATCTCCTTTTTGTTCGTATATTCTTGCTAGTCTTATGTGATTATCCAATGTTGGATGTTTTACAATTTCTTTTCTTAATCTTTGTAATTCCTCATTTGTAACTTTAGTTGAGTTAAGTATGTCTTGTGTTTTTGGATATATTACCTTTAAACACTCTTTGTAGCTTGCAATTGAACTATTTTTCTTGTTAAGTGTATTCCTTATTTCTCCGAGGATATACCAGGTAGATATACTTCTAGGATTGTAACTGATATAGTTAAGTAGACTTTCTTCAGCTTTTTCAAAATTTTTGAGAATAAAGTCTATGTAACCTGCATGGAAATAGGCTTCTGGTATAAGTTTACCATATGATTGCGTAGAAGTTAGGTAGTAGTCTCTGGCTCTTTGCAAGTCACCTTTTTGATGGTAATATTGCGCAGCAGTATAGGCTCCCTTAGATGTTAGTTTTAGTGTTACATTGTATTCATATTTATTTTTTGCGAAAGCTACCAGACTTATGAACTCTGGAACATAGTTTTCATCTATTGCTATCCTTATTTTATGTTGCCCAGGGTCTATTTTTATGTCGAGTGGCGTGTTGCCTTTATAGACGTTGTTTATGTATACTGCTGCTGGGGAAGGTGTTGTTATTATTACTAACCTGGCTTTTAAATCATCATCCGCCCATAGTTTTATTAATATCAGGAATACTATGGTTAATGGTAGTAGGATTATTTTTTTCATTTCTTACTTTCAGTGTATGGGCCGTACATTATTTTTATATTTGCATTTTTTCTTAAATTTTCTATTTTTTCCTGTATTCTCTGTTGAGCAAGTAAATCTTGGATCTTAGGTTTTACTTCTTCATATGTTTTTAAGACGTTATGATATTTGACTATGTAGTACAGGTTTTGATTGTTATATTTCACGGCAATTGGTCCTATTACTTCACCTTTTTTGGGATTTTTAAATATAGCTTCTTCTAAAACTTTGAGAGTTGGTGAATTCTTTGATATATCATATCTAGCTAAAAATCCAACATATCCCTTTGTATCTTTAGTTATTGGATCTTGGGAGTAGGTTTCAGCCAGCTTATTAAAATCTCCGCCTTGTTTAAGATTTTTTATTATCGATTCTGCTAGGGTTTTATCAGGTACCATAATGAATGATACTTCCACTATGGGAAGATTCCCTTTATTATTTTCGTAAAATACTTTTATTTCTTCTTCGCTTATCTCAGAAATAATTAATTTTTTGAGTAAGATATCTAGTTTTAACTTTTCTTTATATTCTTGAATTGTTATGCCCTTGGATTTAATTTGCTCTTGGAGTTTATCCATTCCACCAAGATTTAGTGCTATTTTTTCCATTTCTTGATTTAATTCTTGCTCGGTAACATTTACATTTTTTTTCTTAGCTTCTAGAAGAATTAGTCTTTGGGTGATTAAGTTCTGGAGAACTTCCATACCATACTGTTTGTTTAGTTCTTGATTTAGTTCTTCTTGCGTTATTTTTTGTTGCTCTACTTCGGCTACTATCTTACTTTGACAAGAGCTTAAATAAACACTTGTCAGTGTTAGAGTAATGGCTAGGATTATTAGGTATAATATCCTTTCCATTTGTTCCTCCCATTTGTAGGATTAATTTTATTCTGGTCTGAGATAATACAATTTCTTTCTTCTTGGTTTTTTCAGTGGATGTCTTACAAATTCTACTTTTTCTACAAATGGACTATTTAGTCTGAAGGTTTTCTCTACTCCTACCCCTTGAACCTCTTTTCTGACGGTGAAAAATATATTTTCTTTTGGACCATGAATTTCTATCACTGTTCCTTCAAATATTTGAGTTCTACTTTTTTCTCCCTCGACTATTTTCTGATGTACTTTTACTACGTCACCTACTTTGAAGTTTATTTCTTTATTTGATGGGAGATATTTGCTGTGTATTTCTCTGAGAATTTTGTTATTTGCTTTAACCGATTTTATTACTCTCATATCTTTCACCTCAGAATAAAATTCAATTAGGTCAAACAAAATCCTCTTTATTCGGTTATGAATTATTTTGCGAAGAGTAAGTAGGAGAAGAAGAAGTTAAGGATAAATATGAATATGATTGACTTCATTACAGCATTGGTTACAGCTATTCCTACTCCTGCACTATTTCTGGGGCAATTCAAGGCTTCTACAACAGACACGATTACTATTACTACTGCAAAGAATACGCTTTTTATAAGTCCTCCAATTAAGTCTCCGTATTCAAAAAACCTTTGGATCGATTCAGTATATGTTTTGTAACTTATGTTAGCATATAGGTTAGCTATTAGTGCTCCTCCAAAAGTACCTGAGATAATTGAGAAGATTGTTATGATTGGTTCAGTTAAAACCATGGCTATCAATCTTGGGGAAACTATGTAATCGTATATGTTAATTCCCATGCTTCGTAGAGCATCTATTTGATCAGTTATTTTCATAGTGGCGATTTCTGCGGCGATAGCTGAGCCAGATCTTCCTATTAGAACTATAGCTGTTAGCATTGGTCCAAATTCTCTTGCCATGGCTATTGCAACTCCTCCTCCTACCATGTCAGCTACTCCAAACCTCACTGCTTCTTTGGACAGCTCAAGGGAAATCACCATACCAGTGAATGTTATCGTCAATATCACTATAAATACCGCGTTGTATCCTAAATGAATAATGTGATATGGTAAATCTGATATGTTTGCCTTTAAACGAATAATAGAATACAGAGAATTAAAAGTTATTATTCCTAAGTAACCAAAGTAGAGGATGGATCGTTCAATCATTTACTTTGATATGACTTTTTAGGACTTATTCTTCTAGATAGTTACTACTTAGTTGTCCGAGTATTTGCTGAGATAGTATAGAGTTATTTTGTGCCCACTGCTGTGATAATGATTGAGATAGCAAGTCGTACATCATTTCTTTTTGAGTATTATTAACTCCACTTGATTCTTGATCAAGAGTGAATGGACTCTTGGTAGAACTTTTTAACATTTCTTTGAACATCATATTTATGAAGACTGCTTCAAATTCTTGAGCTCCTTTTTTAGCTTGCAAGTAGTTTACATGTTCTGTTGGACTTTTTATTTTACTCAAATCTACGTTATTGAAAATCTCCATAATTTCTCACCTTCTAGTTAGGGTTTATTGTTTTTTCATTTGACTTGCCATTCTTGCCATTTGATCTGCCGATTCTACTGATTTAGATACCAATTCGTAGTTTCTTTGTGAAGCGACTATATCCATCATTTGGGTTATGACATTTACGTTACTTTTTTCAATAAATCCTGCAGCTAGCTTAGGATTATCTCCTTTTCCAGGTTCTATTTCTATCATTTTTCCTGCTTGTTCGGTCCATTCAAATGCGTTTTTACCTACTCCCTTCAGTCCATTGGGGTTTACGAAATCATATATCTTTATCTTTCCTATTTCTACTTTATCTTTTCCTCTGTATCCTACTACTGTTCCGTCTTCTTCTACGGTTACTCCGGTTACATCTTGTGGTACTTTTATACCCGTTTTTCCTACATCTTTTATAACAAGTTCATTGTTTTCAATCGCGAATCTACCGTCTCTTGTATACACTATTTTCCCTTCCGGTGTTTCAACCTTGAAAAATCCTCTTCCTTGGATAGCTACATCTAGAGGACTATTAGTTCTTTCCATAGCTCCTGTCTTAAATACTCTTTCTACTTGTCCTATTTTTACACCTGTACCCATGTTCATTTGATCGACTTTTTGATACATCAGTTCCTGGAAGTCTATTCTTTGTTGCTTATATGATACACTGTTAGCGTTTGCTAAGTTTTGGGATAAGATTTCGACCTTTTTAAGTTGAGCATCCATACCACTAGCTGCAGTGTAAAATGAACTAAACATACCTATCACCCCTTATTAATTTCTATTATTTAACGAGTTGTGAAGCATTTTTTACCATGTCGTTTAGTGCTCTAAAGGATGACATGGTAGCATTGTATTGCATTTGTGCAAGCATAGCTTGTTGTACTTGTGTTGGTATGTCTATATTTGACATTTCTAAGTGTTGAGATTTTATGTTACCAAATGCACCTGTTCCTGCTTCTCCGATAGTTGGTTTTTGGTTTTCATCAGCGGCAAATACAGTATCTGACTTTCTTATCAAAGTTCCGGGATCAGAAAAGTTAGCCAATGCTATTTTGTAGATTGGTTCTTTCTTTGTTATTGTTTGACCCGTTACGGGATCGGTATATCTCATTATACCGCTTATTACACCGTTATCCTCTATAACATAGTCATTGTATTTACCGAGTATCAATCCATTTTTATCTATGTCTAACTTTACGTCCACTAATTTTCCGGTAATTGCTTTACCTGACTGATCTACAGCAAAAGCCTTTACAACCAAGTTACCTTCTGGGCATACTAGTTTACCATCTTTTACTTCGAAGTCACCCCTTCTGGTGTAGTAAGTTTTTTCTCCATCGCTTACTATAAATAATCCATTACCCTCTACAGCCATATGATTTTTACCACCAGTTTTTCTTACATTACCTTGTGTAAATAGTGTTTTACTTTCAGTTTTTACAGCACCAGTACCCATATTTTCGTTGTATATTTCGCTGAATGTTTTTATCTCAGCTTTATATCCTACAGTGTTGAATTTTTGCAGATTTTTGAATTGATTATTTATCATTTCATAGGTAGAGTTTATTGCGTTCATTTGACTGTAAAAGTCAAACATTTATATCACCTCCTCGTAATCTATTATTATTTCGTCTGATTTAAGGTTCCTACTCTCTAGCATTTCTTTCAAAAGTTCTTTGTTACTCTTGAGTTGGTCATATATAAACTTTGAACTAGTTTTGAACATTACGCTAACTTTGTTATCTTTCGTAACTATTTGAACAGACAAGGCTCCTACATTTTCTTTGTCAAATTTTATTTCTACCATTCTTCCCTCTTTGAGTTTTTGTACATCTAGATTGCTTATGAGTTCTTTTATTATTGAGCTTTCTTTTACCTTTTCAGTTTTAGTTATTTCCTTCAGAGAGTTATTTAGTTTGTCAAAACTTGAAAATGGATTGAATTCTATGTTGTAAGTTGCACTCTTTTTGTCTTTTTCTTCCTTTGTATTTATGCTTTGATTAATCTGAGTTTTCAGATTTAGTTTTTCTTGTTGTTCTAGATTGGTAAGATTGGTTTTAATGTTTTTAGGGTCTTTTTCTACAAAATCTTTTAGGTTTACACTTACGATATCTTTATTCATATATGGTAGAACGAATAGTTTGAGTGTTGTTAGATCTTTTGTATCTGTTTTTTGTTTTTCTTCAGAACTTTTTTCTAGCTTTTCTTCTTTGTTGTTGGTTTGTTTTTTATCTTTGTTATCCTTGTTTATTTTTTTGTCTATTTCCTTTTGGAATTCGTCGGAGGAGGGTATTTTTTGGTTTTCCTTTTTGTCTAGATTCTTTTCTTGTAGTGATTTAATTTGCATTTTATTTTTGATATCCATAAACTTTCCTCCCTATGCTATTTTCTGTCCATTCTTGAAAGCTATGTAGTAATTCATAACCTTTGAGACGTAGTTTTGAGTTTCAGCAAATGGAGGTATACCGCCATATTTTTGTACGTTACCAGGGCCTGCATTGTATGCAGCGAGTGCTAACTTCAGATCACCATTAAACATATCCAACATTTGCCTTATGTACTTAGTTCCACCCATTATATTTTCTCTGATATCAAAGGGATCCTTTACTCCTAGATATTTGGCCGTTTCAGGCATTAGTTGCATTAGTCCTTGAGCTCCTACAGGAGATACAGCTCTTGGATTGAAACCGCTTTCTTGCTTTATTATTGCCAATATTAGAGCTTCATCTACGTTATATTTTGCCGCAGCTTCTTTTACAGCAGCCCCTATTTGACTATCTACATCCTGATAATTAATGCTTCCAACTTGATTATTTGTCTCATTTTTGAACAATTTGTCAAATAATTGTTCAAAGTTTTGGGTTTGTGTTTCCTTACTCTGACTTGGCAAATTAGTTGCTCCTACATTATCAAAGATACTGGAAATTCTATTTAATTTTGATTCTATTTTATTATTGAGCAGTTCATCCATTCTTCTAAAAACATCCATATCTTATCACCCTACTTGCATAATTTTAGTTCTGCTATTACCTTGAGTTCTTTTTTTTAAAAAATGATTAAAAAAGTGTAAAAAAAAATTTAACTAAGTTCTGTCAGGTAACTGTAGATTTTTTAAGTGCTGGCTAAAAAAACTGAGGGATCTACTGATATAATTTCATGGCTGTAAAAAGGCTCAGCATACTTAGATCTAATTAGTAATCCCCAATATCTAGCAAACCCCTTAATGTATTCCTCCACATCCCACGAGGAAAACTGACTCTCATAAGCTTTACATGCCTCTATTTTTTTATCTATGTATTGGCTAATATCAACCACAAAAGAAGGTGTTAAGTTAATTCTAAGGTGATTGGAGAAAAATCTAAATATTCTTTGGGGATACCAACTTTCTCCTTCCAGGGGTATCTTAGTCAGTTTTGAGTAGAATCTGGAAGCATAGGAGATGTTAAAAGCTTGAACATGGTCTGGATGAGCATCCAGCTCCAAATGACAAAAGATAATTTCAGGCTTGTACTTTCTTATAACATTAGCCACTTTAAATCTCGCTTCTATGCCGTCAGATAGGAATCTATTTTTTAGGTCAAGAGTAATTCTATTTACTCCGAGTATTTCAGCAGCCTTTTTTGCTTCTTTTATTCTTTTTTCAGGAGTTCCCTTTGGAGTTGGCTCACCATTCGTAAGATCCAGAATCATTACTTTGTATCCTTGGCTTACCATTTTAGCTATGGTCCCACCCATAGCTATTTCGCAGTCATCTGGATGAGCACCAATACAAAGAAAATCTATCTTACTCATACTAAACCATTCCCATCTTGTTTAAATTCAACCAATGCATCACAAACCCTTTATAAACTAACCTAAACCTAAAAAGATATTAAATCATACAATAGGTACAAAATACCTGAATGGCTTGATCAGTATATCACTCAAGATTACCATCGTCTGATCTGGGCAAGCAAACGAATACTTTTTTACAAGATGGGAATTTGATTAGTTCGCGCCCGGCAGGACTCGAACCTGCGACCCTGGGATTAGAAATCCCATGCTCTGATCCTACTGAGCTACGGGCGCTTACTTTTACTATTCTATACTACACCCATACAATCCTCTTACTAAAGAAATAAACCCCAAAATGTCAAATCCCACACCATAGTTAACATTCAGGAAGTGATCAATTAGTAATGCAGCAACCAAAAATGGAGGGAAATATCTTGCAAAATATCTCTACAATCAACTAACCCAAAAATGCCCTAACTACACGTTTATATTCGATAATCAGTTAACGTATGATAACCTTCCTGAAGCTGTAACTAATGCTCAAAACCATAACGCACATGTTGTCATCGGTGGAGTCATAACAAAAGCAAAAGTAGAACAAAAAGGTTCAAGCAAAAATATTACTATAACTTTTGATTGCGATATAAGATATGCTAGTGACGGAGCAATAATATTCAACAAAACCTACTCCTCATCAAGCCCAATAAATAATAACTGCAGCATGAACCAAATATAAAAAATGTTCTACAAAAACAAAAAGAATGCCCACGATAAATAAAACCTTAAAAATATAATACAGTCCTTAAAAGACTTTACACTTTTGGATAGATAATCTATAACTATTCCAATAGGATACCTTTTCATAGTTCAAGAAATTCGTTGTAATACTGTCTTAGAGGATTTAAATTACGCCTGTGTGCCAAGGAGTTTTTATTTTATCTGCTTAATCTGAAAGGACTTTACATTTTTGGAGCTGGAGTCAACTACTATGCCAATGGCATAAAATTTTTCATAATGAGAATATTTATTGAAATAAAGTTTAGATAGAATTTGTTCAATAGGTTCTCTTTTGTCAACCTTGAATTCGAATATGTAAGCTGTATTTTTATGAAGTATTGTCAAATCAATACTACCAGTAGAAGATGTATCTTCAGCAATAACGTTAAGCCCAGTAGATACTACAAAAACATAAAACACAGTACAATAGAAAGCTTCATACTTTGATGTATGAGTGTACCATTGAAAAGGCACCTGTGCAAATAGGGTATTTAGAAAGTCAGGTAGATCCTGTAACTTTGAGCTATAGATAATGTCTCTGAGCTTTTTTATGAGTAGGTGAGATTGAGAATAGAAATGGTTTGCGATAAGAGAGTTAAGTGCTATTCTTACCTCTTTATTTGGGTAAGATAATTCAAAATCAGTCATATCGTCCTGCTTTATTACTTGTTTGATGGTAAGATATCCAGCTTGGAAAAGTAGGGCTTCGGGTAAGATGGTTTCTATATCGAAAAGGGAAAGAAGTTGTTCAGTTGAGTAAGTCTTTTCAAGTTGTGGTATGTAGAAGTGTGTTTGTTGAAGGATTTTGATGAGAAAGGAGGGAGTACCGGTTTCGAACCAGTAGCTTCTAAAATCTCTTTTTTGTAAATAAAGTAACACGTCGAAAGGGTTATACACATTTTCACCCAGCCAGCTATATCCGTTGTACCACTGTTTTATCGACTCTAGTTCGTTATTGTCTATCAAGTGACCAAAGGTGGTTATCAACTCACCTTCAGTGTATCCACAAATAGTGGAGTATTCTTTGTCAACAGAAATATCATTTAGTTGATTAAGTCCGCTAAAGAGTGACACCTTTGCAAATTTAGAGATGCCAGTAATAAATACAAACTTAAGGTACTTATCGAGAGGTTTTAGAGTTTGATAAAATCCTTTTAGAATTTCTCTGATCTCCTTCGCAGTTTGAGAGTTTTCTATTTGGTCTAGAATTGGCTTGTCATACTCGTCTACTAAAACAACAACTTGTTTGTTGGTTTTTTTGTATATATTTTCAATCAGTTGAAAATTACGGAAACCCAGATTGTTGGAGTTAAGTTCAATGTTGTAGTGATTAGCCCAGTGTTGTTGAAGACATTTTATGAAGTCTTCCAGGTCATTAGCATCTTTGAACGTAGTATCAAATGAAAAACGTAGGGTAGGATAGTTATCTTCCCAATTCCAGTTATGTTCCAAAAATAGACCTTTGAACAGTTCTTTTCTCCCTTCGAAAGCACATTTGATAGTATCTAAAAATAGAGATTTTCCAAATCTGCGAGGGCGAGATAGAAAATAGTACTTACCTTAATCTATCAACCTCTTAATGAAATGCGTCTTGTCCACATAGTAATAATTTCCCCTTCTTATTTCTTCAAATGAACTGATACCTATTGGTAGTTTTTTACTCACAAACATATATTAGGTTTACATAATTTTTACTCCTTCGAAAAAATTTTTCCAACGAAAAAATTTTCCAAACGGAAGGTTTTTCAAACGGAAGGTTTTTCAAATGGGAGATTTGAGGCAAAATTTGTAGAAATACATATCTTAAAATACTGATATGCAAGCAACTATTCACGGGTTTAAATGTGCCAAAGAGGAATTTAAATAAGTATTCTAGTGCTAAAGAAAGATTGCACAAAAAGTATCCAATTATTTGAGCTTCTTGAATTACTTTATTTTTTGAATTTGGAATTGCTTTATAGACTTGGAAGAAGAATCAACCACTATTCCAATTGCAAAAATTTTCTCATAGTGTAGGTATTTACTATAATACTGCTTAGTTAAGATCTGTTCAATCGGCTGCCCTTTATCTACTTTGAACTCAAATATATACGCAGTGTTTCGATATAAAACAGTTAAATCAATATTGCCCGTAGAAGATGTATCTTCAGCAATCACATTTATTCCAGTGGCTACCAAAAAAACATAAAACACAGTGCAGTAAAAAGCTTCATATTGATAAGTTCTTGTATACCACTGAAAAGGAATTTGTGCAAATAAATTGTTGAGAAAACCAGGAAGAAAATCTAAATCACCATTATCAAAAATAGCCTCAAGTTGTATGGAAATCTTCTCTTTTGCTGACGTGGAACCCGCAAAAAGAGAAGATAAAGTTTCATTTAGAGAAATTTTGACTTCTAAATTGGGATATGATAGAACATATCTGATTCGATTGTTTTTTACAAACTGATCTTTAATCGTCAGGTAACCTGTTTGGAAAAGCAGAGCTTCAGGTTCAATAAATTCAATATCAAAAGATTCGAGTAGTTTATCAGAAGAAAATGTTTTTTCTAACTGCGGGATATAGAACTGTTTTTGTTGAAGGACTTTCATGAGAAAAGAGGGAGTTCCAGTTTCAAACCAATAGGGTAAGAATTGACGCTCTTGCAAATAGAGAAGAATATCAAACGGGTTGTAAACTAACTCACCACACCAACTATACCCGTTATACCACTCCTGTATTTTTTGGATCTCTTCTTGGGAGTTTAAAAGATCTCCAAAAGTAGAAAGAAGTTCATAATGGGTATATCCACATATCGTTGAGTATTCCTTGGATAAAGTGATATCTCTTAACTGATTAAGCCCACTAAATAGGGAAACTTTTGCAAATTTTGAGATTCCTGTTATGAAAACAAATTTTAGATATTTATCAAGTGGTTTAATTGTTTGATAGAAGGCTTTAAGGGTTTCTCTAATATGCAAAGCTATTTGAGGATTTTCTATGTTATCTAGTATCGGTTTATCATACTCATCAACCAACAAAACTACTTGCTTAGAGTATTTATTGTAGATTTGAATGATAAGTTGTTCAAAAGCAAACTGGTAGTCATTGTAATGACTTGGTTTCGGTAGCTGGAATAGTTGAAAATAGAAATCTAGATTTTGAAGAATTTTGTTGATAAGATCATTGGAATCGAATACTCGTTTGGAAAAGTCAATTCTGATTACGGGGAAGGATACACTCCAGTCCCAATTTTTTTCTAAAAAAAGGTTCTCAAAAAGCTCTTTTTTCCCTTCAAAAGCACATTTAATGGTGTCAAGAAATAAAGATTTTCCAAACCTTCGTGGGCGGGATAAAAAATAATAGCTACCCTGATCTATTAGTTTTCTAATAAAATGAGTTTTATCAACGTAGTAATAATTGTCGGTTCTGATTTTTTCAAACGAACTTACACCAATCGGAAGTTTTTTATTCACATTAATACAATATGT